>NZ_JALLIK010000070.1:0-21708 GCF_023093595.1 Thauera aromatica
TGCGCTGCTGTGAGCAGCTCAAGCGCACGCTGGCAGCCATCGGGCCACCGAACCCCCTCCGTTTGCTGGCTGATCATGCAGATGGGCTGGGGTAACTGCCGGATTTAGGATCAACGCAGTGTTCTGGATTCTGCGTACCGGCGCCCCGTGGCGTGATCTGCCCCCGGACTATGGCAACTGGAAGAATACGCACCGCCGTTTTTGCCGCTGGCGGGACAAGGGCGTGTGGGCGCAGCTGCTCGAAGCGCTGGTCACCGAGCCGGACTTTGAATGGCTGATGATCGATGCCACCCATGCCAAGGTCCATCCGCATGCTGCGGGTGCTCGCGGTGGCAATCAGGCTATGGGGGTCACAAAAGGGGGCTGAACAGCAAGCTGCATCTGGCCGTGGACGCCCATGGCATGCCGGTGCGCATCCTGCTCACTGATGGCACGACGGCCGATTGTACCCAGGCCGCAGCCTTGATCGAGGGCTTGAGTGCAGAACATCTGCTGGCCGATCGGGGCTATGACAGCGACGCCCTTGTGGAGCAAGCCACCCAGCAAGGCATGCAGGGGGTGCTTCCACCGCGCAAGAACCGCAAGACGCCCCGTGCCTATGATGTGGCGTTGTACCGCCATCGGCATCTGGTCGAAAACGTTTTCCTGCAACTCAAGCGCTGGCGCGGGATTGCCACCCGATATGCCAAGAATGCCGATTCATTCCTGGCGGCCGCCCAGATCCGCTGCATCGCCATCTGGGCTCGGGTCTTGTGACGACACTATCTAGTTCGGACGCATTTCGTGCCGAGTTGCTTGAGTTTTGACATGAAGGTGCGGAAGCCCTGGCCTGAGCAGGCCTGGCGTACGCAGCCTCTGGTCGAACCTTGGAAACGACGACTGAGAGGACGCAGACCAACGTCGTAACGGTCAATCAAGCGTGAGGAGCAAGTAGTAGGCGGCTAGTTCCAGCGCCGATCCCCCGCGTCTGCTCCAGCTCTGGCGACTGCCGGCATCGGCGCTACGGGGGGGGCGGATCCAGACGTTCAGTGTGCCGTAAGGCGGTGTGCCAGTGCTGGCCGATGCTTCCCCATTCTGAATGGGTGCCCACAGGATCTCGTCTGGCATAACGGCCTGCCAGTGTGCGCGCTGCGCACTGGGGCTCTGGCGTGAGCGCTTGGCCGGCGAATGCTGGGCCATGATCTGCAGAAAGTGTTCGTCTTTCGAATTCAGATTTGCGTTCGCCCCAGCGCTTGCGCGCAGTAGCACGCGAAGCCACCAGGCCGCTTGGGAGGGGTGCAGCAAGCGCATCGCGTGCGCCCGTGGGTAGCGATACTTAGCATAGAGACTGACCCACTTTGCAAGTAAGCGTGGGTAGCGCACACCGAGCTTCGAGAGCGCGAGGCCAAGGCTGTCGCCCTGAATGCGCTCAGCCGTGGCGGGCGGAAGACCGGGCAGTGGCCAGGATCGATCGATACGCACACGACCGATGCTCACGGTGCTCCGGGCCTCCTCCGAGAAACGCTTCGGGGCCTGGGCGGCACGGAGCATCCGCATTCGATATTTGTCAGCGTCCTGGGGGGCGCCCAACGCGGTCTCTGGCTTGTTTCGCCGCAATGCGTCGAGCAGCAGGCAGGGGGCGGGACGTGCCAGTTCCGCCGGCGGGGCGTCGTCGGCCGTCTCGGGAGGCGTCCAATCGAGCGCCCTGAGCGGTTCGAATTGCGCCAGTGTCGGCAGGGCAGCCTGCTCCGGCGGAAGGCGCGCCCACAACAGCGCCGACAACTGCGCGCGTTCAGGGCCGTGGCGGTGGCGCAGCACACGCAGGTGCGAGACGCTCATGTCTGCCAGGGCGGCGGCCAACGCATCCTCCAAGGGCGGGAGGGAGCGTAAGGCAAAGCGATACAGCGCCCAGTCGCACAGGTGAAAGTAGCTCTCAAGCGTGGTTTCCGGCGTCGCATGGCCGGCAACCGCCGCCACGCTCCAGAGTCGGGGGCGTATCGGATGAGTGGGGCCGACCAGGGCGTCGAGCAGTGCCGGTGCCGGGGTGTGAGTCGGCGCCGAGTCGGACATCTCTAGCACCCTCGGGACCTCCGGGAGGAGGTCCTCGAAGATCTTCAGGCCATAGAGATTGATCCCCGAGTGGCGCAAATGATGAAACCGTAAGCTGGCATCACCCGTGACGGCGCGCATGGCCGCCTCGATGGGGTGAAAGAGCCTGCGCTCCGACACCGGCCAGCCGGGGTTGTCCGGGTCCTCGAAGAGGGGGCTGTCTTGCAGCGGGTCGCCCGGTCCGGTCGTGCCTGCGCGTTTCAGCGCGACAAAACCTCGAATCAGCGCAGACTCTTCCTCTGTGCACAGCGCGCTCAAGTCGATTGCCCGCCGGCTTGCGCCCCGCTTGAGGGCACGTTTGCGATGCGGCATGACCAGCAGCGTCAGACGGTCATGTCCGATGATGTCGCGTATGCGCAGCCCGTGCGTCTCGCTGCGGCGCAGACAGCCGCGCCGGGCAAGGATGGCGGCAATCTGCGTCGGCGCATCCGGGTGGCTGCGATCATGGCGATCGAGCACTTGCCGGATCAGCAAGAACTCTTCTTCACTGATGAGATTTGCGTCCACACTCGATTCGGCGCCGTCGCCCAGATCGACATCGAGCGGGGGGAAACCATGCGTGTCTTCCAGATAGCGATGAAAGGAGCGCAGCGCGCTGACCACCGGACTGCGGTTGCTCGGGCGCACGCTTCCGGCAAGCTCGAGCAGGATGTCGTCCCAGGGTTCGATCAGACTCAGCGGTGATGCGTCGGCGAGGAACAAGGACAGGCGCCGATCGATCCGGCTCAAGAGCGTGAATGCGCTGCTGATACGCAATTTCCGACCCCCACTGCGCTTGGGCTGGATGTCGCGCAGGATCCACTGCGCGAGCAGGGCAGGGAGAGAGCCGGCTGGAACGCTGGCGATGAAGTCCTTCAAGGCCTGGCTGACCTTTGGCACAGTGGGGGCGGGTTTTTGCCGTCGCGGAACGACAGCACGCAGCTTCTGGATCCACGCCTGACCTGACACCCGGACATCAACTGAAGAAGGGGGTTGGGTGTCCTGCATGGGGTCGCTCCCTGCATTGTCGTTCTCCGCGGCAGCGCGCGTCTCGACGAGGGGGAGGGGAGCCCGTAACCGTTGGCGGGACAGCACCCGGAAAAAGGCTGTAGGAGGGAGCACCGCCGAGGCCTGCTGACCGAGCGCCCAGCGATGAATCACAGGCGGTAGTTCAAAGGCCCAGAAGCTTTGAAAGGGTGCGAGCAGCGCGCGTAACGAGCGAATGTTCTGCTGCCTTAACTGCAGCACCGCGTTGATGGCTTGCCAGATGGCGGTCGCCACAACGGCGCCATCAAGCAGCGGCGTGACGCCCCGCTCGCTGCGCCAACGCAGCAGCAGGGCCTCGGTGATCGGATCGAGCAACGCCCGATCCCAGCGGCTGGTGCCGTTTGGCCACTCCACCCAACTGGTTTGCTCAAATCGGTTCAGGTGCGTGTGCGCATGCTGGCAAAAGCCGATGAGTCGCTGTGGGGCGACGATCGCGCTGTAGGCGATGGCGGCAAACAGCACATCGCCCGCTTGCACGGTGGGCCGCTCGGGGCCGTGGGTTCGCCAGCGCTCGACGAATGTCGTCTGCAGCCTATCCGCCTCGGAGAGTTCGCGGAATCGCTCCGGGTTGAGCGCGGAGCTGGGCAGTCTCAGCTTGACGATGCGCCCGGGGGGGCGAACCTGCCAGCTCAACGCCTTGCGTCCGCGTTCGAGCCCACGCACAAGGAAGTTGATCGCCCAGCGGCGCGGGTCGCCCGCGAACTCTTCATGGATCGCAGCTTCGACCCCGCGGACCGTCTCATCCGGGATGACGAGCCCCACCGTGCCCTCGAGCCAGGACTGCAGGTCGTTGTTGCGCAGATAGTCGATGACCCAGCACTCGACGTCGTAGCGCCGTTCTTCCGCCGCCTCCCGACGCCGCTTGACATCCTTCGCGGTGGATTTGACCGCGCTTGCCATGGGCTGAAACCCCGCCCAGGGAGCCGTACTCATGCAAATCCTCGCACAAGCTTGAAGCCTGTCGTCTGCAGCGCCCGCTCGACAAAAGGCCGCAACCGCTCGACGAGCACCGTGGGCGCCAGCGTCGAGAACCGCCCCCAGGGCTCACGGCCTCGCACCCAGTGCCCCATGAGCGCATCGATCAACTCGGCAGGACAGCCGAGTTCGACGAGTAATGAGCGTAGGTAATGCCGGTTGCAGTTATGCGGCAGGCGAAATTCGGGTGCTGTGCGCTCAAGTTGCGTGCGGATATCCGGATCGTTCGAGCGCGCGGGGCGAACACGGCCTTTGCTGCGTACGAGATAGAACAGCAGGCCGTCACGTTGCTGCTTCTGCTTGCCATCGATGACGTGCTCGACAGCGAGATGACCTTCCAGTGCGATCAGATGGCGTGCCCAATGTTCGAGTTGCTCGAGCACCAAATCAGGTAGAGGTAGCAGACGCGACGAGTAGCTCGCGACATCATCCTTGTCGGAGAGGAGGATGACGCCACGTGCTCGATTGATGCGATCCCAGGCTGGAAGCGGCTCGCCGACATCGCGTAGGCCAGTCGCAAAGCGCAGCATGAAGTGCACGTATTGCGCGAACGCGTTGTGGAGCCGGATGCGGTAGTCGGGTTTCAGCACCTCACCGCGTGCGCACTCAAACGCTGCTTCGAGCGCGTTGGCAAGGTGCAAGACTGTTGACCGTTTGGGGCAGATCGGGCTGCCGATGTGGATGTTCTTTTTTTGAAGCGCCTCAGGATGGGGCGGCACATTGATCGGAGCGCCTGCGGCCTTCAGTTCATTGATGACATCGTCCATCAGCGCATGTACGCAGCGCACGAACTGCGCCGCAATCTCGGTATGCGACGCAGTGAAATAGTGTAGTTGTGTGTCGGACAGACGGTGTGTTGTCGATGCGACCAGGCTTGCATAAGCGAGGTCGCCCGACATATCGGCTAGCCGAGAAAACAGGGTGCGCGCGATACGTGTCGGCGTCAGCCGTGACTGCGTTTCTTGCGCAATGACGTGGATCTGATCTTTCATCGTCTGGACCAGCCGTGTCGAATCCGACTCGAAGGCGTCCGTGCCCATGAGACCATCGGGCTTATCGTGCGTACGCAGTCGGCGCGTAGCCGAAAGCCTCCTTAGGTAGGGCCTGAGTAAGGGGCCGAGCGGAAGATGAACACGATCGTACGTGGGCTGCGCCAAGGCAAAATCGGCTTTCTTATACGACGGGGACGCTTTTGGTCGCGCGGCCGGCAGGACAAGAAATCCCTCCTTCATCGTGAAGGCGAGTGATTTTGACGGGAAGTGAATCGGCAGACTGTCGGCGTCGGCGTACAGTCGTAGACGGACGGCGTGGGCGGGCACAACGCCAGCCCAAAAGCAGACCGCCAACCCGATGATGGTTTCAACAGCGAGTTGATGCGGGGGGCCGTACCCGGTGCCCGGTTGGGCTTTCGACGCAACTTCGCGTAGCTGAAAGCGCAGTTCGTGCAGGAAGAGCGCAACTTCTGCAGTCGATAGTCGGGACGGATCCGTGGGCAGAAACTGGTTGGCACGCTCGATCTGAGAGATCAGGCTCTGGCGCAGCAGGACTTGTGACGCCAGCGGGGGTGTCGAGCGTCGTGCCTCTTCAGCTTCAACATCTCCATCTTCCTGCTCGTCGGCATCGGGTTCGAGTACCGAGACGAATTCATGATCCTCGGCCAGTTCGTCGGCAGCAAGCCCCGTCTGGCGCGCCTCAGCACGCATCGATTGTGTTGTCCGCGCGCTGACGCGCTCGATGCGCAGAGGCCGGTATCCCGTATCGTCTGTGGATAGGGTGTCTTCGCGGGTAATGGCCCCGCCACGACGGGTTCCTCCAGTCTTGCGAAGCAGGAATCGCAACAGGCGCTCGACCGCCTCGACGTGGCGTAGCTCACTGTTTTTCCCTACAAGGCTAATGCTTTCATGATCAAGGGCGCTGCGATAAGCCGATAGGTCACTGAAAGTCGTCGGCAGTTGATTGATGACCGCAGTGTTAAGCGCGAGCCGTGCTGCATCGCAGGCGTTCTTGATGCTGCTCTTATAGTCGGCACCCGGACGGCCTGTGATGCGGATCTGCTTCGCCGCGACGATGACAAGTACGGCTGCGAGCACGCCAGGAGAGGAAGCGTCTGTGGTCGGCAGGGAGCCAATCAGGGCGTATAGGGGGTGTTCGCCAATGACGCCCTGAAACGGGGATTGGCGCTTGGGGTCGGCAATGACCTTGTCGCAGTCTTCGTGCTGTGAAAGTTTTGGCAGCACGGTGCCGACTTCATCGACGCCTGCGCTAAGGGCGGCGCACAACGACAGCGAGGCCTCAGTGATTGAGTCGTCCTCACCACTGACACGACCTAATACGGGCAGTAGGACCTGGACACCACGGATGACGAGGTCAAGTGCCTGCAATGTGGGTGGAGGTTCGATCCACGCCAGCAACGCGAGGGCTTCAGGGGCGTTCGCAAGCGCCTCACGAAAACGGGCCAGCGCGCTCATCGGGCTCCTCGTCTGTTGTTTCAGGCGTCGATACGGGGGCTGACGCGGACGGCGCCGGCGGTGGTGATTTTTGTCGCAGTTGGCTCAGCCGGGCGTGAGAGCGATGCCCGAGAAAGCCGGCCAAGCTGCGCAGAGAGATAAGGTTGGGCGTGGTCTCGGATAGGACGGTCCGGCCAATGAGTTCTTGGGCGCGAACGAGCACCGCGTCGCGCAGCGCCGCATCGGGCATAAGTGCCGTGAGCTTGAGCCAAAAGTCAGCGTGTGCGAGCAGTTTGACGTCCTCGACGTTATCCGCTGTCGTGTAGCTCACGACCGGGACGCTTTCGAAGCTCGGCACGTGCGGGAGTTTTGGTTTGCGGCCACGCGGTTTTGGCGCGGGAACCTGCAATCTGTGCGCGAGTACGGCGCGCCAAGTGTCCAGGCCGCTGACAACGAAGTACGGCTTGCTTTTGGACTTGGCTTGGCTGCTGACTACGATGCCGATGGGATGCTGGAGGAGAAGCATCCACACCGCCGTTTCCGTCAAGCGCAGGTAGTCATCCGCCCGTTTCGGATAACTGTCGATGCACTCGACCGGCACGTCCGGATGAATGCCCTCGATCTTGGCGATAGGCACCTCGATCCGCTCGGCGCTTGCCATCAGTTGGGCGAGGCGGTTTGGGCGGCTGGACGTCATGAGCGCAGGGAGCGTTGCTGTATGTCGCGATCCGTCGGCGCTAATCAGAGCCCAGATAGAGCTCGACAGTTGCCGTCGTCCAAGTCGGTACGCCTGTGCCAAAAAAATCCTGATCCTCGGTCCAGATCGGACAGTCCATCAGAAGCGCGGCAGCCAGGCCAGGCCAGTCGCGCGCATCTCGATGCGCAATGCGTGCTCGCGCTTCGGCTTCGACCAGTGTCAGCTCATCCGCTCCGATCAGTTGCACGGCCTCCATTAGCGTATCGAGCGCGTTACGCCACACTGCCTCAGGGATGCCGCGGCCAGGAGCGAGTTGCGCGAGGTAGCGCTGAGCCTCCTCGAAGTTGGCTTCGGCAACATAAAACGCCACATGCTCGCTCGATTCAGCAATGAGTTGCCGCACGCGCTTTCCAAAGACCGCGCGGATCAGGATGTTGGCGTCGATCACCAGTCGCTTATGTTGCATCCTGTGCCTTGCGCCAGACCTTGAAATCGGCAGACAACTCTTCCTCGGTGATCCCAAGGCGCGCCATCTCCTCCTGCATGCGCCGTCCTGCCTCGAGCAATGCCGCCCGCTCGGACTGGTTCGGTTGCTTGGGGACGGGGATGTAGAAGCCGATGGTCTGGCCGTGCCGTGTCACCTCGATCGGTGTCGACGACTCCAGGTATTCGGCGAGCTTGGCGCGTAGTTCGCGCATGCCGATGCGTAGGCTCATACTTCTCTCCTTGATTACTAATTACGTACTCAATTTATAGCACAAGCGTAATCACACTGTCGGCGTGTTACTGGCGTGCTTGCAGGCAGTGCAGCATCGGGTAAAGCGTTTCGCACAACTGCTACTGGGCGTGTAAACCTGGACAACCGAACCGGAGTCCGGCCCTGAAATTTACACCACCTTGACGGACGCTATCCGCACCAATAGTCAAAAAGTGGTTACTAAATGACACGCATAGAGATTACATCAACGCAGGGCTTCATGGGCTCAAGCGGCATTACGTCCGATTCCGCGTCTGCTCTAGTTGGCGCAATATCTATGATTTTCAAAGAATGAAGCCGATTTAGGCCAAAATATATTCTTCTGGGGCGCCTTGTTTGCATGCACTCCGAAGGCAGGGGTCGGACGTTCGAATCGTCTCGGGCGCGCCAGAATCGAAAAGGCGCTGATTTCATTGAGAAATCAGCGCCTTTTTTCACTTGAGCGGAACAACGACGCTGGGCACAGGGCACGTAAACAGATTTCTGATCTGATCCGCGATGTTCCTTGGACTGATGGCACAAAGCCTGCCAGGAATGCGGCGTGAGAGGATGAGGCGCAGGCGCAGCCCTCAATCTCCTCATTTCCAATCATTTTCTTGTCCAGATTGAGTAGATTCACGGCAGCTCCTCACTTTTTGACGGGATAGGCAGCCTGCGGCGCGGTACCTCCCCCCAAACGACCTGCCTCCCCGAAAGCAACTGGCGCGATTTCCTTGCGGCGAAGGCGCGCTTTATCCGCCGCATGTTCTGCGGCGAATGATTTGTCCAAGCGGCGAAAACTGCCCATAATGGCCGCATGAAAAGCGGTGATTATGAGTACATCTGGCAGGCGCCTGACTGGCCCGATTGGCGTTACGACCTCGCGGCGCTGACCGGTCCCCTGGTCGAGGTCGGTCGGGCGCAAGGCATGCTGATGGGGCGTCTTACCGACGTAGGCCTCGCCCTGCGCGATCAGGCCAGCCTGAACGCGCTCACCGAGGACGTGGTCAAGACCAGCGAGATCGAGGGCGAGCAACTCAACGTCGAGTCGGTGCGCTCGTCGATTGCCCGCCGCCTTGGAGTGGACATCGGTGCGTTAGCGCCCGTAGATCGACACGTCGAAGGCGTGGTCGAGATGATCCTCGACGCAACTACAAACTGCCATGCGGACATGACGCCGCAGCGCTTGCTTTCCTGGCACGCCGCGTTGTTTCCGACCGGTTATTCTGGCCTTGCCCGAATCAGGATCGGTGCTTGGCGCGATGATGCCAATGGTCCGATGCAGGTGGTGTCAGGCCCGATCGGACGCCAGCGCGTTCATTTCGAAGCGCCGCCAGCGCCAAGCCTGGACATCGAAATGCGGCGTCTCCTCGCGTGGATCAACGGCGCGCCGAACGAGCCACCCCTCATCAGAGCCGGGCTGGGCCATCTGTGGTTCGTCACGCTTCATCCTTTTGACGACGGCAATGGTCGCATTGCCCGTGCGCTGGGGGATCTGCTTCTTGCCCGCGCCGAGGGTACGCCGCAGCGCTTCTATAGCCTGTCGGCGCAAATTCAGCGCGAACGCAAAAGCTACTATGAGATTCTCGAACGAACCCAGAAAGGAAGCCTGGACGTCACCGAATGGCTCGCATGGTTCCTCGCGACCTTGCATCGGGCGATCGATCAGGCGCAAGTCACCCTCGATGCCGTCCTCGCCAAGGCCCGTTTCTGGCAACGCTTCGCCGGGGTGCCGATGAACGAGCGCCAGATCAAATTGCTCAACCGCTTGCTCGACGGCTTCGAGGGTAAGCTCACGACCAGCAAGTGGGCGGCGATCGCCAAGTGCTCTTCGGATACCGCGCTGCGCGACATCAGCGAACTGCTGTCCCACGGGGTCCTGAAAAAATCGACGGCAGGTGGTCGCAGCACGAACTATGAGCTCGTCGACTCTGAGTAAGGAGCCGGGATTACGCAGGCAGTACGTTCTAGCGTCAAAACGAAACGATGTGCAGCGTGGTCGGGACCAATTATGCTCGGCGGTGATCACGGAGGTCGGTCTTGGTAGCTTGAGGGGTGAGCGATACAAGCTCGATCCAGTGCCCATGCTCGTCGTCGCGGGCGCGCCAGATACCGAAAGGCGCTGATTTCATGAAGAAATAAGCGCCTTTTTCACATCTCCCGCGCCGGTCAGAGGTCGAGCCAGCCACCTTTGGCGAAGCGGCGATGGGCTTGTTCTGCGCGATGCGTTCTTCTCCTCCAAAACGCAGCGTCGGCGGTCGTGATTTTCCGCAGAGATTTTCCTAGACTGCGGTCGTGAGGCGCGCGCGTTCGCGCCCCGCAAACCCGGTCGCCCCGACGGGCACCCCCCGGATCCGGATCCCTTTTCTTCCGCCCCCGCGCGGCAACCTCCGTTCGATGGCGGCCGCACGCCAGTCGTGCCGGCTTCGCACAACTGTTGCCGACGCCGGCAGAGGAGATACGGATGAATGCGTTATCCAAGGAACAGGCCGCGCCGCTCGCGGCCGCCGTCAGCGGCCGGGTGGTGCTCCCGGACGCCCCCGAATTCGACGAACTACGGAAAGTCTGGAACGGAATGGTCGACCGGCACCCCGCCGCGATCGTGCAGTGCGCGAGCGCGGACGACGTCGCCCCAGCGATCGCATTTGCGCGCGGGCGCGGGCTGACGATCTCGGTCCGCGGCGGCGGGCATCACATTGCGGGCAATTCGATTGCCGATGGCGGGCTCGTCATCGACTTTTCCGCGATGCGCGCGGTCCGCGTCGATGCGGCGCGCCGGAGCGCGGCCGTCGAGCCCGGGGCGACGCTCGCCGACTTCGACGCGGCTGTGCAGCGCCACGGTCTCGTCGTGCCGGTGGGCATCAACTCGACGACCGGGATTTCGGGGCTTACGCTCGGCGGCGGCTTCGGCTGGCTGACGCGCAAGTACGGGCTGACGATCGACGCACTGCGGTCCGCAGACGTCATTACCGCCGACGGCGAGAAGCTGTGTGCGAGCGCGAGCGAGAATGCAGACCTGTTCTGGGCGCTGCGCGGCGGCGGCGGGAATTTTGGCGTCGTTACGCGCTACGAGTTCGAACCGAGTCCGCTCGGCCCGAACATCGTCGCCGGCCTGATCGTCTATCCGTTTGCGCAGGCCAAACAGGTGCTGACGCGCTACCGCGATTTCGTCGCGGGTGCGCCGGAGGAGCTGACGGCGTGGATCGTGCTGCGCCATGCGCCACCGTTGCCATTCCTTCCGGCCGACGTGCACGGGACGAAGGTCGTCGTCGTCGCGCTCGCGTATTGTGGCGACGTGTCGCAAGCGGAAGTGGTGGCCGCACCGCTGCACGTGCTTGGCGCGGCGCACGGCGCGCATGTCGGCGAGATGCCGTACGTCGACTGGCAGAAGGCGTTCGACCCGCTGCTCGCGCCCGGGGCGCGGAATTACTGGAAATCCCACAACTTCACTGAGCTGAGCGACGCGGCCCTCGACACGAAGATCGAGTACGCGGGCAGACTGCCCTCGCCGCAGTGCGAGATCTTCATCGGCCACCTCGCAGGTGCGCCGAACCGGGTTGCGCGGAACGCGACGGCGTATCTCGCGCGCGACGCGAAGTTCGTCATGAACGTGCACGCGCGCTGGGACGACTCCGCGCAGGATGCGGAGTGCATCGGGTGGGCGCACGACCTTTTCCGCGCCTCCGCACCCTATGCATCCGGTGGCGCCTACGTAAACTTCATGACGGAGGACGAAGGCGAGCGCGTCGCCGCGGCGTATGGCGAAAACTACGAGCGGCTCAGGGAGATAAAGCGCCGGTACGACCCGCAGAATGTGTTTCACATGAACCAGAACATCAAGCCGTGAAGTCGTCCAGCGCCCGCAACCTCAGGGGCGGAGGTACGCGTCCCTGAGGTCGGCGTTACGGCCGATGAAGCTCCCGCGGCCACGCCCCGGGAGCGCGAGAAAACGGCGACAATGGCGGCCAACCCGGTTTGAACGCCATTTCAGGATTCCCCTATGGAAATCAAGGTTAATTTTCTCGATAAGCTTCGTCTTGAAGCGAAGTTCGATGACTTCACGGTGGTGGCCGACCAGCCTGTCCGCTATAAGGGCGACGGCTCGGCGCCGGGGCCGTTCGACTACTTTCTGGCGTCATCGGCACTGTGCGCGGCTTACTTCGTGAAGCTCTACTGCGAAACGCGCAATATTCCCACCGAAAACATCCGCCTGTCGCAGAACAACATCGTCGATCCGGAGAACCGCTACAAGCAGATCTTCAAGATCCAGGTCGAGCTGCCGGAGGATCTCTCCGCCGCCGACCGCCAGGGCATCCTGCGCTCGGTCGAGCGCTGTACGGTGAAAAGGGTGGTGCAGACCGGGCCCGAGTTCGTGATCGAAGCGGTGGACAATCTGGATGCCGATGCCCAGGCCTTGCTGACGCTGGACCCGGAATCCGAAGCAAGCACCTTTATTACGGGCAAGGACCTGCCGCTGGAGCAGACCATCGCCAACATGTCGGGGGTTCTGGCGGACCTGGGCATCAAGATCGAGATCGCCTCGTGGCGCAATCTCGTGCCCAACGTGTGGTCGCTGCATATTCGCGATGCGCACTCGCCGATGTGTTTCACCAACGGCAAGGGTGCAAGCAAGGAAAGCGCGCTGGCGTCGGCCTTGGGCGAATATATCGAGCGGCTCAATTGCAACCACTTCTACAACGACCAGTTCTGGGGGGAGGACATCGCCGACGCGGCGTTCGTGCATTACCCGAACGAGCGCTGGTTCAAGCCCGGCCCCGACGATGCGCTGCCGGCGGAGATTCTCGACGCGTACTGCCTGCAGATCTACAACCCCGAGGGCGAGTTGCGCGGCTCGCATCTGTACGACACCAATTCCGGCAATGTGCAGCGCGGCATCTGCGCGCTGCCTTATGTGCGCCAGTCGGACGGCGCGGTGGTGTATTTCCCCACCAACCTGATCGACAATCTCTTCCTCAGCAATGGCATGAGTGCCGGCAACACGCTGGCCGAAGCGCAGGTGCAATGCCTGTCGGAAATCTTCGAGCGGGCGGTCAAGCGCGAGATTCTCGAAGGCGAACTCGCGCTGCCCGACGTGCCGCCCGAGGTGCTGGCGAAATATCCCGGCATCGTCGCCGGCATTGAAGAGCTGGAGCGGCAGGGCTTTCCGGTGCTGGTCAAGGATGCATCGCTGGGCGGGGCGTATCCGGTGATGTGCGTCACCTTGATGAACCCGCGCACCGGCGGTGTGTTCGCCTCGTTCGGGGCGCACCCCAGCCTGGAGGTGGCGCTGGAACGCAGCCTGACCGAGTTGCTGCAGGGGCGCAGCTTCGAAGGCCTCAACGATCTGCCCCCGCCCACCTTCGAAAGCAACGCGGTGACCGAGCCGAACAACTTCGTCGAGCATTTCATCGATTCCAGCGGCGTGGTGTCGTGGCGCTTCTTCAGTGCCAAAGCCGATTTCGATTTCGTCGAGTGGGACTTTTCCGGCCAGGGAGAAAACACCAACGCCGAGGAAGCCGCAACCCTGTTCGGCATCCTCGAAGACCTGGGTAAGGAAGTGTACGTGGCCGTGCATGACCAGCTCGGCGCAACCGCCTGTCGCATCCTGGTACCGGGGTACTCGGAGATCTATCCGGTGGAGGATTTGATCTGGGACAACACCAACAAGGCCTTGTCGTTCCGTGCCGATATCCTGAACCTGCATCGACTGGACGATGCCGGCCTGGAGGCGCTGCTCGAACGGCTGGAACACAGTGAACTCGATGACTACACCGACATCATTACCTTGATCGGCATCGAGTTCGACGAGAACACGGCCTGGGGCCAGCTGACGATTCTGGAATTGAAGCTGCTGATCCATCTCGCCTTGCAGCAGTTCGAAGCGGCGAAGGAGCGGGTGGAAGCCTACCTGCAATACAACGAGAACACGCTCGAGCGCGGACTGTTCTATCAGGCCCTGAATGCGGTGCTGGAGGTGCTGCTCGACGACGCCCTGGAACTGGACGACTACGAGGCCAATTTCCGCCGGATGTTCGGCAACCCGCGGATGGACGCGGTGATCGGCTCGGTAAACGGCAGCGTGCGCTTCTTCGGCCTGACCCCAACGAGCATGAAACTGGAAGGGCTCGACCGGCACCAGCGCCTGATCGACAGCTACCGGAAACTGCACACGGCGCGGGCCACGGTGGCGGATTTATCCAGTCGGGGTACGGGTCGGGGTGGGGTCGGCCACCAGGCTGAGCGGATGGCTTCCACAAGAAACTGATGCCGCCGCAGCCCTTACGCGAGCTGAACGATCTGGTTCAGCACCGCGCACGCCTCGCGGAACTGCGCATCCGGCAGCCGCTTCATCGGGTGCGGCGCCGCATCCCGCATCCGCCAGTCGAAGGACTTCGGCTGGTGGCACAGCACGTAGCTGGTCTTGCCGGTGCGTCGCCCGCCCGCTAAGCCGGCCGCAACCGCGAACGGATTGTCGGCGTTGTACTCCGCGGTCGTCATCGGCATGCCGATGACCAGCGATGTGCGGTCATTGAAGGCGCGGGGCGACAGCACCAGAAAGGGATGGCGGTCGCGCATCTCGCGGCCGGCCTGCGGGTTGCAGTCGATCCAGATGATCTCCCCGCGGTCCGGCACCCACGGCGCCTTGCCGCGCGCGCTCACCAGCGCTCGGCCCCGACGCTCGGGCTGGCCATCGCCTCGCCGCCGTGCCGTGCCGGGTCAAAGCCTGCAAGGCGCTGTTCGAGACTCAGACTCTCCTGCACGATGGGCGTGATCACCACGCGGCCCTCTTCGACGGTGATCCGCACCTGCTGATCGGCATCGAGATGAGCCTCTCGCGCCACTGCGGCGGGCAGGCGCACGCCGAGGCTGTTGCCCCAGTGCTTGATGGCAAGAATGGCTTCGGTCATGGCGTCGGTGCTCCGTGTGTTTAAACGCAGTATAGACGTCGCGGCGCCGCAGACCAAGGAACCGCAGCCGCGGCGCAGGCGTGACCTTCGCGGACGCCAGTCAACGTCGTTCGCCCTGAGCGAAGAAAGCCCCATGGCGTTACAGAGCCAACCGAGAGAACCGCCACTCCCGTTCGCCCTGAGCCTGTCGAAGGGCGTTTCCTGGTCGCGTGTGCGTACCATCGTCCGGTGCCGGCGTTCGGGCTGGCCATCGCCTTGCTGCGGTGCTTTGCTTTCAGTCCAGGTGCCGGCGAGCCTTCGGCAATGATGACATTTGTGATGTATCCTCGAACGCCTCACCTCGTAAGGAGTTGTCATGGACGTTGCAGTCAGCAACCTGGTCAATGTCGCCGTGCAGATGCAGCAGGCGAATGTCGAGCACGAAAAACAGGCCACAATCCTGAAGAAAGCGCTGGATGCGCAGTCCTCGGTGACGCTGCAGCTGCTGCAGGCCGTCGCCCCGCCCCCTGCTCTGGCCACTGAAGGCGTGCAGGGCACGCGGATCAACACCTACGCTTGAGAACGGGGTCGGGAAAAGAAGCGCGGATTTCCGCCTTTCCCGCTGGTTTGCCCGCGCCGGGAGTGCGGGCATTTCCGCCACCTCCTGCCGAAAATCGACCATGTCCTTCGATAACACGATCCCCCTGCGCACCCTGACCGACGAGGTGATGCCCCAGCTCGCAGCGGCGGAAACGCTGCTGCACAACACCCTGCGCTCGATCCTCGCCGTTACCCGCGATCCCGCCCAGCGTGCCCGCTGCGAGCAGCAGCAAGAAGTGCTCGATCTGGAGCTGTTCCGCATCCGTCTCAACTTCGACAGCCTGCTCCGGCGCCACGCCGGGGCCGTGGCGGCAATGGCCGGTGCCGGCGCCGGCGACCCCGGCCCGGTGCTGCAGCTGGATTCTGCCGAGGCCGAAGCGGTGCGCAGCGCCCGCCGGTTGTGCGAACAGATCAAGGCGCTGCGCGCCGGCGCGCCCGACTTCCGATGACACCCGCCGAGGTGCAGCGCGTGCGCGCCGAATTCGACACCCTGCTCGCGCACATCGCCGGGCTGATCCGGCGCTTCGAGGCGAGTGGGGGCGATGTGGCAATGCGTGACGACTACCTCGCGCTCCACCGCCTGCAGGCCCGGACCCTGATCCAGCGCCAGGAGTACGTTGCCGACGAAGCTCCGGGGGTGATGCCGCCGGGAACGAGTGCTCCGCCCGGCGAACTGCACTGAGCAATGGCCCTTCGCGCCAAGCCAAGTCGATCGATTCGTCCCAAGGCATGCCGGATCGGACCTCGACCGCCGCAGCGGCACGCGCGCCTGCACCCAGCCCAGCGCGTCGATGCCGACTCTGCTACCTGAATGGCATTGGACTCGGCGGCACCGGGCTCAGGCCGGCACCCACCTGAGGAGCTTTTCGAGGCGCTGCGGTTCTTGCTGCAGATCGCTGAGGGTGTATTTGCCGAGCACGGCGAGGAAGGCTTCCTGCGCCTCGAGCATGATGTGGTTCAGCCGGCATGACGGCAGGATCCGGCAGGTCGGCTCGTGGCAGTTGATCGGGGTCAGCGTTTCCTCGACGGCTTCGACGACGCTTCGCAGGTTGATTTTGGTTGCCGGGCGGTTGAGGCGGATGCCGCCGCCCTTGCCGCGGATCGTTTCGACATAACCCAGCCGCGCCAGGTGGTTCACGATCTTGACCAGGTTGTTGCGGGGGATGTCGAAATGCTCCGACACGATGGAGATCGTGACGAGTTCGGCCGGCTTCTGCAGTCCGAGAAAAATCAGCGTGCGAAACGCGTAGTCGGTGTATCGGGTCAGCTGCATCGCGCTCTCTCGGCATGTCTCAGGGGCTGGTGTCGCCCCGGTTTCCGCTCCTGGCGGTTCGGCTCATGGGCCGGGTAGCCGGAATCGCGCGCAAGCGTACCACGGGCGCTGAAATAGGTGTATTTCGGACGCACCTTTATGCCGCAGGCAGGGCGCGCCGGCCCCGCCTTTGGCGCATCGCTCCCCGCGCCGGCCGGGTGGATCGGCGGGGGGGCGGGCGCGGCTCAGAGCAGTGCCGGCAGTTGCTGCAGCAGGGCTGCGCCATTGCTCAGATGGACTCCGGTGACGACGTAGCCGACCAGTTCGCCGTCGCCGTTGTGTGCCTTGCCGGTGAGGCCGCTTTCATCGCCCTCGACGGTCCAGTTCAGGCCGTCCGTGACCGTGCGGCCGCCGACCTGGATCGGCAGGGCTGGCGTTTTGACGACGGTCGGCATTGCCGGCAGGCATAGCGGGGTAGGCTCGCCGGCAAGCGTTTTTGCGAGCGCCTGGGCGGACAGCGCCAGCGGTTGCATGAAGGGCAGCACGAGCCCCTCGATTTCGGCGCAGTCGCCCAGGGCGTAGATGTGCTCGGCGCTGCTTCTCAGATACGAGTCGACCTGGATGCCCCGATTGATCCTGAGCCCGGCCGCGCCTGCAAGCGCCGTGCGGGGACGCAGGCCTGCGGCGGCGATGACGGTGTCGATCTCGACGGTCGTCCCGTCCGAGAGCTGCGCGGTCATTGCGCCGCCGCTCGAGTCGAGGGCGGTGACGCGGTGCCCGAGGTGGAGGCGGCAACCTTTCTGCGCCAGCGTTGCTTCGAGGTGGCGGCTGACGAATTCGGGCAACAGCTTGGCGAGCGAGTGGGGTGAGGAGTCGGTCAGCCAGACCTGCTGTCCGCCCTCGGCGAGATCCAGCGCGATCTCGGTGCCGACCAGGCCGGCGCCGATGACCAGCACGCGCTCTCCGGCGCTGACGTGGCGCAGGTAGTTTTCGTAATCGGCGAGGTTGTTGAGGGTGATCATCCGATCGGTGGCGTTGCCTTCGAGCGGAGGAATCCAGGGGTTGGCGCCGAGGGCCAGGACGAGATCGCGGTAGGGCAGCGTTTCATCTCCGATCCGTACCGTTTTCCGCTGCCGGTCGATCGCATCCACCCGGGTATGGGTCCGGATCGTGATGCCGAACTCATGGGCCAGCTGTGCCGCCGTGCGTTCGACGAAGTCGGCGGCGCCGAGCTTGCGGCTGAAGCCATGGACCAGCTGCGGTTTGGAATAGTCGGCGCCGTCGTCGGCGGTGACGACAACCACCGGCGTGTGCGGGTCGAGGGCGCGGAACGCGCGCACCAGCTGGTAGGTTGCGCTGCCGCCGCCGACGATGACGACGGGGGCGGACTGCGCTGCCGCGGCGGTGGTGGCGCCGGCGCCGTTGGGCATGCGGTGCAGCGGTTCGAACACGGATTTGCCGAGGAAGCACTCCGGGCAGAGGAAGGTGTCGGGAATGTCGGACCACGGGGTGCCGGCGGCGATGCCTTGCGCCGGGCTGCCTTGCGCGGGGTCGTAGATCCAGCAGCAGACCCGGCAGCGCATCGCGTTCGCGCTCTCCGGAAGGGTATTCCTGACCGCTGCGGCGGCCGCTTTCGGGGCGGGGCGTGCCGGTGCCGGCTGCGTCGCGGCCGCTGTCCGCTCGATCACATTCGCCGGCTCCGCGCCGCCGCGCCATTCCTGCGCGATGCGCTGGCCGAAGGCGACGCAGTCGGCGAGGGCGTCCTCGGTCGGCTTCCACAGGGCCTTGATGCCGCTGGCGACATTGAAGCCGGCCTCTTCGAGGCGCTCGCCGATGCGGTCGACGGCGCCGCCGTTCCAGCCGTGGCTGCCGAACGGGGAGGCGTATTTGCCGCGGAAGCGCAGCCCGCGCATTTCCTCGAGCAGCGCCGCCACTTGCGGGAGCATGCCGTTATTGACGGTGGGCGAGCCGATCAGCACGCCTTTCGACTTGAACACCTGGGTCAGGACGTCGTTCTTGTCGGAAAGGGCGAGGTTGAACATCTTGACTTCGACCGCCGGGTCGGCGGCGCGGATGCCGCGGGTGATCGCTTCCGCCATGTGGCGGGTGCCGTTCCACATCGTGTCGTACACCAGGGTGATCTGGTTTTCCTGGTAATCGTCGGCCCACGCCAGGTATTGCTCGACGATCTGCGCCGGATTGTCGCGCCAGATGACGCCGTGGGCCGGGCAGATCATGTCGAGCGGCAGGTTGAACGACAGCACTTCCTTGATTTTTACCGTCACCAGCGGGCTGAACGGCGTCAGGATGTTGGCGTAATACTTCAGGCACTCGGCGCGCAGCTCGTCCTGGTCCACGAGGTCGTTGTACATCTTTTCGCTGGCGTAGTGCTGGCCGAACGCGTCGTTGCTGAACAGCACCGCGTCCCCGCTCAGATACGTCAGCATGCTGTCCGGCCAGTGCAGCATCGGCGCTTCGACGAATACCAGCTGCTTGCCGTTGCCGAGGTCGAGCGTGTCGCCGGTCTTGACGATGCGGAAGTTCCAGTCCTTGTGGAAGTGCCCTTTGAGCGATTTGACGCCATTCTCGGTGCAATAGATCGGGGTGTCGGGAATTCTCGCCAGCAATGCCGGCAGCGCACCGCTGTGGTCGATCTCGGCGTGGTTGGCGATGATGTAGTCGATCCGGTGGAGATCGATTTCCTTTTCGAGGTTGTCGACGAACTCCTGGGCGTAGGGGCTCCAGACGGTATCGATCAGTGCGACTTTTTCCTCGCGCACGAGGTAGCTGTTATAGCTCGAGCCTTTGTGCGTCGAGTATTCCGCGCCGTGAAACTCACGCAGCTCCCAATCGAGCTTGCCGACCCAGGTAATGTTGTTTTTGACCACGAAAGACATTCCATGCTCCTTATCTGGTGAGGACTCTTGCAGGGCCTTTCGCGGCACAAGAGTCTAGTACATGTATATAAGATGAAACTTTTATGGCTGTTCTGTGCAGCTTCCCTGCTTTGTCGCGAAACATCGCGCCAAATGGATGGGGTTGGAACGAAGCCTGGAAACCCGCTCGAGCCCTGTAAACAGTGCATTCTCGGTCGATTGTGGCGATCGAGTGCACGCCTTGCGGCAAGGGATGAGTCAGTCGGTAACTAGCAGGTAACCCGGAATCGATGGTTGAAGGCTAACAGAAGATGCATTTAAAAAGCAACAATAAAATGTTCGATGCTCAACTGTTTGGGCGGAAGCGGTGTCCGGTCGCGATGCCGGGATGCGCCGGGTGCGGCTCCGCCGCCGCGGCATCCATGCTTTTTACGTATCCGCGGCGGAGAAGATGGCGTGCTCTGCGACGTACCGTGACAGATGATCGCGGAACGCCGCGGCGGCAGGCGAGAGCGAGCGGCCGTTGCGGGTGAAGATATAGAAGCGGCGGAACACTTCCGGGGCAACGAGCGGGCGCATCCTCAAGCCATACAGGCGGACGAGCGAAGCGGCATAGGGAATGCAGATCGTCGCCCCGAGCCCGACCGAAACCATGCTCAGTGCGGTCGACATGAAGGTCACGGTTGCGTTGGGGTTGAGATCGAGCTCGCGCATCGCGTTGTGAAGATCGGTCGACAGGCGCTCGGTGAACTGGCCCTGCAGGGTGATCAACGGGTAGCTGGCGAGCTCGGCCCAGCGCACCGACGCGGCGTTCGCCAGCGGGTGGTCGCGGTGAAAAACCGCATGGAAGGGCAACTCGAAGAGCAGCGCCGCGTCGATGTCGGAATTCGGGTCCCGCTCGGGGCCGACACCGAGGTCCACCTCCCCGGAAAAGACCCGTGAGGTCACGCTCTCGACCGCGCAGTCGATGAGCCGGATGGTGATGTCCGGACAGTCGCGCGCGAACGCAGCGATCACGTCCGGCAGCAGCGTGCAGGCCATCAACTGGGGGGCCGCGATGCGCACCACTCCCCGTTTCAGTGCCTTGATGTTTGCAACCTCGTCGAGGGCACCGTCGAGGTCGACGAGGATCTTCTCGATGTGCGGATAGATCCCGCGGCCGACCTCCGATAGCTGGATCCGCCGTGTGCTGCGGTCGAACAAGCGAACGCCCAGGACCTGCTCCAGTTCCTTGATCAGCCCGCTGAGGGCCGACTGCGTGATGTAGAGGCTCTCGGCTGCGAGGGTGAAGCTCCCGGTCCGGGTGACGGCGAGGAAGGCGCGGAGCTGGCGCAGCGTTACATTCATTTGCTTATCCGATAAGTCGATATGAAAAAGTCGTTTGAATGATAAAACGGTTTCGACTTTAATGGCGTTGTGACTTATGCGGCAATAAACGTAACCCCCTTGCCGAGGGGACGTTTTTACAGACAGAGGAGACTGCAATGACCCCGATCGTGAAAAAGATCCACCACGTGGCCTACCGCTGCAAGGACGCGCTCGAGACCGCGCGCTGGTACGAAAAGCATCTCGGCATGAAGCTGGTGCTGTCGATCGCCGAGGACGCCGTGCCTTCCACCGGCGAGCCCGATCCCTACATGCACATCTTCCTCGACGCCGGCATGGGCAACGTGCTCGCTTTCTTCGAGCTGCCCACCTGCGCGCCGATGGGGCGCGACCAGAACACCCCGGTGTGGACCCAGCACCTGGCGCTGCAGGTCGAGTCGGTGGAAGTGATGATGGCGGCCAAGGCCCGCCTCGAGGCCGAAGGCATCGAGGTCGTCGGTCCCACCGACCACGCCCTGTTCCAGTCGATCTACTTCTACGACCCCAACGGCCACCGCCTCGAACTCGCCGCCAACACCGCCTCGCCGAAGATGTACGAGGCCCTCGACCAGGTGAAGTGGGCGATGCTGGAAGAGTGGGCGCAGACGAAGAAGGCCCCCAAGCATGCCGCCTGGATGCACGATGGCAGCTACAAGGAGATGTTCAAGTGAAACTCGCCACCCTCAAGCACGGCGGCCGCGACGGCACCCTGGTCGTCGTCAGCCGCGACCTCACCCGCTGCCGCGCGGTGCCGGCGAT
>NZ_JALLIK010000069.1:0-21605 GCF_023093595.1 Thauera aromatica
GACCTTGCCCAACATTTCCATGGTGATCACCTCTGATCCTCTGCCTCAAAATGAGGCAGAGAGGTTAAACACCCTGGTCAGTTTTCAGCCGGAATTCACCCCTCTACATGGTCAGTTTTCGGCCGGCGCCAACAGCATGGTGCCGCCCGTTCAATGGGCGAGCCGTGCGGGGGGCCTTCGGGCTCGCCGGTCTCCTTTGCCCGGTCTCTCAACCCGCACGGTTCCGCCCACCCCGTTTGAGAGCGGGAGCGGAGTTCAAGGCCGCAAGCAAAGGAGCACCACCATGCACCCCCACCACCAAGGCGCGACCGCGCCGACCATCCGCACCAGTTACACCCCTGGCCCCTGGCATGAGCACAGCCATCGGCAGATCGGCCCCGATGAAGGCATCGTCTGCGAAGTCTGGTCCGCCATCGGCTGGGGCGACACGGCCATCGAACAGGCCGACGCCAATGTCCGCCTGATCGCCGCCGCGCCCGAGCTGCACCACGCCTGCGCGCCCGCCGAGGCCCTGCTGACCCGCCAGAAGTGGAAAGCCGATCTGCACTCGACTGAAGGTGCGCTGCTGATCGAGCTACGCACCGCCCTGGCGAAAGTGGAAGGGGGCGCGGCATGAGCGCGATCACCCGCCTGCACCTCTACCGCACCCTGCGCTTGATCGCTGGGCCTGCGCTCGCCTACCGTCTGGTTTTCAACGGGAGGGCATGAGCATGAGACAGCCGATCTACGAATCCATGGCCATGCTGCTGGACAAGGCGCACGACAACCTGACCCCTGCCGAATGGCGTCAACTGACCGAGTTGTCGGCAGCCGCTTCGAGCGAGGCGCTACGGTTGTCCGAGGTGACGGCGAGCCTCGCCAGTCTCGTGCTGGCCGATGCGAAGAACCCGGAGCGCGGCGGACACTTCCAGAACGCGGACGACGTTTTTACGCTGCTGGCCGCGCTGTCGCATTCGCTCGAAACTGTGGCGGCAATGGCCGAAACTGGCAGCTATGCGGCATCGATGCCGCTGCGGCAGGAGGTGGCCGCATGAGTACGCCGACGCTGGCCGCTGACGCGGTGGGATACCTTCGCCTCTGCGCCGAGAGCTTCGACCAGCTCGCGGCGATCCTCAAGACCATCGAGGGCGCGACAGCCGAACACCACCATCTGCACGCCCTGGCTGGCGCGGGGCTGCACGTCGCGGCGGATATGCGCGAGCTGGCGAGAAGCTGGCGGGACGAAGTGCAGGCGCACGGCATCGGCTGACCAGGATCAGCGCCAGCACCATCAACCGGACCCGGCCTGTGTGCCGGGTTTGTCGTTTGAGAGGCGGTGCAGCCCGGCTGGTAGAATCCGCCCGTTGTCTGGAGGATTCTGCCGAAATCCGCGTGATGTGTGCCCATATGTGTGCCCACGTCGATATCTGATGATCACGAAGCCCTTGCGCCGAAAGGGATGTAGAGGGTTTGCTTGCTTCTGCATCGTAGTCCGAAACGTTCCCAGACGATCGCTGGAGACTTCCGCGGGCGTTCTTTCCGGACTTGTGCGCGTACCCGATGAGGCGCAACGGCTGCAGCAGACTTCAGCCCGACGAGCACCCGGCGTGGTCGGGGCTGGTGGCCGGAAGGCCGCCCGGCATGGCGGATGCAGCACTCGCAAGTCATTACCGGGCGCAAGCCGCTGCTTGCGGCCCCCGAAAATCAAGTCCAGGGAGTCGCGATGACGTGCTCCCACATCGAGCCCGGGGGCGGGAAGTTTTTCCGGGCTCCGGTTTTTGCCGGACGCCCCCTCCCGATTGGCGGCTGCGGCCGGATTCATGCCGGGCCATTTTCTTGTTTCACGTGAAACAATAGCGCTGTCGTGGCCGTGCCCTCCGCGGTGCGGGGCGGCGACAGGGCTTCATCAAGGGTGGCGGATGCGCTCCGTCGCGCTCGCGATTGAGGAAAAATGGAAACCGAATATCTTTTCGTCGTCCTGGGGCTTGCCGCGCTGTTTGCCGGGTTTGTCGACGCGGTCGTCGGCGGTGGCGGCCTGATTCAGCTCCCGGCGCTGTTTGCCGCTTTCCCGGCGGCAATGCCGGCGACGCTGTTCGGCACCAACAAGCTGGCGAGCATTGTCGGCACCGGCAGCGCCGCGATCCAGTACGGTCGCCGCGTCCGCATTCCATGGCGGGTGGCGGCACCGGGGGCGCTCGCGGCGCTGATCGGCTCATGGTACGGGGCGAAGGCAGTGGCCTTTCTCGATCCCGCGATCCTCAGGCCGCTGATCCTGCTGCTGCTCGTGCTGGTGGCAATCTACACTTTTGTCCGCAAGGATCTGGGAGCGGTGTCGACCGAGTCGGAGCACGGTGCGCGCTCGGTGCTGCTGGCGCTCGCGATCGGGTTCGGGATCGGGTTTTATGACGGTTTTTTTGGTCCAGGTACGGGCAGTTTCCTGATTTTTCTGTTCATCCGCCTGCTCGGGATGGATTTTCTGCGCGCCTCGGTATCGGCCAAGATCCTCAATGTCGCGACGAATGTCGCCGCGATTGCCTACTTCGTCGGCAATGTCGAGCTGTTGTGGGCACTTGCCGCCGTGATGGCCGTGTGCAACCTGAGTGGGGCGGTTCTCGGCTCGAGGATGGCGCTGCGACATGGAACGGGTTTCGTGCGCAAGATGTTCCTCGGCGTCGTGCTGGTACTGATCGCGCGTCTCGCCTATGACACGTTCCTGCGTTGACCCATTCCTTGTTCCACGTGAAACAGGAAGGACAAATCTTTGGAGAAATATTGTATTAGCGCAGCATGATAAAATGATTATTTATGTCTTCATGTAGCCATGCCGAGGAAATGAACGGACTTCATCTGATTGCCGATCTGTATCGCTGTGAACCGGCGAACGGGCTGTTGGTCGAGCGCGCTGCGCTTGAAACCCTGTGTGTCGGGGAGTGCCGCAGCGCGGGCTTGAGCCCGCTGGGGGCGTATTTCTACCAGTTTGTCGATGAGCACGGCGAGGCGGCCGGCGTCACCGGCACCGTGGTGCTCGCCGAATCCCACCTGGCGATCCACACCTGGCCGGAGAGCGGTGAAGTGACGCTCGATGTCTATGTCTGCAACTTCTCCCGCGACAACAGTGGCCGTGCCCGCGAGCTGTTCCGGTGCGTCATCGATGCCTTGCGCCCGGAGGAAATCGTCAGCCATGAAGTGGTGCGCGGCCGCTTGCCCGCCGAGGTCTGAATCATGAGCGATCCCCGCCCCCGCTTTCCCGATGGACTGCTGGCCGAATTCCTGGCCGAGGATGCCGGTTATTTCGTCCGCGGCGATCGCCTGCTCGAGGCCGGCCGTTCCGCATGGCAGGACTACGAAGTGTGGGAGACTGCGCGTTTCGGGCGGTTGTTCCGCCTCGACGGCTGCTTCATGACCTCGGAGCGGGACGAGTTCCATTACCACGAAAACCTGATCCACGTGCCGGGCATGGCGCATGCGGGCCTGCGCCGGGCGTTGATCATCGGGGGGGGCGACGGCGGTTCGGCGGAGGAACTGCTCAAGTACCCCTCGGTCGAGAAAGTGGTGATCGCCGAGCTCGATGCCAAGGTGGTTGATATCGCGCGGCGCTACTTTCAGGCGGTACACCGTGGTGCCTTCGACGATCCCCGCGTCGAGCTCCGCATCGGCGATGGCATGCGCTATGTCCATGACGACGCCCCGGCCGCAGGCGAGCGTTACGACCTCATCGTGCTCGATCTGACCGACCCGGTCGGGCCCGCCGAAGCCCTCTATTCCGAAGCTTTTTTCGCCGCCTGCCGGGCCTTGCTGACCGAAGGCGGTGCGCTCTGCCTGCACATCGGCACCCCGGTGTTCCAGCCCGAGCGGGTGCAGGCGCTGGTCCAGCGCCTGCGGCGGGTATTCGCCTGCGTGCGCCCGTATTTCCTCCACATTCCGCTGTACGGCAGCCTGTGGGGGATGGCCACGGCCGCGGATGAGCTCGATCCGCTGGCGATCGATGCTGCCGAAATCGATCGAAGGCTCTGTGAGCGCGCCATTTCCCTGCTGCAGCACTACAATGGCGCCGTGCACCGCGCTCAGTTCGCGCTTCCGAATCATCTCCGCGATTTGCTCGCCTGAGCGCCGCAATCCCTTTTTCCCTTCGATCGTGACCACTCCTTCAAGGCCTGTCCGGCGGGCACCGACGCGCCCTGCCGCTCTCCCCGAAACACGCCGGCGCCCTCCCGCTGCGCGCCTGCGCGAAGACAGCCTGGCCTATGCCTTGCAGCAGGCCGCGGGGATGGTGGCGGCGGTCATCGACGGCGGCAATCTCACCGACGCCTTCGAGCGCCTGCTCGCCCGCCATCCGGCTTGGCCGGATACGGTCCGCGGTGCGATTCGCGATCTCGCGTGGACGACGCTGCGTGAATACGGGCGGGGCGATGCCGTCCTGGCCCACCTGGTGCACACCCCGCCACCGGTCGACATCCGGGCCCTGCTGCTGGTGGCGTTGCAGCGCCTGTGGCAGAAGCCGGAGCAGGCGCACACGGTGGTCGATCAGGCGGTGGAAGCCGCAGTGGCGCTGATGCCCGGGCTCAAAGGCATGGTCAATGGCGTGCTGCGCAACGCCCTGCGTCGCCAAGGGCAGTGGCAGGCATGGATCGAGGCCGATCCGGGAGCGCGCCACGCCTGCCCGCCGTGGTGGCAGGCGCGGCTGCGGGCGGCGCATCCGCAGCTCTGGCAGGCGGTGCTTGAGGCCAGCCGTCAGCGCCCGCCGATGGCGCTGCGGGTCAATCCGCGCCGCTCGACGGTGGCGGATGCCCTGGCCGAGCTCGAAGCCGCAGGCGCATCCGCCCGCGTACTCGAAAACGGTGCCTTGCTGCTCGCCCAGCCACGTGCGGTGGCCCGTCTGCCGGGCTATGCCGAAGGTCGGGTATCGGTGCAGGACGCCGGTGCGCAGTGGGCGGCGCGGCTGCTGCACGCCGAGGCCGGAATGCGCGTGCTCGACGCCTGCGCCGCTCCCGGCGGGAAGACCGCCCATGTGCTCGAAGGAGCCGATGTCGATCTGCTCGCCCTTGAGCTCGATCCGCTGCGCGCCGGGCGCATCGAGCGCAATCTCGCCCGCCTCGGCCTTGCGGCCACGGTCAGGGTGGCCGACTGCCGGCGGCTGGATTCGTGGTGGGACGGCCGCCCGTTCGAACGCATCCTCGCCGACGTGCCTTGCTCCGCCTCCGGGGTGGTCAGGCGCCATCCCGACATCAAGTGGCTGCGCCGTGACACCGACATCGCCCGTTTCGCCGCACAGCAGGCGGAAATCCTCGATGCGCTTTGGCGCGTGCTGGCCCCGGGTGGCACAATGCTCTACGTCACCTGCTCGGTGTTCGATCAAGAAAATGCCGGGCAGATCGCCCGTTTCTGCGCCCGCCATGCGGACGCCGAGCGACTCCCCATCGATGGTCGTACCGAGCTGCAGCTGCTGCCCAATGCCGAACATGACGGCTTCTATTTCGCTCGCCTGCGCAAGGCGCCTTGAGCGCCTGCTGCGCGCCGCCGCATTCATTCTCGCCGCCGTGCTCGCGCCCGTGGCCCATGCTGACGAGGGCATCATCCGCAGCGCCGAAGTCGTCCCCGGCGACGGCGGCTACGTCCTCAATGCCGACATCGACTTCGCGCTCAATCCGCGCCTGGCCGATGCCGTGAACCGTGGCGTGGCGTTGTTCTTCACCACCGAGCTGGTGATCGAGCGCCCGCGCTGGTACTGGTTCGACCGTGTCGAAGTGGAGCGCAGCCTCGACTACCGCCTGTCCTACCATGCGATCACGCGCAGCTACCGCCTGTCGATCGGCAGTCTGCACCAGAGTCTGGATACGCTCGAGGCCGCCGTGCTGACGATGCAGCGCGTACGCAACTGGCATGTCGCCGAGAGCGCTGCGCTGGACGAGGGTGTGGTGTACGACGTCGCGCTGCGCTTCCGCCTCGACACCAGCAAGCTGCCCAAGCCTTTCCAGGTCACCGCGCTCGGCAGCCGCGACTGGAATCTCGGCACCGACTGGCGGCGCTGGGTCTTTCAACCAGGGACGCCGGGCTTGCAATGAAGCGGATCCTTCTCGTCGTTGCCGCCGCCCTGGCCGGGATCTCGCTGTTCCTGCTGACTTCGGCCAGCGCCAACACCGAGCTGTTCGCCCGCAGCTATCCTTTCCTGCTCGCCCTCAACGGCATGGTCGCGGTGGTGCTCGCCGGTCTGGTCGGCGTCCAGCTGCGCCAGCTGTGGCGGGAATACCGCGCCCGCCAGTTCGGCTCCCGGCTCAAGTATCGATTGGTGCTGATGTTCGCGCTGATGGGCGTGGTGCCGGGGGTCGTCGTCTATGCGGTGTCGCTGCAGTTCGTGGTGCGCAGCATCGAGTCCTGGTTCGACGTGCGCGTCGATTCGGCGCTGGAAGGGGGGATCGCGCTCGGCCAGAATGCGCTCGATTTTCTCGTCAGCCAGCTCAGGGACAAGGGCGACGACCTCGTTCTCGAGCTCGAGCGCAGCGACCCGGTCGCGCCGGCCCTGCTCAACCGCCTGCGCGAGCAGGCCGGTGTCGGCAGCGCCACGGTGCTCACCGCCGCGGGTCAGGTGCTGGCCACCGCCGCCGAGAGCGGCCAGGGCCTGATTCCCGACCTGCCCAACCCGGCGCAGCTGCGCCAGGCCCGCCAGAGCCGCTCCTTCCACGCCGTCGACAGCCTGCCCGATGGCCGCCTGGTGATCCGCGTGATCGTGCCGATTCCGCGGCGCACCCTGGCCGGCGAAACCCGGCTGCTGCAACTGACCCAGGCGGTGCCGGAGACTTTCGGCCGCCACGCCGAAGCGGTGCAGGAAGCGTACCGCGACTACCAGCAGCTCACCCTCGGGCGGAGCGGACTGCAGCGCATCTATACCCTCACCCTGAGCCTGACCCTGCTGCTGGCGCTGCTCACCGCGGTGGCCGCGGCCTTCCTTATCGCCCGCCGCCTGGCGGCGCCGCTGCTGATCCTCGCCGAAGGCACGCAGGCGGTGGCGCAGGGCGACTTCAGCCCGCGTCAGGCCCTGCCCGCGCACGACGAGCTCGGCGTGCTGACCCAGTCCTTCAACCGCATGACCCGCCAGCTCGAGGATGCCCGCGCCGCTGCGGAGCGCAACCGCACCGCGGTGGAGTCGGCACGGGCCTACCTCGAGAGCGTGCTCGCCAACCTGTCGACCGGCGTGCTCGCGTTTTCCGCCGACGGCGGCCTGCGTGCGGCCAATCATGGCGCGCTGCAGATCCTCGACGACGACCTCGCCGGCTTCGAGGATCTCACCCTCGAAGAATGGCCGCGCCTGATGCCGTTCCGCGATGCCCTGCTCGAAGGCTTCGGTACCCACGAGGGCGACTGGCAGGCCGAGATCGAGCTGCCGGTCAAGGACAGCTCGCCGCTGACCCTGCTGATCCACGGCTCGCGCCTGCCGGCGGCCACCGGCGGCGGCCTGGTGGTGGTGTTCGACGACATCTCCCGCCTGGTCGCGGCGCAGCGCACCGCGGCGTGGGGCGAGGTCGCCCGTCGCCTGGCGCACGAGATCAAGAACCCGCTGACGCCGATCCAGCTTTCGGCCGAGCGCCTGGCGCTGAAGCTCTCCGACCGCCTCGACGACAGCGGGCGCGAAATGCTCGCACGCGCCACGACCACGATCGTCAATCAGGTCGAGGCGATGAAGAACCTCGTCAACGCCTTCCGCGACTACGCGCGCCTGCCCGCGCCCCGCTTCGAGGCGCTGGACCTCAACGCGCTGATCCGCGAGGTGCTGATCCTGTACGAAAGTTCGGCGCTGCGTATCCGCCTCGAGCTCGACCCCGCGCTGGGACGGGTGAAGGGCGATCCGACCCAGATCCGGCAGGTGATCCACAATATGCTGCAAAATGCGCAGGATGCGCTCGCCGGCAGCGAGGAGGGCGAGCTGTGCCTGGCGACGCGCGGCGATGGCGAGCGCGTCGTGCTGCTGTTCCGCGACAACGGTCCGGGCTTTCCGGCCGAGGTGCTGGCGCACGCCTTCGAACCCTACTTCACCACCAAGTCGCGCGGCACCGGGCTGGGGCTGGCGATGGTGAAGAAAATCATCGACGAACATGGTGGAGACGTCCGCATCGCCAACCGCGAGGGGAGCGGTGCGGAGATCCGTATTCGGCTGCGTCTGGCCGAATCCAATGGTGCACACTGAAAAATGGCAAAGATACTGATCGTTGACGATGAAATCGGCATTCGCGAGCTGCTCTCCGAGATCCTGCGCGACGAAGGGCACGACGTTCTCCTCGCCGAGAATGCCACCGCGGCACGCGGGGTGCGCAACGCCGCACGCCCCGACATGGTGCTCCTCGACATCTGGATGCCTGATACCGATGGCATAACCTTGCTGAAGGAATGGGCGGCCAACGGCCAGCTCAACATGCCGGTGGTGGTGATGTCCGGCCACGGCACCATCGATACCGCAGTCGAGGCCACCCGGATCGGCGCGATCGACTACCTGGAAAAGCCGATCGCGCTGCAAAAGCTCCTCGCGGCGGTCAAGCGCGGGCTGCAGCGGCCGCAGGCCCAGGGTACGCCGCCGGCACTGACCCTGGACGCGTTCACCCGCTCGCTGCCGCTGCGCGAGCTCAAGCGCCGGGTCGAGCAGATCGCCGGCAGTTCGCGCCTGCTGCTGCTGCGCACCGGAAGCGGCTCGCTCGCCGAGCTGGTGGCGCGCAGCGTGCTGTCCGGCAGCGCGCCCTGGCTCGACCTGGGCGCGGTCACCGCGCCGCTCGACATCGCCCAGCTGCAGGCGACCCAGGGCGGGGTGCTGTTCGTCCCCGAACTGGCCCGCCTGTCGCGACCGCAGCAGAAGAACCTGGCCTTCGCCCTCGAGCGCCTGGAGCGCTACGACCTGCGCCTGGTCGTGGCTACCGAGCGCAGCCAGAAAGCGCTCGCCGTCGAGGGCTGGGACGCCGGTCTGCTCGCCAGGCTGTTCGAAGTCAGCATGGCGCTGCCATCGATCGCCGAAGTGCGCGACGACCTCCCCGAACTCGCCAGCCAGATCCTGCTCCACCTCGTCGAGGCCCATGAAGTGCCGCTGCGGCGCCTGTCCACCGCGGCGCTCAACCAGCTGCGCAACCTGCCGTGGCCAGGCGGCTACGCCGAGCTGCGGGCGGCGGTGAAGTCTCTCGCCCTGGGCACGCTGGAAGAGGAAATCGGCGCTGCCGAGGTGCGCCGCCTGCTGCCGGCGGAGGCCGGCGCCGGCACCTGCGGCGTGCCGCTCGACCAGCCCCTGCGCGAGGCGCGCGAGGCCTTCGAGCGCATGTACTTCGAGCACCATCTGCGCCTCGAAGCCGGCAACATGACCCGGCTCGCGGAAAAGACCGGGCTCGAACGCACCCACCTTTACCGCAAGCTCAAGCAGCTCGGCCTGCAGCCGGGCCGCCGCCACGAGGACGTCTAGCGCGGACGCCATCCGCACGGCGTCGTCGTTGCAATGCAACATCCGGTTTCAGGTGCCGCCCCGCACGCGTAGAATCCAGGTCCCTGCAGATCAATCGGAAAATCGCGGTGAAGATCATCATCCTGGGGGCCGGACAGGTCGGTGCCTCGGTGGCCGAGAACCTCGTCTCCGAAGCGAACGACATCACCCTCGTCGACACCAGCGACGAGCCGCTGGCCGCACAGCGCGACCGCCTTGAAGTGCGCACCGTGTGCGGCAACGCCGCTTCGCCTTCGGTGCTCAGGGAGGCCGGCGCCGACGATGCCGACCTGCTGATCGCGGTCACCCAGTCCGACCAGACCAACCTCTGCGCGTGCCGCATCGCGAAGGCGATGTTCAACCTGCCCACCCGCATCGCCCGTCTGCGCTCGACCGACTACGTCGACCATCCCGAACTGCTCGACGACAGCAACTTCGCGGTCGATTTCTCGATCTGCCCGGAACAGGTCGTCACCGACTACGTCAAGCGCCTGATCGCCTTCCCGGAAGCCCTGCAGGTGCTCGAATTCGCCGATGGCGTGGTCAGCCTGATCTGCGTGCGCGCGTTCGAAGGCGGCCCCCTGGTCGGCCATCCGCTGAAGGCGCTGCGCTTTCACCTGCCCAACGTCGAAGTGCGCATCGCCGCGATCTACCGCGAGGGCGTGCCGATCATCCCCGAAGGCGACAGCGTGATCATTCCCGGCGACGAGGTATTCTGCCTCGCCGCCACCGTCCATATCCGCCAGGTCATGCGCGAGATGCGGCGCACCGATCGGCCGATGCGCCGGATCATGATCGCCGGTGGCGGCAACATCGGTTTCCGTCTCGCCCAGTCGATCGAAGAGAACTACCACGTCAAGATCCTCGAAGTGAATCGCACGCGCGCGGAGATGCTCGCTTCGCAGCTGTCGCGCGCGCTGGTGCTGCGCGGCGACTCCACCGACGAGAAGCTGCTCGAGAACGAAGGCATCGACGAGACCGACCTGTTCGTTGCCCTGACCAACGACGAGGAAGACAACATCATGTCCGCCTCGCTCGCCAAGCGCATGGGCGCGCGCCGCACCCTGGCCCTGATCAACCGCAAGAGCTACGTCGACCTGGTCCAGGGCGGCCCGATCGACATCGCCATCTCCCCCGCCCACGCCTCGATCGGCACCCTCCTTGCCCACGTCCGCCGTGGCGACGTGGTCGCGGTGCACAGCCTGCGGCGCGGCGCGGCGGAAGCGCTCGAAATCATCGCCCACGGCAACCGCAAGGACTCGAAGGTGGTCGGCCGCATGATCGAGGAGATCGCCCTGCCCAAGGGCGCGACGATCGGCGTCATCGTCCGCGACGAAAAAAACGACGAAGGCCGGGTGGTGCGCCGCGAGGTCATCATGCCCCACCACGACACGGTGATCGTCGAGAACGACCACGTGATCGTGTTCTGCACCAGCAAGAAGCTCGTGCGCAAGGTCGAGAAGCTGTTCCAGGTCGGTTTCACCTTCCTCTGACCCCGGTTCCCTGCATGCGTGCCTACCACCCCGCGCTCAACGCGCTCGGCCTGATCATCATGATCTTCGGCCTGCTGATGGGCTTTCCGCTCGTCGTCTCGGCCTGGCTCGACGACGGCGCCACCCTCGCCTACGACCAGGCGATCTTCGTCACCTTCGTCGCCGGCCTGCTGCTGTGGGCGGCGACCCGCAGCCGGCGCCGCGACCTGCGGGTGCACGACGGCTTCTTCCTGGTCGCCGCCACCTGGGTCGTGCTGCCGCTGTTCGGGGCGCTGCCGCTGCTCGCCTACCTGCCCGAGCTGCGCTTCACCGACGCCTACTTCGAAGCGGTCTCGGGGCTCACCGCGACCGGCGCGACGGTGCTCACCGGACTCGACGGGATGCCGGTGTCGATCAACCTGTGGCGCACCTTCATGCACTGGATCGGCGGCATGGGGGTGATCGTGCTGGTGGTGGCGATCCTGCCCCTGCTCGGCATCGGCGGGCGGCAGATGTTCAAGGCCGAAGTGCCGACGCCGATGAAGGACTCCAGCCTGACGCCGCGCATCACCGAGACCGCCAAGGGCCTGTGGCTCGCCTACGTGCTGCTCACCATCGCCTGCGGCCTGAGCCTGTGGGGGGCCGGGCTCGAGGGCTGGGACGCGGTCATCCACGCCTTCTCCATCGCCGGCCTCGGCGGCTTTTCGAGCAAGGACGCCTCGCTCGGGCATTTCCAGAACCTGGGGGTGGAGATCGTCGCCATCGTCTTCGCCCTGCTTGCCGGGCTGAACTACGCCACCCACTATCTCGCCCTCGTGCGGCGCTCGCCCCGGCCCTACCTGCGCGACCCGGAAATTCCCTTCTACTTCGGCGTGCTCGCGGTCAGCATCGTCCTGCTCACCGCCTACCTGATGCGCTTCGAGGCCCACGCCGACCTCGGCACCACGCTGCGCTACGTCGCCTTCCACGTGGTGTCGATCTCCACCTCGCTCGGGCTGGCGACCTACGACTATACCCTGTGGCCGATGTTCGCCCAGGTCTGGATCCTGTTCCTCGGCAGCTTCATCGCCTGCTCCGGCTCGACCGGCGGCGGCATCAAGATGATGCGGGCGATGATCCTGTACAAGCAGGTGTTCCGCGAAATCGTCCGCTCCCTGCACCCGCACGCGGTGCGCCCGGTGCGCCTGGGGGTCAAGCCGGTGCCCGAGACCATCCTCCACGCCGTGCTCGGCTTCAGCTTCATGTACATGGTGTCGATCGTCAGCATGACCCTGCTGCTGTCGGCCACCGGCCTGGAGCTGATCACCGCCTTCTCGGCAGTGGTGGCCTGCCTCAACAATACCGGCCCCGGGCTGGATGCGGTCGGGCCGGCTTCCAACTATCAGGCCCTGAGCGCGTTCCACAAGTGGGTGCTGGCGTTCACGATGATCCTCGGCCGGCTCGAAATCTTCACCTTCCTCGTCGTCCTGACGCCGACCTTCTGGCGGCGCTGAGCGCCCGGGGGGCGTGTTCCGGTCGTGCTTGACGGGCGACAAGGCCAACCGCGTGCACAAAAGGGGATAATCGAACTTCGTGCCCGAATCGCAGAAACAAGGACTCGCCGTGAGCCGCCTCAAAAACGACACCTTCCTGCGCGCCCTGCTGCGCCAGCCGACCGACTACACCCCTGTCTGGCTGATGCGCCAGGCCGGACGCTACCTGCCCGAGTACTGCGAGACGCGCAAGCGCGCCGGCAGCTTCCTGCAACTGTGCAAGAGTCCGGCGCTGGCCTGCGAGGTCACCCTCCAGCCGCTCGCGCGCTACGAGCTCGACGCCGCGATCCTGTTCTCCGACATCCTCACCGTGCCCGATGCAATGGGCCTCGGCCTCTACTTCGCCGACGGCGAAGGCCCGCGCTTCGAGCGCCCGCTCAAGGACGAATGGGAGATCCGCAACCTCACCGCGCCCGACCCCCACGCCGAACTGCAGTACGTGATGGACGCGGTCGCCGAGATCCGCCGCGCGCTCGACGGCAGCGTGCCGCTGATCGGCTTCTCCGGCAGCCCGTGGACGCTGGCCTGCTACATGGTCGAAGGCGGCTCCTCGGACGACTACCGCAAGGTCAAGACCCTGGCCTACAGCCGCCCGGAGCTGATGCACCACATCCTCGAGGTCACCGCGCAGGCGGTGGTGAGCTATCTCAACGCCCAGATCGAGGCCGGCGCCCAGGCCGTGATGGTGTTCGACTCCTGGGGCGGGGTGCTGTCGGAGGCGGCCTACCGCGAGTTCTCGCTGCGCTACCTCGAGCAGGTTGTCGCCGGCCTGATCCGCGAACGCGACGGCCAGCGCGTGCCCAGCATCGTGTTCACCAAGGGCGGCGGCCTGTGGCTGGAGTCGATCGCCGCGATCGGCTGCGACGCGGTCGGCCTCGACTGGACCATGGACATCGGCCGCGCCCGCCGCCTGGTCGGCGACAAGGTGGCGCTGCAGGGCAACCTCGACCCGAACGTCCTGTTCGCCCCGCCCGAAGCGGTCGCCCGCGAAACCTGCCGTGTGCTCGATGCCTTCGGCAACCACCCGGGGCATGTCTTCAACCTCGGCCACGGCATTTCCCAATTCACCCCCCCCGAGAACGTCAGCGTGCTGGTCGATACCGTCCACCAGTACAGCCGCAGCCTGCGCACGCCGCGCTGAGCGCGGGCCGCCGCGGTGCGCCTGGGAGAACAAAGGCGGCCGCGGCCCGGCCGTCTGTCAACGACAAAATTCCATTTTTTTCTTGACTTGTGCACATCCGGATGCTTTGCCGGGTTGCCGTCGAGGTGGTTCTGCAAATCATTCAACATATTTGACAAGTCGTTGATAAATAACGATTTTTGCAAAAGTTTAATGTTACGGCAAAGTCATGCGAGGCCTGTGCTGACGGTACTTTCAGCGAGATTCACCCAGCTTTCCCACAAACTTATCCACAGATTTTGTGGACAAGCCTGCACTCCGGTTGAATGCCAGATACTTGGCAGGCATTTCCTCTGCCGACTCTCAGGAGTGCGGTACAAGCGATTGATCTGGAATGGATTTTCGTGATCGGGCAGCTTTGAAATGAGTATAGTCCGTGTCGCCCTGCCGGTGCCGTTGCCGCAAGTGTTTGATTATCTTGCCCCGGACGCCACCGCGACGGACGTCGGCCGGTGCGTGAGCGTTCCGTTCGGGCGCGGCGAGCGCAACGGCCTGATCCTGGCCCTGGGGGCGGCCGCGGACATCGAACCCGCCCGTCTCAAGACGGTCCGCCACATCCAGCGCGAAGTCCCGCCCCTGCCGGCAGACTGGCTGGAACTGGTCGATTTCGTCGCCCGCTACTATCACGCCCCGATCGGCGAAGTGGTCGCCCTCGCCCTGCCGCCCGGCCTGCGCCGCGCCGACGGGGTGAGCGGCGAGGACGACGACCCCTTGCTGGAGATTGCCGCAGCGGGGCGCGAGGCGCTGTGCGGCGCCCGCCGCGCGAGCAAGGCCCTGGCCCTGTTGCAGAGCCTGGCGGCGGCCGGCGAAGGTCCCTGGCGGCGCAGCGTGGTGCGCGCGCACGAGGGCGGTGAGGCGGTCGGCGAACTGCTGCGCCGGGACTGGATCCGGGTGGCGGACCGCGTCGCCCCGCGCCACGCCACCGGCGCCCAGCCCGAGCCGACGCCGGAGCAGACGCAGGCGTTGGAGGCGATCCTCGGCGCCGGACCCGGCTTCAAGCCCTGGCTGCTGCACGGCGTCACCGGCAGCGGCAAGACCGAAGTCTATCTGCGCCTGGCCGCGCACCTGCTGGCGCAGGGCCGGCAGGTACTGATGCTGGTGCCGGAGATCGCCCTCACGCCCCAGCTCGAGCACCGCGTGGCGCAGCGCTTCGCCGCCGCGCACGTCGTCAGCCTGCATTCCGCGCTCGCCGACGGTGCGCGCTCGCGCGGTTTCGTGCAGGCGCTCGCGGGCCACGCCGACATCGTCCTCGGCACCCGGCTGGCGGTGTTCGCGCCGCTGCCGCGGCTCGGCCTGATCCTCGTCGACGAGGAGCACGACGCCTCCTACAAGCAGCAGGAAGGAGTGCGCTACTCGGCGCGCGACCTCGCCGTGTGGCGCGCGCGCCAGCACGGCGTGCCGGTGGTGCTGGGCTCGGCCACGCCGTCGCTGGAAACCTGGTACCACGCCCGTAGCGAGCGCTATGCGCTGCAGCCCCTGACCCAGCGCGCGCTCGCCGCGACCCTGCCGGCGGTGCGCTGCATCGACACCCGCCGCCTGCGCCTCGACGAAGGCCTCAGCCCGGCGCTGCAGGCGGCGCTCGGCGAGCGCCTCGCGCGTGGCGAGCAGAGCCTGGTGTTCCTCAACCGCCGCGGCTATGCGCCGGTGCTGTCGTGCCCGTCCTGCGGCTGGGTCGGCCGCTGCCCGCACTGCTCGGCCAACCTCGTCGTCCACCTCGCCGACCGCCGCCTGCGTTGCCACCACTGCGGCTGCGACGGGCCGATCCCGACCGCCTGCCCGAGCTGCGGCGACCAGGACATCCGGCCTTTCGGGCGCGGCACCCAGCGTGTCGAGGCGCGCCTCGCCGAGCTGTTTCCGCAGGCCCGGGTGCTGCGCGTCGACCGCGATGCCGCGCGCACCCGCAAGCAGTGGGAAAGCCTGCTCGCGACCATCGCCGCAGGCGGCGCCGACATCCTCGTCGGCACCCAGATGATGGCCAAGGGCCACGATTTTCCCAACCTCACCCTGGTCGGCGTGATCGGCGCCGATGCCGCGCTCCACGCCGCCGACTTCCGCGCTCCCGAGCGCCTGTTCCAGCAGCTGATGCAGGTCGGCGGCCGCGCCGGGCGCGGCGCCCTGGCGGGCGAGGTGCTGATCCAGACCGAATATCCGGCGCACCCGCTCTACCAGCAGCTGGCGCGCCACGACTTCGACGCCTTCGCCCGCATGGCGCTGCAGGAGCGGCGCAGCGCGGGTTTTCCGCCGTTCACCCACCAGGCGATGCTGCGCGCCGACGCGCCCGCGCTCGACGACGCCGTCGACTTCCTGCGCCATGCCCGCCGGCTGGCCGAGGAGCGCGCTCCCGAGGGCCTGCGCCTCTACGATCCGGTGCCGATGCGGCTGACCCGGCTGGCGCGGCGCGAGCGCGCCCAGCTGCTGATCGAGGCCGACCAGCGCGGCCTGCTGCAGGGCTTTCTCGCCGGCTGGGTGGCGCTGCTCTACCGCCAGCGCACCGCGCGCGAGTTGCGCTGGCAGCTCGATGTCGACCCGCTGGAAGTGTGAGACCGACCCACCTGCATCCGGGGGTGCGTTCAGCGCTGCTCGGCGAGCATCCGTCCGAGGCGCTCGATCGCCTGTTCGTGGGCGGCGGACCAGGGGTGGCCGAAGTTCAGCCGGAGGCAGTCGCGGTAGGCGCGCCGCGGCGAAAACATCGGCCCCGGGGCGAGGCTGATGCCTTCGTCGAGCGCCCTCCGGTGCAGCGCCAGGGTGTCGGCCCACGGCGGCAGCTGGACCCAGGTGAAATAGCCGCCGCGCGGCCGGGTGATGCGGCTGGCCGCGGGGAAATGGCGTTCGAGTGCGGCCGCGAGCCGCGCTTCCTGGCGTTCGAGGGTGGTGCGCAGGCGGCGCAGGTGGGGGTCGAAGGCGCCGCTGCGCAGGAAGTCGGCGAGGGCGATCTGGACCGGGACCGTGGTGGCGAGGCTGGTCGCGATCTTCAGACGCTGGACTTTCTGCGCGAAGCGCCCGGCGGCGACCCAGCCCACCCGGTAGCCGGGAGCGAGGCACTTGGAGAAGCTCGACACGTGGAGGACGAGCCCGCTGCGGTCGAGCGCCTTCATCGCCAGCGGCGCGCGGCGGCCGAAATACAGCTCGGCGTAGGTGTCGTCCTCGATCAGCGGCACGTCGTGGCGCTGCAGCAGCGCGAGCAGCGCCGGGCGCTGGTCGTCGGGCACGAGCGCGCCGAGCGGGTTCTGGAAGTTCGGCATCAGCACGCAGGCTTTGACCGGGTGCGCACGCAAGGCCTGCTCGAGCGCGGGCAGGCTGACGCCGTCGCGCGGATGGGTCGGGATCTCGAGCACCCGCAGGTGCAGGCGCTCGATCGCCTGGAGCACGGCGTAAAAGGCCGGCGACTCGATCGCCACCAGGTCGCCGGGCCGGGTCAGCGCCTGCAGGCACAGGTTGAGCGCCTCCATCGCCCCCGACGTGATCACGATCTCGTCGCCGGCCACGGCCGTGCCGCCGTGCAGGTAGCGCAACGCGATCTGGCGGCGCAGCTCGTCGTTGCCCGGCGGCAGGTCGGTGACGGTGGCGCGCGGGTCCATGCCGCGCGCGGCGGCGGCCAGGCAGCGGCCGAGACGCTCGAACGGAAACAGGAACGGGCTGATGAAGCTCGAGCCGAGGGGCACGACCGCCGGGTCGCGGGCCGACTCCAGGATCTCGAAGATGAAGTCGCTGACCTTGAGCACGGTCGAACGGCCGGCGGGGCGGGTGATGCCGGGTTCGGCGAGGGCCTGATGGGCGCGCACGAAGTAGCCTGACTGCGGCCGCGCCTCGACCAAGCCGCGGCTTTCGAGCCGGTGATAGGCCTCGAGCACGGTTGCCGGGCTCAGGTGCCGGGCACGACAGGCCTGGCGGATCGAAGGCAGGCGCTCGCCCGGGCGCAGCACGCCGTCGCGGATGTGCTGTTCGATGTCCAGTGCCAGGCGCTCGTAGAGGTGCATCGGTCGATTGTATGCCGCGCACGGCGCTGTTACGGTCGCCGATGCGGGCGGCTGTACCTGTGAAACGGCGGCCGGGTGGCGAATAATGCGGAATCGGGGATCGACGGAAAGGCGGATCGGCATGACATCGGCAGCGTTACCGGAATACCGCGCAGGCGACGCGGAGCGCGGCATGGGCCGTACCTCCGGCCGGGTGCCGGGCAACGCCGGCATTTGGGTCGGCATCACCTGCGAGTTCGTCGAGTTCCTCGTCCTGTTCGCGGTCTACTTCGTCGCCCGGGCGCACTTCCCGCAGGCTTTCGAGGACGGCGCGCCGCGGCTGTCGGCCACCGCCGGAGTCGCGATCACCTTGCTGATGGTCAGCAGCAGCTTCCTCATCGCCTGCTCCGTGGCCACGATCCGCGCCGGCCGGCGGGGGCGGTCGATCGCCTTTCTCGTCGGCGGGCTCGTCCTTGCGCTGGGCTATCCGTTGGCGAAGCTGCTCGAAATCCGCTGGAACCTCGCCCAGGGCATCGACGGCGAGTCGGGAATCTTCTTCACCGTGTATTACTACCTGACCTTCACCCATCTCGTTCATGGCTTCTGGGGCATCCTTGGCATCCTGTGGGTGTTGGGACGCCACGCCATCGGCGCCTATTCGGCGCAAAACCACGACGGGCTGGAAGCGCTGGCGAGCTACTGGCACGCCACCGACATCATCTGGCTGGTCATCTTCGCCCTTTGCTACGTGCTGCCCTGAGCCATGCGAACCGACTCTTCCGCGCCGTCGACGGCCCTCCTTCCGCTCGGCCTCGCCTGGCTGTTCCTCGTCGCCATGACCGTGTTCAGCCTGTGGCTGGTGCGCTGGCTGGGCCCCGCTTCCTGGGTCCAGCTTCCGCTTGCCGCCATCATCTGGCTCAAGGGCTGGGTGGTGGCGAGGTACTTCATCGAGTCTCACCAGACCCACCCGTTCATCGCCTGGGTGATCCGGATCTTCCTCCTCGGCGTGCCGCTCGCCCTCGTGTTGACGACCTGGTTCGGCCCCCAGCTGGCAGGGCTGACCGCGGCACGCTAGCGCGCCGCGCCGGGGGAAGCGTGATCGGGCCGGCGCTCAGCCGACCCGCTCGACCGCGTCCCGGTAGCGCTCGACGGCTTCCTCGCGGCTGCGCGCGCTGACCCCGAGGTCGCGCACCATGCCGTCGTGCAGGCTGTAGCACCAGCCATGGACGGTGACGTTCTGGCCGCGCTGCCAGGCCTCGCGCAGGATCGAAGTCTGGCAGACGTTGACCACCTGGTGCATGGCGTTGAACTCGCACAGGCGGTTCAGGCGCTCGGTGGTGTCGTCGATGCGCGCCAAGCGTTCGTCGTGGCGGTCGCGCACGTCCTGGATGTGGCGCAGCCAGTTGTCGGTGAGCCCGGTGCGGTTGTCGTGCATCGCCGCCCGCACCCCGCCGCAGCCGTAGTGGCCGACCACCAGGATGTGCTTCACGCGCAGGATCTCGACCGCGTAATGGATCACCGACAGGGCGTTGAGGTCGGTATGCACGACGACGTTGGCGATGTTGCGATGGACGAAGACTTCGCCCGGCGCGAGGCCGATGACCTGGTTCGCCGGCACCCGGCTGTCGGAGCAACCAATCCACAGGTACTCCGGGCTCTGCTGGTTGACCAGGCGGGCGAAATATTCCGGATCGTCGGCCTGCATGCGCTCGGACCAGGATTTGTTGTTGGCGAAGAGGTGTTCGATGGACTGGGCCATGATGATCAGCCGGTGGAGGACGGGAATGTGGACAAACAGCTGGATTATGAAGGAGCCCTTCCCTGTTTGTCAGCGCATCGGCAGCATGCACATGAAATTCCCGTCGCACGGTTGTGGCCGCCCCCGGCCGCCGTGTTTCAGTGCGTGATCGGCGTGAAGCCGGGGTCGTCGAAGTAGCGCGCGTAGTGGTCGAGCGCGCCGATCACGGTGACCGCGCCGGCGCGCGGTTGGCGGTGGCCGTCGGCATTTTCCATCGCGCTGGCGCCTTCGAGCAGATCGGCCACCACGAGGTGGAGCTGGGCGTCGGCTTCCGGGCTCAGCCGGCAGTGTTCGACCATGTAGGCGACTTCGGCATTCACCCGCTTCGCCAGCGCCTGGTAGCCGGCGGCAGGCAGGCGGTCGGTGTGGATGTCATCGAGCCGGGCGGCGATGTCGTTGCGGATGTTCGCCATCGCCTGGGCGAGGGGGGCGTCGATCGCCCACTTCTTGCCATGGTCGAGCTGCAGCGTGGCGCCGGCGTTGGCGGCGGGGGCGTGGGTGTGAGCCTGCGGGGCCGATGAAGCGGCCCAGGCGCCGCCTGCGGCGCTGCCGAAGAAAAGACCGAGGGCGGCGGCGAGCGCCGATGCGTGTACTTGAAATTTCATGATTCCTCCGTGTCGTGCGCCGTTTCCGGGGGGCGCAGGCGGCAGTATCCGTGCGCCGCCTTAAACCGCCCTTAAAGTGGCACCGATCCGTCCGCCGGTGGCGGAAAGCCGACCCGCACGGTCAGTCCGCGGCCTCCGGGGCCGTCATCGAGGGTGAGTGCGGCGCGGTGCAGTTCGGCGATGCGGCGCACGATCGACAGCCCCAGGCCGCTGCCTTCCTCGCGGTTGTCGGTGCCGCGGTGAAAGCGCTCGAAGGCCTGCTCCCGCGCCGCGGGCGCAATTCCCGGGCCGCTGTCGGTGACGCGCAGCAGCGGATAGCCGCCGCTCGCCGCGTGCGCCTCCTCGACCGCTAGATCGACGCGCCCGCCCGGCGGGGCGTAGCGGACGGCGTTATCGACCAGGTTGCGCAGCAGCACCGCGAGCAACAGCGGATCGCCGTGCACCGTGCGTTCCTCGCCCGGCAGCAGGCCGAGGTCGATGTTCCGGCGCGCGGCGAACGGCGCCTGGGCGGCGACCGCGTCGTGCGCGAGCGCCCGCAGGCCGACCGGCTGCGGCCGTTCGAGGGCGGTCTGGGGGTCGAGGCGGGCGAGGGTCAGCAGCTGCTCGACCAGCCGGGTCGCGCGTTCGGCGCCACTGACCACGTTGGCGAGCGCGCGCCGGGCCTGGGCGCGGTCGTCGGCGTTGAGCGCCACCTCGGCCTGGGTGCGGATCGCCGCCAGCGGGGTGCGCAGCTCGTGGGCGGCATCGGCGGTGAACCGGCGCTCGAGTTCGCGCGACTGGCGCAGGCGGGCGAACAGCGCGTTCAGCGCCTGCTGCAGGGGCAGGACCTCGCGCGGCACGCGGGTGAGGGCGAGCGGGGCGAGGTTGTCGGGCGCGCGCCGTTCGACTTCGCCGGCGAAGCGCCCGAGCGGGGCGAGGCCGACGCCGACGGCGAGCCAGATCGCCGCCGCCAGCCCGGGGACGGCGAACAGCAGCGGGTGCAGCAGATGGCGGGCGATGCTCTCGGCGAGCGCGGCGCGCAGCGCTGCGGCGCCGGGCGTGGCGGGGAGATGGGTGCCGAGCATGGCGTCGATCTCGCGGTGCGCATCGAGGTAGCTGAAGGCCGCGGTCGCCCCCCAGGCGAGCAGGACCGCGGCCGCCAGCAGGGCGATCAGACGGCGGCGCAGGGAGGGGGGGCGGGAGGGCGTCATGAAGGCATGTCCTCGATCAGGTAGCCCACGCCGCGCACGGTGCGGATCAGCCCGGGGGCGAGCTTGCGGCGCAGGTGGTGGATGAACACTTCCACCGTGTTGCTCCCGACCTCCTCGCCCCAGCCGTAGAGCTGCTCTTCGAGCTGCGCTTTCGACAGCACGCGGCCCTTGCCCAGCAGCAGGGCGTGGAGGATGGCGAACTCGCGTGTGGTCAGCGTCACCGCGCGCCCGCCGAAGCGCACCTGGCGGCGGCCGGGGTCGAGCTGCACGTCGCCGCAGGTGAGCAGCGGTGTCGCGCTGCCGCTCGCGCGTCGCACCAGGGCCCGCAGCCGGGCCGTAAGCGGTAACTGCCCGGCGTCCTTGCCTACTTCGAGATTTCGAAGAGATCGGATCGCAGCGGATTGGCCGCGAAGTGTTGCTTCCACAGCCTTGGGGTGAGCTGCGC
>NZ_JALLIK010000068.1:0-19005 GCF_023093595.1 Thauera aromatica
GGCGTCAAGACCATCTGGCTCGGCTTGCAGCGCGTCATGGATGCCGCCGCCACCATACAGGCGCTACGCGAGGAGGCCGAGTGACGGGAGTTGTGTATAACGACATGGGTTAAGGTTGGCAGCCCCAGTTGCTTGTGCTGTTCGTTGATGCGGGCTTGGGTGATCAGGCGTCGATCCGAACCCGGCGTGCCAATCGTGATGGCTTGGTCGAAATGCTTCAGAGCCCGTTGCCGCTGGCCGCCAATGCTTGCAGCGCGGGCAATGCTGTTGTGTACGCCGGCGATCAGGATCTGGCTGATGAGCTTTTTGCTGATGCCCCAGTCCTGGGCCAGGCGCAGGTAGTGGCGGGCTTCGTCACGGCGATCGGTTTGCAGCCGTCCGGCTGCCGCCAGAAGTGCGAGCTTGGCGCGGTCCGGGTGGTACTGCAGGGTGTCGCGGTCGATGGTGGCCAGGCTGTTCCAGTCGCCGAATTGCCATTGCGTGCGGGCGCGCTCCAGCAGGGTTGCATCATAGGCATGGGCGTGGGCTGGGGGCTGTTCGACTGGGGTATTCGAAGTGGCCTCGTCTGCCTCAGCGTGCACCAGTTCGGGGACAGCGCGCCCATGGACGGATTCTTCGGCCGTTTGCGGACGAGAGCGTGTGCCAAGCCATCGGGACAAATGGGTGCGCAAGGATGTCGGCATGAGGGGTGTCCATGGGCCTGAGCGGGTTAGTGCCCAGTGCGACCGTAGGTGTCGTCAAAGCGCACGATGTCGTCCTCACCCAGGTAGGCGCCAGACTGCACTTCGATGAGATGCAGCGGGATCTTGCCGGGGTTTTCCAGGCGGTGGGTGAGGCCCAGCGGGATGTAGGTGGATTGGTTTTCGCACAGCAAGACCTCTTTGCCATTCACCGTGACCTTGGCGGTGCCGCTGACCACAATCCAGTGTTCGGCGCGGTGGTGGTGCATTTGCAGCGACAGCTTTTGGCCGGGCTTGACCATGATGCGCTTGACCTGGAAGCGCTCGCCTTCGTCCAGCCCTTCGTACCAGCCCCAGGGGCGGTACACCTTGACGTGTTCCAGGTGTTCGCTGCGGCCGTTGTGCTCAAAAAACTGTATGGCGCGTTTCACGTCTTGCGCCTTGTCGCGGTGCATGACCAAAACGGCGTCGGCGGTTTCGACCACCACTACGTCGTCCAGGCCAATTACGGCTACATGGCGGTGTTCGGCACGCACATAGCTGTTGCGCGCATCGGCCACAAAGGCGTCGCCGATGACGGCGTTGCCGGCGGCGTCCTTGTCGGCAATCTGCCACAGGCTGGCCCACGACCCGACGTCGCTCCAGCCAAACGCGGCCGGAATGACCGCTGCGTGGCGGGTGACTTGCATGACGGCATAGTCGATGGAATCTGCCGGGCAGGCGGCAAAGGCGGTGTTGTCCGGGCGGATGAAGCCCAGATCGACCGTCTTGGCTGCCCAGGCGTGCTCCACCGCGGCCAGCATGTCGGGCTGGTGGGTGCGGAGTTCTTCCAGATAGCGGCGGGCGCTGAAGACGAACATGCCGCTGTTCCAGGTGTAGCCGCCTTCGGCCAGCAGTTGCTGGGCGTTGGCCAGGCTGGGCTTTTCGACGAAGGCCGCGACGGCGTGGGCCGCGGGGGCGGTGGCGACATCCAGCGCCTGGCCTTGTTTGATGTAGCCGTAACCGGTTTCCGGGCCGCTGGGGACGATGCCGAAGGTGACCAGGTGCCCTTGGGCGGCGGTGCGCAGCGCTTGCTGGACGCAGTCGGCAAAGGCGGCGTTGTCGTCGATGACATGGTCGGCGGGCAACACCAGCATCAGCGCGTCGGGTTCGGTCTGGGCAATCTGCAGGGCCGCCAGGGCGATGGCCGGGGCGGTGTTGCGCGCGGTGGGTTCCAGGATGATGCCGGCGTCACCCACGCCCAGCGCCGTGAGCTGTTCTTGAATGATGAAGCGGTGCGCTTCGTTGCAGATGAGCAGCGGCGGTCGGGCGCCTTGAATGGCGTCGGCACGCTGCACCGTGGCCTGGAGCAGGGTGCGTTGCTCGGTGAGCGCCAGCAGTTGCTTGGGCATGGCCGCACGTGACAAGGGCCACAGGCGGGTGCCGCTGCCGCCGGAAAGGATGACGGGGTGAAAGTTCATGGTTCGGTGGGTTCGCTTTGAGGCTGGTGACTGGGTTGTTTACAGCGTGACGCCCGAAAGGGGGCGCCGCGCGCCGGCGGGCGCTTTGCCGGGTGGGCTTTGCAGGCGGGCCAGGCTGTCGGGCTGCAGGCCGATTTTTTGCAGTTGATGCTGGGCCAGGGCGGGGACAAGCAGTCTCAAGTCGGCGCCGGGGGTTGCGGTGGATAGCGCGGCTTCGAAGTGTGGCAGGGCACGTTGGGGCTGGGTGCCGAGGGCGAACGCGCGCCCCAGGGCGTGATGTACGCCAGCCACCAGAACCCGGCTCACCAGCTTCTTGGGGCAGCCCCAGTCCATGGCCTGCCTGGCCAGTTGCCGGCATTGGACGGTGTTGCCCAGCTGCCCGTGTGCGGTGGCGGCCAGCAGCGCGAGCTTGGCGCGGTCGGGGTGGTGGGCCAGGGTGTCGGCGTCGAGCCGGGCCAGGCTGTCCCAGTCGCCAAACTGCCATTGCGTGCGGCTGCGCTCGAAGAGGTGTTCGTCGTAGGGCGCGGGGTGGGGGGCGGCTGCCGGGCTGGGTTCGAGGTGGCTATCGGGTTCTTGCAGTGGTAGCGTCGCCAGGTCCGGTTGGGCTGCGGCTGGCGCCGGCGCCGGGCCAAGCCAGCGGTCGATGAGTTTGCGGAGTGCTTTGAGCATGGTGGTGGCCCGGGTCAGGGCAAATCGTTTCCGGGCTGCGATCGGGTAAGGTAGGGCGGGCGCGTCAATGCCGCTCAGTTCTCGTCAAACACCGCGTCGAGGGAGTCGGCGTCGAGGATGCGGTCAGCCCAGGTGTCGAGCTGGTCGAGCGTGGCGGTGTCGAGACGCTGGCGGGTAGCGTCGGACAGGGGGCCGAAGCGTTTGGTGAGGTGGCGAGTGAGGATTGCAATGGCTTTGTTGCGTTCGCCTTGCTGCATGCCTTGCTGCATGCCCTTCTGCATGCCTTGCTGCACGCCAAGCTCTACCCCGCGTTTAGTGGCAAGCCGCTCAATGCTGGTGACGTAGCGCATTTTGGTCTCTCCTTCAATCGATTCAATATCTTGCCATAGCCGCTGTTCCAGCCCTTCGGGCAGGCGCATCATCCAGTCGAGCACGGCAAACAGGTCAAGGATGCGCTGGCGGTCCCAGCCGTGGCGGTACAGCAGCCAGACCAGGGTGCGCTTGGCGTGGTAGCGCGCTTCGGGGTCGTGCCGTGTTTGCCGGGTGCGCAGGTGGGCTGCGGTGACGATGGCGAAGGGGTTCGGGTTGGCTTGCAGGTCATCCAGCTCAATGGTGTACTCGAGCAGCTTGGCGACTGGAAAGTCGAGCGTGTGCCGGCAGCCGAGCACCTCGAATCCAAAGTGGTCCGGTTTCCATTCTGCGTCCTGGTCGGCCAGCACGGCCAGGCTGGCGATGGGCCGATGGTAGCGGTCGTACAAGCGGTAATTGTAGGTGAACATCCGCTGCGCAAAGTCGGTGTCGCGCTCGCCTTGTACTTCGATGTGGATGTAGATCCACTTCTGCGTGCCGTTCTTTAGCGTGACTTGCACCAGCGTGTCGGCAAAGCGCTTGCCCAGTTCGGCGTCACGGACGACTTGGCGCAGTTCGGTGTTCTTGAACTCGTGCCCCTTCGTCCAGTCGATTTCAACATGGGCTGCGGGGAAGTAGAAGTCCATGAACTCGGGAAAAGCGTGTTCGAGCACGTCTTTCCAGGGGCTGTCGTAGTGGTCGGCCGGGGTTGGTTGGTGAGTCATCGATTAGCCGTCACAGTCCGGGTTCACGCAGCAGCAAGTCTTTGATGAGTTCGATCTGCGCTTCGGCTTTCACGAGTTCTTCCTGCAACAGTTGCTGGCGGTGCTGCGTTTCGAGGGCGTCGTTCTGGAGTTCCTCGATTTGCTTGAGGCTGGCGTCCAGGCGCTGCTGCGTTTGCTTGGCGTTTTGCTGCGCTTGATCGCGGGCGGCGGTCAGTTCGGCGATCTGCTTTTGCAGGGCGTCTCGGGCGCTGAGGGCTTCCGACTTGGCTTTGGCCTCGGCATCGCGCGCCGCGAGGGCGTCGGCCTTGGCTTTCAGGGCCGCGTCGCGTTCTGTGGTCAGCGTATCGAGCTCGACTTGGCGGTCGGCCGCCAGTTTGTCGGCGTCGGCTTTGGCTTTGTTGAGGGCGTCGAGCTGGGTGGCGCGTTCGGTGGCGAGTCTGGCTTGTTCGTCGCGGGCGGCGGTCAGTTCGGCGATCTGCTTTTGCAGGGCGTCTCGGGCGCTGAGGGCTTCCGACTTGGCTTTGGCCTCGGCATCGCGCGCGGCGAGGGCTTCTGTCTTGGCTTTGACTTCGGCGTCGCGGGCCGCAAGCGCGTCCGCTTTTGCCTGCAGCGCCGTGTCGCGCTCAGCGGTCAGTGCGGTGTTGGCCTGGGCAGCGGCGTCGAGGGCGGCGGCGGCCTCCTTTCTTGCCTGAGCTTCGGCGTCACGCGCCACCAGGGCTTGTGCGCTGGCTTGCTCGGCGGCTTGCAGTGCCTGGGTGAGCTGAGCTTTTTGCGTGGTCAGCGTAGCGTGCTCGGCGATGAGCGCGGCGTTCTCTTTGGTCAGCGCATCGAGCTGGGCCTGGCGGTCGGCCGCGACCTGTGCGGTGGCGGCTTTGGCTTGGGTCAGGGCGTCGAGCTGGGCGGCGCGGTCGGTGGCGAGTCTGGCGTGTTCGTCGCGGGTCTGGGTGAGCTGATCGATGGTGCGGGTGAGTTGTGCGAGCTGTTGCTGCAGGGCGCTGCGCTCGGCCTGCAGTGCGGGGGCCTCGTCGCGCAGGAACAGGGCTTCGCCCACGGCGGGGTGGTTGGTTTCACCCAGGTGCACGCATCTGAAACCGTGTTCCGCGAGGAATTCGGTGGAAGCGGCGAGGCTTGCGGCAGGGTCGTCGAGCCGGGCGGGGTCGAGCACGGCGCGCAGGCAGACCACGCCGACGGTGGCCAGGGTGCGCGGGGCGCCTTGCAGGATGCGCAGCGCGGGCAGGCAGTCGATGATGAGCCAGGTGGGGTGCGCATCGGGCGCGGCGGGCGAGTCGCCCAACGCGCCGGGCAGCGGATGCTGGGCGAGCAGGGTGTCCAGCCGCCGGGCGGGCTGGGTGCTGTGCGGCAGGGCCCGCAGGTTGGGCCACAGGCCCAGCAGGGCGCCGACGGAGAGCAGGCCGTCTTCGGCGGGGTTGCTGGCGTGGTGGAAGTCGACCTCGCCATCGTGATCCGCCACCACGGCGGCCAGCGCTTGCCAGTCGGGCGGCGTGGCGCCCTCCGGCTGGGCGGCGGTGGGCGTGCGCAGCCACTGCAGGCGGGCGTCGTCGGCATCGATGACGCGGGCGTGGGCCACAGGCCAGCGCTGCCATTGGTGGAGCGTGCCGTGCCCGTGGCCGGCACCGACGTGGATGACCGCCTGCGGCGGCGCGAGGCGACGGGCCATTTCGAGGCAGGCGAGGGTGGCCGTGTTACCGGAGATGTGCATCGACATGGTGGACATCAATCCTGCAGGGCGTTTGCGATCGGTGCGCGAAGCGCCAGGATGCGGCGGCTGTCGTCGGCGAGCTTGAACCAGTCCTGCCAGGCGCGGCTGATCTGGGCGCCGCTGGTTTGCAGGGTGGCGAGCAAGGTGGGCAGGGCGTCGATGAGGGCGCGCAGGAAGTGGTGGTCGGGGGGGCCGAGCCGGTTCCAGATCTGCACGTCCATGGCGTCGGGCAGGGCGAAGCGCAGTTCGAGTTTGGCGCCGTGGTCGTCGTAGCTTTCGTCGAACCAGCCGGGCAGCGGGGCCTGGCCGACGTGCTGCGGGAATTCGAGCTTGGGGTGGGTGCCGAAGCGGCGGGGGCCGACGTTGGCGCACGACAGGCGGAATTCGAATTGCGGCCAGCGCTGGGTGCCGAGCGAGAGATTGTCGAGGACCAGCCAGAGGTGTTCGTAGTCGGGGTTGGTCTGGTTGTTCCTGAGCGTGATGCGGTCGAAGCGCAGCGCGGGCGGCAAGGCGGCGAGCTGGCGGGGCAGCTGTGCGAGCGCGGCTTGCAGCCGGGCCGCAGGAAAGTCGGCGGGTAGCTGCAGCTGGTCGGGGGTTTGCAGGGCGTGCTGGAACACGGTGGCGAGGTTTTGCAGCAGCACGAGGTCGCTGGTGGCCAGGCGTGCCAGGGCGCCCTGGGCTGCTTCGGCGCCGGGTGCGAGCAGGACTTCGGCGGCGTCGGTGTCGGCGGGCCAGTGCAGCAGGGCCTGGCCGGCACTGCGCGGGATGCGGATGGCGGCTGCGCCGTCGATCAACAAGGTTTGGCAGGCGAGCTGCGGGATGCGCCGGCCGGCGGTCTCCAGGCCGTCGAGCTGCCAGTCGAGGGTGGCGGGCTCCGTGGCCGGGCGGGCGGTGAGGATGGCGAAGTCGCAGTAGTCGGGCGTGCGCTGCAGCATGCGCTGCCAGCGCTCGTCCTGGGCCTGGCGCTCGTGCTTGAGCTTCTGGTGTTCGAGGAAGTAGTGCTCGAGCTCTTCCTGCACCTGGTGGAGTTGGGTGAGGAGGAGTTCGCCTTCTTCACGGGCGTCGGTGAGCTCGGCGGCGAGGGCAGCCTTGTCCTTGGTCAGGGCGTCGAGCTGGGTCTGGCGGTCGGTGGCGAGTCTGGTCTGCTCGTCGCGCGTTTTGGTCAGGTCGGCGATCTGCTTGTTGAGCGTGTCGCGGGCGGCGGACAGGGAGGTTTTGTCGGCTTGGGCTGCTGCGAGTTGCTGGGCGGTTTGCTGTTCCTTGAGGAAGAGGCTCTCGAGTTCTTCCTGCACCTGGTGGAGCTGGGTGAGCAGCAGTTCGCCTTCTTCGCGGGCATCGGTGAGCTCGGCGGCGAGGGCGGCCTTGTCCTTGGTCAGGGCGTCGAGCTGGGCCTGGCGGTCGGTGGCGAGTCTGGCCTGCTCGTCGCGGGCCTGGGCCAGATCGGCAATCTGTTTGTTGAGGGCGAAGCGCGTGGTGGTGAGCTCGGCGTGCGCGCGTTCGAGCGCTTCGGCTTCCTTGCTGCGGTCGCAGAGCTGGCGGTAGGCGGCGATGACGAGGTCGGTGGTGAGCGCTGCCGTTGTCGATGTGTTGTCATCCGACAACGGGGTGAGGCTGGCCAGCACTTCCTGCTGCAGGGCGTGTTCGGCGCTGTGGCCCTGGATGAGTCGATTGGCCAGGTAATGGGCGACCGGGTCGATGAGGGCGGCTGCGGGCATGGGGGCGGCGTCGCCCTGGGGCTGCAGCGGCAGGGCCCATCTGGACACCAGCAGATCGAGCAGCCGCGCCGGCTGGGCGAGCGCTTCGTCGGCGGTGATCAGCACGCTGCGTTCGGGGTGGCGCAGATGAAAACGCAGCATGGCCTGGTGGGTGTCGTGCCAGCGCTGCAGCACCTCAGCGGGGCTGGCTGCGTCGGTCGGGGTGGCGATGGCGTGAGCCAGGGCTTGCTCGGGCGATATGCAGAGAAGCACGAAGTAGAGCTGCGGGTCGAAGTGGTGCCAGAAGTCGAGCAGCTCGACGCTGCGCGGTTCGGTCCAGCCCCAGACGGGGGCGTCGAGGTTGCCCATGAAGATGTCGGCTGCCAGTTGTTCCCAGAGCCGGCCGAGCTGGGTGGCGCCGCTGCCGCCCGCCTGCCGGGCCAGCACGCGCTGGTGCCAGGCGGCGATGTCCATGCCGTCGCCGCGCGGCGAGGGGCGTGCCGGGGCGAGGCCGCTGGCGTGGAGCTGGTACGCCACGGCGTCGAGGGCGGGATGGGCGATGCTGGTGAGGCAGAGGGTCTTCATGGGCGGAGTTCGTCGAGTGGCGTTGCGCGAGGGGGGCGGATGGTGTCGGCGGCGGGGTGGAGCGCCGCCTGCAGAGCGGTGAGTCGTTGTTGGTAGCGCGCGCCGATGGTGGCGGGCGCGAAGAATTCGGCGCGGGCGAGCGCAGCCTTGCCGCGCGTGTGGCGGCGGTCTTGGACGACGGCGAGCTCGCGCATGGCGGCGGCGGCGGCGTCGAGGTCGGGGTCGGCCCAGCTGTTGCCGCGGGCTTCGACGTAGTCTTGCGGCCTGGGGTGCTGCGGACGGGCGGGCACGAGGCGGGCACCGGCGGGGCGGCAGAAATCGACGTTGCCGCCGTAGTCGGTGGCGATGACGTCGAGCCCCAGCAGCAGGGCCTCGGCGATGCCGCGGCCGAAACCTTCGGCGCGGTGCAGCGACACGAAGCAGTCGCAGGCGCGGTAGAGCTCGAGTACCTCGGCCTTGTCGAGCATGGCGTCGATGACGACGATGCGGGTGTCTTCCTGTGCCTGGGCGCGGATGCGCTGCCAGATGTGGTTGCGCGGGTCGGGGCGCATGCACTTGATGACCAGGCCGACGTGATTGTGCTGCCCGGTGTCGGCCGGGAAGGCACGCAGGAAGGCTTCGAGCACGCCGAGCGGGTTCTTGCGCTCGATGAAGGAGTTGCCGTCGAACGAGAACACGAACAGGGTCTTGTCGGCGGGCAGGCCGAAGCGTGCGCGTTGGGGCGGGGCGGCAGTGTCGACCTCGGCGGGCAGGCGCACCGCCATGGGCATCCAGCACACCGGCACCGGGCTGACGCGGCGCATGGCTTGTTCGATATGGCGGCTGGAGGCCCAGGCTTCGTCGACGAGGTTGAAGCAGTGCACCCAGTTGGCGGGCCAGTCTTGCAGTTCCCACGGCCAGTAGCCGATGGTGTAGCGGCCTTCGAAGTGCTCGGCGCCGCGCTCCACGAACAGGCGCAGGTGCTCCAGCGCGGTGAGGCAGACGAGGTTGATGCCGTAGCGCGGGGTGTCGACGACCCACGGGGCGATGCTGCGGTCGTGCTGGCGGATGTTGCCGCCGGGGGCGAAGTCGATGACGCAGAACGGGATGCCGGCGGCGTGGCAGGCGTGGGCGGCCATGCGCACGTCTTCGCCGATGCCGAGCTCGCCAAAGGCGTAGCCGATGAGGTTGACGCCGAAGGGGTGGGGCTTGTCCGAGCGCTCGCGGGCAGCCGCTGCGGGGGTTGCACGCAAGGTGGTTTGTGCGTCGGCCTGTAGCGCCCGCTGCAGCAGGAGCAGGCTCGTTTCTTCGTGCGCGTAGCGCTGCAGCCAGTCACCCAGGCCGCTTTGCCCCTGTGTGGTGCGCAGGTCGAAGGCGGCTTGGAGGTCGGGGCGCTGGCGGTAAACCAGCTGAGCGAAGCGGGTTTTGACGAGATCGGAGTGGTCGAGCAGGAAGCGCGCCTGCCAGAGGGCGACGCGCAGCAGTTGCGGATCGAAATCGCGCCAGCCACCGGTACACCAGAACCAGCCGAGCGCTGCGGCCTGGCTGTCGGCATTGGGGAGTGCGGGGTCGATGCCGAGGTCGGTTCGGTGCGCTATGGCGAGGCGCAGGAAGCGCGAAATGCCGCCGGACCATTCGCTGGCGGGCACCACTGCGGGCTGCGCGAGGTTGTCCCAGAAGCTGTCGAGGGCATGCAAGGCCTGGTATTCGCGCCCGCCGCTGCCCACACTCCAGGCAAGAAAGCCCAGCCGGCCGGCTGTGGTGTCGAGCGGGTAGCGTGGCTGCAGATCCTGGTCGCGCAGCTGCCAGATGGCCAGCAGCAGCGCGGGGAAGTCACCCATGCCTTCGACCGCCAGCGCAGGGACGGGCTGGGCGTAGGTGGCCGCCGGCCCGCCGGGGGGGCGGGGCGGGAAGAGGGCGGCGAGGGCGGGGGGCGAACTGTCAGTCATGCAAGACTTGCTGCCGGGCCTCAAACCGCAGGGGCAATCGCAACCGCCCACAGGTCGTAACTGGTCCCGGGGGTGATGCGTGCTTCGCAGAAACCGGCTTGCGTGAGTTGTGCGCCGAGCCGTTGTGCGGTGAAGCCGGTGCGGTGGGCCATGAAGAGGTTGCCGCGCTGGATTGAGGCGCGGTGGCCGAAGAGCATGTCCAGCGCGGTGACCGGGCCCGCGGGTGAGGTGTAGAGCACCTCGTCGAGCCGGCCCTGGGTGATGAGCTGGGCGATGCGTTCGAGGTTGGGCAGGTTGATGAGGGCAAAGCCGCCGGGGTGCAGCACGCGGCGGATTTCCTTGAGCGCGGTGGGTACTTCGTGGGTTTCGAGGTGTTCCAGGTTGTGGGACGACCAGACGGCATCCACGCTGGCGTCGGCCACGGCCGCCATGTCGGTGATGCTGGCGACGATGTCGGGGCGAACGGTGGGGTCGATGTCGAGTTTGACTTCTCGCCAGTCAGAGCCCTGGAAGCAGGCCGGCATGCGGTTGGGCGAGGCGGTGCCGCAGCCGACGTGCAGCAGGGTTCTGGGGCCGGGCCGCTTCAGGCTGGGGATGAAGGCGGCGAGGTCGTCGTGGGTGATTTGCATGGGTGCGGTTTGGGCTGTGGGTCTGGGGGACTCCAGGGTGCGAATCTGGGGCGTGATTCAGACCCGTGGGGTCAACGGGCGCGGTGGCAGGGCGAGCCCGCCATAGGGGCCGGTGCTGTAGTCTGCACTGAGGCCGGGGTGATAGTAGGGGTCGCCCTGGGCGCAGAGGGCAGACCAGCGCTGAATGAAGTGGCGTTGTTCGCGGTGGGCGCGGGCGGCTTTTGCTGGGGAGTCTTCTTTGCCACGGCTGGCGGATTCGGCGTGGGTGAGGGTGGCGAAGGGTGTCCACACCAGGTTGAGGCCGGATTCGCGCAGGCGCAGGCAAAAGTCGACGTCGTTGAAGGCGACCGGGTAGCGGCGCGCGTCCAGGCCGCCGTGGCGCAGGTAGTCGTGCTTGCGCACCAGCAGGCAGGCGGCGGTGATGGCACTTTGCTGGCGCGCGACCTGGTTGAGGCCGAGATAGCCGGGGTCGTGCTGGTCGTTATGGTTGCCGGTGTGGGCGGCCAGGCCGTTGATGCCGATGACGACGCCACCGTGCTGCACCATGGCGTTGGGCCACAGTAGCCGCGCGCCCACGGCGCCGATGCCGGGCCGCAACAGCTGGCCGATCATTTCGCGTAGCCAGTCGGGGTGGCGGATGGCGATGTCGTTGTTGATGAGGCCGATGATGTCGCCCTGGGCGTATTCGACCGCCCAGTTGTTGATGGCGGCGTAGTTGAAGGGCTGCGGGTAGCGAAGTACGCGCACGCCTTCGGACTGGACATGGTCGAGCCAGGCGAGGGTGTCGGCGTCGCGCGAGTCGTTGTCGACGACGACGATCTCCAGGCTGGGATAGTCGGTGTGGTGCAGCAGACCTTCGACGCAGGTGCGTACCAGCGCCAGTTGGTCGCGGGTGGGCACGATCAGGCTGACGGTGGGGGGCTGGGGCGGTAATGGCCAGTGCACGCGGGTGAGCGCAGGGAAGTCGGCCACATGGGTGAGCCGGGCGCCGGGCATACGCTGGTTGGCAAGCCAGTGCAGTGCCGGCTGGCGAGTGGCGTCTGGCAGGGCCTGGTGTGGGGCGGCGGGCGCACTTGCGCTGCGGTGATAGAGCACCTGAGGCAGATGGACGACCGGCCCGGTGCTGCTGGCAATGACCCCGGCCAGCAGGCTGTGCCAACACACGGGCAGTTGTGGGCCGTGCTGGGAGAGGTATTGCAGTGCGCGGCGCAGTGCGCAGGCGCTGACAGCCGTGCCGGGGGTAAGGAGGTCGATGCCGTAAAACAGGGTTTCGTCCCAGGCGGGTTTGAGCCAGGGGTTACTGCGCTGGCCGTCGGCGTCGTCCTGGTCGCAGTCGGCATAGGCCCAATCTGCTTGGTGCGTAGTGAGGGCGGCAAGCAGGGTGTCGAGTGCGTGGGTCGGCAGGTGGTCGCCGCGTTGCAGGGGGATGATGCAGGCGAGCGCCGGGTCTGCCAGTTGGGTGGCAAGCTGCTGCGGGAAAATTGCCAGGGACGTGGGCGTGCTGCCGCCGTCCAGGCGCAGGCTGCGGATTTGGTCAGCCGGCAGGCGTTGTTGCCGCAGGCTGTGCAGGCTGCGGGCTTCGTCCGCCGCGCTGCCCGGGCCCATCAGCAGGACGAGCGCGCTGCCTGTGTTGGTTTGCATGGGCTGTGCACGCTGGAAGGCGGCGTGCCACTGTGCGTAAACTCCAAAGCCGGCGCTGCGCGGGGCGAGGGTGTCCTGGTGCTGCAGCAGGGTATCCAGCAGGTGGTGCACCGGGAGTTGGTCAGGCGTTTCGCCACAGGCGCGTGCAAGCAGCGCACGGGCGCCTTCGGGGTGTACGCAGAGGGAGATCGGGCTGCCGGTAAGCGGCACCCCGCGGTCGGTTTCAAGGGCAAGGGTGTGGACCTGCCCGTCGGCGAATGTCCAGGGTAGGTCGATGTCGAAACCGTGATCAGCCGTGGCGCGGTAGAGCAGTGCGGGGTGGTGACGGTTTGCGGTGGCGTCAAGAACGCGTTCCCAGCCAGCGGCCGTTTTGTGCAGGACATGGATGTCGACGTGGCGGGTGGGGGCATCCGAATCCCACGCCCACCCGCGCAGTGTGAGGCCGCCGGTGTGCCAGACTTGTGCCGAGAGCCGGTCTGTTAGCGAAGCGGGGGTCTGGGCAGGCAGCCGGATGTCTCCGTCCAGCCAGGGGCCTTGATTGGCGATGCGGGCGCGCAGGCAGGCATTGTCCTTTAGCCAAGGCTTGCGCACATGCACTGCAAAGCCATGAAACCCATCACCCGCTGCGTCGTCGTTGCCTTGGTCGAGGTCGGCGCGCACCACAGCGACACAGGCGTCGTCGACGTAGATTTCGACCGTGAGCCGTAGGTCTGGGGTTCGGGGGTCGAAAGCCCAGCCGTGCAACACGTCGCCGGCCAAGCCGGTGAGTGAGCCTTGGATTTCGTGCGCTGTGATGTGGTTGGGCGCAAGTGTGAGCAAGTTCGACGCTGGAGTCATGGTGCCGGGGGCGTTCAGGCGCGTTCGGTGTGCATTGTGGGTGTGTGCGCAGCAAGCAGGTGGGTGAACCATTCGGGTGCGGCGGCACCGTCTAGTTGGACGGCGACCGGCGTGCCGCAGGCGGCCAGGATTTCGCTGCGCGATAGGCCGCGCAGTTGTGGGCGTTTGAGCACTTGTCCGGTGGCCAGTAGTTGCACTTCCCACGGGTTGTCCTGGTCGAGCAGCAACAGGGGGGCGGGCTGCTGACGCTTGCGCTGGCGGGCGAAGTGCCGTGCAAGCTGAAGCCAGCGCTGCGGCGTGCCGGGCGACGAGCAGGCGCCCAGCGGGTCGGCAATCAGCCATAGGGCTGCGCTGAGGGGGGGCGCCGCACTGCTGGCGCTTGTGGGGGCGGCGTTGGGTAGGGGCGTGTCTTTGGCTTGATGAAGCCAAACGGTTGCGGGGTGCGCGGTGGTGGTATTGAGGGCGGCGTCGAGTTGCTGGCGGGCGGGTGCAAGCGGGTCGGCCGCCACGTAGCGCCGGAAGTTGGTGTCCGCCTGCGGGTGGCGGCGACGCAGCACGGCATTGTTCTGCATGACGCGAAGCGCCTTTTCCGGGCCGAAGGAATGCCCGCCGGCGTGGGCGATGAAGACGTTGACCGCGCCGACATGTCGCCAGCCCTTGGCGTGTGCGCGAAGGCACCAGTCGGTTTCTTCGCCGTAGCCGCGTTTGAGTTCGACTTCGTCCAGGTAGCCGACTTCATCGAGGGCGCGGCGTTTGATGTAAAGACAGAAGCCACAGCCGGTTTCGAGCACCACCGGGGCAAGCCTCAGGCCGTGTGCTGCCCTGTCGAGGGCCGCGTGCTGTTCGGCATCGGGCATGGGGGCGGCGTGCTGCATGCGCGGGAAACTCATCAGTTCGCCGTTGTTGCTGAAAGGGGTGGCCGAGGCGACGTCGTCTGCGCTGTAAGCCGCCGTGCGCAGGCGGTCGAGCCAGTCGCCGTGGACGCGGGTGTCGGCATTGAGCCAGACGACGTCGCGTTCGGGGTGCAGGGCCATGGCACGGTTCATGTTGCGGATGAAGCCCAGATTCGCTGGGTGGCGCAGGTACTTCAGCCGGCCCTGGCGGGCGCGCTTTTTTAGCGCGGCGGCGAGTTCGACGTCAGGGCTGGCGTCGTCGAGTACGATGAGGCGGTGTGGGGTGCGGTTGCGGGCGGCGTGTTCGATGACGCTGTCGACACAGTCGAGCGTGGTTTGGCGCCCCTCGAAAACGGGCACAAGCACGTCCACCGGCTGTTTGTTCGGTGGCGTCTTGCGTTTGGCGGGCGGCGCGGGTGGGCTGAACACCGGGAGTGCGGCAAGCGGGCTGCCGATAAGCGCTGGGCCGTCGGCGCAGCGCACGTTCAGCACCTCGATGGGGTGGGGCAGCTGAACACGAAAACCACCGTGTGACACGGCATAGCCGGCTTGGACCAACAACGGGTTGGGGTACTTTGCGGGGATGCGAGAGCAGGTGCTGCGGCCTTGATGCTGGAATTCGATTTCGACTTCGAGTGCGCGGGAAGGCTCTGCAAGGTCGATGAGCCAGCCGCCAATCTGTTGCCGGACGGGGTCGTGCCATACGGTGCCGATGACCCGCGGCAACGGGCTGTCGGCCGCTGCTGGGTTGGGGAGTGCGCCGAGTTGCTCAAGAACCTGGCGAAGTTCCTGCGGGTCGGTGATGTCGGGCAGGCTGCGTTGCAGACGCGTACGCAGGGCTGTGGGTGCAATCAGGCCGGCGTCGGTCAGTGCGATGAGCAAGGGCGCGTGTAACTGTCGCAGGTTGCGATCGGTGGGGTGACGGTGCAAGGCGGCTTCGAGTGCGGCGAGCGCTTGCGGCAAATGGCCCAGTTGCTGAAGGCAGCGAACCACCAAGGCGTGCCCCAGCGCTTGGTCTTGTCTGTGCTCGAGTGCGAGGGCCAGATACAGAAAGGCGAGCGAGCTTTGTGCTGAGTATTGCGCTTGTGCTTGTAGGTGCGGCAGCCCGAGCCACAGGCAGGCTTCGTGACGATAAGTTGGGATCTGTAGTCCGAGGCGGGCAAGACGCAGCGCCGTCGCCGTGTCCTCAGAAGAGGCGCACTGGTGATAGACAGCAGACAGGGTGTCGGGTGAGGGTGGATATGCCATGACGATACTGCAAATTTTTCAGACCACGCTCGCGGAACGTGGCCTGAAAAACCCCCGGCTTGCGGTAAAGCAGCAAGCCGGGGAATGACCAGAAGGTCGGCGGTGAAGCCTTAGATCTGGCCGGTGATGATGATCACACCATCAACGTATCCAGCCGATTCGGCAGAGCCGACGATGCTGATGGTGACATCGGCACGGTCTTGACCGTTGGCGAGGTCTTCCAGCCAGTAGGTCTTGCCGGCGTCGTCTGCGGCGCGACCCAAGGCGTTCTGGTACAGCGCGTCAATGAACTGCTCGTCGCTCAGCGGGCCTTGCTCGTTGAGTTCGGTGGAGTCGAGGAAGCTACGGGCGAAGCCAGAAAGCGAAGTGCCTTCGGTGTTCAGCTCGTTGATCCAGTAGTCCGCACCGGCCTTGTCGGCATCGCGGCCCAGCACGCCTTGATACAGGCGCAGCACCGTGGCTTCGGTGGCGTCGGCAGCCACGGCAATCGAGTCGCCGTTGTCGAAGCTGACGAACTCGACGTTGGTGAGCTTGGATTCGACCGAGGCGTTGGCCTTGCTCGTGACACGCAACTCGCCATCGACCAAGGTGACGGTGTAGTCCGACTTGTTGCCGGCGATCCGGACCATGTCGCGGCCTGCACCGCCGTCGATGGTGTCGTCACCCAGGCCGGATACGATCGTGTCGTTGCCTGCGGCGGCGCTGATGCTGTCGTTGCCGTCGCCACCGGTAACCGAGTCGTTGCCGCCGCTGGTGACCAGGGTGTCATTGCCACCGCTACCATCCAGAGTGGTGTTGCGGTCACCGTTGACGGTCATCAGGTCGTTACCTTGACCCGAGACGACGACCCGCTCGACGGTGTTGAACGTGACCTGGATGTCCTCGGTAGTCTCGAACACATAGGCCCGTGCCGATTGCAGGATGTTTTGCGGGATGTCGATATTGACAATCCCGCCAGGGACCGGGGGCGGGGGCGGGGCGATGACCAACATTTCGATCGGCTCGTCCGAGGGGGCTTGCAGCGTTGTGCCGTCGAACCGGCCGACGTTCACTTCGGTGGCGTTTCCGCCGGGGTTCGTCCCGAGGATCTGCTCGATCTGGCTACGGGTTTCCTCGCTGATGTGGGGGTTGTTGGCTAGCGAGTTGTTAAATTCTTCGGGTGCAACGGGAGTGTCGTATTGCATGCGTTAAATCTCCTGTTTATGGCGCTGGCGCCATTCATTCCTTGAAAACTTGCGTGCGAGACATGTCGCTCCAGGGCGAGGCAGGGGGTGAGGCCTGGGTAGTCGTGGGGCGGATCTCGAGGTTTAGAGCAACGAGCGGTTCGGCTCCAGTGGGGCCGCTCAACTCTTTGGCAGCAGACACGATGGCGAGCGGAGGAGATGCCGCGAAAACCACCTGTCCAACGAGTTCGAAGTCGGCAGCGCGTTCGCCGCTGAGGGCGAAGGCAACCGAGGTAATGGGTTTGGCCTGGCGACGGGTACCGACAAAATGCCCGTTGGTGCCGACATCAGGCTCGGCACCTTTGCCGCTTCGGCAAGAGTAGGCCAGCACGAGGCCGGGGGAAAAGTCCGCCAGATCGACGCTGAAGCCTTCGATACGGTTGATCGATTGGGGGGCGCCGAGCCACCCGTTTTCAGCGATGACGTCTCCAAGCCGCTGCACGTGGCCTTTGAGCACCACACGGGGGGGGGGCGCCGTTTGGCGGATTTGGGTTTGCGAGTCCTGGGCATCTCTGCCGGCGGTGGCGATCCGGTCAATGCGCAACTCGATCGGGGAAGACTTGACTGTGCTGGCAAATTCTGTCAGCAGAAGACCCGCCTGCTCCCCTTTGACGCGTACAACGATACAGTCGCCCACCTTGGTCAGCGTGTTTCGGGTCACGCCTTCGGCAGGGAAGAAGTCCACTGAGCCGCGCCCAATCGGGCTGGGGTTCAGCGTGACACAATCAAACGGCCCACCTTGTGGGCCGGATACATACCTGACAACGTAAAGACCGTTTGCAAGCACGGCGATGCGGGATGTGATCTTGGAGTTTGTTTCGGGCATTTGTGTCAGGTGATGCTGCCTTAAGGGCCTGGATTTTTGAGAGTATTTGAGGCAAATTGTATAGAGGAGTTTTATCTTGAGCAAGAGTCTGTGGCACCGCATCTACGCATTTGACATGATCGATGAGGCAGCCTCCTGTCAAGGCAAGCGGCTTGCATGAATTTTGTACGACCTCGACCGCTTTCGCGCGGAAGACTGATTCCGCAGCCAGTAGCACAGGCGACCAATTCATGCTAAATGGGTAGGTGCGGCAGTCCTGGTGGGCAACCGGGCGCGACGCTTGCAGTTGGAACCGTTCAAGCGCCTGGCTGCGACGTTGAAAGAACATCTCGGTGGCGTCTCCACTGGAAACGGCACTGAGTCAAAAACCACGCAGGGCGCCTGCTGCAAGAGGGTTGGATGAATATCTTGTTGATTCATCAGAATTTTCCGGGGCAGTTCCGTAACTTGGTGCCTGTATGGGCTGCGAAAGGGCATGTGCTGGCTGCGATCCATTCTGGTAGCAGAACTGCATCTTATCCGGGCGTCAGCCGCTGTGTGAGCGATTCGCCCAATGTGGGTAATTCAAAAGGAGTCCATCCTTGGGCGCAAGAATTCGAGTCCAAAATGATCCGGGCGGAGGCTTGCGCTCGCGCGTGTCAGACCCTGAAGGCAGAGGGTTTTGAACCGGACCTGGTGTTTGCGCACCCCGGTTGGGGAGAGCCGCTGATGATGAAGTCCATTTTTCCAAGGGCTCGATTGGTGTGCTTGATGGAGTTTTTCTATCGTGCGCGCGGGCTGGATATGGGCTTCGATCCAGAATTTCCGTTGGTTAGCCTGGAGGAGGAGGCCAGGCTGCTTGCAAAAAACGCCAATCTACTGCTGGCCATGGATATGATGGACCTCGGGGTGACGCCTACGCCCTGGCAAGCTTCGACATTGCCGGCGTGGTTGGGTAGCAAGTTGCACGTGATTCACGAAGGCATCGACACCGCCCGCTTCGCACCCGACGCAGGGGCGGAAATCACGTTGCCGGATCGAGGGGTCACAGTTCGTCCGGGGGATGAGGTGCTGACTTTCGTTGCACGCAACCTGGAGCCTGTGCGTGGCTACCATATCTTTATGCGGGCCCTGCCCGAAATCATGCGTCGCCGACCCAATGTCAAGGTGTTCATCATAGGTGGGGATGGCGTCAGCTACGGTGCTACTCCGGCCGAGGGTAGCTACCGAGTGCGGTATCTGCAGGAGGTGGGATCGGGTCTGGATCCCCAGCGGGTGTTTTTCATGGGCCAGGTGCCATATGAAGTGTTCAGGCGCTTGATGCAAATTACACGGTGCCATGTCTATCTCACCTACCCATTTGTGCTGTCGTGGTCGATGCTGGAGGCGATGAGTGCAGGGGCGCTGGTGGTGGGTTCCGACACAGGGCCTGTTCGTGACGTGATCGAATCTGGTCGCAACGGCCTGCTGGCCGATTTCTTTGATGTCGACGCGTTGGCTCTGCAGGTGTCGGAGGTGCTGGCTGAACCGGCGCGGTTTGACGCGATGCGCAGAAATGGGCGGAACACTGTCATCGAACGGTTTGATCTGCAGACAGTGTGCTTGCCGGCATATGCACGACTGCTTCAGTGATTCGACAATAGCGCCAACTCTTTTTCGATCAGGGGTTCGCGCTCTTCGACATTCCATGCTTCCGCTTTTCGATCTGCCCAGCCCTTTTCCTGACGAGCCTGGCCTGATCCGCCTCCTGGAACCTTCCGGCAGCGATGCTGCGATGCTCGCGGCGCGGCTGCTCGACGGCAGCTACGGCGTAAGCGGTAACTGCCCGGCGTCCTTGCCTACTTCGAGATTTCGAAGAGATCGGATCGCAGCGGATTGGCCGCGAAGTGTTGCTTCCACAGCCTTGGGGTGAGCTGCGCC
>NZ_JALLIK010000067.1:0-17027 GCF_023093595.1 Thauera aromatica
CGACTGAGCCCGACTCCCGCATAGATACACGGCCGTTTCCGGTGCCTCGCCGGACGCCTTGTGCTGCGCGCCTTGCGGCGGGACGTGTTACTTGGTGGTGTCAAAGTCAGGTCTCATCGCATGTCGGTTACTCGGCTTGCGGAAATCAAATGCTTCTCAGGCTCTGAGTGGTCACGATGTCAGCTTGCTCCGTGCTGGGTATCTGGTAAATGCGCATCCGGAGCCGGGCCTGGATTGCCGAGTTCGTTCAGTCCGTTCAGGGCACCGGCAAAATCCAGCTGCTCGATCGCTTCGTCGATGGCCGACAGCGCCGTGGGCGACAATGCGCCACGGAGGCCGGGCCTGAGCTGCTGGTAATAGGTCACCGCTGCGAACCGCTGGTTGAAAAGGGCTTCCCGCAGCTGGGCCAGCGCCTGCAGATCGAGCTCGACGGCGGCTTCGTCGGGCTGCGCATCCAGGGCTTCGGCCAGCAGCGGGGTGGCGGACTGCGCCAGTGCGCAAAAATCCTCGCTCAGCCGAAGCAGTGTGGCCTTGAACTCGGCCGTCATCTCTGGCGCCTGATCTGCCTCCATCAGCCAGGTTTCCACCGACTTGGCGCCCTGGTAGATCGTCGTTGCACCGATCAGGCCCGCATTGCCTGCCACGCCATGCATGCGTACCCGCAAGGCCTGTCTTTGCTCAAAATCGGTGGGCAGCGGTATCGGCTGCGCGAGATCCTTCTGTTCGTGCACAAAGCGCTTGAGCAGCTTGATGAACAGCTCCAGATCGTCCTGGGTGCGAATGCGAGCGCTGGCACTGTCGATGTGGGTGATCTCCGGCCATTGCCCGGCAGGCCTTGCTGGCTCTTGCTGCATTTCCTCGATGTGCGCTTCGCTGGCCGGCGCCAGCGGCAGCAAGGCGCCTCGATGGCGGAGGATGGATTCGCGGATGACCTGAACCAGCCTGGGAGGATCGACGGGTTTGGTCAGGAACTCCTCCATGCCGGACAGCAACGCGCGGGCGCGTTCATTGGCAGTGACGCCGGCGGTCAGCGCGATCACCGGCACATGGTTCAGATGCAGCTCACGCCGGATCCTGACGGTGGTTTCGCAACCATCGAGGTCCGGCATCTGGATGTCCATCAGGATGCAGTCATAAGCTTCGGGGTTAGACCGGATGCGATCGAGCGCCTGCTGGCCGCCCTCGCACAGCGTCACCACCGCGCCCTCACGCTGCAGGATGCGCTCGAGCACGGTGAGATTCATGCGACTGTCGTCCACAGCCAGGATGCGGACTGAAGGCAACCGTCCCGCCGGCTTGCTGCCGGTGCCAGCGGCAGGGCTGGTTTCGGGCCGTTCTGCAATCACCAGGGTGGGCGCCTTGCCCGGCTCCACCCCTCCCGCCAATGTGGGTGAGGTTTCGGTTACATCCGCATCGCCGGCCAGCCCGAAGGGCAGCTCCAGCCAGAACGAAGACCCCTCGCCCGGCGTGCTGGTGATGCCGACCTCGCCACCGAGCAGATCGGCCAGCCGCCTGACGATGCTCAGTCCCAGCCCGGTGCCACCGTATCGGCGCGCAATGGTCTGGTCGGCCTGCACGAAAGGCGTGAACAGCCGCTCGATCTGCTCGGGCGTCATGCCGATGCCGGTGTCGGTGATGCTGAAACGCAGCCACAGCTCACGGGCGGAGGGCTGGCGTGGCTCGACCCGCTCGATCTTCAGTGACACCTGCCCGTGCTCGGTGAACTTGATCGCGTTGTCCAGCAGGTTGATCAGGCACTGGCTCAGACAATTGGCATCGCCGAGCAGGCGCAGTACGCCGGTATCGGTCAAATCGTCGATCAGCAGCCGGATGCCCTTTCTGTCGGCCATCGGCATGAACAGCATGCGCAGCCTGTCGATCACCGTGCCCAGCGAGAACACGAAGCGGTCGAGCACCAGCTCACCGGCCTCGAGCTTGGAAAAATCGAGGATGTTGTTGATCAGCGCGAGCAGATACTTGCTCGAGGATTCGATGGCCTCGATGTCCTTGCGCTGGGTCTGATCGAGATTACCGTGGCTCAACAGATAAGTCGTGCCGATGATCGCGTTGAGCGGCGTGCGGATTTCATGGCTCATCGTGGCCAGGAACTGGCTCTTGAACTGGCTGATCTCCTCGGCATGCAGCAGTGCCAGATGCAGGTCCGTCACATCGAAAAGCCAGCCCAGCATCATGGGCCTGTCCTGATAATTGAAGGGCATGTACGAAGCCAGGCACCAGGCCGTCCGGTGGCCGGATGCGGCTGGCAGGCGGAGCTCCACCAACCGGTTCAGGATGACATGCCCCTGCGCCACCGCGTGGTTGACCGCATCCCATTCGGCAGGGTTGGCATAAAACTGGCGAACCGCCAGGCCGGTCGAGCCTTCCTCGCCGGACTGGACCAGCTCGGTGAAGGCCCGGTTGCGGAAGATCACCCGCCCTTCGTCCAGGCTGGAAATACGCACCGCCACCGGCGCGCTCTCCAGTACGGAAAGCAGCGTTTCCTGCTCGCTACGGATCGCGCTGTAATCGAGTAACGCCAGCCGCGCCTCGCAGTCACCCTGCGCATCCCGGATCACCGATGCGGACACCAGCACCGGAACCCGGTGGCCGTCGCGACTATGAAGCTCGGCCATCATTTCGGGCAGCGTGCGTCCGGTTTCCAGTTCCGCGCAATGCCGTTCGAGCGCATCCAGCAGATCGTTGCTCAGGAGCCGGTTCGCCGGGCGACCGATGATCTCGTCGCGAGCATAAGCGGCCCAGACCAGCGCAGTGTCGTTGATGCGGGTCACCTGCCTTGCCTTGTCGATCGACAGGTAGCCGCATGGCGCCTCGTTGTACAGGTTTTCCAGCTCGCGGGCCTGCTGCCAGCGCGCTTCCTCGGCCTGTTTGAGTTCGGTGACATCCATCGCCAACGCATAGAAACCGAGTACACGCCCATCCTGCCGATCCGGCAGGTAATTCATCCAGATGTGCATGACGCCGCCACCGGGCCGAGGCATCGCCCATTCGAAGAGCTGCGGCTCACCGGCCAGCACCTTTTGAACATAGCCCTGATTGATGGCCGTCAGTTGCCGGATGCGCTCCTCGCTGACGCCGAGCCGGTGCGGGATCAACAGGTCCTGCATCCGCATGCCGTCGAGGTCCTGCGATCCGAGCTGCCAGCCCTGCCGGAAGGCCTGATTGGCAAAACGGTTGCGCAGCTCGGCGTCCCAGTAACTGATCCGGCTGGGCAGGGCATCGGTCACCGTCTTCAGGAAGCGCTCACGGTCGGACAGGGTGCGGGTACGCTCGAGCACCTGCTGCTCCAGCGTCTGACTTTGGCGCTCCAGGCGTCTGGCCCCCCAGACCAGCACGAACATCAGCGTGGCGGCCAGTGCTGCCAACATGCCGGCGCTCGAACGCCACCGGGTGCCGAAGTCGGTGCTCGCCCGTCCGACCCCCATCCAGAAGGGGGAATGATCGAAACGCAGGAAGGCGTACACACGCTCGACGCCGTCGATCGGCGCCACGGCTTTGTACACATGGTGGGTGGCATCCGGCCGGGCCGCCATCAGGTCCAGTATGGTCTGTGAAACCTTGCGGTTGCCCGGACCGCTACCGGGCTCGGCCAGTTGCGGCACGCGCGCGACCAGGGCCATGTCCGCCGAGCGCAGATGCAGCGCACCGCGGGGCCCCACATCGGCCTTGGCGAGCAGTTCCTCGATGGTCGACACACGGTAAACCACGAACACCAGACCGATGAACCGCCCGTCATCATCCTGCAGTCGCCTGGCCAGCACGATGACCCATTGCCGATCCAGTTTCAGCTGCAGGGGCTCGCTGAACAACAGACCCTGAGCGCCGTCGCGGGCCTGCTGGAAGTAGCGGCGATCCGAAAGGCGGGTATGTTGGGTATCGCTGTCGTAGGCCGTGTTGAAGAACACCACGCCCTCCGCATCGCTGATGCCGACCCGGTCCACGAAGCGATGGCCGACCAGCTCCAGCTCCAGCTTCAAGTCGCGGGTCAGTGCCTCGACCGCCTGCGGCCCTTTTGCGACGGCCTGCCGGTAACGCATGGCGGTGCTGCGCAGGAAGGCATCGGTGTGGTCGAAGGAGCTCTCGATTTCATGCGCCACCAGCCTGGCGAGGTTGAGCACCGAGGTCTCGGCCAGTTCATGGCTGGCCTTGCGCTCGCTCCAGATGATCGAGAGGGTCAGCGCGAAGATCAGCATGCCGGCCAGCCAGGCCAGCTTACCCAGAAAGCCCCGACTCGCTGCCAGCTGGATGGGTGTATTCACGGACATGGATGCCCCAAGGAAAAAACCGGACGGTCAGCCTGCCCGGCAAACCCGGTTTCTCCCCGTCTTTTTGGCCTGGTAAAGGCAATCGTCGGCGAGCTTGAGCAAATCTGCCGGGGCGGCATCCTCGAACCCGACGGCACAGGCCACGCCGATACTGGCCGTCACGACCCGAGCCGTGCTGGATGCACCATGCTCGATGCCCAGGGCCTGGATGGATTCACGAATGCGCTCGGCAATCTGACAGGCATCCTCGATCCGGGTGTTCGGCAACACGCAGACGAACTCCTCGCCCCCATAGCGTGCGGCCATGTCGCGACCACGGCGCATCTTCGACCGAATGATGTCGCCCACCGCCACCAGGCAGACATCACTCGCCTGATGGCCGTAGGTGTCGTTGAACAGCTTGAAATGATCGACATCCATCAGCAGCAACGACAAGGGCTCGTGCTCGCGCTTGCAGGCGCGCCATTCCTTGTCCAGACGATCATCGAAATACTTGCGGTTGAACAGTCCGGTGAGTCCGTCACGGATGGCCAGTGTCTTGAATGTACTGAGGTACTGCCGGAGCTGGACATGGGTTTTCACCCGCGCCCGCAGCACCGTCGGATTGAACGGTTTGGACACGAAATCCGAACCACCCATTTCAAAACAGCGGATCTCGTCTTCCGGCTGGCTGAGTGCGGTCAGGAAGATGATCGGCACGTCCTCGAAACCTTCCAGCTGCTTGAGCCGCTGGCAGGTTTCGTAGCCGTCGAGCCCCGGCATCATCACATCGAGCAGGATCAGATCCGGGCGCAGCTGGTCGGCGAGTTCCAGCGCCTGCTCGCCCGACGTGGCCACCCGCACGTCGTAGCCATCCGCAAGGATCGCCGCAATGGCTGCCAGGTTTGCGGGGCTGTCGTCCACCGTGAGTATGGTCGGGGTCATGGGCTGTATCGGGGAGATGTTGCAGCATGCCGCACACAGGGCATGCCTGGCGAGTTTCAGGAGATATGCCGCATGTTACCGGCCGGCACCCATCAGTTGTGTCAGCACTGTGTCAAGTATCTCAATCGCTGCGCCGTGCCAGGCCCAGCCTGTCCAGCCCGGCCTCCTCCATGGCGGCGACGAAGTCGGCCTGCAGGGCGAAGGCCTGGTCGGTGCGGGTGCTGAGGCTGGAAACCCGTATCAGGGTGCCGTCGGGCACCTCGCCGGACAGGCCGCTACGCATCTGCGCCCATTTACGCCGCCAGCCCGGCAGGGCGGGCCGCTTGCCGATGGTCATCCAGTAGGTGATCGGTTCGACCCGCTCATGACGCACCGCCACCAGCCTGCGCACGTTGAGCAGCTGCCCGCCGAGCGCCAGCGGCACATCCCGGCTGTCGAGCAGCTCGAAGCCCTGGGCCTGATAGCAGTACTCGGGCCGGTGGGCCTGCAGTTCGTCGCCCATCTGCCGCCCGCCATAGGCGATCGACAGCATGATCCGCTCGCCGGCCGGGTTGATGTAAGTGCGCGCCAGGGTCTGGCTGTACAGCCGCTGGACGCTGGCCTGGGTGTTGGGCTCGACCAGCAGGATGTCGGCGCGGGCGTCATGCCGCCAGTGACCCAGGGTTTCGGGCACCAGCTGGCTCAGCGGCGGCATCGGGTCGAGCTGGGCCTGCAGCCGGTCGGGGGTCAGGAAGCGTGCCAGGCCGGCGGTCAACAGCAGCACGACGGCCAGCCCGGCGCTGCGCCGCCAGGACAGCCCACGACCCGGATGGGCAGCGGGGACCGCAGGCAGCGAGATGACCGGCGCCAGATGATGGCGCGGCCCGATCCAGCCCAGCAGCGCATCCAGCGCCAGCAGCGACAGGAAGCCGGTGGCGAACAGCATCACGCCGGCCAGGTCGTGCCAGTACGACTGGCCCACCGCATCGCCGAAGTAGTAGGTGAGCAGCATCAGGATGAACACCCGCACGCCATTGGCCAGCAGCGCCAGCGGCAGCAGCGCCAGCCCCATCACCACCCGGTGCCAGGCGGGACGCGGACCGGTCAGATGCAGGTAGAGCAGCCCGAGCGCCACCAGGAAGATCAGCGAGTTCAGGCCGGAACAGGCATCGGCGACCAGCAGCTGGTAGGGGCCGATGGCCAGCACCACGCCGCTGCGGGCAACCGGATAGCCCAGCGCGTACAGCACCGCCTCGGTGCCCTGCGAGACCCACAGCTTCATCGGGCTGGTCAGCCGGTCGACCAGCCAGCCGGGATAAGGCAGGGACAGCGACCAGAACACCAGCGGAAAACGCAGCTGGCGCAGCGCCTGCAGGCCGCCGGTCCAGGCGATGGCGCCGGCCATCAGCAGGATGCAGCCGCTCACCGTGATCAGCTCGACCTTCTGCGAATGACCCACCGCATAGGCCGACCCGCCCAGCATCAGCAGCACGCTGCCCAGCAGCGTGCCGGCCGGGCAGGAGGCCGACCAGTCCACCCGCCGGCCACGGTGAACCAGCAGCAGCACGGTGACTGCCAGCAACCAGGGCGCATAGGCGTTGTCGGCATAGATCCACTGGCGCTGGGCCAGGTCGCCGACCGCCAGCCCGAGCAGGACCAGCAGCACCAGCCCCGGCAGCGCAAGGCGAACGGGCGTGGCGGAAAGCAGCTGCCTCATGGCCGCTCGGGGCCGGCCGGCAGTGCGTTCCGGTGTATGCGGGACTGCTGGCGCAGGCTGGAGAAGGTCTTGCGCAGATGGGCGCGGGCCTGTTCCTGAGCCAGGTGGGCGCGGATCAGGGGCGTCGCGCGTGCCCACGAGAAAGGTGCGGATTCGGTCGACACCACTTCGTACAGGATCAGCGCGGCGGGGGTCTCGAAGGTGACGGTCTGGCCGGGCTGCAGCTGGACGAGGCGATCGATCACATCCAGCGGGAGTTCCTCGGCGGGACGCATGACCGACTGCTCGGTATGGCCGACCTGCTTCTGGCGCAGCCAGCCCAGGGTGTCGGCCATCGGCTGGGGCTTTTCGAGCCGGATCTTGAGTTCGGCCAGCAGCGGCGTGCCGACCGGCACGGTGACTTCGCGCAGCCGGTAGATCCGCCGCTCGGCGAACAGGCCGGGGTGGTCACGGTAGAAGCTGGCCACCTGCTCGTCGGTGGGTTCGGGCAGCTGGCGGGCCATTTCCGCCGCATAGGCGGTGGCCAGCGTCTCGAGCCGCATTTCCTCGAGCCGCATCATCACGTCGGGCCGCCGGTCCAGCCCCAGCGCCAGCGCCTGCTGCACCGCCAGCTGGCGGTCGATCATGGTGTCGAGCATCGACTCGCGGGTGTTGGCGGCGACGCGGTTGCGGGTGTTGGTGATCGCGAAGTTGAGCTGGTGAATCGAGATTTCGTCGTCATTGACCCTGGCGACGACCTGCCCCTCGGGCAGCGCATCGGACTTGCAGCCGTACTGCGTGATGCTCAGGGCCAGCAGCACGGCGCCGAGGCCCCATGCACGAAGGGTCGACATGCCCATCCCGGGAACCGGCCGTGCCGCTCAGGCCGCCAGCCGACCAGCCGGCATCGGCGGGCCGGGCTGACGCTGGCGATGGCGCCACACCCCGAAGGCCAACAGGCAGGCGCCGGTCAGCATCAGCGCCCATTCGCCGGGCTCGGGCACCGCCGACACGAAGCCGGACACCACTGCACCCCCTGTCGAGTTGAAGGTGATGGTCCCGGCATAGCTGACGTCGTTGCCCGAGCCCATGCCGGTGCCCTTGACCTGGAAGTTGTAATCGCCCGAGGCCAGGATCGCCGAGCCGCCATCGCTGACCAGCGAGCCGTTGGCCTCGTAGATGGCGTAATTGACGGTCGCATTGCCGCAGCCGCTGGTGCAGTTGTCGTAGGAAACCACCACCTCGTAGGTGGTGCCGGTCGACGAGACCAGCGTGAACAGATACTGGTCGGTGAAGTTCTTGGTCAGATCCTGGTTGGCGACGGTCATGGTGACCACTTCGTCGAGCGGAATCACCCCCCATTCGGTCGTGGAGGTTTGTGCATGCGCGAGGCCGGCGCATGCCAGCCACAGGCACAGCGCGGTTTTCAGCCGCTGCAGGCAGTACGAGAACCATCCCTGCCCGGACGTCGCTGCCTGATCGAGTGTATGCATGGAACCCTCCCCCTGAGTCTTGAGCGATGTTAGCGAGCACGGCGGCCAGGTTGTGTCAGCACTGTGACAATTGAGCCCACCCCGAAAAACTCGCTTCGCTCGTTTCTCCCCTCAAGGGGCCAGGAAACACTCGGGGCGGCCCTTCGTGTTTCTTGAGAAGCGGCCGGCACACGAGGCCGGAGGCCGATTGTTGTCGCATGTTTTTCAGTTACGACACACATGCACCGCCTGCAAGGCGTTGAATGTTGGCCATGAGTACGATCGAGTCTGCCATGACTTCCTGTGATTCCGTAGAAACCGCCACCGAGCTGCCGCTGGTGTCGGTGGTGGTGATCGGCCGCAACGAAGGCGAGCGTCTGATGCGCTGTTTCGATGCGATCGAGCGTGTCGACCGCAGCGCCTGCCAGCTGGAACTGATCTATGTCGATTCGGATTCGACCGACGGCAGCCCCCTGCGTGCCGCCGAACGTGGCGTGCAGGTGATCCCGGTCAAGCCGTTGCGCCCTTCGGCGGCGCTCGGCCGCAATGCCGGCTGGCGGGCGGCACGTGGCGAATGCGTGATGTTCCTGGACGGCGACACCGAACTGCATCCCGACTTCCTGCGCCATGCGCTGGCCGCGATGCACGACCCGGCGGTGGCGATCGTCTGGGGCCACCGGCGCGAATCCAACCCGGGGCAATCCTGGTATGTGCGGGTACTCGACCTCGACTGGATCTACCCGCCGGGCGACACCACCTTCTGCGGCGGCGATGCGCTGATGCGCCGCTCGGTGCTCGAGGCGGTGCAAGGCTTCGATGAAACGCTGATCGCCGGCGAGGAGCCCGAGATGTGCCGGCGGGTCCGGGCGACCGGCAAGCGGATCGTGCATCTGGATGTGCCGATGACCCTGCACGACCTGGCGGTGAACACCTGGAAGGCCTACTGGCGCCGCGCCTTCCGGGCGGGCCATGCCTACGAGGAGGTTTCGGCCCGCTTCCGCGGTTCCGAGGATGCGCTGTGGGCGCGCGAGGCACGGCGCAACCTGCTGCATGCGGCGGCGATGGTCGGCACCGCCGGTGTCACGCTGCTGCTGCTCGCCCTGCTGCCCGCCGCGGCCGGTGCGCTGGTGCTGCTGGCCTGGCTGGGCGTTTCGGGGCTGCTGCTGTGGCGCACCGCGCGCCGCTGCGCCTGGAAATCCGGCGATCCGGCCACCCGCTGGATGTATGCGGTGCACAGCCATCTGCAGCAGATCCCGATCGCGCTCGGCCAGCTCGCCCGCAAATGGGATGTCATGCGCGGCCGGCGGCGCCAGCTGATCGAGTACAAGCAGTCGGCAGGCGCCGGCGGCGAGTGAGGACACACCCGGGCGACGGCCAGTTCAGCAAAAGTTAGCAGTCCGGACACACATTGCGCCCCTTTCTGACCTCTAATGGCCGTCATGTTTCACCGACCCCGATCCCGGCCTTCGACATGACCCGCCCGCTCGCGCTCAAACCGCTGTTGAGCCTGACCCTGAAGCCCCTCGCCTGGCTGGCCGACCGCCCGTGGTCCGTGCTGTCGCGGGTGTGGGCGCATGCCCGGCTGCGTCAGGGCCTGGGTCGGCTGGACCCCTCGGTGGTGGTGCTGGGCATGCCCGAACTGCATGGCACCCGGCGGATCCGGCTGGGCCGCGGGCTGTACCTTTACCGGGAGCTGTACCTCGAAACCCAGGAAGCCGGCCGCATCGAGATCGGTGACGGCGTGGTGATGTCGCGCGGTGTGCATGTGGTGTCGTTCGCGCAGGTGTCGATCGGCGCGGGCAGCATGATCGGCGAGTACGCCAGCGTGCGCGATGCCAACCACCGCCGCGACGGTGCCGAGCTGCGCCATGCAGGGCACAGCGCCAGCCCGGTGCGCATCGGCCAGAACGTGTGGATCGGCCGCGGCGCAGCGGTGCTGGCCGGCGTGACCATCGGCGATGGCGCGGTGGTGGCGGCCAATGCGGTGGTCACCCGCGATGTGCCGGCCGGCGCCACGGTGGGCGGAGTCCCTGCCCGGCCGCTGCCGCGACGGGCCGAACGACAGGCGGTGCAGTCATGAGCCGCCGTGTGCTGCTGGTGGCTTACCAGTGCGGACCGGGCATGGGCTCGGTATCGCAGATCGGCTGGGAGTGGTACAGCCGCCTGGCGCAGCGCGACCAGGTGACGCTGGTGACCCATGTGCGCAACCGCGCCGCGCTGCAGGCCGCCGGTGCGCCGCTGGCCGGCAGCGAGGTGATCTACATCGACACCGAATGGTTTGCCGGCCCGCTCTATCGAGTGGCCAGGCGGCTGTTTCCGCGCAGCGAGCACACCGTGTTCCTGATCACCTCGCTGGACTTCTTCGTGTTCGACCGCTCGGCCTACAGGCAGCTGAAGGCTCGGCTGGCAGCGGCTGACAGGCCACTTTGGGACGTGATCCACCGGGTCACGCCGGTGACCCTGGCCGCACCGACCTGGCTGGGCCATCTGGGGATTCCGACCGTGATCGGCCCGCTCAACAGCGGTCTGCAGGACCCACCGGGCTTCACCAGCCTGATGCGCCAGGAATTCACCTGGCTGGTGAAGCTGCGCGAGTTCGGCCGCTGGTTCGATGGCCTGATCGGCTCGACCCGGCGCGCCGCCCGGGTGCTGGTGGCCACCCGCGCCACGCAGGACGGGGTGCCCCGGCGGCATCGGCAGCGCTGCCGCTTCATGCTGGAAAACGGCGTCGAGCTGAGCCGCTTCGAGGCCACACCCTGGCCGGCCGCGCCGAGTGCAGACCGGCCGCTGCAGGTGCTGTTCGTCGGTCGGCTGATCCCGGTCAAGGCCCTGAGCCTGCTGATCGATGCAGTCGCCCGGCTGCACCGCGAGGGTCGGGCGGTGCGGCTCACCGTGGTCGGCGACGGGCCGATGCGCGCTGCCTGGCAAGCCCAGGCACAGGCGCTGGGTGCGCCGGAGCTGGTGCGCTTCGTCGGCGCGCTGCCGCTCGATGAAGTGGCCGCGCACATGCGCCAGTGTCATGTGTTCTGCCTGCCCTCGCTGCGCGAGTCGGGCGGCGCGGTGCTGCTGGAGGCGATGGCCTCGGCCCGGCCGGTGATCGCGATCGCCTTCGGCGGCCCCGCCGAGCTGGTCGACGATACGGTCGGCACGCTGATCGAGCCGGTCAGCCCGGAACAGGTCACCCAGGGGCTGGCCGCAAAGCTGCAGGATGTGATCGACCGGCCCGAGCGCTGGGCCGCACGCGGCCGGCAGGGGCGTCTGAAGGTCGAGCAGCACTACAGCTGGGATGCCAAGGTGGCGTCGAGCGCGGCGCTGTATGACGAGATCGTGAACGAGAAGGCATGAGCGTGGACATGACCCTGGACAAGCCCTGGAGTGCCATCAAGGCAACGCTGCCCGACAGTGCGAACGAAGTGACCGGGCAGGCCGGCGAAGGCCCGGTGCGCATGGCCTATCTGATCAGCCGCTACCCGGCGATCTCGCACACCTTCATCCTGCGCGAGGTACGGCAGCTGCGCGAGCTGGGCTTCGAGATCTGCACCGCGTCGGTCAATCCGCCGGACCGTGCCGAAGCGGACATGACCCCGGACGAGCGCGAGGAAGCCGCGCAGACCTACTTCCTGAAGCGCGACGGGGTGTTCGGCGCGCTGAAGGCGCATCTGTGGGGCCTCAAGCGGCCCGGCGCCTACTGGCGCGGCCTGAAGGCTGGCCTGGGATTTGGCGGCTGGAACCTCAAGGGTGTGCTGTTCGGGCTGTTCTACTTCACTGAAGCGCTGATGCTGGCGCGCTGGATGGCCGGTCAGCAGGTCAGCCATCTGCATGTGCACTTCGCCACCGCGGCAGCCAACATTGCACTGATCCTCAAGCAGATGCTGCCGGTGACCCTGTCGCTGACCATCCACGGCCCGGACGAGTTCTACGATGTGCCCGGCCAGAAACTGATGGAAAAGATCGCCGCCGCCGACTTCCTGGTGTGCATCGGCCGCTTCGCGCGCAGCCAGCTGATGAAGCTGTCGCCGGCAAGCGCCTGGGACAAGTTCGACATCTGCCCGCTCGGCGTGGATGTGGCGAACTACAACCCCGAAGCGACGGACGCCCGTCAGCCGGTCGCCAGCGAGATGCAGCGCCCGTTCACCGTGCTGTGCGTGGGCCGGCTGACCCCGGCCAAGGGCCAGCATCTGCTGATCGAGGCCTGCGCAAAGCTGCGCGACTGGGGGCATGCCTTCCGGCTGGTGCTGGTCGGCACTGGCCCCGACGAGGCATCCCTGCGTTCGCTGAGTCATGCGCTGGAACTGGACGACATGGTGCAATTCACCGGCGCGCAGAACCAGGACGAGGTGCGGGCCTGGTATCGCCGCAGCGACGTGTTCGCCCTGCCCAGCTTCGCCGAAGGCATCCCGGTGGTGCTGATGGAGGCGATGGCCAGCGGCGTGCCCTGCCTGACCACCCGGATCACCGGCATCCCCGAGCTGATCCGCGACGGCATCGACGGCATGCTGGTCACCCCGTCGGACGTGCAGGAACTGGCCGACAGCCTGGCCCTGCTGAAGGACGACCGGGAGCTGCGCCGCGAGATGGGTGAATCCGGCCGGCAGCGCGTGGCGCAGTGCTACAACCTGCCCGACAACGTCACCCGGCTGGCCGGGATCTTCCGCGCCCGCCTGAGGAGCCTCGAATGCTGACCGGACTGCTGCGCCGGGTGCTGCGCAAGTGCGCGCTGGAGCACAACCGCCTGGTCGGCCTGTACCGCCGGGTCTGCCGGCCCAACAATTTCGAGTGGGCCGAATACCTGCGCCGCCATGGCGGCCTGCATGCGATGGGCGAGCACTGCGCGGTGGTGCCCAACGTGGTGATCACCGATCCGCCGCATGTCAGCATCGGCAGCAATGTGTCGCTGAGCGGCTGCACCCTCTTCGGTCATGGCGGCGGCATCCCGATGCTCAAGCGGGCCTACGGCGTGCCGCTGGACAAGGTGGGCAAGATCGTCATCCATGACAACGTGTTCATCGGCCATCAGGCGATCGTGATGCCCGGGGTCAGCATCGGCCCCAATGCGATGGTCGGTGCCGGCTCGATCGTCACCCGCGATGTGCCGCCCAACTCGATCGTGGTCGGTGCACCGGCCCGCAAGGTGGGCGATCTGGACGAATATGTGCGGCGCCTGGCTGCCGAGACCGCGGCGCTGCCCTGGGGGCGGCACCCCTTCCTGCAGCCCGACTACAGCGGTCCGCCGGATGCCGCGCTCCATGCGATGCGCATGAAGCATTTCTTCGGTGACGAGGGCGCCTGAGGGCGGCCTGGAGCGATTCGATGAGCCTGTTGTGGATGCTGCTGACCCTGCTGCTGGCCGCGGCCACCCTGCCCGGCACGCTGTACCTGGCCGCGCTGACCCTGGCGGGCCTGCGGCGGCGCGGCAGCCTTGCCGGCGTGCGGCCGCTCGACGGCCGTGTGGCCATCGTGGTGCCGGCGCACAACGAATCCGCGGGCATCACCCGCACGCTGCACAACCTGCTGGCACTGGCACGGGCCGACGGGGCCTGCGAGGTCTGCGTGGTGGCCGACAACTGCAGCGACGACACTGCCGGCATCGCGCGGCAGCTGGGCGCCCGGGTGCTCGAGCGCCATGACGACCAACGCCGCGGCAAGGGCTATGCGCTGGATTTCGCCTTCACCGCGCTGGCCGCCGAGGGCTTTGCCGCCTATGTGGTGATCGACGCAGACACCGTGGCCGAGCAGAACCTGCTGCCCGCCCTGCGGCAGCATCTCGGCGCCGGCGCCCGGGCGGTGCAGACCCGCTACCGGGTGCTGGACCCGGACGACACCCCGCGCACCCGCCTGGCCGAACTGGCGCTGATGGCCTTCAACGTGCTGCGGCCGCGCGGCCGCCATGCGCTGGGCTGGTCGGCCGGCATCCTCGGCAACGGCTTCGCGCTGAGCGCCGAGACCCTGCAGCGGGTGCCCTACCGGGCCACCTCGGTGGTCGAGGATCTCGAATACCATCTGCGGCTGATCGAGGTCGGCATCCGTGTGCATTTCGCCGACGAGACCACGGTGCGCGGCGCGATGCCCGGCGGCGGGGCTGGCGCAGCCAAGCAGCGTGCCCGCTGGGAAGGCGGCCGCCTGCGCATGCTGATGCAGCACGGCCCCGGCCTGCTGCGGCAGGCGCTATCCGGGCAGGCGCGCCTGCTCGAACCGCTGCTCGACCTGCTGCTGCTGCCGCTGGCCTATCATGCCTTCCTGCTGCTCGTGCTGCTGGCGCTGCCCCTGCCGGCGGCGCGTGCGCTGGGTGGCGCCGGCCTGCTGGTGCTGGTGCTGCATGTGCTGGCCGCCGCACGGGTGGGCGGCCTGGGCCTCGGGCAGTTGCTGCACACCCTGCTGCAGGTCCCCCGCTACCTGGTGTGGAAGCTGTGGATGCTGCGCCGTACCGTGCGCAACGCCAGCACCGATGCCGCCTGGGTCCGCACCGACCGTGACCACCCTCCTTCCTGAATGCCCATGACGCAGACTCCCAACCCGTTGCCGGCCACCGACCTCAGCGTGATCGTGGTCTCGTTCAACACCCGCGAAATCCTGCGTGCCTGCCTGCAGCGCCTGTTCGACGTGTCCGAGGGGGTGCGACTGCAGGTGATCGTGGTCGACAACGCCTCGCGCGACCAGTCCGCCGACATGGTCGCCGCCGATTTTCCCGAGATACTGCTGATCCGCAGCAACACCAACCTGGGCTTTGCCGCTGCCAACAACCTGGGTTTCCGCCAGGCGGTGGGCCAGCATGTGCTGCTGCTCAACCCCGATGCGCTGCTCGAGCCCGGCTCGCTGCAGCGCGCGCTGCAGTACATGGCCGCCGACCCGCAGATCGGCATGGGCGGCGCGCGCCTGCTCGACCAGACCGGGCAGCAGCAGCCTTCGGCGCGGATGTTCCCGTCCCTGCTCAACGAGGCGCTGGTGCTGTCGGGGCTGGCGGCGCGCTTTCCGCAGTCGCGCTTCTTCGGCCGCTTCGACCGCACCTGGGACGACAGCGGCCAGGCGGTGGCGGTCGACTGGGTGCCGGGGGCCTTCGCGCTGATGCGCCGCGATGCACTCGAAGCCGTGGGTCATTTCGACGAGCGCTTCTTCCTGTACTACGAGGAAGTCGACCTGTGCCGCCGCTTTCACGAGCGGGGCTGGAAGATTGTCTACTGGCCCGATGTGGTGGTCAGGCACTGGGGGGGAGAATCCTCCAAGACCGTCGAAAACCAGGATTTCTCGTCTTCCGGCTCGCAACTCACGCTGTGGCGCATGCGCAGCCAGCTGCTGTACTACCGCAAGCACCATGGCAGGACCGTAGCGAGGCTGGTGGCCGGGCTGGAGTCGGGCTGGCACCGGCTGCGCGCCTGGCGTGCCCGGCGTCAGGGCCAGCTGGCCAAGGCGCAGGGCTCCGACCGGGTGGTGGCGCTGATGCGCCAGGCCTGGCTGGAAACCGGTGGCGGCCTGAACAGCCCGCCGCGCCCCTGGTAGGAGCCAGACCATGTTCGACAATCTGCGGGAGGACTGGCAGACCTACGAACGCGACATCTCGCGCCAGGGCTTCTGGGTGATGTGCGTGTTCCGCTTCGGACAGTGGCGCTACACGATCCGCCAGCCCTGGCTGCGCAAACCTTTTTCGTTCATCTACCGGGTGCTGCGCACGCTGGTGCAGGTGATGACCGGCATCGAGCTGCATTGCGAGACCCGGGTCGGCCGGCGCCTGCTGATCGAGCATTTCGGCGGCATCATCATCAGCGGCGATGCAGTGATCGGCGACGATGTGGTGATCCGTCAGGGCGTCACGATCGGGCTGCGCACCACGGGCAGACGCGGCGCGCCGGTGATCGGCAACCGGGTCGACATCGGTGCCGGGGCCAAGCTGCTGGGGCCGATCCGTGTCGGGGATGATGCGGTGATCGGCGCCAATGCGGTCGTGCTGTGCGATGTGCCGGACGGCGCGCTGGCGGTGGGGGTGCCTGCCGTGATCAAGCCGCGCAAATCCGGGCAGGCTACGGCGGGCGATGACGCACAGACGGGAGAGGAATGATGCTGAGCTGGCTCAAGCGATGGTTGGAATCCTCGGCAGCGGCCGCGCCGGCTGCCACTTCGGCAGGCGGCAACGCTCCACCGATCCCCGATGCGGACGCCGACGAGTATTTCGAGATCTGCGCGGATGAACGCCAGCTGGCCAGCCTGCTGCGCCGTGCGTTCGACGAAAAGCGCAATGTCAGCCTGCTGCCACTGGGCTTCAGCAAGAGCCTGACGACCCGGATCACCGCGATCAACCCTTCGAGGGGTACCGTGTCGGTGCTGGCTCACCCTGACGAGCACGGCCTGCGCGAACAGGCGATGGCGGCTGGCCAGATGCAGCTGGCCATCGAGACCCATGGTGAGCACACCCTGCTGGCGCTGGAGGCGGTGGAGCTGAAAGTCACGCCCACGACCGCGAATTATGTGCTGCGCCTGCCTGCCTGGGCTTTACGGACACGGTTCCGCCGCTACCCGCGGATACGCCTGAATGCACTGAGAGCGTGAGAGTTTTTCTCCAATCTCGCCTGTTTGTGCTGGGACTGGCATGCTCCGAGACATGAACGAGACCGAACGTCATAACGGATCGCCGGCCAGCCTGTTCGATGAGCTGCCGGCTGTCGAGGAACAACAGGTGATCGC
>NZ_JALLIK010000066.1:0-14931 GCF_023093595.1 Thauera aromatica
GATGGAGGCCAAGGGCGAGCTCGTGCGCTGCCTCGCCCGCATCCTCGCCCGTCTGGTCGAGCAAATCCGACTGCTCACCTGCCGTATCGAGCACCAGGTCGCCAGCCTCGATGATGGCCGTATCGTCATGAGCTTCCCGCGCGCCGGGCGCATCTGCGCCGCGAAGATCCTCGCCGAACTGGGTAGCGTGCGCAGCCGCTTCGGCACCGACGCGCAGCTGGCCGCTGAGGCCGGTGTGGCACCGGTGACCTACCAGTCGGGCAAGGCGCGTGCGGTCACCTTCCGATGGGCCTGCAACCACCGCCTGCGCGCCGCGCTCACCTGTCTGGCCGACAACTCCCGTCATGCCAGCGCCTGGGCTGCAGACATCTACGCGCGCGCAAGAGCGCGCGGCTGCGACCATCCGCACGCCATCCGCATCCTTGCCCGCGCCTGGGTGCGTGTGCTCTGGCGTGCCTGGACCGATCGCAAGCCCTATGACGTCGCCAACCACGGCGCAGCTAAGCCGTTCCTTCAAACCGCCGGGGGTTGACACAGGGTGTCTCATGCCACGTCGTGTGTGCGCCGGCGCTGCGCGGACAATGCCTGGATATAGCCGTGCAGCTCGTGGAAAGGGACGGGTTTGCGATAAATCGTGACATCCTTGGGCAGGGGACCGCGGGCGGCGATTTCTTGCGCGCTCAGCGCCGAGACCACGACGATGGAGGTGCGGCTGCTCAAGGGGTTGGTGCGCAGACGACGGATCGTTTCGAAGCCGTCGACACCGGGCATGCGCAGATCGGTGATCAGCAGGTCGGGTTGTTCGCGGCCCAGTTCGACGAGAGCGTCGAGGCCGTGATCGACGATGTTCACCTCGAGCGGAATTGGCCAGGTCGCGAACGTCTCGCGATAGAGCGTTTGCAGCAGCTTGTCGTCCTCGACGATCAGCACCCGCAGCGCGCCGCCGGGAGTGCGGCCGCGGGCGAGCAGGGCATCGACCGAGTCCTGCCAGATCCGGCGATGGCCGCCGGCGGTTTTCCAGCCGGAAAGGGCGCCCGCCTCGACCATGTTCTGGACGGTACCCAAAGACAGGCCGAGCTGGCGTGCGGCCTGGGCAGTGCTGATGAATTCGCGCTTCGACGGCTGCGTGTCGGGAATGGCAGACATCCAGATACCGAAATCGATGTAACCGGGCAAAAGTAACAGAAATGCGCAGTTTTCGGTCGGTCGGAGAGCGCTGGCGCTACAATGTCCCGGCCACTGCGGGGCGCTGCCCCCGGCTTGCCGGGCGGCCGGGCGCTTCGCTTCGTGTTTGCCTGTGTGGTCCATCAATCTGCGGAAAGAACGAGCATGAATGCGTCACGAAACGTATTGGGCGGCCCCTTGCTGGCCTGCAGTTATTCCCCGTTGACGGGGTTTTTCCGGACAGGATGCTGCGAAACCGGTCCCGACGATCTCGGCCGCCATACGATTTGCGTGCGGGTCGATGAGGCTTTTCTGGCTTTTTCCCAGGCGGTCGGCAACGACTTGAGCACACCGCGCCCGGAGTTCCGGTTTGCAGGCTTGAAGCCGGGCGATCGCTGGTGCCTGTGCGCGCTGCGCTGGAAAGAAGCCCTGGAAGCGGGCGTGGCGCCGCCGGTCGTACTCGAGGCCACGCACGAGTCGGCGCTGGGGGTGGTCGACCTGGAAACACTCAAAGCCCACGCCTACAGCGCTGCGGCAGGGCCGCGGACGTAAGCGCGATGGGGTTTGCTGAAGATCTGATCGCCTGTCTTGAACACGCCCTTGCCGGCCAGCCGGTTCCGCGTGTGCGGGCACTGCACTTGCCACCTCCCGAAGCGGCCGATTCGAGAAATGGCGAATTCTGCGCGCTGGAACTCGATGACGGGGCGCTCGGCCTTTCCTACGTCCTGCTCGGCAACGCCCTGGCCCGGCTGCTCGGTTCGGATGACCCGAAAGCCATTGTCGGGATGGATGGGCTGCAGCTCGCGCGCGAATTCGCGGCCCCCGCAGGCGTGGGAGGCGATGCCGAGTTGCGCCGGATGCTGGGATTCGCTGCGGCCAATGCGCTGTCGCGCACGGTGATGGACCGGATGGGTTTTGCGCCGCCGCGCGCACCTGATTCGATCGGTGGGATCGCGCCCCGGGCGGGGGACCATATCGGCATGGTCGGGCTGTTCACGCCGCTGCTCAAGCAGGTTACGGCAGCGGGCGCGCGGCTGACCGTGATCGAGCTCAATCCCGAGCGTGTCGGCGAGTACGAGGGCTACCGCGTGACCCTCGATGCGGGTGAGCTCGAGGCCTGCGACAAGGTGCTGTCGACCAGCACGATCCTGCTCAACCATACGGTGGACGCCATCCTCGGCCATTGCCGCCACGCCCGCCGTATCGTGCTGATTGGCCCGAGCGCGGGTTGTCTGCCCGATCCGCTGTTCGCCCGCGGCGTGACCATGGTGGGAGGCAGCTGGGTCACCGATCGCACAGGCTTCATCGACGCCTTGCGGCGGGGCGATGCCTGGAGCGGCTTCGCCTACAAGTTCGCCCTCGCCGCAGCGGACTGGCCCGGCCTGCCTCGCGTTTGAGGCAGGGCGCTGCCTTGGCGCCTTCGAGAACCCGACAAAAATAAGCGTCCCGATGAATCTCTCTCCCCGGCTGTTCTTCTTTCTGATCCTGCCGCCCCTGCTGTGGGCGATCAACGCGGTCGTCGGCCGGATTGCGATCGAGCGTATGGATCCGCTCTGGCTCAATGCGGTGCGCTGGGCGCTGGCCCTCGTGCTGCTGCTGCCGCTGGGCTGGCGCGCCTTCGGCACGCCTGCGGCGCGTGCTCAGGTGCGGGCGCGCTGGGTGCATCTGGCCGTGCTTGGGCTGATCGGCGTGGGCGCCTACAACGCGCTGCAATACATGGCGTTGCGCACCAGTACGCCACTCAACGTCACCCTGATCGCCTCGAGCGCGCCGGTGTGGATGATGCTGATCGGTGCGCTGTTCTACCGCGTGATTCCGCGCCCGGTGCAGGTTCTCGGCGCGCTGCTGTCGCTCGCCGGGGTGGCGGTGGTGCTCTCGCGCGGCGAGCTGGGCGCGCTCGCGCGCATCGAGTTCGTCGAGGGCGATCTGTTGATGCTGCTGGCGATGATGGGCTGGACCGCCTACAGCTGGATGCTCGCCCGTCCGCCCGCACACATGGCCGGGGAAGCCCGCCCGGCGTGGAACTGGGCGGAATTCCTCGTCGTGCAGTGCGTGTTCGGGGTGGGCTGGGCGGTCGCCGCCGCAGCCGCCGGCGATCTGATCCTGCCTTCGGGGCCGACGCAGTGGTCGTGGGGGCTGGCCGCCATCATCCTCTATGTCGCCGTCGGACCGTCGATCATCGCCTACCGTGCGTGGGGCGTGGCGGTGGCTGAAGCCGGCCCGGCGGTTGCGGCCATCTTCTACAACTTCAATCCGCTGTTTACCGCGGTGCTGTCGGCCGCCGTGATCGGCGAGTGGCCGCGCCTCTACCATGGTGCCGCGTTCGTGCTGATCGTCGGCGGCATCCTGGTCAGCACGCAGACCGCGCGCCGGCGCGCGGCCTGAGGACAACACGGGCGGGGCGTCTGCCGTCCCGGCCGGATGTCCTCGCGCCGGCTGTTACGGCTGTAGTGCCGTCGACCTGCCCGCCGCAGTGTCGTCTGCGGCGGGCTCTTCGGCGAACGCTGGAAACCGGTCAGCGCGCGGTCAGCGCGCGATCGGCTTGTAGCGGATGCGCTTGGGTTTGGCGCCTTCCTCGCCGAGGCGTTTCTTCTTGTCCTCTTCGTATTCCTGGTAGTTGCCCTCGAAGAAGAACCACTGTGAATCGCCCTCGGCCGCCAGGATGTGGGTGCAGATGCGGTCGAGGAACCAGCGGTCGTGCGAGATCACCAGCGCGCAGCCAGCGAATTCGAGCAAGGCGTCTTCGAGCGCGCGCAGGGTCTCGACGTCGAGGTCGTTGGACGGTTCGTCGAGCAACAGCACGTTGCCGCCCTGGATCAGGGTCTTGGCCAGGTGCAGGCGCCCACGCTCGCCGCCGGAGAGGTTGCCGACGATCTTCTGCTGGTCGCCGCCCTTGAAGTTGAAGCGGCCGATGTAGGCCCGGCTGGGCATCTCGAAGCGGCCCACGGTGAGCACGTCGGCGCCGTCGGAAACAGCGTCGAACACCGTCTTGTCGTTGGCGAGGCCCTCGCGGGTCTGGTCGACCGCGGCGATCTTGACCGTGGAGCCGATCTCGACCGTGCCCGAATCCGGTGTGTCGCGGCCTTCGATCATCTTGAAGAGGGTCGATTTACCGGCGCCGTTGGGGCCGATGATGCCGACGATGGCGCCCGGCGGGATGCTGAAGCTGACCTTGTCCATCAGCAGCTTGTCGCCGAAGGCCTTGCTCACCTCGTGGAACTCGATGACCTTGTCGCCGAGGCGCTCGCCGGGCGGAATGAAAATCTCCTGGGTCTCGTTGCGGCGCTGGTATTCGACGCTCGCCATTTCCTCGTAGCGGGCGAGGCGGGCCTTGGATTTGGCCTGGCGCGCCTTGGGGTTGGAGCGCGCCCATTCCAGCTCGGTCTTCATCGCCTTCTGGTGCGCGGCTTCCTGCTTGGCTTCCTGCGCCAGGCGATCACCCTTCTGCTCGAGCCAGGACGAGTAGTTGCCCTTCCACGGGATGCCGTGGCCGCGGTCGAGTTCGAGGATCCACTCGGCGGCGTTGTCGAGGAAGTAGCGGTCGTGGGTGACGGCGACCACGGTGCCGGGGAAGCGGGTGAGGAACTGCTCCAGCCACTCGACCGATTCGGCGTCGAGGTGGTTGGTGGGCTCGTCGAGCAGCAGCATGTCGGGCTTGGAGAGCAGCAGCTTGCACAGCGCGACGCGGCGCTTCTCGCCGCCCGACAGGTTGCCGATGACGGCGTCCCAGGGCGGCAGGCGCAGCGCGTCGGCGGCGATTTCCATCTGGGTCTCGATGTCGCTGCCGGCCGTAGACAGGATGTTCTCGTACCTGGCCTGTTCCTCGGCGAGCTTGTCGAAGTCGGCGTCGGGCTCGGCGTAGGCGGCGTAGACCTCTTCCAGCTTCTGGCGCGCTTCCATGATTTCGCCGAGGGCGGATTCGACCTCTTCCTTCACCGTCCTGGCCGGGTCGAGCTCGGGTTCCTGCGGCAGGTAGCCGATGCGCTGGCCGGCGAGCCACTGCACTTCGCCGTCGTATTCCTTGTCCACTCCGGCCATGATGCGCAGCACGGTGGATTTGCCCGAGCCGTTGAGGCCGAGCAGGCCGATTTTGGCGCCGGGGAAGAAGGAGAGGGAGATGTCCTTGATGATCTGACGCTTGGGCGGAACGATCTTGCTCACGCGCAGCATCGACATGACGTATTGGGCCATTGGGCGGAGGTCCTGCGGAGTCGGAAAGGGCAGGAGTCTACCGGAGGCGGACGCGGGGAGCACGCATCGTCTTGCGCCCGAGCAGGGCGGGCGCAGCGGGCGAGGATGCTCCGGCGGAAGGGGGAGGGGCGGTGCGTGAGGTGGCGCCGCAGTGGGTCACCTCACCGCCGTGGGTCGGATCATTTCTCGACGAAGGCGCGCTCGATCACGTAGTCGCCGGCCACGCCGATACGTGGCGACATTGCGAAGCCGCGTGCGTCGAGCAGGTCGCAGCAGTCCTTGTTCATCGCCTGGCTGCCGCAGATCATCACCCGGTCGTGCGCAGGATCGAGCGCAGGCAGGCCGATGTCGGCGAACAGCTTGCCGGTTTCGATCACATGAGTGATGCGGCCGGTGTTGCGAAAGGGTTCGCGGGTCACGGTCGGGTAGTAGATCAGCTGTTCGCGCACCTGCTCGCCGAAAAATTCGTTCTGCGGCAGCTCGCGGGTGATGAACTCGGTGTAAGCGAGCTCCGAGACGAAACGCACCCCGTGCACCAGCACCACCTTCTCGAAGCGCTCGTAGGTGTGCGGGTCCTGGATCACGCTGAGGAAGGGTGCGAGGCCGGTGCCGGTGGCGAGCAGGTAGAGGTGCTTGCCGGGGTGGAGGTCGTGCACGACGAGCGTGCCGGTGGGCTTCTTGCTGACCACGATCGGGTCGCCCGGACGCAGAAACTGCAGGCGCGAGGTGAGCGGGCCGTCGGGGACCTTGATGCTGAAGAACTCGAGGTGCTCCTCGTGGTTGGGGCTGGCGATGCTGTAGGCGCGGGTCAGCGGCTTGCCTTCGACATCGAGGCCGATCATCACGAACTGGCCGTTCTCGAAGCGCAGGCCGGGGTTGCGGGTGGTGCGAAAGCTGAACAGGGAGTCGTTCCAGTGATGGACGCTGAGGACGGTTTCGGTGACGAGGTTGGTCATGATCGGGGGCCGTGTGCGAAGTTGGGATGGGTGGATTCTAGGGAGATTCTTTTACCTTTTTACTGGATAATATCTCTATCTCTTACCTGAAAAATTGATATGCGATTCACCCTTCGTCAGCTTCAGGTCTTCGTCGGGGTCGCGCGCAGCGAGAACGTGTCGCGCGCAGCCGAGGCGCTGGCGCTGTCGCAGTCGGCGGCGAGCGCGGCGCTGGCCGAACTGGAGAGCCTGTTCGAGCAGCAGCTGTTCGACCGCAGGGGCAAGCGCCTGCGCTTGAACGAGCAGGGCAGCCTGCTGCTGCCGCATGCGGTGGAGCTGCTCGACCGTGCCGAGGAGATCGAGACCTTGCTGCGCGGCAAGCATGGCTTGGGCAATTTGCGCGTGGGGGCGACACTGACGATCGGCAACTACCTGCTGCCGCTGATCGCGTCGGCGTACCTGCAGCGCCATCCGGAAAGCCGGGTCCGGCTGCAGGTGCATAACACGGCGAGCATCGCCGCGATGCTGCTGCGCTACGAGATCGACCTCGGCCTGGTCGAAGGGCAGGTGGTGGATGCCGAAATCGAGCTCGAGCCGTGGGTCGATGACGAACTGGTGGTGTTTTGTGCGCCCTCGCATGCGCTGGCCGGACGCAAGGCGGTGTCGGTGGATGAGATCGCGCAGCAGCCGTGGATTTTGCGCGAGCGTGGCTCGGGAACGCGCGAAACCTTCGATCGGGCGCTGCGCCACCGCCCCGGCGGGTTGGTGCCGCGCCTCGAGCTGGAGCACACCGAGGCGGTGAAACGTGCGGTGGAAAGCGGGCTGGGGCTGGGGTGCCTGTCGCGGCTGGCGCTGCGCGATGCGTTGCGGCGTGGCAGCCTGGTGGCGCTGGAGGCGCCGGAGCTCGACCTGCGCCGGCAGTTCAGCTTCGCCTGGCACAAGGGGAAGTACCACAGCGCGGCGATCCGCTGCTTTCTCGACGATTGTCGCGCGTTCACCGCTGGCGCCCGCCGCAGCGATCTGATTGCGCTGCCGGCGGTGCGCTGAGGATCGGCAGGGTGCCGGTGCCCGGCCCGCGGCCTGCCGAGGGCGCCTGGTCTGGGTATTCGGCTCTTTTTGTACGGCTCTTCTTGTTCGAGCCGTTTCCGGGTGCTGCCGGCTTCAGACGGCGCCGCGGCGGCGGAAGTCGTGGAGGCGGAAGCCGAGAGCGAACAGGGTGGCGAAGTAGGCGAGCGCGCCGGCGGTGACGATCGCGGCCAGCCGCAGGCCGCGTTCCAGTCCGCCGATCTGCACCCAGCGCGCTTCCGCGCCGCTGCCGAACCACAAAACCGCCCCCATCACCGCCAGTGCCGCGAGCAGCTTGAGCGCAAACACGCTCCAGCCCGGCTGCGGAGCGTAGATCGCCCGCCGGCGCAGGCCGCGGAACAGCAGCCCGGCGTTCAGGCAGGAGGCCAGGCCGATCGCCAGCGCCAGCCCGGCGTGGCGCAGCGGAATAATGAAGGCGAGATTCATCAGCTGGGTGGCGGCAAGCGTGATCAGCGCGATCTTGACCGGAGTACGGATGTCCTGACGGGCGTAGAAGCCGGGCGCCAGCACCTTCACCAGGATCAGCCCGGTGAGGCCGATGCTGTAGGCGACCAGCGCGCTGCGCGTGTGCATGACGTCGGCGGCGGAAAAGGCGCCGTAGTTGAACAGCGTCGCCACCAGCGGCACTGCCAGCAGCGCCAACCCGAGCGCGGCCGGCAGGGTCAGCAGCAGGGTCAGGCGCAGGCCCCAGTCGAGCAGCGCGGAGAATTGTTCCGCGTTGTCGTCGGCGTGCAGCCTGGACAGACTGGGGAGCAGGACCGTCCCCAGCGCGACACCGAGCAGGCCGGCGGGGAATTCCATCAGGCGGTCGGCGTAGTACAGCCAGGACACGCTGCCGCTTTCCAGGAAGGAGGCGAAGACGGTGTTGATCAAGAGCGAGATCTGGCTCACCGACACGCCCAGCAGGGCCGGTGCCATCAGTTTCATGATGCGGCGCACGCCGGGGTCGGAAAGATTCAGCTCGAAGCGCGGCAGCATGCCGATCTTCGCCAGCGGGCGGATCTGCAGTGCGAGCTGAAGCAGGCCGCCGAGAAACACCGCCCAGGCCAGCGCGAGCACCGGCGGATCGAAGTAGGGGACGGCGAACAGGGCCATGCCGATGAAGGCGAGGTTGAGCAGCACTGGAGTGAACGCCGGGATCGCGAACCGGCTCCAGGTGTTGAGCACGCCGCCGGCGAGCGCTACCAGGGCCATGAAGAAAATGTAGGGGAAGGTGATGCGGGTGAGCTCGACGGTGAGTTCGAACTTGCCGGGGTCGCCGGCAAAGCCGGGGGCGGAAACGTAGATGATCAGTGGGGCGGCAAGCGCGCCGAGGGCGGCGACGCAGGCTACCACCAGGCCGAGCAGGGTCGCCACGCGGTCGACCAGGGTCTGCGTCGCTTGCGCCCCCTGGCGGTTCTTGTACTCGGCGAGGATGGGTACGAAGGCTTGGGAGAAGGCGCCTTCGGCGAACATCCGGCGCAGCAGGTTGGGCAGGCGGAAGGCGACGAAGAAGGCGTCGGTGGCCATGCCGGCACCGAAGGTGCGTGCGATCACGAAATCGCGCACGAAGCCGAGGATGCGGGACAGCAGGGTCATGCCGCTGACGGTGGCGAGGGCGCGCAGCAGGTTCATGCGGGAGGGGGGAGGGCGCCGGGGTGGCGCGCTGGAGATGGGGAGCGCGCATGATAGCCGAAAACGGGCTTGCATCCGGACGGCTACGCGGATAGAATCGCGGACTTTCTAGAACCACCAATACGGAATCGAATTTATGGCCAACTCGGCACAAGCTCGCAAGCGCGCCCGTCAGGCAGTCAAGTCTCGCGCTCACAACGCCAGCCTTCGCTCCCGCCTGCGTACCGCGATCAAGGCCGTGCGCAAGGCCATCGCGGGTGGCGACAAGGCGGCGGCTCAGTCGGTCTTTCGCGCCTCGATGAGCACCATCGACAGCATCGCCGACAAGAAGATCATCCACAAGAACAAGGCCGCGCGTCACAAGAGCCGCCTGTCGGCTGCGGTCAAGTCGATGGCGGTCTGAGCCGTCCGGCACGCAAGCCGCTGCGCCGCTGCGGCGCAATGAATAAAAAAGCGACCATCAGGTCGCTTTTTTTATGGGGGCGAGCCCCGGAAAGTTGCGGTCGTGTTTCGGTCGGCGGTGCAGGGTGGGTGCGGTCACGCAGAATCGCGCCGCGGATGTCCATGCTGCCGGCCTGCCGGCGACGGAGCGCTAGAGCGGGGTGTCGCCCATCCAGTCGATCTGCAGGTCGTTGTCGTTGGCGAAGTTGATGAGGAATTTGTAGGCCAGCGGCTCGATGTCGTAGAGCCGGGCGTCGACGAGGACGGTCTTGTTGCCGGTGAGCGTGCAGCCCGGGCGCACGTAGGGAGAGTACATCATGCGATGGTCGGCGCCGAAAGCGGACATGATGCCGCACAGGCGGTCGGCCCAATCGCTTGGACGGAACGTCTTTCCTTCCCTCGTGACCCCGACAATGACGAAGTTTTCGATCTTCTGGTTCATGTGTGATGCCTTGGCGGCTTCGGGGGGTGTTCAGGTCCCGGTTCCTTGTCGCCGGGACTCAAAAGCGCGCGAATTCTAGCAGAAAAGCACGGCTCGAAACGGGCGAGGGTGCGAGTGCGGACGGCGGGGGCGGGCGATGAGGGCGGACGCGGCCTGAAGGACAGGGTGCGGGGGTGCTGCCGGTGGCGGTGCGGGCACGGCCGTGGAGGGGCGGTCGCGGGAGGCTGGATCGTGATCCCGGGAGGCATTCGAACGCTGTCGGGCTTATGTACAGGGCCGAGGTTTTTGGCTTAACATCCGGACTTCACCCTGCACGGCGGCACCTGCCGCCGTGCGCGTTTTTCAGCCTTCGTTTCGTTCGAGGTACTCCATGTCCCATCTGATGAACACCTACGCGCGCCTGCCCGTCGCCTTCACGCACGGAGAGGGCGTGTGGCTGTACGATGATGCTGGCAAGCGCTATCTCGATGCCCTGTCGGGGATCGCCGTCAATACCCTTGGCCACAACCACCCCGGCTTGGTCAAGGCCATCGCCGACCAGGCTGCGCGCGTGCTCCACACTTCCAACCTGTACGGCATTCCGCTGCAGGAACGTCTTGCCGACCGCATCGCCGAAGCGTCGGGTATGGATGAAGTGTTCTTCTGCAATTCCGGTTGTGAAGCCAATGAAGCCGCAATCAAGCTCGCGCGCATGTACGGTCATCAGAAGGGGATCGATCTTCCCCACGTCATCGTGATGGAAAATGCTTTCCACGGGCGTACCCTGGCGACCCTGTCGGCAACCGGCAACCGCAAGGCCCAGGCTGGTTTCGAACCGTTGGTGCAGGGATTCATCCGCGTCCCTTACCGCGACATCGAGGCGATCCGCAAAATCGGCGAACACAATCACGGTGTGGCCGCGGTGATGCTGGAGATGATCCAGGGTGAGGGCGGTGTCAATGTGGCCGACGAGACCTTCCAGCGCGAATTGCGCGCGTTGTGCGACGAGAAGGGTTGGTTGCTGATCTGCGACGAAGTCCAGTGCGGCATGGGGCGTACCGGCAAGTGGTTCGGCTGGCAGCACGCCGGCGCGAAGCCGGACGTGATGACGCTAGCGAAGGGGCTGGCCTCGGGCGTACCCATTGGCGCATGCGTCACCGCAGGCAAGGCGAAGGGGCTGTTCGGGCCGGGGAATCACGGCTCCACCTTCGGCGGCAATCCGCTGGCCTGTGCGGCCGGCCTGGCCACTTTCGACGCGATTGTCGGCGACAGGCTGATGGAGAATGCCGTTACTGTCGGCGAGGCGATCCGCAAGGGAATCGCCGAAGCGCTCGAAGGCGTTGCCGGCGTGGTCGATGTCCGCGGCCGCGGGCTGATGATCGGTATCGAACTCGACCGTCCCTGCGGGGAGCTGATGGCACGTGCCGCCGAACAGGGGCTGCTGCTCAGCATCACTTCGGAGCGCGTCGTCCGCCTGCTGCCGGCGCTCACCTTCACCGCCGCCGATGCGCAGACATTGGTGTCGATGCTGGCGCCGATGATCCGCGATTTCCTCGCCCAGGGCTAAGGAGGTGGCATGAGCCAGATCAAGCATTATCTGCAGTTCAAGGATTTCTCCCGCGAGGAGTACGGCCATCTGTTCGCGCGTGCGAAGTGGATCAAGGACAAGTTCAAGCGCTACGAGCCCTACCATCCGCTGTTCGACCGCACCCTGGTAATGATCTTCGAGAAGGCCAGCACCCGGACCCGGCTGTCGTTCGAAGCCGGCATGCACCAGCTCGGTGGCACGGCGATCTATCTCAACACCCGCGACTCGCAGCTGGGGCGCGGCGAGCCGGTCGAAGATGCCGGCCAGGTGATTTCGCGGATGAGCGACCTGGTGATGATCCGTACCTTCGAGCAGGACATCGTCGAACGCTTCGCCGCCAATTCGCGCGTGCCGGTGATCAACGGCCTGACCAACGAATACCATCCCTGCCAGATCCTCGCCGACATCTTCACCTACATCGAGCACCGCGGCTCGATCCAGGGCAAGACCGTGGCCTGGGTCGGCGACAGCAACAACATGTGCAACACCTGGCTGCAGGCCGCTGAAGTGCTCGACTTCAACGTCCATGTGTCGACGCCGCCGGGCTACGAAGTCGAGCCCGAACGCGCCGGCTTGTACGGCACGGCCAACTTCGAGCAGTTCGCCGATCCGCTCGAGGCGTGCAAGGGTGCCGACCTGGTCACCACCGACGTGTGGACTTCGATGGGCTTCGAGGCCGAGAACGAAGAGCGCGCGAAAGCCTTCGCCGACTGGTGCGTCGATGCCGAGATGATGGCGGTTGCGCACAAGGATGCGCTGTTCATGCACTGCCTGCCGGCGCACCGCGGCGAGGAAGTCACCGCCGAGGTCATGGACGGCCCGCAGTCGGTGGTCTGGGACGAGGCGGAAAACCGTCTGCACGCGCAGAAAGCGCTGATGGAATATCTGATGCTCGGCCGCATCGAGGACTGACCGAGCCGCGGAACAATCACGGTGTGCACGGGCGTGCGCGCCGGCAACACAGCAGGAAACAGGAAAACAGCATGAGCGACGTCAACAAGGTTGTGCTCGCCTACTCGGGCGGGCTGGACACTTCGGTCATCCTGAAGTGGCTGCAGGACACCTACCGGTGCGAAGTGGTGACCTTCACCGCCGACCTCGGCCAGGGTGAGGAACTCGAGCCCGCGCGCACCAAGGCGCTCAAGTTCGGGATCAAGCCCGAGAACATCTTCATCGACGATCTGCGCGAGGAGTTCGTGCGCGACTTCGTCTTCCCGATGTTTCGCGCCAATACCGTCTACGAGGGCGAATACCTGCTCGGCACCTCGATCGCGCGGCCGCTGATCGCCAAACGCCAGATCGAGATCGCGCGCGCCGCTGGCGCCGACGCGGTGTCGCACGGCGCCACCGGCAAGGGCAACGACCAGGTCCGCTTCGAGCTCGGCTACTACGCCCTGATGCCGGGGGTGAAGGTGATCGCGCCGTGGCGCGAGTGGGATCTGCTGTCGCGCGAGAAGCTGCTCGCCTACGCCGAAAAGCACGGCATCCCGATCGAGATGAAGCACAAGCAGGGCGGCTCGCCCTATTCGATGGACGCCAACCTGCTGCATATTTCCTTCGAAGGGCGCCACCTCGAGAACCCTGCCGCCGAAGCCGAAGAGTCGATGTGGCGCTGGACCGTGTCGCCCGAGGCGGCCCCGGACGCCGCCGAGTACATCGACCTGGAGTTCGAGCGGGGCGACCTCGTCGCCATCGACGGCACCCGCATGAAGCCGCACGAGCTGCTCGCCAAGCTCAATGAGCTCGGCGGCAAGCACGGCATCGGCCGCCTCGATCTGGTCGAGAACCGCTACGTCGGCATGAAGAGCCGCGGCTGCTACGAGACCCCGGGTGGCACTATCCTGCTGCGCGCCCACCGCGCCATCGAATCGATCACGCTCGACCGCGAAGTCGCCCACCTCAAGGACGACCTCATGGCACGCTACGCCAGCATGATCTACAACGGCTACTGGTGGAGCCCCGAGCGCCAGGCGATCCAGGCGCTGATCGATCACACCCAGCAGACCGTCAACGGCTGGGTGCGGCTCAAGCTCTACAAAGGCAACGTCATCGTCACCGGGCGCGACTCGAAGACCGATTCGCTGTTCGACCCGACCATCGCCACTTTCGAGGACGACGCCGGCGCCTACAACCAGAAAGACGCCCACGGCTTCATCCGCCTCAACGCGCTGCGCATGCGCATCGCCGCCAACGCCAGGACGAAGCGCGGCTGATCCGCCTCCGGCCGGCGCCCCGCGCTCCGTTGCGCAGGGCGCCGGCCGCATCCTTCGAGTACTGCCTTCCGATGGACGACGACATCCTCCTCTTCGGCCTCACCCTCGCCGAGTTCGAGTCGATCTCGCTGAAGGTCTGCCTCGCGGCCCTGGTCCTCTACATGCTGTTCATCATCGGCAATCTCGCCAAGGAGTCGAAGGCCGGCCGCTACGGCACGATCTGGCTGTTCGTCGTCCTCGGCCTGGGCTTTCTCGGCTTCATCTCGAAGGGTCTCATCCAGAAAATCCTCGGCATCGAATAGGAGTCCGCTTTCGCCATGAGCATCACCGCAAAGATCGACGGCGTCGCCGTCACCACCCAGGCCAATGTCTACTTCGACGGCAAGTGCGTCAGCCACGGCATCCAGTTCGCCGATGGCACGAAGAAGTCGGTCGGCGTCATCCTGCCGGCCGCGCTCACCTTCAATACCGGCGCGCCCGAAATCATGGAAGGCGTCGCCGGCCAGTGCCGCGTGCGCCTGAAGAGCAGCGATGGCAAGCCCGGGGAATGGAAGACCTACGGCGCCGGTGAATCCTTCCGCGTGCCGGGAAACTCCAGCTTCGACATCGAGGTTGCGGGCGAGCCTTATCACTACATCTGTCATTTCGGCTGAACGCGGGCACGGGGAGGAAATCATGCCGTCTTTCGACATCATGTCCGAAGTCGATCAGCCTTCGCTGCGCAACGCCGTCGAGCAGGCCAACCGCAAGGTCGAGGGGCGCCACGACTTCAAGGGCACCAGCGCCAAGATCGAACATGCCGACAAGCTGCTCACTCTCTACGGCGACAGCGACTTCCAGCTCGACCAGATCAAGACCATCCTGCTGCCCGAGATGACCAAGAAAAACGTCGACGTGCGTTGCCTCGACTACGGCGACGTGCAGAAGATTTCCGGCAACAAGGTCAAGCAGGAAGTCAAAGTACGGGTCGGCGTCGATCAGGATCTGGCGAAGAAGATCGTCAAGCAGATCAAGGACAGCAAGCTCAAGGTCCAGGCTGCGATCCAGGGCGACGCGGTGCGTGTCTCCGGCGCCAAGCGCGACGTACTGCAGGAGGCGATCGCGCTGGTGAAAAAGCAGATCACCGATTTCCCGCTGCAGTACGGCAACTTCAGGGACTGAAGCCCCCAGGGCTACCGCAGCTACCCATTTGTCGTTGAGCATCAAAAAATGACGTTCACGATCAAATACTTGCCGCACCCCTGTTCACAAGCTGTTGTTTTGTGTAGCTTCCTGTCT
>NZ_JALLIK010000065.1:0-13701 GCF_023093595.1 Thauera aromatica
GCGCCTCTCCGCCGATGCCGTCACTGCCAATCCCGTCGTCGTTGAACATGGCGTGAATTGTCCAACGATGGCTACGCAGCGAGAAGGACGCCGCTCAGTGACCGGTTACGCTACGGCAAACCGTTCGTGCTCGAAAACGGCGGCCTGCGGGCGCTGCATTTCGGCCTCGGTTTCGTTCAGAGCGTGATCCGCATCGCCGATCCGGCGGTGCTGGAGTTGGGCTACGCCCAGCGCATGATGGCGTTCCTGCTGTTCAACCCGCGTCCGCGCCGGCTCATGATGCTGGGCTTGGGGGGCGGTTCTCTGGCGACGTTCTGCCACCGCTACTTGCCGGGGGCGCAGATGACGGTGCTGGAGATCGACGCGCACGTGATCGCGCTGCGCGAGCTGTTCGGGGTGCCGCGCGACGACGCGCGCCTGCGCGTGATTCATTGCGATGGCGCCCGCTACCTTGAGAAAAACGACGAACGCTGCGATGTGCTGCTGGTCGATGCGTTCGGCGCCGATGGGGTGAGCAGCGCGTTTCTCGACACCGATTTCTACGAACATGCCCGCCGGCGGCTGACTGGAAAAGGCGTGCTGGTGATGAACGTTGCCGGCGACAGACGCGATTACGCAACCCACGTCGCGCGCTTGCTCGAGGTGTTCGACGAGCGCGTTATCGCCATGTCGGTGCGCGAAGACGGCAATTACATCCTGTTTGCGTTTCGTGACCCCGCGTTCGAGCCGCGCTGGAAGTGGATGCGCACGATCGCTCTGGGGCTGCAGGGGCGCTTCAGCCTGGACTTTCCTGGCTTTGCCCGGCATCTCGAGCGCGGCCAGGTGCTGCGCCTGGCACAACGTCTGGCGCGCTGAATGCGATTCAGCCTGGCCTCTGCAGGGAGAGGGCCGGTGAAGCCCTCTGTCCTGCGTCGGCGGTGTGCTTACTTGAAGGTCGGATCGAAGGGCAGGCCGACGTAGTTTTCGGCAATCGTCGTCTTGCCGGCAGTGGAACTCATCAGGTAGTCGAGCTCGGCGAGCTGGATCTTGTGCTCGATCGGATCCTCGTTGAACTTGTGCATGATCGAGGTGAACCACCACGAGAAGCGCACCGCAGCCCACACCCGGCGCAGCGCGGTCTCTGAGTAACGGTCGAGCAGGTCGTCACGGCCTTCGTTGTAGTGCGCGATCAGCGCGGTCGACAGGTAGTACATGTCGGAGGCCGCCAGGTTGAGGCCCTTGGCGCCGGTCGGCGGCACGATGTGGGCGGCGTCGCCGACCAGGAACATGTTGCCGAAGCGCATCGGTTCGGCGACGAAGCTGCGCAGTGGGGCGATGCTCTTCTCGATCGACGGGCCGGTGACCAGATTGGCGGCGATGTGTTCGGGCAGGCGCTTCTTCAGTTCGTCCCAGAAACGCTCGTCGGACCAGTCCTCGATCTTTTCGTCGAGCCCGACCTGGATGTAATAGCGGCTGCGGGTGTGGGAGCGCATCGAGCACAGGGCGAAGCCGCGCTTGTGGTTGGCGTAGATCAGCTCCTCGTGCACCGGCGGGGTCTCGGAGAGCAGGCCGAGCCAGCCGAAGGGGTAGATCCGCTCGTACTCGGTGATCATGTCGCGCGGCACGGCGGCGCGTGAGGCGCCGTGGTAGCCGTCGCAGCCGGCGATGTAGTCGCAATCGATGCGAGTCTGCTGGCCGTCCTTGACGAATTCGAGCTGCGGCCGGCCGTCGAGGAAGCCGGTCGGGTGCACGTCGCGGGTCTCGAAGATCACGGTGATGTTGTCGTCTGCGAGCACCGCGTCGTACAGATCCTTGGTCAGCTCGGTCTGGCCGTAGTCACCATCACCTGCTTGCCGCCGGTCAGCGATGCCATGTCGATGCGCTCCTCGCGGCCGTCGAAAGTCAGCACGATGCCGTCGTGGAGCAGGCCTTCCTTGTCCATGCGCTCGCCGACTTTGGCGCGGCGCATCAGATCGGCCATGCCTTGTTCGAGGATGCCGGCGCGGATCCGCGCCTCGACGTATTCACGGGTCTGGCGCTCGAGAATGATGCTGCGGATGCCGGCGAGGCTGAGCAGGCGGGCGAGGCACAGGCCCGAGGGGCCGCCGCCGATGATGCCGACTTGAGTTTGCATGAGTCTCTCTCCTGGTTGGGGGTGTCGCTTGGTGGACGATTTCAACTATAGGAGGGAAAAACGCTTTTGGCTTGAATTGCTTGAAGGTAATGCTTGTACTTTTGGAAGCTTTCTGCAAGCTCGGGTAGTATGTGCTGCGAACCTTTCCGGAGTCTCTCCATGATCGAATCCAGAGTGCCCAGCTACAAGCTTTTCGGTGAGACGGAGCTCTGGCCCACGCCCGAGCCGGTGCACTATGAAACGATCGCCGAACGGAGCGCGCTATACGACTGGGAGATTGCCCCGCACAGCCACGACTCGCTGATTCAAATCACTTTTCTGGAGGAGGGGGAGGTGCGGATGGTATTCGAGACAGAAGTCTTCGAGCTGCCTACGCCGTGCCTGGTGATGGTTCCGGCACGGCATATCCACGGGTTCCGCTTTTCGCCCGGCGTGATCGGGCACGTGCTTACCCTGCCGCAGTCGTTGCTCGGAGAGTTGCTTGCACTTTCCACTGATCTTCGCGGGGCGTTCGACAGTCTGCGTTATCTCCCGCTGGCGGGGGATGCGGAGGGCTATGAGCGCATGCGCTTACGCTTCGAGCAGTTCCATCGCGAATATGCCGGCCGGGCGCCGGGGCGGATCAGCATGCTGATGGCGATCCTCGCCATCGTTTTGATCGAACTCGCGCGCGCGGGCGGAATCGGCACCGAGCGCACCCCCCAGGACCGGATCCGGCACCGCGTCGAACGCTTCGCCGAGCTGATCGAAGCGCATTTCCGCGACTGGCAGCCGGTCGGTTTCTATGCCGGGCGTCTCGGCGTCTCGGCCCAGCAGCTCAATGCCAGTTGCCGCCGCGAAACCGGCCGCAGCGCGCAGGCGATGATCCACGACCGCCTCCATCTCGAAGCCCGTCGCCTGCTGGCGTATTCCGACCTCGACGTCACCGGCATCGGCTACGCCCTCGGATTCCGCGATCCCGCCTATTTCTCGCGCTTTTTCTTGCGCCGGCAAGGCGTGCCGCCCTCCGAGTTCCGGCGTATCCATGCGGGACGGCAGTCGGTGCCATGAGGCCTCCGCTCCCGGATCGGTGGAGGCTCGCTCGCCGGTGCGGCGCGAATCGCCGGTCATCGAAACCTCCTTCATAGTGTTGTGCACTATTATGCACATAAATGCGTAAAATGCTATTTCTTTGTAGATTTGTATCATGCGGTCTGGCGGGCCGTGCGGCCCGGTCGTGCTCCCCCGCAACGAAGCGGCGCGGCCGGGCGGTGAACGCAGCGGCGGGACCCCGTGATAATCTCCCGGCCCGTCCCGCGTTCCCTTCCCGATCATTCACCGTCCATACGAGGATGCCCCGATGCCGAAGTTGAAGACCGTTGCCGTGTCCCTTGCCCTGTACGCCGCCCTGGGTGCCCACGCTGCCGCTCCGATCAAGGTCGGGATGGCGCTCGACATCTCCGGCCCCTTCGCGACTATCGGCGCCGAGACCCGCGACGGCTTCAACCTCGCGATCGAGAAGCTCGGCGGCAAGCTCGGCGGAGTGGAGACCGAGTTCCTGCAGACTGACTTCGCCGGCAACCCGGAACAGGCCAACCAGCTCGTCGCCCGCTACCTGCAGCGCGACAAGATCGACTTCTTTACCGGCCCGGTCGCGTCCAACTCCGCGCTCGCGGTGGGACCGGCGCTGTTCGCCGCCAAGGTGCCGTTCCTGTCGAGCAACCCCGGACCCAGCCTGTTCGCGGGCAAGCAGTGCAACCCCTACTTCTTCGGCGTCTCGTACCAGAACGACACCTATGACGAGGCCGCGGGTAAGGTCGCCAACGAAAGGGGCTTCAACAACATGGTCCTGATCGCGCCGAACTACCCAGCGGGCAAGGACCACATCGGCGGCTTCAAGCGCCTGTACAAGGGCGCGGTGAAGGAGGAGATCTACACCAAGGTCGGCCAGATCGACTACGCGGCCGAGATCGCGCAGATCCGCGCGGCCAGGCCGGACGCGGTGTTCGTCTTCCTGCCCGCGGCGATGGGGATCAACTTCATCAAGCAGTACGTCGGCAGCGGGCTGAAGGACATTCCGCTGATCGCGCCGGGCTTCACCGCCGACCAGGACGTCATCGAGGCGGTCGGCGAGCCGACGCTGGGCATGCTGAACACCGCGCATTGGGCCCACGACCTCGACGTGCCCGCCAACAAGGCCTTCGTCGAGGCCTTCGGCAAGAAGTACAACGGCCGTTATCCGACCGTGTATGCGGCGCAGGCCTACGACGTGGTGATGGCGATGGATGCCGCGGTGCGCGAAGTCGGCGGCAAGGTGGCTGATCGCGAGGCGGTGGTTTCGGCGCTGAAGAAGGCGAACTTCGAGTCGGTGCGCGGTGAGTTCAAGTACGGACCGAACAATTTCCCGGTGCAGAACTATTATCTGCGCGTCGTCGACAAGGATGCGAGCGGCAAGCTGACGAACAAGCTCGTCGGCACCGTGCTGGAGAAGCACCAGGACGCCTACGTCGGCGACTGCAGACAGTAAGCCATCGACTTCAGGTGCGGCGGCGGGGCATCCCGTTGGCCGCGCTTTCATGCTGCACGGCTTTATCCCGTTCCCCCCCGATGGATTCGATCTTCGTTTTCGAGCAGCTCCTGAACGGCCTCGGCTACGGCCTGATGCTGTTTCTGCTCGCGGCCGGCCTCACGCTCGTGTTCGGCATCATGGACACCATGAACCTCGCCCACGGTTCGCTCTACATGGCCGGAGCCTACATCGCGGCGCGCGTGCATGAGGCGAGCGGCAGCTTCGCCGCTGCGGTCCTGGTCGCGGTCGCGGCGACGGTGCTGGTGGCCTTCGTGCTCGAAGTGCTGATCGTGAAGAAGCTCTACGCCCGCGACCATCTCGCGCAGGTGATCGCGACCTTCGGTGTGATCCTGATCGCCGACGACGCGGTGAAGGCGCTCTGGGGGCCGTCGCCGCTGATGGCGTCGATGCCGGCCGCGCTCGCGGGACCCGTGCAACTGCTGCCCGAACTGCCGTATCCGGCCTACCGGCTGGTGCTGCTGGCGGTGGGGCTGCTGGTCGCGATCGGGTTGTACGTGCTCGTCAATCACACCCGCGTCGGCATGCTCGTGCGCGCGGGGGCATCGAACCGCAGGATGGCGGAATTCATGGGGGTGCGCGTCGGGCGCGTGTTTTCCTTCGTGTTCGCGCTCGGTGCGGCGCTCGCGGCGCTGGCCGGTGCGCTGATGGGGCCGATCAGCGCGGTGCAGATCGGCATGGGCGAGGCAATCCTGATCCCGGCGCTGGTGGTAATCGTGATCGGCGGCATCGGCTCGGTGCGCGGGGCCTTCATCGCCGCGCTGCTGGTCGGGCTGGTCGACACCGCCGGGCGCGCCTTCCTGCCGCCGCTGCTGCGTGCGCTGCTGCCGCCCGCGCTGGCCGCCGATCTGGGGCCGGCGTTGGCGGGAATCGCGATGTACCTGCTGATGGCGGCGGTGCTGATCCTGAAACCGGCGGGGCTGTTCCCCGCGCGCGCCTGAGCGAAGGAGGCTGCATGGAACGATCCGGTCCGGGTGAGGCGCCGCGCACGGCGGGCGCGGTGGAGCAGGGCGGCGGCAGGCCGCCACTGCGGCCCGGGGCGTCGCCGCCCGCGCTTGCCGCGCGCCTGCTGCCCTGGGCCTTGCTGCTGGCGCTGGCGCTGCTGCCGCTGCTCGGGCCGCTGTTCGAACTCGAATACTACGTCGGTTTCGTGCGCCGCTTGCTGATCGTCGCGATCGCCGCCACCAGCCTCAATTTCATTCTCGGCTACGGCGGCATGGCCGCCCTCGGCCATGCCGGCTTCATCGGCGTGGGGGCGTACACGGTGGTCGCCCTGGTCGATGCCGGGATCGACTCGGCCTGGCTGGCGTGGGCGGCGGCGCTGCTGCTGTCGGGGGGCGTGGCGGCGGCGATCGGGGCGGTTTCGCTGCGCACGCGCGGAGTGTATTTCCTGATGATCACGCTGGCGTTCGCCCAGATGCTCTACTACCTCGCGGTGTCGCTGAGCACCTACGGCGGGGATGACGGCTACGGCCTGTATGTTCCGCTCGTGTTCGGCGGCGGACTCGGCACCGGTCACGCGCACGCCTTCTTCTGGGTGGTGCTGGCGATCGCGGCGCTCGTGTTCGCGTTCGCCAGCCGGCTTGCCGGATCGCGCTTCGGTTACGCACTGATGGGGATCCGCGACAATGAAACGCGCATGGTCGCGCTCGGCTACCCGGTGTTCCGCCTCAAGCTCGTCGCCTTCACCGGCGCCGGCGCGCTGGCCGGGCTGGCCGGTGCGCTGCTCGCCAGTCACAGCAATTTCGTCAGCCCCTCGCTGATGCACTGGACCGAATCCGCGCTGCTGCTCGTCATGGTCGTGGTCGGCGGCCTGGGCCGGCGCTGGGGGGCGGTGCTCGGGGTGACGGTGTGGCTGGTGTTCGCCGAGGCGCTGAAAGCCTGGACCGAATACTGGCATTGGCCGCTCGGCGTGCTCTTGCTGGTGGTCGTCTTCTTTGCGCCGCGTGGTCTGGCGGCGCTCGCCGAGCGCAGACGGGGGGCGGCATGAGTGCGCCCGCACGGCCGCGCAGCGACAGGAGGGGCGTCCGGTGAGCCTGTTCGTGGCCGACCGTCTGGTCAAGCGCTTCGGCGGCCTGCTCGCCACCGATGCGGTCAGCCTGGCCGTCGACCAGGGTGAAATCCATGCCCTGATCGGGCCTAACGGGGCGGGCAAGACCACGCTGGTCAATCTGATTTCCGGCCTGTTGCCCGCCGATGGCGGGCGTCTGGTGCTCGATGGGGTCGAGCTGACGGCGATGGCGCCGCACCGGCGGGTGCAGCATGGTTTGTCGCGGTGTTTCCAGATCACCAGCGTATTCGGCGGGCGCAGCGTGTTCGATAACCTGCTGCTCGCGGTACAGGCCCATGCCGGTTCGAGCTTCCGCTTCCTGCGCCGGCGCGCGGCCGAAACCGGTTTGCACCGGCAGGCGCTCGAGCTGGCGCAGATGTTGGGGCTGGAGACGGTTTTGCATCGGGTGGCGGCAACCCTGCCGCACGGCCTCCAGCGTCGGCTCGATCTTGCTCTGGCGCTTGCCGCGCGGCCCAAGCTGCTGCTGCTCGACGAGCCGATGGCGGGCATGGGGCCGGACGATTCGCAGCAGATGGTGGCGCTGATCCGGCGCCTGCGCGAACATACCGCGATCCTGCTGATCGAGCATGACATGAATGCGGTGTTCCAGCTCGCCGACCGCATCTCGGTGCTCGACTACGGACGCGTGCTGGCTTGCGGTGAGCCAGCGTCGATCCGCGCTCATCCGCAGGTGCGGGCAGTGTATCTGGGCACCGAGGAGGGCCTGTGAACGACCGGACGCTCCTTGCCGGCTGCGGCCTGGAGGCCGGCTACGGCCCCAGCCAGGTCCTGTTCGGGCTCGATCTGGATATTCATGCCGGCGAGGTCGTGACCCTGCTCGGGCGCAACGGCATGGGCAAGAGCACCACGATCAAGACCCTGATCGGCGGCCTGCCGCTGCGCCGCGGCGAGGTCCGCTTCGGTGGCCGGCCGATCCATGGCCTGAGCGCCGATGCCATCGCCCGTCTCGGGGTGGCGGTGGTGCCGGAGGGGCGGCAGTGTTTTCCCAATCTGACCGTGCGCGAGCACCTGATCGCCTTTGCCGACCGGCGCAACGACAGTGCCGCGCCATGGACGCTGGAGCGGCTGTATGCGCTGTTTCCGCGCCTGCGCGAGCGGGCCGGGCACATGGGCAACGAGCTCTCCGGCGGCGAGCAGCAGATGCTGGCGATTGCACGCGCGCTATCGACCAATCCGCGCCTGCTGATCCTCGACGAGGCCACCGAAGGCCTCGCCCCGGTGATCCGCGAGGAAATCTGGCAGTGCCTGGCCCAGCTCAAGGCGGCCGGCCAGACCACGCTGGTGGTGGACAAGTACGTCGAGCGCCTGCTCCGTCTGGCCGACCGCCACTTCATCCTCGAGCGCGGGCGTATCGTGTGGCACGGCAGCTCGGCCGAGCTCGACGCCGATCGCGCCCTGTGGCACCGCTACCTCGGCGTGTAGCGACCCCGTCCGCTCCCGCCGGCGGCCGGCAAGGCGGGTGTGTCACCGGCTGCGGGCGATCGCCGGGCACCCCGCCAAAGCCGGAGCGGGCGTGGCGATCGGCTCAGGCGCGGGCCACTTCGGCCAGCAGCCACTCGCGGAAACGGGTCAGCGCCGGGCGCTCGGCCTTGCGCTCGGGCACGATTAGGTAATAGGCGCGCGTGCTCGGGAAGCTGCAGTCGCAGGGAGTCATCAGGCTGCCGGCGGCCAGTTCGTGCTGGATCAGGAAGGGCGGGATGAGGGCGACGCCCATGCGCTCGATGGCGGCCTGGGCGAGCATGGAAAAAAGCTCGAGGCGCATCCCCGCCATGTCCTGGTCGGTATTTACTTTTGCCGATTCGAACCAGTGGCGCCAGGCGTAGGGGCGGGTGGTCTGCTGCAGCAGCGACAGGCGGGCGATCTCCGTCGGCGACATCTGCGCGCGTGCGCCCGGAAGCGCGGGGCTGCATACCGGGACCGGATATTCGCGCATCAGGAAGTGCGCCTCGGTACCGGGCCAGCCGGCATCGCCGAAGTAGATCGCGGCATCGTATTCGGTCTGATCGAAGAGGAAGGGGCGGGTCTGGGTGCTCATGTTCACCACCACTTCGGGGTTCTGCTGCTGGAAGCCGGAGAGGCGGGGAATCAGCCAGCGGGTGGCGAAAGTCGGCACCACGGCCAGGTCGAGCGTGGTGCCGGTGCCGTGGTGGGCCATCACCGACAAGGTGTCGCGCTCGATCGCATCGAGCCGGGGGGCGATCTGGCGGCTGTAGCTCAGCCCCGCTTCGGTCAGCTGCACGCCGCGCCGGGTGCGGCGGAACAGGGCGACGCCGAGGAAGCTTTCCAGCGTGCCGATCTGGCGGCAGATCGCGCTCTGGGTGAGCGCGAGTTCCTCCGCGGCGCGGGTGAAACTTTCATGCCGGGCGGCAGCTTCGAAGGCGAGGAGGGCCGCGGTGCTGGGAATTTTCTTGCGCATGGACCGTGGGGATGCTTCACGGAGTGAATTAAATGCACAGATTACTTCATAAATATCGCTTGAAACCAGGGTGAACGAGCAATAATATGCGTTCCACGCACAGGCAGGCGCCTGCAAACGACACTGGAATGCAACAGGAGAAAGGCATGGCTTCGAACAAGGCGACGTTCAACTGGGAAGATCCGCTGCTGCTGGACCTTCAGCTCACCGAAACCGAACGCATGGTGCGCGATACCGCCCGTGCCTACTGTCAGGAGCAGCTGCTGCCGCGCGTGCAGGAAGCCTTCCGCCACGAGAAGACCGACCCGGCGATCTTCCGCGAAATGGGGGAACTCGGTCTGCTCGGCCCGACCATTCCCGAGCAGTACGGCGGCTCGGACATGAACTACGTCTGCTACGGCCTGATCGCGCGCGAAGTCGAGCGCGTCGACTCCGGCTACCGCTCGATGATGAGCGTGCAGAGCTCGCTGGTGATGGTGCCGATCAATGAATTCGGCACCGAAGCACAAAAGCAGAAGTACCTGCCCAAGCTCGCCACCGGCGAATGGATCGGCTGCTTCGGCCTGACCGAGCCGAACCACGGCTCCGACCCGGGCAGCATGGTCACCCGCGCCAAGAAGGTCGCCGGCGGCTACAGCCTGTCGGGCAGCAAGATGTGGATCACCAACAGCCCGATCGCCGACGTGTTCGTGGTGTGGGCCAAGGACGACGAAGGCCAGATCCGCGGCTTCATCCTCGAGAAGGGCTGGAAGGGCCTGTCCGCCCCCGCGATCCACGGCAAGGTCGGCCTGCGCGCCTCGATCACCGGCGAGATCGTCATGGACGAAGTCTTCGTCCCGGAAGAAAACGCCTTCCCCGACGTGCGCGGCCTGAAGGGCCCCTTCACCTGCCTGAACTCGGCCCGCTTCGGCATCGCCTGGGGTGCGCTCGGCGCTGCCGAGGCCTGCTACGAGACCGCGCGCCAGTACGTGCTCGACCGCAAGCAGTTCGGCCGCCCGCTCGCCGCCAACCAGCTCATCCAGAAGAAGCTCGCCGACATGCTCACCGAGATCACTCTCGGCCTGCAGACCGTGCTGCGCGTCGGCCGGATGAAGGACGAAGGCATCGCGCCGGTCGAGATCACCTCGATCGTCAAGCGCAACTCCTGCGGCAAGGCCCTGGACATCGCCCGCGTCGCCCGCGACATGCTCGGCGGCAACGGCATCTCGGACGAGTTCTGCGTCGCCCGCCACCTGGTGAACCTGGAAGTGGTCAACACCTACGAAGGCACGCACGACGTCCATGCGCTGATCCTCGGCCGCGCCATCACCGGCATCGCCGCCTTCAGCAACTGAGTCGCAGCGAACGCATCATGCCCGGCGCCCTCTCTCACCTCCGCGTCCTCGATCTGTCGCGCATCCTGGCCGGCCCCTGGGCCGGGCAGATGCTGGCCGACCTCGGCGCCGACGTGATCAAGGTCGAGCGTCCGGGGGTCGGCGACGACACCCGCGGCTGGGGGCCGCCGTGGCTCAAGGACGAGCAGGGGGCGGAGACCTCGGTCGCCGCCTACTACCTGTGCGCCAACCGTAACAAGCGCTCGATCACGATCGACATCACCCGTCCGGAAGGGCAGGCGCTGGTGAGGAAGCTCGCCGCCGAGTCCGATGTCGTGCTGGAGAACTTCAAGGCCGGCGGCCTCAAGCAGTACGGCCTCGACTACGACAGCCTGAAGGCGGTCAATCCGCGCTTGGTCTACTGCTCGATCACCGGCTTCGGTCAGGACGGACCGTATGCGCCGCGCGCCGGCTACGACTTCCTGATCCAGGGCCTGGGTGGGCTGATGAGCCTGACCGGCCGCCCCGACGGCGAGGAAGGCGGCGGGCCGATGAAGGTCGGCGTGGCGCTGACCGACATCCTCACCGGGCTGTACGCCACCAACGCCGTGCTCGCGGCGCTGGCCTGGCGGGAAAAGAGCGGGGAAGGGCAGTACATCGACCTCGCCCTGCTCGACGTCCAGATCGCCTGCCTGGCCAACCAGGCGATGAACTATCTTGCCACCGGGCAGAACCCGAAGCGGCTGGGCAATGCGCATCCGAACATCGTGCCCTACCAGGACTTTCCGACCGCCGACGGCTACATGATCCTGGCGATCGGCAACGACGGCCAGTTCGCCCGCTTCTGCGAGGCGGCCGGACAGCCGGCGCTGGCGGCCGATCCCCGTTTCGCCACCAACCGGGCGCGGGTGGAAAACCGTGCGGTGCTGATCCCGCTGCTCAAGAAACTGACGGTGGAACGCAACACCGCCGACTGGATCGCCATGCTCGAGGCGCTGGCCGTGCCCTGCGGGCCGATCAACACCCTGGCCGACGTCTTCGCCGACCCGCAGGTGGTGGCGCGCGGGATGAAAGTGACGATGCCGCACCCGGCCGCCGGGAGCGTGCCGCAGGTGGCGAACCCGATGAAGCTGTCGGCCACGCCGGTCGACTACCGCCTGCCGCCGCCGATGCTCGGTGAGCACACCGAGGCCATTCTGGCCGGAACGCTCGGCCTCGACGCCGAAACCATCGCAGGCCTGCGCGCAAGCGGCGTGGTCTGAAACAACAGATTGAAGGAGAACCTGCCTTGAAGATTCTGGTACCTGTCAAACGCGTGGTCGACTACAACGTCAAGGTGCGCGTGAAGGCCGACGGCAGCGGCGTGGACATCGCCAACGTCAAGATGAGCATGAACCCGTTCGACGAGATCGCGGTGGAAGAGGCGGTGCGGCTGAAGGAAGCCGGCGTGGCGAGCGAAGTGGTGGCGGTCACCTGCGGTATCGGCGCGTGCCAGGAGACCCTGCGCGCGGCGATGGCGATCGGTGCCGACCGCGGCATCCTGGTGGAAACGGACGTCGAGCTGCAGCCGCTGGCGGTGGCCAAGCTGCTGAAGGCGGTGTGCGACAAGGAAGCGCCGAACCTGGTGATCTGCGGCAAGCAGGCGATCGACGACGACGCCAACCAGACCGGGCAGATGCTGGCGGCGCTGGCGGGCTGGCCGCAGGCGACCTTCGCCTCGAAGGTGGTGCTCGAAGGCGGCCGTGCGCAGGTGACGCGCGAGATCGACGGCGGGCTGGAAACCCTGTCGGTGAGCCTGCCGGCGGTGGTCAGCACCGACCTGCGCCTCAATGAGCCGCGCTACGCCACCCTCCCCAACATCATGAAGGCGAAGAAAAAGCCGCTCGACACGGTCAAGCCGGCCGATCTCGGCGTCGATGTGGCGCCGCGCCTCACCACGCTGAAAGTATCCGAGCCGCCCAAGCGCAGCGCGGGCGAGCGCGTCGCCGACGTCGCGCAGCTGGTCGACAAACTGAAGAACGTAGCGAAGGTGATCTGAACATGACCATTCTCGTCATTGCCGAACACGACAACCATTCGATCAAGGCCGCCACGCTCAACACCGTGAGCGCGGCGGCGAAGCTGGGTGGTGACATCCACGTCCTGGTGGCCGGTGCCGGCTGCGGCGCGGCGGCCGAGGCGGCGGCGAAGATCGCCGGCGTGGCCAAGGTGCGGGTGTGCGATGCGCCGCACTACGAAGCGCAGACCGCAGAAAACGTCGCCGAGCTGGTCAAGGGCCTCGCCGGCGACTACAGCCACGTCCTCGTGCCGGCCACTTCGGCGGGCAAGAACATGCTGCCGCGGGTGGCGGCGCTGCTCGACGTTGCCCAGATCAGCGACATCGTCGCGATCGAATCGGCCGACACCTTCGTGCGTCCGATCTACGCCGGCAACGCCCTCGCCACGGTGAAGAGCGCCGATGTGATCAAGCTCATCACCGTGCGCACCACCGCGTTCGATGCCGCGGGCGAGGGGAATGCCGCCCCGGTCGAGGCGGTCGCCGCTGCAGCCGACCTGGGCGTTGCCGCCCTGGTCGGGCGCGAGATCACCAAGAGCGCCCGCCCCGAGCTGGGAGCGGCGAAGATCATCGTCTCCGGCGGTCGCGGCCTGGGCAGCGGCGAGAACTACCACAAGCTCCTCGAGCCGCTCGCCGACAAGCTCGGTGCCGCGCTCGGCGCCAGCCGCGCCGCGGTCGATGCCGGCTACGTGCCCAACGACTACCAGGTCGGCCAGACCGGCAAGATCGTCGCGCCGCAGCTCTATATCGCGGTCGGCATCTCGGGCGCGATCCAGCACCTGGCCGGGATGAAGGATTCGAAGGTGATCGTGGCGATCAACAAGGACCCCGAGGCGCCGATCTTCCAGGTCGCCGACTACGGCTTGGTCGGCGACCTGTTCGAGATCGTCCCCGAACTGGCTGCAGCCATCTGAATTTTTAACGGTTTTTCCCCTCTCCCTCTCCGCGGCATGCTCAGGCCAGTCTGGCCTGGCTGCCGCTTTTTTTTTGTGCGGTTCAAGCCGCTGTGACAGCAGGTCGTCGGCTGGGCCGCATCCAGCGTCTTCTGGTCAATAGTAAGCGCTCCACGAACCCCATTCTTACGTAGCTCCGTGTGAGCCCGCATGCTTCGGCTTCCGTTTCTCAGGGAGCACGAGCATGTCGGAGCGCAGCAAGTTCTGGTTGTC
>NZ_JALLIK010000064.1:0-13366 GCF_023093595.1 Thauera aromatica
GAACGCTTCAATTTCGACTCACCCATCGGGTGACTTCCTTGATCAACGCCAAACCCTTAGCCTGCCAGTATTACGGGCAAACTGCACCTCACCAACTGAGGTTTCTAGGTTTATTTATATCCCGTGACGGGACGATGGATTCCGGTAGTGTTGCGAAGTGCTACAGGAGCGCGCGTGGAAGCGGAGCGGGAGGGGAAAACCCCGTGCCGTCAGCGGCTTCGGGGGCGGGCGTTGCAGCCTGCAACGCTGTTGCAAACTGCAACAGCGCTTCAGTGCGCGGGCCTGTCCGTCCTCGGCTTCAGGCTGCGGTAGATCGTCGACCGGGCGACGCCCAGGCGGGCGGCGGCGGCGCTGACGTTGCCTTCGAGGGCGTCGACCACCCAGCGGATGTAGGCCTGCTCGACTTCGGCGAGGGGGGCGATGCGGTCGAAGCCGCTCGGTGACGCTGCGACCGGAGCTTCGCCGGGTGTCGACAGGATCGAGTTCGTGATGGCGGCATCGATGACCTCGCCGTCGCCGAACACCAGCAGGCGCTCGACGACGTTGCGCAGTTCGCGCACATTGCCGGGCCAGGGGTAGTCGACCAGGCGGGCCAATGCGCACGGGCTCAGGCGCGGCGCCGGGGTGCCGGCGCCGCGGCGCGCCGCACGCCGCATCAGGTGTTCGACCAGCAGTGGGATGTCCTCACGGCGCTCGCGCAGCGGCGGCACCCGGATATGCACGACGTTGAGCCGGTACAGCAGATCGTGGCGGAAACGGCCCTGTTCGACCAGGGCCTCGAGGTCGCGGTGGGTGGCAGCGATCACCCGCGCCTCGGTGCGGCGCAGCGCCGAGGCACCGAGCTGGCGGAATTCACCGCTGTCGAGCACACGCAGCAGCTTGGCCTGGCACGACGCCGGCAGCTCGCCGATCTCGTCGAGGAACAGGGTGCCGGCGCTGGCGACCTCGAACAGGCCTTCGCGGTCGCTGGCGGCGCCGGTGAAGGCGCCGCGCTTGTGGCCGAACAGCTCGCTTTCGACCAGTTCGCCTTCGAGCAGCCCGCAATTGAGCGGGACGTAGGCTTCGCCGGCACGCTTGCTCCAGCGGTGCAGCGCGGCGGCGACGACTTCCTTGCCGGCACCGCTCTCGCCGGTCACCAGCACCGGCAGATCGAGCGGTGCGGCGCGGTGCACGCGCTCGAGCATCTGCTGCCACGCTGCGCTGCTGCCGACCATCTCGGTGTCGTCGGACTGGCGCAGGCGCTTCACTTCGGCGCTGAGCGCCTCGCAGCGAAGGGCGAGGGTGCGCCGGTCGAGTGCGCGCTCGACGATCAGGTCGAGCTCGGTGAGCGTGTAGGGCTTGGTCAGATAATCGAAGGCGCCCAGCTTCATCGCCGCGATTGCGGTGTCGATGCTGCCGTGGCCGGTGAGGACGACGACTTCGATGTGGGGGTCGAGCTGCTTGATCCGCCCGAGCAGCTCGATGCCGTCCATCCCCGGCATCTTGATGTCGATCAGCGCCAGGTCGATGCCGGTGCGCTCGATGTGCCCGAGCGCGCCCGGTCCGTCGGCGGCTTCGCTGACGCGGTAGCCTTGCCGGGTCAGGCGGCCCGACAGCAATTCGCGGTACAGCTCCTCGTCGTCGACGACGAGGACGTGTCGGTTATTGCTCATGCGCGCCGCTTCCCGGAAGATCGTCCGCGCACGGCAGCAGCACGCGGAACCAGGCGCCGCCCTGGGCCCGGTTGCCGCAGCTGATGCGGCCGCGGATCTCGTTCATGATCGAATAGCAGATCGACAGGCCGAGCCCGGTGCCCTTGCCCGGCGCCTTGGTGGTGAAGAAGGGGTCGAACACGTGCTCGATGACGCTGGGAGCGAGTCCCGGGCCTTCGTCACCGACCTCGATTTCGATGCCCTCAGCGGTGTTGCGGACGCCGAGTTCGATGCGGCCCTTGCCGTTCATCGCGTCGCGCGCGTTCTTCAGCAGGTTCTGGATCACCTGCTCGAGCAGGGCCGGACTGGCGAGCGCCGGCGGCAGCCCGGGCTCGATCGCGACCGTGACCTCGACGCCCCGGGTCAGGCCGGCGTCGTTGAAGAAAGCCAGTCGTTCGGCGAGGAACAGGCCGACGTCGACCGTCTCCAGCGCCGCGCTCTGGCGCCGCGAGAACGACAGCAGGTTGTCGGTGATCGCCTTGCAGCGGTGGGCCTGCTGCTGGATCGTCACCAGCCCGCGGCGCAGGGTCTCGAGCTGGGGGATGTCGCTGCCCCCGGCACAGGCGTCGAGCAGCGCCTGCAGCTCTTCGGCGTAGCCGGAAACGAGGCCGAGCGGGTTGTTGATTTCGTGGGCGACGCCCGAGGCGAACTGGCCGAGCGCGCTCAGGCGGTTGGCCTGGGCGAGCTGCTGCTCCATCTGGCGGCGGGCGGTGATGTCGCGCGCCACGCCGATCACGCCGTCGGCGGTGTCGTTGCCGATGAACAGCGCCGAATTCACTTCCAGCAGCACGCTGCCGCCATCGCCTTGGGGCAGCATGATCTCGAACGGCTGCCCGCCTTCGCCGCCGATGCGGCGGGTGAAATCCTTGTCGATGCGGGCGGCGGAGGCGGCGGGCATCAGCTCGCCGACCGGGCGGCCGAGCGCTGCTTCGGGGGCGGTGCCGAGCAGCTCGGCCATGCGCGCGTTGATGAAGGCCAGCCGGCCCGTGCCGTCGAGGATGTAGACGGCGTCGTTGATCACGTCCTGGATCTGCTGCTCGCGCGATTCGAGCTGGCGCGCGTACTCGGTGAGCGCGCGCTCGCGCTCGAGCTGGGCGCTGATGTCGAGCGCGAGGCCGCTGTAGCCGACGATCTTGTCGTCCTTGAACACCGGTTCGACCTGCAGGCGCACCGGGAAAGGGCGGCCGGCGGCGTCGCTCATCACCACGTCGATGTCGGTGGTGCTGCGCCGGATCGCGATGTCCTTGAGGAAACCGGCGGCGCGGGCGATGTATTCGGGTCGCACCAGGTCCTTCAGGCGCAGCGTCGGCAGCTGCGCCTCGCTTACCCCCAGGCGCAGGCGCGCGGCCTTGTTCAGGTGGAGCAGGCGGCCCGAGGCGTGGAGCGCGAAGACCATCTCCGGCAGGTCTTCGATCAGGTTGCGGTAGCGTTGCTCGGAAGCTTCCAGTTCGCGGGTGCGCTCGAGGACCCGGCTCTCGAGCACGTTGATACGGTCGCGGATGTTGAGCGGCTTGAAGTATTCGCGCAGCCCGGCCAGTTCGGGGGCGCAGTCGCTGGCGTTCATCAGCGTCCATGCGCAATGCGCGTCGCCGCGGCCTTCGCAGGCGTGCTCGACGCAGATCATGTCGGCGTCGAGCACGCGCGAAGCGAAGCCCGAAGCGTAGCCGGTCAGGGTCCAGCACACCGGATCTTCCGAACGTCCGAACAGACGCAGGTGCTGCTCGGCCTCGTAGGAGTGGCGCCAGCGCCCGCTCATGCGGTAGCGGCCATGGCCGTGGTCGATCTCGGGATGCCCCGGCTCGACTTCAGCGATGCCCGAGAACATGTGGGTGCGCGGGCCGCCGAGAATGAATTCCTCGAGGCTGTCGGGATGCATGTAGCCGGCCAGCAGCTCGGCGTCCTCGTAGCCGCAGCTGAAGCCGTAGCGGGTGAGGATGACTTTGGCGATGTCGAGGCCGACGGTCTCGACCAGCTCCTTGCGCAGCGCCCCCATCGAGTCGGCATGGACCAGGATCGCCCGGCGCCCGCAGAAGTGGATCGAGCCGGTCTCCGGCAGGAAGTCGATCAGTGAGTGAAAATCGAGTTCGTCCGAGCGCATCGCTCATGACTCCTGCACGAAGGCGGATGGGGCGCGGGGGCGAAGAAGCGGTTCCGGGCGGTTCGGGCCGCTGCCGCCATCCCGACGGGCAGCAGCAGGGGGGCGGAATCAAAATTATACATGCCCGCATGAGTCGACAGGATGGCCCCGTGGCGGGAGCGTCCAGGACCCGCCCCGCCGGGGCTGCGCTATAGTGTGGGCGAGCTTTTTCATGCACAGGACCATGCAGATCGTACTCATCAGCGGGCTTTCCGGTTCGGGCAAGAGCATCGCGCTCAATGTCCTCGAGGATGCCGGCTACTACGTGGTGGATAACCTTCCGGCTGTGCTGCTGCCGCAACTCGTCGACCATTTGCGCAGCGTTGGCGGGGAGCGGGTCGCCGTGGTAGTGGACATGCGCTCGGGAACGAGCATCGATACCCTGCCGCAGGAGGTCGCCGCCCTGCGCCGGGGCGGGACCGATCTGCGCTTCATCTTCCTCGAGGCGCGCGACGATGCCCTGATCGCGCGCTTTTCCGAAACCCGCCGTCGCCATCCGCTCGCCGCCGGCGGAGTGACGCTGGAGGAAGCGATCCAGCGCGAACGCGGCGCTCTCGAGAGCATCGCCGAACTCGGCCACCGCATCGACACCAGCGACCTGCTGCCCAATACGCTGCGTGCCTGGGTGAAGGGATTCATCGATCTGGCGCCGGCCGAAGGCCTGACTCTGATGTTCGAGTCCTTCGGCTTCAAGTACGGCATCCCCCTCGATGCCGACCTGGTGTTCGATGTGCGCTGCCTGCCCAATCCGCACTACGATCCCCAGCTGCGCCCGCTTACCGGGCGCGACCAGCCGGTGATCGACTTTCTGCGCACGATTCCCGAAGTCGCCCGCATGGGCGAGGACATCCGCCGCTTCCTTGCCGACTGGCTGCCCGCCTACGTCGGTGACAACCGCAGCTATCTCACCGTGGCGATCGGCTGCACCGGAGGCCAGCACCGCTCGGTATACCTCGCCGAGTGGCTCGCCACGCAGTTTCGCGGTCAGCTCGAGGTCATCGTGCGTCATCGCTCGGATGCGCGCCGCATCGCCGATCGTGCGGCCGCCCGGGGCGGCGACGCGGCGATTGGTCCGGCGGCGTGAAATTCGGCTTTGCCCAGTGGCGAAGGCTGTTGCGCCCCGGTGATGTCGCCGTCGCCGTCGCCGGCCTGGTTTTGTGCGTCCAGGCGGTGCTCGTGCTGTGGCAGGGTGGAACGCCCGATGCCGCGGTGATTCGCGCCGGCGGCCGGGTGGTGGCCGAAGTCGACCTGTCGCGCGCGCGCCGGATCGAGGTGCCCGGCCCGCTCGGTGTGACTCTGATCGAAATCGAGCCGGGGCGCGCGCGCATCGCTTCCGACCCCGGTCCGCGCCAGTATTGCGTGCGCCAGGGCTGGCTGGTGCAGGCTGGCGCAGTGGCGATCTGCGCCCCCAACGAAGTCAGCCTGAGCCTCACCGGGCGGAGCACGAACTATGACACGCTCAACTATTGAGCTGACCCCGACCGCCGAGGACCGGCGCATCGCCCGCCATGCGGCGGCGGCGATCGTGCTCACCGTGGCCGAGGCGGCGATTCCGTTGCCCTTGCCGGGCGTCAAGCCGGGGCTGGCCAACATCGTCACCCTGGTGGTGCTCGCGCGCTGGGGCTGGCGCGAGGCGGTGTGGGTGTCGCTGCTGCGCGTGCTCGCCGGCAACCTGTTGCTCGGCCAGTTCCTCGCCCCGGGCTTCTTCCTCAGCCTGTCGGGGGCGCTCGCCAGCCTGGTGGTGCTGGGGCTGGCGATGCACCTGCCACAGCGCTGGTTCGGCCCGGTCAGCCACAGCATCCTCGCCGCCTTCGCCCACATCGGCGCGCAGCTGGTGGTGGCGCGGCTGTGGCTGGTGCCTCACGACGGCGTGTTCTACCTGCTGCCGGTGTTCGCGCTCGCCGCGGTGGTGTTCGGCCTGGTCAACGGGCTGGTGGCGGCACGCCTGCTGGCTGAAATCGGCCAGCGCGCCGCGGCGACACACGCGCCGGAACGCTAGCGCTGCGGCTGCGTCCAACCTGCGACCGGTCCGGAGGCCGTTCCGGCCCGGAGATCGTGGAGCGGAGACAACATGCGCAGCCGGTGGTGGACCTGGATCAGTGCGATGCTGGCGGTGCTGTGCGGTCTGGCGTTCGGCTGGGTGGCGGGCAGTGGCCTGGTTCGCGCCGCTTCACTGGCGGCGGCCGTGCCTGCGCTCCCCGTGGCGGCGAGTCTGGCCGCCACGGGGAGCGGGTCGGGACCGGCTTCAGCCGAGGTGGGCTTCGAACCAGGCCTGCATGCGCCGCCAGCCGTCCTCGGCTTCGTCCTTGCGGTAGCTCGGCCGGTAGTCGGCGTGGAAGGCGTGAGGTGCGTCGGGATAGACCACGATCGTGCTGTCGCTGCCGGCCTGCCGCAGTGTGTCGCGCATCGCGGTCACATCGGCAAGCGGAATTCCCTGATCCTGGCCGGCGTACAGGCCCAGTACCGGCGCGTGTAAGGCGGTGGCGACATCGACCGGGTGCTGGGGCGTCAGCGCTGACCGCGGGCCGTCGAGACGACCGTACCAGGCCACGCCGGCCTTGAGCCCGGGATTGTGTGCGGCGTATAGCCAGGTGATGCGCCCACCCCAGCAAAAGCCGGTGATCGCCAGGCGTTCGGGGTCGCCGCCCCGGGCGAAGGCCCAGTCGGCACAGGCGTCGAGGTCGGCCATTACCTGGGCGTCGGGTACTTTGGCGACAATTTCCTGCAGGATCGCGCCGACATTGTCGAGGGTGTGCGGATCCCCCTGGCGAAAGAACAGCTCGGGTGCGACCGCCAGGTAGCCCAGCCGGGCGAGGCGCCGGCAGACGTCGCGGATATGGGCGTGCACGCCGAAGATTTCCTGCACTACCAGCACCACTGGACGCCGGCTGCGATCGGCACGCGCTGCGGGAGCGGCAAAGTAGGCCGGTAGTTCGCCGCCGGTGACGGGGAGGCTGAGATCGCCGCTGTCGAGACCTTCGTCGCCAGTGTGGATCAGCGTGCCGGCCTGCACCGGCAGCACCGCGGCAGCGAAGCCGGCGGCGGCGAGGGTGGCGACGAAATCACGGCGCTCCATGTGCGTTTCCGGCAGCAGGCTGTCGAATTCCGCGGGAGTGACGGGCGGGGGCAGGGACATGGCACTTTCCCCGGGAGAAGGCCGGACGCCTTCAGCGCCGCCGTGCGGGGCGGGCCGTAGCCGCTGCGCCGCCGGCCGGGCGGCCGGGAAGGTGGCGGAAGGTGATGCGGCCCTTGCTCAGGTCGTAGGGCGACATTTCCAGCGACACGTTGTCGCCGGCGATGATGCGGATATGGTGTTTGCGCATCTTCCCGCCGGAGTAGGCGATGAGATTGTGGCCGTTGTCGAGGGTGACGCGGTAGCGGCCGTCGGGCAGCACCTCGGTAACGGATCCGTGCATTTCGATGAGTTCTTCCTTGGCCATGTCGGGGCTCCTTGTCGTTGTGCCGGCGCGGCGCGATCGGGCGCAGTGCCGGGCAGGCTCGCTTCCGCCGGGAGCGAGCCAGAGGCCAGCGGCCGCAATGCGCATCGGTGCGGCGAGCGGCTTGGCAGTATCGGCACCATGAACGGCGGGCCGGCGAAGTTCGGTGCGGCGGTGCGTAAAACGCGCACCGGATGTGAGCAGCGTGCGGGACAGAGTGAGCGCGCTGCGTTACGGGGGATCGAGGCTCGGTACGGAAGCTGTGATCGCGAGCCTGTTTGGCAGGCCCGGGAGGTCGGTCGAAGGATTGAATGCGCGTATATCAATCATTCCAGACATTAGCGGAAAACTATACGCTTTTTTATGCCTTGCGTCCATGCGATTTTTTGCAGTGCAGCATCCGGTCCGGCTGGTTTGCGAACGCTTCCCTGTCCGCTGCGCCGAACGCCGCCGGGGTGGCCCATACCCGGTGATCGACCGGAGTCGGGGCCGGAAAAGGAAAATGCCCCGGCCGAAGCCGGGGCATTTTCCTTGTTTTCTTGGTAGGCCGTGCTGGGCTCGAACCAGCGACCAACGGATTAAAAGTCCGAGGGAAAGCGTATTTTTCAGGGTTGAATGATATGCACGAAAACGCGCAAATGCATTGAAAAACAAGGAAAAGATGATTTTTCATGTTGCTCGACGTTGAACCGGATTGCTAGAATTTGGCTACATGGTGGCTACATGGAGCCGCCGTGTAGCCAACCTGAGCCGGAGCCGACACCATGCAACGCGAGCGCCTGACCCCTGACCGCATTCGCCGCTTCACCATCCCGACCGGCAAGGCTCAAGCCTTCCTGTGGGACACCGAAGCGCCCCGCCTTGCCGTGCGTGCGACCGCTGGCGCGAAGGCGTACATCTTCGAGTCCAAGTTGAACCGCCGCACCCTGCGCGTGACCATCGGGGACGTGCGCGCCTGGAACCTCGACGACGCCCGCGCCGAAGCGCGCCGCCTGCAAACCTTGATTGACCAAGGCACCGACCCGCGCGAACAGAAGCGCGAGCGCATCGCCGCCAGCGAAGCCAAGCGCGAGGAAGCCCGCCGCATCGAAGCGTCCGCCCTCGACGCCTGGAGCGCCTACATCGAGGCCCGCCGCCCGAAGTGGGGAGAGCGCAGCTACCGGGACCACCTGACCCTGAGCAAAGAGGGGGGCGAGGCCATCACCCGAGGCCGCAAGACGACCGAGGACGGCAAGACCCAACCCGGAGCCCTGCGCGCCCTGCTGGCGCTGCCGCTGAGCAAGATTGACGCGCCGACCGTGCGCGCCTTCCTGAAGGACGACGCCGCCAAGCGCCCGACGCAAGCCGCACTCGCCTTTCGCCTGCTGCGCGCCTTCCTGAACTGGTGCGCCGACCGCCCCGAGTACCAGGGGCAGATTCACGCCGACGCCTGCGCCGGCCGCATCGCCCGCGATGAACTGCCCAAGCGCCAGGCCAAGCAGGACGCGCTAGAGCGCGAAATGCTGCGCCCTTGGTTCCGCGAGGTGCGCGCCATCGCCAACCCGGTGCAGTCCGCTTACCTGCAAGTGGCCCTGCTGACCGGAGCGCGCCGGGAGGAGGTGGCCGAAATGCGATGGGAAGACGTTGATTTCCGCTGGCGCAAAATCATCATCCGCGACAAGGTGGAAGGCGAGCGCACCATTCCGCTGACGCCCTATGTGGCCGGCCTGCTGCTGGAGCTGAAGCGCCGCAACGACACCCCGCCGCCGTCGCATCGCATCCTGCACGGCAAGCGTGTCCGCAACGACCTGGAAGCCTGGGAGCCTTCGCCCTGGGTGTTCAGCAGCAAGACCGCCGCATCGGGCCGCCTGCAAGAACCCCGCATCGCCCACAACCGCGCCTTGAGGAATGCCGGCCTGCCCAGCATCACGATTCACGGTCTGCGCCGCAGCTTCGGCAGCCTGTCCGAGTGGTGTGAAGTGCCCGCCGGCATCGTGGCGCAAATCCAAGGCCACAAGCCGAGCGCGACCGCTGAGAAGCATTACCGCGTGCGACCGATTGACCTGCTGCGCCAGTGGCACACGAAGATTGAAGCCTGGATTCTGACCGAGGCCGGCATCGAGCAGGGGCACCAGGAAGAAGCCACGCCCGCGCTGCGCGTGGTGTCGTGAGTGGTTTTACCGGCTGTTTTGTAAAGCGGTAATATACGGGCTATGATTACATCGTTTCGCCATAAAGGGCTTGAGGCTTTCTTCAGGACAGGCACGCAAGCGGGAATCCAGCCCATGCACGCCAAGCGCCTGAGCGAGATGCTGACCGCTTTGCACGCTGCCGCTGGTCCTGCCGACCTTGCCCGCCCCGCATGGCGACTGCACGGACTGTCAGGCGACCGCGCCGGATTCTTTTCGATGACGGTACAGGCCAACTGGCGTTTGACCTTCCGTTTCGTAGGCTCTGACGTGGAGCTGCTGGACTATCTGGACTATCACTGAGGCGCACGGCAATGGATATGCACAACCCCGCACCCCCTGGCGAACTACTGGCCGGCTGGCTGGAAGATATGGATATGAGCGTGACCGCCTTTGCCGCCCACATCGGCATCAGTCGCGTGATGCTTTCGCGCATCCTGCACGGGCACGCCGCCATCACCGCCGACATGGACCTTAGGCTGACTGAGGCGCTGGGCACGACGCCCGGATTCTGGCTGAGGGTGCAGATGCAGCGCGATATGTGGAATGCCGGCCTGCGCGCCAAGGAGCGCCCGCCCGTGGCGCGGATTGCAGCCTAAAGCCATGAGCACCGCATTCGAGAGCATCAAGCGTGGCCTGCAAGAGGCCATCGAGCATGCCGAAGGGCATCCCGCGCCGGGTACCCGGATTCACCGCCCGCGCCCGGTGGATGTGAAGGCCCTGCGCGCCAAGGTGGGCATGACGCAAGAGCAGTTCGCCGCGCGCTTCGGGTTCTCGACGGCAACCCTTCGCTACTGGGAGCGAGGCGACCGCACGCCGCACGGCCCCGCGCTGGTGCTGCTGAACGTCATCGAGCGCAACCCCGCCGCCGTCATCGAGGCCCTGAGCGCCTGACCGAGCAACACCGCCGCCGGCCGGATGCCGGCAAGAAGCGGGGAGGCGTGGCGATACCAGCGCCAGCGCCGCCCCTGACCATGAAGCAATCAACGGAGAATCACTCCATGGCTATGGAAACTGTAGCAGACCTGAGCAAAGCAGCGGACACCGTCACTATCGGCGCAGAGAGGCACGCCATCATCGTTGACGCTGCCGCTGAAATTGGCTGCTTGTGCGAACTACTGCGCCAGCATGAGAAGGCGGATTGGCTCGCCGTCCGTGGTGTCTCTGCGCGCATTTCTGACCTGGCCGTCATGATTGCCGGAGGGCTTGAGGATGAGGCACACCAAACCGCCGACCTCGCCCGCGACCTGCGCCGAAATTGACCGCAGCACTGCCCTGTAGCCTACGCCGCCCCTACCTCGACGGAGGGAAGAGCCGGACACCATCGCCGGCCTGGGGCGGCATCTTTCCCGATGGTGCGCACGATGGAGCGCAGACCGAGATATGGCCAAAGCGTTGGACTGGATGCAGCAGGAGCAAGAAGACTACGAACGGGCGCTTATGCGTGCCCCGCAGAGGATGGCTTCTGCCACTATTGCCGATGCACACAAGACGTACGAAGATTTCGTTGCCGATGAGCTGGCGGATATTCGTGCGGAGCGTGCCAAGAGCCAAGCACGCCTTGAGCATACCGCGCGACTGGCGCGAGCACGCGAACAAGGCATTCTGGAAGCTGAGCGCGACTGGCATCACTCGCCGGAACATGTTGAGGCTCATCAGAAAGAGGTCGCCGCGCAGACGAAGCCGAAACGAGGCCGCAAGCCGACCAAAGCGCCCGCCCGGCTGGGTGAAATACTCGACGCGCTGGATGAATTCGCCGCTGCGAAAGGGGAAGGCTTCGACAGGAATGCAATGTTTGGTCCGCTTGGCGAGAGCTGGGAGGATGCAGATTCATTCCATTGGATGTGTGCGCAAATTGACCCGGCCTTCCGCCGAGCAAAAGATACCTTCGAGAAGCATCGCGCCGGGGTGTGCGCCGTGATGCCGTACGCCGAGCGGACAGACTTCTATCGGCGAGCGCTACCGCACATTGCCCCGAAATTAGGCGTTGCGCTGAACGTGCATCATCTGCCGAAGTTGGCGAGGAAAACCGCGTAGATTCAACGCCATGAAGGCTGTCCGTAGTGCACCAAGAATTGATTTCTGGTGCACTGCGGTGCAATTACGTCGCGGAATGCTGATGCATACCGTGGGGGCCGTCATCAACGACGGAGCCCCCGCGAATGCAAGCCGCAACCATCCCGACCCCATGGCGCAACGATGCGCCGCTCGCCGCCCGTACCTATTCGACCGAGCAGGCCGCCGCCGCCCTTCACGTTCGCCCGCAAACCCTGCGCGCCGCCGTCTGCCGCGCTGGACACTATGCAGGCGTCAAGCCGCACAAATTGCCGTCCCGCTTCCTGGCGTGGCCGGCTGAGGCCATCGACCGCCTGATTGCTGGCGAGGTGGCCGCATGAAAAGCGCCCGGCCCGCCGAAGCAGTACCGAGCGCGAACACCAGCGCCCATTCTACCCCGCAGCAAACCGACCTGCCCGGCATCGAGCGCGCCAGCGAAGCGCCGACGCTGCCCCGCCCGAACACCCGACCGGCCGAAGCCCTGGCGCTGCTGCAGCGGCATGGGCACCTCGACCAGCGCCAATTTCTCGACGACGCCGGAGGTTGGCGACTGGCTGCCGCCGTGCACGTCTTGCGTGGCCTGGGCTGGCGCATCGAGACCGTGCGCGTACCTGTCACCCTCGCCAATGGCGAAGCCGCCCACATCGCCCGCTATCGCCTCGACCGTGCCGCTGGCAACCTGCGCCAGCACCAGGCCGGAGGCATTGCGCCCGAACTGGTCGCCTGGCTGGCGCTGGCTGTGGTCGCCTTCCTGCTGCCGCTGTCGGCCCGGTGGTTCGCGTGATGAAGCCGCGCGACTTCGACCCGGCACGGGAGCGGGAAAGGGCGCTGTCTGCCCTCTGGAGCCTGCATTGCCCTGAAAGCCGGGATGAATGGTGGCCCATCGTCGGAAGCGCGCTTGCCGAAGGCATCAGCGAGGACGAAATCCTGCGCTGGTGCGAAAGCGGCCCGAACTTCGATGAGGCCGCAGCCAAGGCGACGATTCGCAGCCTCGCACGCCGCCCCGGCAGCGGAACGGGCAGCCTGTTTGCCCTCGCCCGCGCCGCCGGGTGGCAGGACGAGTCCGGCGGGAGCTCGCCGCCCCTGAAACCTCTGTCTGACAGTCGACCGGTCAACCGACAGACAGAAGACCGTGCAGAACGCGCCAGAACGGCGCAGGAGCCGCAAACGCCCCGCCGGGAAGGTAAGGGCATGTCCGCCGCCCCTGCCGCCCTATGGGGCCGCTGTGCGCCCGCCCCCGCTGACCACGGCTACCTGACCCGCAAGGGCATGGCCCCCGACGGCCTGCGCATCGCCCCCGCCGGCCTGACCATCGCCGGGCACGACTGCGCCGGCTGGCTGGCGCTGCCCGTCTGGAACCTCTCGACCGGCGAGCTGCAAAGCGTGCAACTGGCGAGCCCCGAGGCCGGCCCGCCGAAGCTGAGCCTGCCCGGCTGCCGGATTGCCGGTGGCGCGCTGGCGGTGCACCAGGATGCGCCAGAAGGCTGCCCCTGCCCCCAAGCCTTCGCGGGTGGCGTGGCGTACCTGGCCGAAGGCGCAGCGACCGCCGCAAGCCTGTACCAAGCGACCGGCCGCGCCGCCGTGGCTTGCTTCGGCAAGGGCAACGTCGACGCCATCGCCCGCGCCCTGCGCGAGCACTACCCCAGCCTGCGGCTGGTGCTGGTGCCCGATGCGGGAGCCGAACACCAGGCCGCAGCGATTGCCACCGGCATCGGCGGCCCGGTGGCCTGGGTGGCGCTGCCCGAGGGTTGCCCGCCGAACTTCGACGCCAACGACTACGCCGCCGCGCACGGCCTCGACGCCCTGGCCGAGCTGCTGAAGCACGAGCGCACCCCGCCGCAGCGCTTCCGCCTGCTTTCCCCCGCCGAACTGGCAAGC
>NZ_JALLIK010000063.1:0-12714 GCF_023093595.1 Thauera aromatica
GGGACGGTGTCGAACAAGCAGGGCGACCTGTGGGGCTCGTCGATCGAGCACGGCGGTGTCGGCTACTGCTGCCTGGCGGAGCTGCGCACCTACGAGACCATCGAGCAGGGCGAGCCGGCGACCCCGTTCATGGGCGACGGCGATACCGTGCGCATCGAGATGTTCGATGCGGCAGGGAAGAGCATTTTTGGTACGATCGAAAATCGCGTCGTCGCGCTGAAGGCCTGAGCGCATTGCGCGGTCCGGTTCCATACGCCTGCCGGCAGCCCGAAAAAGGCTGCCGGCAGGCGTTCGCGTTCGGCCCCGGCGTCGTTCGCCTGTCTTGTCACTTCGAGGAAATCCCACATGAACAAGCACACCCTGAGCTCTTTCCTGGCCGCCACGGCGATGCTGTTCGGCTCCGCCGCGGCCCAGGCCGAGGAAACCATCACCCTGAAGGTCGGCCATTTCTGGCCGGCGACGGCGATGAGCCAGAAGAAGGTGCTCGAGCCGTGGTGCGACAAGATCGCCGCCGAGTCGGGCAACCGCCTGAAGTGCCAGATCTTTCCCGGCACCCAGCTCGGCGGCACGCCCGGCCAGCTCTACCAGCAGGTCGCCGACGGCGTGGCCGACATCGCATGGACGCTGCCCGGCTATACCGGAGGGCGCTTCCCGTCGATGGAGGTGTTCGACCTGCCCTTCCTGATCCGCGATGCCGAGGGCGCGAGCCGGGCGGCGTGGGAATATGCGCAGCGCTTTGGCGCGAAGGAATTCGCCGCGGTCAAGCCGCTCGCCTTTCATGTACATGACGCCGGTCAGATCCACAACAACAAGCGCCCGATCGAAAAGCCGGCCGACTTCCGCGGGCTGAAGATGCGCGCGCCGACCCGCCTCACCAACCGCATGCTCGCCGAACTGGGGGCGACGCCGGTGGCGATGCCGGCGCCGCAAACGCCGGAAGCGGTGTCGAAGGGGGTGGTCGACGGCTATGTGCTGCCGTGGGAGGTGATCCCGACCCTGAAGCTGCACGAGCTGACCAAGTACCACTCCGAAATGGACCCCGCCCTGCCGGCGCTGTACACCACGTCGTTCATCATCGCGATGAACAAGACCACGTACGCGAGCCTGCCCGACGACCTGAAAAAAGTGATCGACGCCAACTCCGGGGCCGATTTCTCCGCCTCGATCGGCAAGGCCTGGGACGACTCGGCCGCCGCCGCGCGCCAGCAGGCGGTCGAGCACGGCAACCGCTTCAACACCATCCCCGCCGACACCGCGGCCGAATGGCTGGCCCTCGGCGAGCGCCTCGCCGACGACTGGGCGAAGGAAATGAGCGCCAAGGGCCTGCCCGGCGAGGAAATGCTCGATACCGCGCGCAGCCTGGTGAAGAAGTACAGCAAGTAGGCGTGGCGCCTTCCTGTCCGGGGCGGATGGGGGTGGTCGGATGAATGCCGGGCACGGTACGCCGATCCGGGACGTGGCCGAGCTGGGTCGGGAGTTGACGGCCTGGTCGGCGGTCTATGAGCAGATGACGCCGGGCTTGTTCGAGGGTCGGGTCCGCGAAGTCTGGATCGGCCCCGGCCTCGAACTCCTGTGGGAAAAAGGCTCGCAGTCGGTGTTCACCAGCGGTGCCAACGCGCCGGGCATGGTGTCGATCGGCGTTCCCGTGCCGCCGGGCCGGGCCGGCCTCTACTGCGGCATGCCGCTGGCCGGTGACGCCGTGACCTGCCTGCCGGGAGGGCGGGAGTTCGAGATGTTCTGCCGCGGCGGCATGGACATCGTCTCCGCGAGCGTCGCCGAGTCCTTGCTCCTGGAGGCGGCCGGGCAGGGCGGCGAGGCCTTGCGCGCGGGCTTTGCCGATGCCTGCTCGCGCGTGCTGGTGCGCCCGTCCGCGGCCGGGCGGCTGCGCCATGGCTTGCTCGAAATCCTCTGCGCGCTCGAACGCAAGCCCGAGTTGCTCGATTTCCAGGCCAGCCGTCAGGCGATGCGCGACGATGTGCTGTCGCTCGCCCTCGACCTGCTCGCGCCGGGCGCGGCGCGCGATCGATGGGCGCTCCAGCCCAGCGCCCGGGGCCGGCTGGTGCGCGGCGTGCGCGAATACGTCCTCGACCATCCGGGCGCGCCCCCTTCGGTGGCCGAGCTCTGTCACCGTTTCGGCGTGTCGCGGCGCGCCCTGCAGTATGCGTTCGAGGACCTCGCCGGCCTCGGCGTCGCACAGTTCCTGCGCTGCGTCCGGCTCAACGGCGCCCGCCGCGACTTGATCGCCGGCACCGCCGAGCCGGCGGCCGCGATCGGCGACATCGCCGCGCACTGGGGGTTCTGGCACCTGCCGAGGTTTTCCGGGTACTACCGCGGCCTGTTCGGCGAGCTGCCTTCCGTGACCCGCCGCCGGGCCGCGATGGGCGCCGGGCGCTGAGCCGAAGGTCGTGACGGCGGCCTCCGCGGCCACCTCCGAGGTTTCCGCCGCGGCGCCCGTCTTCCCTCGATCCGGCGTCGCCGCCGTGCATTTTCGCGCCGCCCGCCGCAGATCCGCGCCCCCTCCCGGCGGGTAGCGGGGAGTGTGCGGTGCAGCATGAATTCCTGCCGAAAGTGGATAACGGGCGGGCGCGGGCGCGTCCTAGACTGTCTCCCGGGTGGCCCTCGGGCCCCCGCATCGCTTGGAAACGAACCGCCGCGCCCGATCGTGGCGGTCAATGAGGAGACAGCCGGCATGAACATTCCGCCACCGCGCAGCCGGGGGGCGGGCGACCCCGCCGCTCCTGCCGCCACTGCGACCCCGCCGGAGCTTGGCGTCGGGACGCCCGATCCTTCCCGCCGCCGCTTCTTCAAGACTGCGGCGGTCACTGCCGCAGCCACCGCGCTGCCGCTTTCCGCACATGCGGCGACGAGTGCACCACGGAGTGCGCCAGGAGATGCCCGCTACGACGTCGCCGTCATCGGCGGCGGCTTTGCCGGGGTCACCGCGGCGCGCGAGCTGGCGCAGCGGGGAGCGAAGGTGGTATTGCTCGAGGCGCGCAACCGCCTCGGCGGGCGGACCTTCTATTCGAATTTCGGCGACAAGAAGGTCGAGCTCGGGGGGACCTGGATCCACTACTCCCAGCCCCATGTGTGGGCGGAAGTGATGCGCTACGGCATGGAGATCGCCGAGTCGCCGGGCGTCGCCCACCCCGAGCGGGTGTTGTGGATGTCGGCAGGCAAGGTGCTGGAGATCCCGGTGATGGAGAACTGGGCCCTGCTCGAGGATGCGCTCAAGCGCTTTCACGCCGATACCGGCAAGGTCTTCGCGCGCCCCTTCGTCCCCGGCTTGTCGGCCGCGGGGCGCGCCCTCGACCACTTGTCGATCGCCGACCGCATGGCGCAGATCGAGATGAGCCCGGCCCAGCGCGACCTGATGAACGCGATGATGGCGACCAACTGCCACGGCCGCATCGACACCGCCGCCTATACCGAGATGCTGCGCTGGTGGTCGCTGGTCGATGGCGATGCGGCCCGGCTGCTGTACAGCTGCGCGCGTTACAAGCTCGAGGACGGCACTGCGGCGCTGATCGAACGGATGGTGGAAGACGGCGGCTTCGAGACCCGGCTGGCGACGGCGGTTGCCGAAGTCAAGCAGTCGGCCACCGGCGTGACGCTGGTCACCGAAGAGGACGCGCGCATCGACGCGCGCTACGCCGTCCTCAGCGTGCCGGTCAACACCACGGGGATGATCGAGTTCTCCCCGCCGCTGCGCGCCGCCAAGCAGGCGATGGCGAAAGAGCACCATGCTGGCAAGGGGCACAAGCTGTACCTGAAGGTCAGGGGGCGGTTGGAGACGCTGCTCTTCTTCGCCCCCGAGACCGAGCTGTTCACGATGGTGTTCACCGAGCAGGCCGGCGAGGAGGGCGGCGTGCTGGTGGCTTTCGGTCCGCCCGCCGGCGGCAAGATCGACCTCAACGACCCGAAAGCGGTGGAGCCGTTCATCCGCAGGTTCCTGCCCCACCTGACGGTGGAGCAGGTGCTGGGCTACGACTGGGCGCTCGATCCCTATTCCCAGGGCACCTGGTGCACCTATCGGCCGAAGCAGTTCGGCGCCTATCTGGACGATCTGCGCGCACGTGAGGGGCGGCTGTTCTTCGCCGGCGCCGACATCGCCACCGGCTGGCGCGGCTTCATCGACGGTGCGATCGAGTCCGGCCTGCAGGTCGGGCAGGCGGTGGCCGCCGAGCTGCGCCGCGAGGGCCGGGGCAGGAGCGCGTGATGGCGATGACGACGAATATCCGCCGCCGCGCGGCGGCGGTGGTCCTTTGCGGGCTGGCGGCCGCCGTGCAGGCGGCGGGCGAGGGGACGACAGGCGAGGGGGCCGCGTTCGTGCAGTGCGCGCCCTGCCACGCGGTGAGTGCGGGCGGGGCGCACGGAGTCGGGCCCAACCTCTACGGCGTGTTCGGCGGCGATATCGCCGCCGCCCCCGGCTTCGTCTTTTCGCGCGCACTGAAAAAACGCCCAGGGCGCTGGACCGAAGCCGAACTGCACCAGTGGCTGGAAGATCCGCAGGCCTACGCGCCGGGCACCAAGATGGCCTATGCCGGGCTGAAGGATCCCGTGGCGCGCCAGGCGGTGATCGATTACCTCGAGGCCCGGCGCTGAGGCGCCCGGGCAAAGCCGATTTTTCCCGATCAACGGCCGTTCCCGGCCCGGAGGAGCTCATGAAATTCCCCACCCTATCCGCCTTGCTTGCCGCCTGCGCACTGTCGAGCGCGGCGATCGCCGACGATGCCGCTGATTTCGATGCCGCGCTCGCAGAGCGCTATCGCGCGGTCGAAGCGGCGATCGAGGCGCGCGACGGCGCGCGCTGGTTCCGCGAGCTCTACGACGACGACATCGTGCTGACCGGCGAAGGGAGTCCGGCGGCGGTCCGTGGGCGCGCGGCGCTGATGCCGGTGATCGCCGAGATCGTCAGGACCACGCGCAGCTGCACCTTGACTCCCGACCCGGCGCGCGGCCAGTCCGGCGCGCTGGGCTATTCGTTCGTGACCTACGACTGCGCGCCGGACGATGCCTCCGCGCCCCGTTACCAGGTGCGGGCGTTGTTCGTCTGGGCGCGCAAGGCGCCGGGCTGGCGGGTGGTGGCGGAAACCTACCTGATGGGGCGGATGTAAGGCGGCGGTCGCGCCGGCAGTGACAGTGCCGTGCGCGACCGCTGTTGGCGGGCTGTATCGGGTCCGCTACAACTGCGCACAAATCGGCACATTTCACCAAAAGGCGGTTTACACCGCGGGTCTAGTCTAGCGGCATTCACCGGTCCGCAAGGCTGGCGAAGAGGACGAAAGGGGACGAAGAGGACGACGTTCATCGGGGCGACGTTCATCGCCGACGGGCGGGGAGGGTGCCGGCACATGCCGGCTCTCGTCCGAACAAAATCCAAGAGAAGAGGAGACATCCATGAAGTTCTTCAAGCTGACTGCGCTCGCCTGCGCATTGCTGGCCGGGCCTGCCGCCCAGGCTGCCGATGCCGCCAGCCTGGGCAAGGAGCTCACCCCGCTCGGTGGTGAACGTGCGGCCAACCGCGACGGCAGCATCCCGGCGTGGGATGAGGGCGGCGCGCTGAAGCCGGGCTGGACCTACGGCCAGCCGCGGGTCGACTTCTTCAAGTACAAGGACGACAAGCCGCTGTTCACGATCGACGCCTCGAATGCCGACAAGTACGCCGACAAGCTCAGCGAAGGCCAGATCGCGGTGATGAAGGCGTTCAAGAACTACAAGCTGGAGGTCTATCCGAGCCGCCGCTACTGCTCGTCGCCCGATTTCGTCCAGGCCAACACCAAGGCCAACGTCGGCGCCGCGAAGATCGGCGCCGACGGCTGGAGCCTGGCCGAAGCCACCGTGCCCGGCGTCCCCTTCCCGCTGCCCAAGAGCGGCATCGAAGTGCTGTGGAACGCCAAGATGAAGTACGTCGGGGTGGGTCTCGACATGAAGGCGCTGTGGATCATGCTCTCGCCGCGCAGCAGCGGGGGCGACTGGGTCGAGGCCGGCTCCACCCAGGCCTATTACTATCCGTGGGGCAAGAAGGGTTCGCACAAGCTGAGCGAGCTGCCGCCGGTGGAGTACCACACCTACTTCAACTACACCTCGCCGACCGCGCTCGCCGGACAGGCGCTGATCGTCAGCTCCTACCTCAACAAGACCAGCGACGTCTTCTACTACTTCCCCGGCCAGCGCCGCGTGCGCCGCATGCCGAGCTACTCCTACGACGCGCCGCAGGTCGGCTTCGAGAACCAGTACACGCTCGATGAGCCGCGCGTGTTCAACGGCACGCCCGACCGCTTCGACTGGAAGCTGGTGGGCAAGAAGGAGATGTACATCGGCTACGGCGGCTTCGGCATGTACGACCCCAACGTCGATCGCCGCAAGGTCATCACCGCCGACGGCGTCGATCCGAAGGCGACGCGCTACGAGCTGCACCGGGTGTGGGTGGTGGAAGCGACGGTGAAGGACGGCGTGCGTCACGTCGCGCCGAAGCGCCGCTTCTACTTCGACGAGGACTCGTGGTCGCTGATGGCCGCCGAGGACTACGATGCCCAGGGCAAACTGTGGAAAATGCGCGAGAGCTTCGTGATCCCGGTCGCCGAGACCGGCTCCTGCGACAACCCGGCCTTCGTCCAGTACGACCTCAACTCCGGACGGGTGCTGTTCGATCAGGCCGGCATGGGCGCCGGCAAGGACATGTCGTGGTCGGTCGAGGCCGACGATCCGAAGTTCAAGGACGCGTTCTACACCCCCGACAACCTGCGCGCGATCAGCGACCGCTGAGCGCCGGCCCTTTCCTTCCTGAACCTCACCCGAGCTTCCTCGCCGCGGCCGCCATCCGGCCCGGCGGGCCGCTCTGCGGAGAACGATCATGACGACACAGTTGAAAAAACTGGTGCTGGGGCTGGCTGTCGCCGGTGCCTGCGCTCCCGCGGTCCACGCCTTCCAGTTCGAGAGCGGTTCGGTCCGCGGCTCGCTCGACTCCACCCTCACCCTGGGTTTCGGCCAGCGCGTCGAAGACCAGAGCTGCAGCCATCATGGCGACGTGTCCACCTCCTGCGGCGATCGCGCCAATACCGCGGTGTGGGGTAACGGCGACGACGGCAGGCTGAACTACGACAAGGGCGACTTGTTTACCGCCCACCTGAAGGGCTCGCACGAGCTGTTGCTGAGCTTCCCTGACGAGTGGAAGTTCATGGGCCGGGTCGGCTGGCTGTACGATTTCGCTGCCGACGAGACTGCGCGCACCCCGCTCGACGGCGATGCCAAGCGTGCGGTGGGTCAGTACGTGCGCCTCTACGACCTGTGGGTGAGCAAGGAATTCGACATCGGCGAGCGCCGCGGCCGGGTGCGCTTCGGCAACCAGGTGGTGAGCTGGGGCGAGAGCCTGTTCATGATCGGCGGCATCAACTCCAACGTCGCGATGGACCTGCAGCGCCTGTCTTCGCCCGGGGTCCAGCTCAAGGAGGCCTTCCTGCCGTCGCCGGCGATCAGCTTCGCTGCCGGCCTGGGCAATGGGCTGAACCTCGAGGCCTACTACCAGTTCCAGTGGAAGCCCTACAGCTTCCCGCCTTCGGGCACGTACTTCTCGCAGAGCGACACCTTCGACAAGGGGCGCGACGATTTCCTCTACTTCGCTCCCGACCCGGCCAGCCAGATCCTCGCCGAAGGCGGGCGGGTGACGCGCTCGACGCTGGCGGCGAAGCGCGCCGAAATGATCGCCGACGGCACCGCCTTCCCGGTGCTCAGCGACGATGAGCCGGACGATTCGGGCCAGTTCGGCGTGTCGCTGAAGTACCGCCCGGAAGGCGTCGACGTCGATCTCGGCTTCTACTACCAGCGCTTCCACGACAAGACCCCCAACGTCCAGTACTGGAACCGCGATGTGAGCGGCACGCGGATGTACTTCGAGGAGGACCGCGAGCTGTACGGCATCAGCGCCAACACGTCGATCGGCAACTGGGCGGTCGGTGCGGAACTGTCGTACCGGCCCGACGATGCGGTGTCCCTGGGCGCGTGCATGAACATGGACGGCAGCGGCGACGGCCTCGAGTATGGCGTCGAGTGCAACAGCTCGATCGACAAGGAGCGCTACCAGCTCCATCTCACCGGCATTCTCAGCCTGACGCCGGGCGACCATGGCTGGTTCCTCGATCTGGTCGGCGCGCAGACCGCCACCTTCCTCGGCGAAGCGGTCGCGATCGCCTATCCGGGGGTGAACAAGGACAAGGTGTTCACCCGCACCCAGAACGGCATCACCTACCAGCAGCTGCCGGCCTCCGGCGCATGGACCGCGCCCAAAGGCGTGGGTGACAAGCTGTCGTGGGGCTACATGTTCGACTTCAGCCTGGTCTATGACAGCACGATCATCCCCGGCTGGCAGGTGATCCCGGGCGTGTTCTTCTCCCACGCGGTGGATGGCAACACGCCGAACTTCATGGCGAACTGGATGGAAGGGGCGAAGTCGGCCAACTTCTACGTGCTGTTCAACCGCAACCCGATGACCTGGCAGGCCGGCATCAACTACACGACCTTCTGGGGCGGCGATCACTCCTTCAGTGCGCCTTACAAGGATCAAGACTTCATCGGCGGCTTCATCTCGAGAAACTTCTGAGCGGCGCCCCGGGGGCGGTTCGAGCCGCCCCCGGCAGGTGTCATCCCCCTTGACCCCACCCCAGACCGGTACGCCCGACCATGCTCAATCCTTTCAGCGTCAGCGACGTTGACAGCTTCCTGACCAAGTACCTGCGCTGGCTGGAAGATCTGTGCTTCCGTTTTCGTCGCAGCATTCTCGTCCTGCTCGCGTTGTTCACCGCGCTGATGGGCTACTACGCCCTGCAGCTGCGCATGGACGCGGGCTTCGAGAAGCAGATGCCGATCGGCCACGAGTACATCCAGACCTTCAACCAGTACCGCGACGACGTGCTCGGCGCCAACCGCCTGAACATCGTGGTCAAGGCGCGCGAGGGCAGCATCTGGACGCCGGCCGGGCTCGAGCGTTTGTACGAAGTGACCCAGGCGGTCAGCTTCCTGCCCAACATCGACCGTCTCGGCGTGCAGTCGCTGTGGACGCCGAATTCCTTCGTCAACGAGATCACCGAGGAGGGCTTTCGCGCCGACCCGCTGATCTCCGGCACCATCACGCCGCCCGATCTCAATGCCGAGATCATCGCCGGGATCCAGCGCGCGGCGAGCCAGGGCGGCTTCGTCGGCACCCTGGTGTCGCGCGACCAGAGCAGCGCGATGATCGTCGCCGAACTGCACGAGGCCGACCGCGACGGCCAGGCGCTCGATTACGTCGCCTACAACCACTTGCTCGAGGAGTTGCGGGCGAAGTTCGAGGACGCGCAGTTCGAGATCCAGATCATCGGCTTCGCCAAGCAGATTGGCGACATCGCCGACGGCGCCTCGGCGGTGCTCGAATTCTGCCTCATCGCCCTGGTGCTGACCGCGCTCGCGGTGTATTGGTACTGTCACTCGGTGCGCTTCACCCTGTTGCCGATCGTGTGCTCGCTGACTTCGCTGGTGTGGCAGTTCGGCACCCTGAAGCTGCTCGGCTACGGCCTCGATCCGCTCGCGGTGCTGGTGCCTTTCCTGGTGTTCGCGATCGGCGTCTCGCACGGTGTGCAGCAGATCAACTTCATCGTGCGCGAGCTCTCCCACGGCAAAACCACCGAGGAGGCCGCCCGCGCCAGCTTCACCGGCCTGCTGATTCCCGGCACCCTGGCGCTGGTGACGGCCTTCGTCTCCTTCATCACCCTGATCCTGATCCCGATCCCGATGGTGCGCGAACTGGCGATCACCGCCTCGCTCGGCGTCGGCTACAAGATCGTCACCAACCTGGTGATGCTGCCGCTGGCGGCTTCGTTATTCACCTTCACCAAGGAGTACGCCGACAAGGCGGTGCTCAAGCGCGAGAAGCGTTCGGGCTGGCTGCGCGTGCTGGCGCGCGTGGCCGAGCCGCGCAACGCCGCGATCGTGATCGGCCTGACCCTGACTGTGTTCGCGGTCGCGGTGTGGCAGAGCCACGACCGTGTCATCGGCACGGTGCAGCCGGGCGCGCCCGAGCTGCGCGCCGAGGCGCGCTTCAACCGCGATGCGGTGTCGATTGCGACCAACTACGATACCGGCCTCGACTGGCTGACGGTGATCTTCGAGGCGCCGCCCGAGGCCTGCGACAACGTCGTTGTCGGCCACTACCAGGATCGCTTCGTCGCCGCCATGCAGTACGTCCCCGGCGTGCTGTCGGCACTGTCCTTCTCCGGCCAGCTGCGCACCTACAACGAGGGCTACAACGAGGGCAACCCGAAGATGTCGGTGGTGCCGATCGACCCCGGCAACTACGCTGCGCTGGCGACCGAGATCGGCCGCGTGCGCGGCTTCATGAACAAGGACTGCAGCATGACCGCAGTGCACCTGTTCCTGACCGACCACAAGGCGACCACGATCAACCGCGTGATCGAGGAAGTGAAAGCCTTCCGCGCACGCGACCAGGAAGCCGAGGTGCGCATCCGCCTCGCTTCGGGCAATGCCGGCGTGCAGGCCGCGGTCAACGAGGAAGTGCACAAATCCGAGCTGCCGATGATGCTCTACGTGTACGCCGCGATCATGGTCCTGGTGGCGCTGATGTACCGCGACTTCCGCGCCGTGATTGCGTGCTGCCTGCCGCTCACCGTGGGCACCTTCATCGGCTACTGGTTCATGAAGGAACTCGAGATCGGGCTCACCGTGGCGACCCTGCCGGTGATGGTGCTGGCGGTCGGCATCGGCGTCGATTACGCCTACTACATCTACAACCGGCTGCAGCTGCACCTCGCCGGCGGCGAGCACATCGTCAAGGCGCTCGAGCACTCGATCCTCGAGGTCGGCACCGCGACCATCTTCACCGCGATCACGCTCGCCGTCGGGGTGGCGACGTGGATGTTCTCCGAGCTCAAGTTCCAGGCCGACATGGGCAAGCTGCTGGCCTTCATGTTCATGGTCAACATGGTGATGGCGATGACCGCGCTGCCCGCCTTCGCGGTCTGGCTGGAGCGGCTGTTCCCGCGCAAGGGCCCGGTCCGGGCGCCCGGCATCCTGGCCCACTGATTCGGGAGAAAGCATGGACATCGAACTGAAACCGGGTCGCACGCGCACCGTCGCTGCGCTCGTTGCTACTTTCGCCGGCGCGCTGTCGCTGCTGGCAGCGCCCGCGGCCTTCGCCCAGGACGCCGCGGGCGGGAGCGCGGCGGGGAGTGCGGCCTTCGCCCCCCGAGCCGCCGAGCCTTCGCCGTTCGCCGAGCGCACCATGATCCTCGCCGCGGCCCATGCGGGCGAGCGCATCGTTACCGTCGGCGACCGCGGCGTGGTGCTGCTGTCCGACGACCGCGGGCGGACCTGGCGCCAGTCTTCGGGAGTGCCGGCGAACGCGATGCTGACCGCGGTCAGCTTCGCCGATGCGCGCCACGGCTGGGCCGTGGGGCACTGGGGAACGATCCTGCACACGGCCGACGGCGGCGAGACCTGGCGCGTGCAGCGCGTCGATACCGCCGAAGACCGGCCGCTGTTCTCGGTGCATTTTTCCGATCCGCAAAATGGTATCGCGGTCGGGCTGTGGGCGTTGATGCTGCGCACGCGGGACGGCGGCCGCAGCTGGGAAGAGGTCGAGCTGCCCGCGCCGCCGGGCGAAACGCGCGCCGACGCCAACCTGATGCGCATTTTCCAGAGCCCGCGTGGCGATCTGTTCATCGCCGGCGAGCGCGGCAGCGTGCTGCGCTCGACCGATGGCGGCGAGACCTGGTCCTGGCATCCGACCGGCTACCGCGGCACGTTCTGGAGCGGGACCGCGCTCGACGACGGCACCCTGATCGTCGCCGGTCTGCGTGGCAGCATCTATCGCAGCGCCGACCACGGCGACAGCTGGCAGTCCACCGGGGGCGCCACGCGCAGCTCGATCACCGATCTCGCCCAGCTCGACGATCGCGTGCGGGCGGTCGGGCTGGACGGAGTGAGCCTGGAAAGCCGCGACCGGGGGCGGACGTTTACCGCACGCCAGCGCGAAGACCGTCTCGGCTTGACCGCGGTCCTCGCGATCGATGGCAAGGCGCTGATATTTTCGCGGAATGGTGTGTTGCCGGAAGAGTGAGTGGCGGCCTGGCGGCCGCGTGCGCTGTCTGCGGTCCCTTGCGGGGCCGTTTTTTTTTGCGCACCCGGCATGGGGGCACTCCTGCGGGCCGATCCGCCGGGCGGAGGGCGCACGGCTCTGTTAAGGTGCCGGCGAAAGCGGGTTGGTGCATCAAATTCGTTATTGGTGAATTGATTGACCAGTAACGAATTTAACGATAGAGTCCGCTTCGTCCCCTGCGCGAACGATAAAACTCCTGGAAACCGTCGCCGATGAGCCCTGATACCCCCCTCTGGATTCCCTCCGCCGAGCGCGTGGCGAACGCCAACGTCACCGCCTTCCGCCTCGCGGCGGAGAGGCGCTGGGGCGTGTCCCTGCCCGACTACGGTGCGCTGTACGCCTGGTCGGTGGCGCAGCCCGAGCAGTTCTGGGTCAGCGTGTGGGACGGCGAGGGCAGCGGCGGCGGGGTCATCGGCGCGCGCGGCACGCGCGTGCTGGTCGACGCCGATCGCATGCCGGGGGCGAAGTGGTTTCCCGAGGCGCGGCTGAACTTCGCGCAGAACCTGCTGCGCGCGCGCGACGACCAGGATGCGATCGTGTTCTGGGGCGAGGACCGGGTGCACAACCGC
>NZ_JALLIK010000107.1:0-202804 GCF_023093595.1 Thauera aromatica
GCCGGGCGTCAAGACCATCTGGCTCGGCTTGCAGCGCGTCATGGATGCCGCCGCCACCATACAGGCGCTACGCGAGGAGGCCGAGTGACGGGAGTTGTGTATAACGACATGGGTTCAGACCCAAGTCATAGAAGGCTGGTGCCAACACATCTCGCACGAAGGTTTCCTCGGTCTGTCCTTCGCAGACGATACACACGCGCCTCATCGGGTCGGCCTCCCGCCCAGCACGTTGCGCTTCCACAGGTCACCGAGGTTGTAGTCCTCCAGCCATTCCTTCAACTCTTCCGGGTCCAGCCGCCTCAGTACCGTGGCACCACTCTCGCGCTCCACGACCACGACGTCTTGCGGTTCAAACGCGTTGAGCAATTCCACTGACTGGGTTGAAACGATCACCTGCTTGGTTTCCCCCACCTGCTTGAGCATGTCCGCCAGCAGGTTGATGGCATAGGGGTGCAAGCCCAACTCAGGCTCATCAATCAGCACCGTGTCAGGCAGCAGGTGAGTGGGCTGCATCAGCAGCGTGGTCAGGCAAATGAAGCGCAGCGTGCCATCGGAGAGCACATGTGCCTTGTACGGCGTGTCAGGATCAGTCTGCTCGAACCACTCCAGCTCGATGTTTTCGGGCAATGGGTCGCGGATGACAAAACCACCGAAGAAGGGTGCCGCCAGCTTGATGGTGTCCACGATGCGCTGGTATGCATCGGGAAAGGTTTTCTTGAGTTTGGCCAGATACGCCGCCAGGTTATCCGCCGCCGGTTTCAAGCGCAGATTGTCATTGCTGCCATGCGGGCGCTTTACAGCAGCGGAGTCGCCGGTGTCGTGGAAGTGGTACTGCCTCCAGCTTTGCATTGCGGGTCGCACATAGGTGCTCACCGCCTGCTGGTCGTCACGCAACTTGGCCTCATCGTGCGCCGTGCCCAGTGGGATGGCCTTGGCCGTGTAATGGCCATCGATCCAGGTTTCCTCGCGGCTGAAGATCAGACGATTGTCTGCTGTGGGCGTCAGGCTGATGCGATAGCCGTTACTGATCTGGTAGCTGTTTTTCTCGAAATAGATTTCAGCGTCGATCTGCTGCGTACGCTTGCGGCTGCCGTGCAGCAGAGCATCCGGCCCACCTTGCTTCTGCACAAAGGTCTGCAGGTTGCCATCGGCCAGCGCTGCCAGTAGTTTGAAGATACCGATGAAGTTGCTTTTACCTGCGCCGTTGGCACCGATCAGCACGTTGAGGTTTCGCAGTTCGAAGGCTTCCAACTTGGCGATGGATTTGTAGCCACGCAGGGTGACGGTTTTGAGTTTCATCAGGACTCCTCCATCAATGCCAAAAGAAGTGCCTCGATGGATTCATCGTGCTCACCCTCTGGATACCATATCGGAAAAATATTGGCCTTTGCCAATGCCTTTTTGCGCTCGACGCGATCCATCCCCTCCTTCAATTCAAGGAAGGCGTAGTGCTGCGGCAGGGTATATGCCCCTTCTGCAGCAACCACCTGCTCCATTGTCAGAAGCGTGCGGTCCATCAGCAAGCTACATCCGACAAATAGCAGTGACTTGCCAAACAAAAAGCGGGAAAAGAATTTTTTTACGGTGCCAGCATCACCATAAGCTTGCGCATACTCATCACGGAGCAAGACGCGATTGGCAACTGTTTCACATGAGCCGTGTAACTTTAGCAAATATCTGCCCCCGGTACTCAGAATGCGTAACGCCTCTCCTAAATTGCCGCCAAAAACCGGCTGATCAAAGCCTTGTGCTTGCCCCTTAAAGGCAGACTCCAGCAATTTGTCAAAGTTGGTTGTGATGACACTGGATTCTGAAAACACGAGAGGGAACATATTAATTGCACCAATCGCGACACAGTCTCTGTCGAAGCATTCCTGAAGTTGCTTATTAAATAATGCGGGGCCGAGGTCATCGTGAAGTAACTGAGCTGCCCCCTCGTAATCCCCTGCGCCTAGCAGCGACTGCAAATCATCTGCCTTGACGTGCGACTCACACTGCAGATCCCACAGGAATTTCGTCCACCCAGGATACCCGCTGGGCATTGAAAGCCCCGCACCAAGAAAAGGGACAACATTTCGAGAGCCATATGCCTTCTTAAGTGCGCTGAAACGATTTGCATTGTCGTGCGCAGCAAGCACCTGACTCACCACGTCGCGCAAGCTACTTTTTCGCTCCTCCACCCAATCCTCAAAAGACAATTGATATGTTTCCGGTTCTAGCTCTTTCAATATTCGGCTCCGCTGGAAGGTGGAGCCAATGATGTCCACATCCCCTTCGGAGTTGAGATATTCGTGATATTTCGGGCGCCAAAAATCCATGGTCAGCCCTCAACTGTTCTGGATGCTTCAATTTCCCCTGACAGCAACTTGGGGAGCAAGGCATCTCGAGTGGTCGCAAGGGTTGAGCTCTGTGCCGCCAGCGTCTGCATCATTGAAAAAAACGAGGACGCCTTCGCCTCAAAAGCATGGCAAGCATCGTACGGAGGACGCACGATGGGTATCTTCTTGAGGTCGGAAACGTTGATGTACGGCAGGGCGGTGCCTGAGACCAAGGTATTGAAATCGAGTGTGCTGAGCAGCGAATACAAGAAGTACTGTCCAGATTTACCTTCAGCGGGACTGGCTGACATCAAGTTGTTGTCAATGATCGTCGGGGCAGTTAACAATCGCCGTCGATTCGAAATCAGTGCTACCCCAATCTTGGCAAAAACGGTCGCCCCCGAAGGGTGCAACTTCGCCTTCATCTCAGACTGCTGAGATTTGCTGACGTAGTTGTTAGCCGATTGAATGAAGACCTCGTTACCCGCAAGGTTCATATCGCTCACCTTGATGAACGGAAAGTCCCCCTCTGTACTGCCCTGGTGTTCCGGTTTGAACGCGCTGCCCGCCGTAAAGCTGCAAATATCACCAAGCGCACCACAGGCCCACCCCCTCGGAATCTCCCCCAACTCCGACTCTTCCATCTCATCCGGAAACAGCGCGGCGTTGGCGGCGAGTTGGGCGTATTGCTCGGACGGCAGGGCATCAAGTTCGTCGTCAGGCGTGCCGCTGATGGCACTCATCGCAGCGCGCAGCGGGTCTCGGCCCTCCTGTTTGGCGGCGATCTTGGCTTTGACCGGGTCGAAATCGACAAACCACGACTTGAAAATAGCTTGCCCAATGGCTTGGAGGGCTTGGTTGATGCGGCGGTTGACGGTGATTTTGTTGTCGAGCCTACGAAGAACTCCAGCCATCGTGATCTGTTCTTCAATTGGCGGCAACTCGAATTGAAACTGAGCTAACGCGTCCTTATCTCCGCGCGGCATCTTTGCGTCTTTGGATGTTCTGGCGCTGAATTCAGTGAATTTCTCCCAACGGCAAAGATAGTGAAGATAGTTTGAGCAAAGAACGGTTTCGTCTTTGGGGCGAAAGACCAGAACATCGTTTGAACAATGTCCATCAAACTCTGCCTGCCAAACCTTTTTGAAGTAAGTGCGGATATTGGAGAACAGCGTGTCGCCAGTTTTGAACCTCGTCACACTGCCGCTTCCCGGCAAGGTTGCTGCTGTGGTTACACCACCAAAACTCGACAGCATATTTTCAGTGGAAATATATGTCGTAAAGCTCGCGTGCTCAGCTTTGGCTTTTTCGGCAACGAAATTCACTAAATCACCGAAGAATCTTGGTTGATGCTCAAATGCCATATCCCAACCCCGCCAAGTTCTTCTTGATCTCCCCCTCCAGCTTGGCGCTTTCAGCAAACTGCTCCGCGAGCTGCGCCGTGAGCCGCGCCATCTTGTCGGCGAAGACTTCGCCATCGTCCTCTTGCTCTTCAGCACCGACATAGCGCCCCGGCGTCAGCACATGCTCGTGCTTGCGAATGTCGTCCAGCGAGGCCGAGTAGCAGAAGCCCGCCACATCCTCATAGCCTTCACCCAGTTGCCAGGCATGAAAGGTGTCAGCCACCTTTTTGATGTCATCTACCGTGAAATCACGCAGCACGCGGTCTTTCATGTAGCCGAGCTGGCGGGCGTCGATGAACAGAAACTCACCGCGCCGGTCGCGCTTTGTTTTGTTGAGCGCCAGGCCGTTGCGCTTGTCGCGGGTAAGGAACCAAATGCAGGCCGGGATTTGCGTGTTGGTAAAGAGCTGGCCGGGTAGCGCAACCATGCATTCCACGTAGTCGTCCTCGATCAGCTTCTTGCGGATTTCACCTTCGTTATTGGTGTTGCTGCTCATCGAACCATTGGCCAGCAGCAGCGCCATGCTGCCTGCCGGGGCCAGGTGGTAGAGCATGTGCTGCAGCCAGGCGAAGTTGGCGTTGCCTTGCGGCGGCGTGCCGGCGATCCAGCGCGGGTCGCTTGCCAGCTTTTCGTTCCACCACTCCTTCATGTTGAAGGGCGGATTGGCCATCACGTAGTCGGCGCGTAGGTCGGGGTGCAGATCGTTCAGCAGGGTGTCGCCGGGTGCGCCACCAAAGTTGAAATCGATGCCGCGAATGGCCATATTCATGGCGGCCAGTCGCCACGTGGTGGGGTTGCTCTCCTGGCCGTAGACGCTGATTTGGCCGGTCTTGCCATTGGCGACCTTGCCGCCGTGCTCTTCGATGAACTCTTCGCTCTGCACAAAAAAGCCGCCCGAACCCATGGCCGGGTCGTACACGCGCCCCTTGAAGGGCTGCAACATTTCAACAATCAGCGTGACGATGCTCTTGGGCGTGTAGTACTGGCCGCCCTTCTTGCCTTCGGCCAGCGCAAACTGGCCAAGGAAGTATTCATAGACGTGGCCGAGGATGTCCTTGCTCTTGAGGTTCAGCGGCTGGCCGTTGTATTCCTTGCGGTTGAAGTCGGTGTCGGAGAAGTGGGCGATCAGGTCGGCCAGTTTGTGGCTGTCGATCTGGGTGCGAGCGAAGTCCTTGTTGAGCACGTTCTTGAGTTTTTTCTCGTTCTCGCGCTCGATGGCCTCCATCGCGTTGTCGATCAACCAGCCGACGCTGCGCATCTCTTCCGGCTCGTCCTTGCCCGGTTTATTCCATGGCAGTGGGGCTTTGGGTGGCAGTTGGGCGCAGTCGCGCAGGGTTTGCCAGCGCGCTTCCAGCGGCACCCAGAACACGTTTTTTTCGGTGTAGTAGTCGCGGTTTTCCAGTTCAGCGACGAGGTTTTCTTCGTACTCCTGTGTACCCGCGCCGCCACACTCGTCTAGAGCCATGTAGTAGTCGTGGTCCGGGTTCTGAAACTGCTCGCGCAGTTCTTTGTTCCGTTCTTCAAAAGCATCAGAGACGTACTTTAGAAAGATCAGTCCGAGCACCACGTGCTTGTAGACGGCTGCGTCGAGGTTGGAGCGCAGCTTGTCGGCAGCAGTCCAGAGTTTTTTTTCGAGGTCGGTGAAAAACTGCTGTTCTACTGGATTCATGCTTCAAGCTCGGAAAAGGGAATTTTTGAGACGACTGCCTGATCTCGGGCAAGCGGCGGAGCCGGAAGTCGCCGCTCCACTCAGCAGGAAAGCATACCCATCGCAATGGGTGCTTGCCATCTTCAACCGACTCAACAGACCGGAAGCGTGCGGAAAAGGTATCCAACACGACCCAGATCGTGGTGATCAGGGAAAATCGGGGCGCGCCCCAAACCGCTCTATCAACGCGAACGCAATGATGTGCTCGTCCTCGTCGCTGATGCTGAGGTGGGCGCGCAGCGCGTGAGTGTGCATGTAAGCGGCGAGGCGCGCGTCGTAGCGGTATTCGGGCTTGCCGCGCGCGTCGTGGCCCACGGCGACCGCGTGCAGGGTGGCGGGAACGGCGACGCCGGTGCCGAGCGCCTTGCCGAAGGCCTCCTTGGCGGCGAAGCGCTTGGCAAGGAAGCGCGCGGGGTCGCGATGTGCGCGCCAGGCCTCGACTTCAGTGTCGGCGAGGATGCGCAGGGCGAAGCGCTCACCGTGGCGCTCGAGCGCCTGGCGCACGCGCTCGATGCGGACGATGTCGGTACCGATGCCGTGGATCATGACCTTTCTCCCGCCCGCGCGCCCAGGCTCAGCGGCTGCGTGCCGCGCCTTCGCGCATCAGGCGTTTCATTTCGGCGACCGCCTCGCGCAGGCCGACGAAGACTGCGCGGCTGACGATCGAATGGCCGATGTGCAGTTCGCGCACGCCGGGCAGGCGCGCGATCGGCTGCACGTTGTAGTAGTTGAGCGCATGGCCGGCGTTGAAACGCATGCCGAGGCGGCGCACCGCTTCGCCGGCGATGCGGATCTTGTCGAGCTCGGCCGCCACCGCCGGCGCCTCGGCATCGCGCCCGGCGGCGTGGAAGGCGTGGGCGTAGGGGCCGGTGTGGATCTCGCACACGCGCGCGCCGATGCGGGCGGCGGCCTCGATCTGCGGGATCTCGGCGTCGATGAACACGCTGGTGACGATGCCGGCGTCGGCCAGGCGGGCGATCACGCCCTTCAGGCGTGCCTCCTGGGCAAGCACGTCGAGCCCGCCTTCGGTGGTGATTTCGTGGCGGCCTTCGGGGACCAGCATCGCCATCTGCGGCTTGGTGCGGCAGGCGATGGCGACCATCTCGTCGGTGGCGGCCATCTCGAGGTTGAGCTTGACTTGGGTGAGCTCGGCGAGGCGGCGCACGTCCTCGTCATGGATGTGGCGGCGATCCTCACGCAGGTGGATGGTGATGCCGTCGGCGCCGCCGAGGTGGGCCTGCACCGCGGCCCACACCGGGTCGGGCTCCCAGGTGCGGCGCGCCTGGCGCAGGGTGGCGACGTGGTCGATATTGACGCCGAGTTCGATCATCAAAGCTCCTGCAGTTCCTTCAGCACCCGGCGCGACTGCAGCGGCTGGCCGCCCAGGGTGTGGTTGATCAGCACGCGCAGCAGCTGCTTGGACTGGAGCAGCGTCTCCGCGCGGGTAAAGTCGTTGGCTGCCATGTCGAGCAGGGTCTGTCCGGACACCAGCGGCTGCTCGCCGAGTGCGGCGCCCCCGTCCTGCTCTTGTTCGAGGATCTCCAGCCGCACCGGACCACGCTCGATTATATAAAGGTAGCGCGCATCGGGCTGCAGTCCGGAGCCGGTCGCGGCATCGGTGGCGAGACCGACCTCGTAGCCCAGATCCTGCAGCAAGGCCAGCTCGAAGCGGCGCAGGATCGGCGACTCGGCCTCGCCGCGGGCGAGCGCGCCCACCGCGTCGGCATAGGCGGCGAAGAGGCGCGGATGGGCGTCCTCGCGCGCGGTCAGGCGCAGCAGCAGTTCGTTGAGGTAATAGCCGCAGAGCAGCGCCCGCCCACCCAGCAGGGGCTGGCCGCCGAGCCATTCGGCGCGCGCCAGGGTCTTCACTTCGCCCCCGCCCGACCAGTCGATCAGCAGCGGCTGGAAGGCCATCAGCACGCCGCGCAGCTGCGAATGCGGCCGGCGCGCGCCTTTCGCCACCAGCGCGACCCGGCCATGGTCGCGCGCGAAGAGGTCGACGATCAGGCTGGTTTCGCGCCACGGCAGGGTGTGCAGCACCCAGGCGGGCTGCTGCTCGATGCGCTGTCTCGGGCCGGCCATCGTGCACCGCCGGGCTTATTCGTAGCCCAGGCTCTTCAGCGCGCGCTCGTCGTCGGCCCAGCCGCTCTTGACCTTGACCCAGACCTCGAGGAAGACCTTGCCGTCGAACAGCTTCTCCAGCTCGACGCGGGCCTCGCTGGAGATGCGCTTGAGCTTTTCGCCGCCCTTGCCGATCACCATCGCCTTGTGGCCGGGTTTGTCGACGATCACCGCGGCGTGGATGCGGCGCAGCCTGCCTTCGACTTCGAACTTCTCGATCTCGACCGCAATGCCGTAGGGCAGCTCGTCGCCGAGCAGGCGGAACAGCTTCTCGCGCAGGAATTCGGAGGCGAGGAAGCGCTCGCTGCGGTCGGTGACCTCGTCTTCCTCGAACATCGGCACGCCGACCGGCAGCAGCGGGGTGGCCGCCCTGACCAAGGCGGTGACGTTGCTCCCCTTCTCCGCCGACAAGGGCACGATCTCGGCGAATTCGCGCTGCGTGCGCACTTCGTCGATGAATGGCAGCAGGCGGGCCTTGTCCTTCAGCTGATCGACCTTGTTGATCACCAGGATCACCCTGGACGACGCGGGGATCACCGTCAGCACCTTGCGGTCATCGTCGGTGAAGCGGCCGGCCTCGATGACGAAGAACACCAGATCGACGTCGGCCAGAACCTGGGAGACGGTGCGGTTCATCGAACGGTTGAGCGCGTTGCGATGATGGGTCTGGAAGCCCGGCGTATCGACGAACACGAACTGCGCCCGGTCCTCGGTGAGGATGCCGGTGACGCGGTGGCGCGTGGTCTGCGCCTTGCTGGAGACAATGCTGATCTTCTGCCCGACGAGGCGGTTGAGCAGCGTCGACTTGCCGACGTTGGGACGGCCGACGATGGCCACGAAACCGCAGCGGAACGCTTCGTCCGCAGCGGCGTCCGCCGCCGAAGCGGGGCGGGAATGCTCTTGGTTCATTTTTTCCTCACGGCGGCGAGCGCGAGCTCGGCCGACTGCTGTTCGGCGATGCGCCGGCTGGAACCGCGCCCCAGGGTGCGCACGCCGAGCCTGGGGATCTCGCAGGCAACTTCGAATTCCTGCGAGTGGGCTTCGCCCAGAACCTGCACCATCGTGTAGGTGGGCAAGGGCATCCTGCGCCCCTGCAGCCACTCCTGCAAGGCGGTCTTCGCATCCTTGCTCGGCTTGCGCGGATCGACTCCGGCGAGCAAGGGCGCGTACAGGCGGTCGATGACCCCTTTCGCGCAGGGAAAGCCGCCATCCAGGAACACCGCCGCGAACACCGCTTCGAGGGCATCGGCGAGGATCGACGGGCGGCGGCTGCCGCCGGACTTGAGCTCGCCCTCGCCCAGGCGCAGGCAGTCGCCGAGCTCGAGCGCGAGCGCGATGCGGTAAAGCGCGTCCTGGCGCACCAGCGAGGCGCGCACGCGCGACAGCTCGCCTTCGCGCAGCTCGCCGAAGCGCTCGAACAAGGCGATCGACATTACGCAGTTGAGGATGCTGTCGCCGAGAAACTCGAAACGCTCGTTGTTGGGCAGGCCGAAGCTGCGGTGCGTCAGCGCCTCCTGGAGCAGCCCGGAATCGGTGAACACGTGGCCCAGGCGGGATTGAAGCTGGTCGGTCGTCATCGGTTCAACGGCCCTCGCTGCGGGCATGCAGTTCGACCAACAAACTCAGGTTCGCCACCAGTGGGACGGTACGGCTATAGCCGACCTCGATCCGGGTGCGGGGGCCGGACTTGTCGATCAGCAGATCGACTCCCGATACGCTGGAGACGTCGTCGATCTGGCCTCGCCGGTCGAAGCTGCGGCGCAGTTCCAGGGCGGACATGCCCTTGTCGCCCTCGTCGGCGAGTACGTTGACGATGCGCTTGATCGCCAGGTACTCGTTGATCACCGGCACCGCGCGAAAACCAATCGTCAGCACGAAGGCGGCGAACGCACCGACGACGAGAACGCCGAGCAGGCTCAGCCCGCGTTGGGATTTCATGCGCATGGTTTCCTCCCTTTCGTCGGAGCGGGTGATTGAATCCGCCGTCCCGCAAGCGGCTGCGGGCCTGCACTCGAGAACACGCAGGGCCGCCCCGGGTTTTCCCGTCCCCCGCGGGGGCGGAAGCGGCAAAGCCGTTTCTGGGGGCTCAGTGAAAACCGCCGATCCGTTTCATGTCGCTGAAATTGAACCAGATGAAGAAGGCGCGGCCAACAATGTTGTCCTCGGGAACGAAACCCCACACCCGGCTGTCGCTGCTGGCGTCACGGTTGTCGCCCATCACGAAGTAATGCCCTGCGGGCACGGTGCAGCTCACTCCTGCACTGGTGTAGGTGCAGCTTCCGCGCTGCGGGAAATTCATCACCTGCGGCACGAACGCCGGCGCGTCACGCTCGATCAACACCGCGTGTTCGCGTTCCCCGAGCTTTTCGGTGTATTGCGGCGAATAGTAGAGCCGGTCGGGGTGCAGGTAGTTGCCCGCGCTCTCCAGCGGCACGGTTTCGCCATTGATCCGCAGGCGCTTGTTCAGGTATTCGACCCGGTCGCCGGGCAGGCCGACCACGCGCTTGATGTAGTCCAGCGATGGATCGGCAGGATAGCGGAACACCATGACGTCGCCGCGTTGCGGCGCACCGATGTCGATGATCTTCTTGTTGATCACCGGCAGACGGATGCCGTAGTTCCATTTATTGACGAGGATGAAATCGCCCACCAGCAGGGTCGGGATCATCGACCCGGACGGGATCTTGAACGGCTCGACGACGAAGGAACGCAGCCCGAACACGACCAGGATCACCGGAAAGAAGCTCGCCCCGTACTCCACCCACCACGGCGCCGGCGTGCCGGCCGGGCGCAGCTTGCGCGCATGGAAGCGGTCGAAGAGCCACAGCACGCCGGTGGCGACGAGCAGCAGGAAGAGGATCAGGGCGAAGTTCATGCGGTTTCCGTCGTCAGCCGGCGGCGGCGCCGCACGGCGGGTTCGATCACTTGCCTTCGTCGGTGCGGAGCACGGCGAGGAAGGCTTCCTGCGGAATCTCGACGTTGCCGACCTGCTTCATCCGCTTCTTGCCTTCCTTCTGCTTTTCGAGCAGTTTCTTCTTGCGCGTGATGTCGCCGCCGTAGCACTTGGCGAGCACGTTTTTGCGCAGCGCCTTGATCGTCTCGCGGGCGATGATGTGCGAGCCGATCGCGGCCTGCACGGCGACGTCGAACATCTGGCGCGGGATCAGCCCGCGCAGCTTGGCGGCGAGTTCGCGGCCGCGGAACTGGGCGCTGGCGCGGTGCACGATGACCGACAGTGCATCGACCTTCTCGCCGCCGACCATCATGTCGAGCTTGACCAGGTCGGCGCTGCGGTATTCCTTGAACTCGTAGTCGAGCGAGGCGTAGCCGCGCGAAACCGATTTCAGCTTGTCGAAGAAGTCCATCACCACTTCGTTCATCGGCAGTTCGTAGACGAGCTGCACCTGGCGGCCGTGGTAGCGCATGTCGATCTGCGCACCGCGCTTCTGGTTGCACAGCGTGATCACCGGGCCGACGTAGTCCTGCGGCAGGAAGATCGTCGCGGTGATGATCGGCTCGCGGATCTCCTGGTACTTGCCGACCTCGGGCAGCTTCGCCGGGTTCTCGATGCGGATGACCTCGCCGCTGTTGAGCACGACCTCATAGACCACCGTCGGCGCGGTGGTGATCAGGTCCATGTCGAACTCGCGCTCGAGGCGCTCCTGCACAATGTCCATGTGCAGCAGGCCGAGAAAGCCGCAGCGGAAGCCGAAGCCCAGGGCCTGCGACACTTCGGGCTCGAACTGCAGCGAGGCGTCGTTGAGGCGCAGCTTCTCGAGCGAGTCGCGCAACTGGTCGTACTCGGAGGATTCGACCGGGTAGAGGCCGGCGAAGACCTGCGGCTTGATTTCCTTGAAGCCGGGCAGCGGCTCGGCGGCCGGCTTGTTCGCCAGGGTCACGGTGTCGCCGACCTTGGCCGCCTCCAGTTCCTTGATGCCGGCGATGATGAAGCCGACCTCGCCGGCGCAGAGCTGCTCGCGCCCCACCGAGCGCGGCGTGAACACGCCGACCTGGTCGCACGGATACTGCGCCCCGGTCGACATCAGCAGGATGCGGTCCTTCGGCTTGAGCACACCATCGACGACGCGCACCAGCATGACGACGCCGACGTAGTTGTCGAACCAGGAGTCGATGATCAGCGCCTTCAGCGGGCCTTCGGGCTTGCCTTTCGGCGGCGGGATGCGGGCGACGATCGCCTCCAGCACGTCCTCGACGCCGAGGCCGGTCTTGGCCGAGCACAGGATGGCCGCGGAGGCGTCGACGCCGATGACGTCCTCGATCTCGCTGCGGGCGTTGTCCGGATCGGCCGCCGGCAGGTCGATCTTGTTGAGCACCGGCACCACCTCGACGTCGAGGTCGAGCGCGGTGTAGCAGTTCGCCACGGTCTGCGCCTCGACGCCCTGCGAGGCATCGACCACCAGCAGCGCGCCCTCGCAGGCGGCGAGCGAGCGGCTGACCTCGTAGGAGAAGTCGACGTGTCCCGGGGTGTCGATGAGGTTCAGGTTGTAGACCTGCCCATCCTTCGCCTTGTAGTGCAGCGCCGCGGTCTGGGCCTTGATGGTGATGCCGCGCTCGCGCTCGATGTCCATCGAGTCGAGGACCTGGGCCTCCATCTCGCGGTCCGACAGGCCGCCGCAGAAGTGGATGAGTCGATCGGCCAGGGTCGATTTGCCGTGGTCGATGTGGGCGATGATGGAAAAATTGCGGATATGGTTCATGCGAAACGAAAAGGGTGCCTTGCAGCACCCGTTTCGGAATAAGTTGGATGTGTCGGGGGTGACCTCGTCAAGGCCGCGATTCTAGCGGAAAACCGGCGCAATAAGCGCGCACCGCGGCTTCGTCGAGGTGGTAATGGCACAGTTCGCGTTCGCCATGCAGCAGCACCGGGACCCATTCGTTCCAGCGTGCTTCAAGTCCGGCATCCTGGTCGACGTCGAAAACCTCGACCTTCCAGCCGAATTCGGCCGCGATCGGCTCCAGCGCCATCACCAGATCGTGGCACAGATGGCACCACTGCCGGCTCATCACGGTAAACACGGGCCCCGGGCCGGCAGCAAGCTTCATCGCGCTGCCCGCAGGCTGACGTAGGAGCTCGCGTCGCCGCGGCGGACGAGCAAAGTGATCGGCTGCCCCGGCTCGAGCGCATCGGCGATGCGATTGAATTCAGCCACCGTGCCCAGCCGCTGCCGGCGTCCGTCCACGACCATCCCCAACACGAGATCGCCGGGCGCGATCTCGGCGCGCGCGGCAACCCCCTGCGCGCGCAGGACGACCAGCCCCTGCTCGATGCCCCGCTCGCGCCGCTGTGCCAGTGTCGGCGCGACCAGGACCAGGCCGAGGCGGTTCGGCGCGGAAGCCGCATGCGGCCTGCTGCCCGCGCTGGCGGCGCTTTCCGGGTCCTGCCACTCGCCGACCGCGAGCTTCAGCACCTGCGGCTTGCCGTCACGGAAGACGTCGACATCGACCGTCGCCCCGGGGCGCGCGGCGGCGACGATGCGCGGCAGATCGGCCGAGTTTTCCACACTGCGGCCATTGAAGCGCAGGATCACATCGCCCTGCTCGATGCCACCGCGCGCCGCCGGCCCGCCCGCTTCGACCATGCTGACCAGCGCCCCCGCAGCCCGCGGCAGCCCGAAGCCGTCGGCCAGATCGCGCGTCACTTCCTGAATCGAAACCCCGATCCGGCCGCGCTGCACCCGCCCATGGGTCCGCAGTTGCTGCTGCACATCCATCGCCACATCGATCGGAATCGCGAACGACAAGCCCATGAAACCGCCGGTGCGGCTGTAGATCTGCGAGTTGATGCCGACCACTTCGCCGCGGAGGTTGAACAGCGGCCCGCCCGAATTGCCGGGATTGATCGCGACATCGGTCTGGATGAAGGGAACGAAATTTTCGTCGGGCAGGCTACGCCCTTTGGCACTGACGATACCGGCGGTCACCGACTGCTCGAAACCGAACGGCGAACCGATCGCCAGCACCCATTCCCCCACTTTCAGTGCGTCCGGGTCGCCGAGCACGACATGCGGCAGGGCGCCGGCCTTGATGCGGATCAGGGCAACGTCGCTGCGCGCATCCGCGCCGACGACCTCCGCACTGAACTCGCGCTTGTCGGCAAGGCGCACGAGAATCTCCTCGGCGCCCTCGACGACATGGGCATTGGTCAGGATGTAGCCGTCCGCGCTGACGATGAAACCCGAGCCGAGCGACTGGTTGTCCGGATCGGCGTCCGGGTCGGGCGATTCGGGAAGCCGGGGCACGAAGCGGCGGAAAAAGTCGAACATCGGATCCGACTCGTCCAGCTCCGGCAAAGAAAAAGGAACTCGGGACCGCTCCGCATGTGCCTGGGTCGTGCTGATATTGACCACTGCGGCCCCCTGGTGCTCGACCAGGCGGGTGAAATCGGGCAGCGCCTCGATTTCGACGGCCGATACCGACGCCACAACCAGCGCCATGGCCAGCATCGCAAAGGCCTGGCGCAGGAAGGAACGGATCATTGCGACCCCTGCGGCGGCAGCATGCACGCGCCATCGGGCGCCAGTTCCAGGCGCAGATGGCTGCGCCAGTTCCGGCTCCGGGTCAGCACGCGATTCAACGTCCAGGCCAGGAGCAGCCCTGCCGCGCCACCTGCGACCGCGTAGAGATCGCCCCCGCCCTCGGGAGCGAGCAGGCTGCCGGTGGCGGCACCGGCGAGCAGCAACAAGGTGCCCAGTCCGTAACTGACGAGCGCGGCGTTGAGCGGCGCCCCGTCGGGAATGCTGATCAGAACCCGGTCCCCGGGGCTGACCGGAATGCTCGCCGGCAGCACGAATTCGCCCTGCGGCGGGCCGAACACGTGGGAGATCTGCACCGAATGACAGCCTCCCGGCTCGTCACACCGCCCACAGCCGCCGGCCCGGTCGGTAAGCTTGAGCCAAACCCGACCGTGCTCGACGCGCAACACTTCTGCACGTGCCTGCATCATTGCCCCACTGGTTGAATGCTGTCGCCGATCCGGCGAACGGCGCGCTCGGGCGCCTCGCCCAGCGCGGTGATCATATGGCCGCCGAGGGTGCGCTTGTAGATGTTGATCGCGCCGGTGGAAACAGGGCCGAGGCCGGCGGCCGACCCCTCGCCGGCCGGCTCGATGAACACCGAGATCGCTGCCAACCCATCGCTGAAGACCATATGCACGGCCTGCCCGCGGTCACGGCCGAGCGGCCGCTGCATCACCGAGCTGAGGCTGTAGCCGGGCAGCGTCTCCACAAGCCCCCAGCCGCTGTCGTTGCGCGGCATTCCGCTGGCACGCGCATCGACCACCCGCCAGCCGTCTCCCGGCGCAAACCGCGACTTCAGCAAATCGGAATCGACCTCCCCCCCGATCCTCACGTCGCTGAAGGCGAACTGTTCGATGAGCTCGCCGCGCTCGTCCAGCATGCGCGCCTTGAGCAACAGGCCACTCTTCACCTCCGCCCACAGGACATGCCCGTAACGCAGGTCGTCACGAGGCTCGAGGACCAGCGCCTGCGCTTCGTAGCCGGCAATGCGTCCGAGCTCGCCTTTGCGGATGCGGTAATTTTCCGCAAGCCCCATCGGAGAAAGAGGCAGCCGGGCAGGAAAAGCCCTGCGCCCACCGGCTGCCTCGTCGATGATCACGGTGCGCTCGTCGGGCAGCACGCAGCGCACCTCGTTGCCGCGGCGGATGATTTCGCGCGGACTGCCATCGAGCACTTCGAGCCGCTCATGCTCTCCGTCGGCATCGACACGGTGGGCGATGCGCGAAGTTTCCACCTGCGCGCCGGACTGATAAACGAAAGTGCCGACGTAATTCAGGCGCTGCCCGGCCGTCGCGACCCGGCCCAGCCAGGACAGCGGATCGACAGGAGCTTCAGCATATGCCGGCGCCCCCGCCAGCAGGGCGCAGAAACACAGTACAGCAGGGAGAAACCTCATCTGCCCGCACCCTGGCGCTGCTCGGATACGCTCCGTACATATTGCAGCCCGGCCGGAACCGGCCCGCCGCCGCTGATCCCCCGGTGAGCGAAGACGTATTCGCGCAGCGGATCGTCCTCGCCGGCCCGCGGCAAGGCGCCCTGTCCCGCCGCCAACTTCGTGATCTGGGCCGGAGCCGACACCGCCGCGAGCCGGGCCACGGCAGCGTCGTCCCGCGAATACAGGGTCGCGGCGACCAGCCCCACTGCCGCCACGCCCATCACCGAGGCTGCAACCGGCAGCATCGACGACCATGCCGCGCGGCGCGCGGAGCCGACACTCGCCACTGCAGGGGCGAATACCACCGGCTCGCGGTCGAGATTGGCCATGACGCGCTCGGCGAAACCGGGCAAGCAGTCATGCTCGCCACGCAGTGCGTCGCCGATCATGCAGTACGCGTCCCACTCCTTGCGCAGCTCGGGATCGCGCCGCAACTTCTCGAATACCGGGGCGATCGCATGATCTTCGAGCTCGCCGTCGAGCAGGGCCGACACTGTGTCCTTCATCCTTGCCACCTACCAACGTTTGTCCGGGGCCGTATCCAGCAAGGGCCGCAGACGTTCTGCAATCGCTTCACGCGCGCGGAAAATCCGCGAGCGTACCGTCCCTATCGGGCATTCCATGATGTTGGCGATCTCCTCGTAGCTGAGGCCTTCGAGTTCGCGCAACATGATGGCGGTCCTCAGTTCCTCGGGCAGTGCGTCCATTGCCTGATCCACGGTTTCGCCGATCTGGCGCGTCATCAGCAAGCGCTCGGGCGTGTTGATGTCCCGCAACTGGTCGCCATCCTCGAAGGTTTCGGCCTCCTCGGAATCGAAACTCGTGGACGTGGGTGCTCTCCTGCTCTGGGATACCAAGTAGTTCTTCGCCGTGTTGATACCGATCCGGTACAACCAGGTATAGAACGCACTGTCTCCACGGAACGAACCCAGCGCACGGTAAGCCTTGATGAAGGTTTCCTGCGCCACGTCCTCGACTTCGGCAGGATCACGGATCAGGCGCGACAGCAGCCGGTTCAGCTTGCGCTGGTATTTGGATACCAGCAAGCCAAAGGCCTGTTTGTCGCCGCGCTGTACGCGCTCGACGAGCTGCTGATCGAGCACTCGGTCGCTCATGGAGTGAAGTGTTTCCCCGGATATTCGAATGACAAAACATCCGGATTATAAGCGAGCCGCCGCAGGTTCTGCAGAAATCGGAGGTACTCGGAAAGACACGCCCCCCCGTAATTAGTTCATGCCCGCCCCAGGCGGCGCAGCGCCCCCCCTTTTTCCGGCCCGCAGCACCTGCACTCGCCGTAACGGCGGTGCGTGCTATATTTGCGGACTTCTCTCGAGTCGGGTGACATCTTGCTCAAACAGTACGACGTGCTCATTCTTGGCAGCGGCACCGCCGGCCAGTCCATCGCCCTGCGCCTCGCCGACACGCTGCGAGTCGCGCTCGTGACCAAGCGCGAGCTCTCCGACAGCGCGAGCAACTGGGCCCAGGGAGGGATCGCCGCCGTACTCGATACCACCGACAGCATCGAAGCGCACATCCAGGACACCTTCACTGCCGGCGCCGGCCTGTGCGACCCGGGCGCGACCCGTTTCGTGGTCGAAAACGGCAAGCGCGCGATCGACTGGCTGATCGAGCGCGGCGTCCCCTTCACCCGCGAACCCGACTCGGAATTCGGCTACCACCTGACTCGCGAGGGCGGGCACTCCCACCGCCGCGTCATCCACGCCGCCGACGCCACCGGCGCCGCGGTGCAGCTGACGCTCAGCGCTCAGGTGCGCGCCCACCCCAACATCGACATCTACGAGCACCACATCGCCGTCGACCTGGTGCTCGGCGACAAGGTCGGGCAGCCGGGCGCGGGCTGTCTCGGCGCCTACGTCCTCGACATCGCCGCAGACGAGGTCGTGACCTTCAGCGCCCGCAATACCGTGCTCGCCACCGGAGGCACCGGCAAGGTCTATCTGTACACGACCAACCCGGACGTGGCCACCGGCGACGGCGTGGCCATGGCCTGGCGTGCCGGTTGCCGGGTGGGGAACATGGAATTCATCCAGTTCCATCCGACCTGCCTGTACCACCCCCAGGCCAAGTCCTTCCTGATCTCCGAAGCCGTACGCGGAGAAGGCGGCCTGCTGAAGCTGCCCGACGGCACCCGCTTCATGCCCGAGCACGATCCGCGGGCCGAGCTCGCGCCGCGCGATGTTGTCGCCCGCGCAATCGATTTCGAAATGAAAAAGCGCGGCATCGACTGCGTCTACCTCGACATCAGCCACAAGCCCGAAGCGTGGCTGCGCGAGCATTTCCCCAACATCCACGCGCGCTGCCTTGAACTGGGGATCGACATCAGCCGCGAGCCGATTCCGGTCGTGCCCTGTGTGCATTTTTCCTGCGGCGGCATCGTCACCGACCTGTCCGCACGCACCGACGTTCCCGGCCTGTACGCCGTCGGCGAAGCGGCCTTTACCGGCCTGCACGGCGCCAACCGCCTGGCAAGCAACTCCCTGCTCGAATGCCTGGTGTTCGGCGAGGCCGCCGCGAAGGACATCCTCGCCCAGCCTCATGGCCGGTTGCCGGTCCTCCCCGACTGGGACGAGAGCCGCGTCACCGACGCCGACGAGGAAGTGGTGATCGCGCACAACTGGGCGGAACTGCGCCGGGCCATGTGGGACTACGTCGGCATCGTGCGCACGACCAAGCGCCTCAAGCGCGCCCAGCACCGCATCCGCCTGCTCGAGCGCGAGATCCACGAGTTCTACACCAACTTCCGCGTCAGCAACGACCTGATCGAACTGCGCAACCTGGTCACGACGGCCGACCTGATCGTGCGCTGCGCGCTGCGGCGCAAGGAAAGCCGCGGCCTGCACACCTCGCGTGACTTTCCCGACACGCTGGCGCGCGCACGCAACACCGTCCTGCGCCCGCGCCCACCGCGCAAGAAAACCGGAAGCTGAGCCGCTCGCGCCGGGCCTTTTCCTCAGGCGCATGCGCAGAGAGCCCGACCCCGGCCACGCCGCCCATCCACATCTCAACCTCCGGCTTCGCTGCGCAAAGCCGTGTGACGCAGCCAGATCCTCAGCCACCGCCACTGCGCGCCCGGCAGGTTCGCGCGCAGGAGCATCACTCGCCTCCCGTGCGCCAAGCCCCTCCCCTGGCGGGGCGGCAGCGCCCCGTCTTCGCACGCGCTCGCTTCTTCAGCCCCAGGCTCGACCCGAAGATGGAGCCACAGCGCCCAGCCGAGATCGACGGCATCAACACCGAGGCGGCACAGCAGCGTCCGCCCCTCGGCGGTCGACACTTCCACCGCGCCGTCCTCGAACAGCCGCAACGCGGTCCCGCGCTTGCCGAGTTCGGCGCGAACGCCGAGCAGCAAGGAGACGACGAGCAGCCCCCAGGCCACTGCGGCCACGGCGCCATGGCCTTCGTCCGGAACCGCCGTGGGCATCTGCATCGCGAGCGGCACATGGAAAAGCGTCAGTGCGGCCGCAGCATGCACGGCCAGCACTGACGCCAGGACCCCTCGCGAAGGGGAGAGTTCGATGGTCAGCGGCAGATGCATGGAGCGAACGCCACATGCATCGACACTTCAGACGCGACGGAAGACGAGCGTTCCGTTGGTGCCGCCGAAGCCGAAGTTGTTTTTCAGCGCGATATCGATTTTCATTTGCCGCGCCACGTTGGCGCAGTAATCGAGATCGCACTCCGGGTCCTGGTCGAAGAGGTTGATCGTCGGCGGCGAAATCTGGTGATGCACCGCGAGCACGGTAAACACCGACTCCAGGCCGCCGGCGCCGCCGAGCAGATGCCCGGTCATCGACTTGGTCGAGTTGACCACGAGTTTTTTCGCCGTATCGACGCCGAACGCGAGCTTGATCGCATCGGTCTCGTTCTTGTCGCCGAGCGGAGTCGAAGTGCCGTGCGCGTTCAGGTACTGCACTTCGTCCGGATTGACACCGGCGTTCTTCATCGCATTGATCATGCTGCGGCGCGGCCCGTCGGTATCCGGCGCAGTCATGTGGAAGGCATCGCCGCTCATGCCGAAGCCGGCAACTTCAGCATAGATCTTGGCCCTGCGCTTGAGCGCGTGCTCGTACTCCTCGAGCACCAGCACGCCGGCGCCTTCGCCGAGCACGAAACCGTCGCGCCCCTTGTCCCAGGGACGGCTCGCAGTGGCAGGATCATCGTTGCGCGTGGACAAGGCTTTGGCCGAGGCGAAGCCGCCGATCGCCAGCTCGGTGACGGTCGACTCCGCGCCGCCGCACACCATCATGTCGGCGTCGCCATACTCGATCATTCGCGCACTCATGCCGATCGCATGAAGACCGGTGGTACACGCGGTCACCACCGCAAGATTCGGCCCTTTCAGGCCGAACATGATCGAGAGGTTTCCCGAGATCATGTTGATGATCGTGCCGGGAATGAAGAAGGGGGAAATCTTGCGTGGGCCGCCGCCGAGGAAATCGTTGTGGGTATCCTCGATCATCGGCAGGCCGCCGATGCCCGAACCGATATTGACGCCGATACGATCGGCGTTCGATTCGTCGATCTGAATGCCGGAATCGCGGATCGCCTGGACGCCAGCGGCCATGCCGTAATGGATGAATACATCCATGCGGCGCGCCTCCTTGGGCGAAAGATAGGCAGCGACATCGAAATCCTTCACTTCACCCGCGATGCGCGATGCGAAGCCGCTGGCATCGAAACGCGTGATCGGGCCGACACCGCTCTTTCCGGCAATCAGGTTTTCCCAGGCTTCGGGAACAGTATTGCCGACCGGCGAGATCACGCCCAGACCGGTGACGACGACTCTACGACGCGACACAGGCAACTCCGTTGGAATCGATAAGGAAGAATGAGAACCTGCCCGGAACCGCGTGGACGGCAGTCACCGGACAGGAAACGCTGGAACAGCGCGTGTATTGCTTACTTCTTGAGGTGGGCGTTGACGTAGTCGATCGCCTGCTGGACGGTGGTGATCTTCTCGGCCTCTTCGTCCGGAATCTCGCACTCGAACTCCTCTTCCAGGGCCATGACCAGTTCCACGGTGTCCAGCGAATCCGCGCCCAGATCATCGACGAACGAAGATTCGATCTTGATCTCCGATTCGTTCACGCCAAGTTGCTCAGCGACGATCTTCTTGACGCGCTGTTCGATGTTCTCCATGAACCAACTCCTTCCTGAGGGTGACAGGTGTATTTAAAAAGCCGGCGTATTCTACCAAAACGCCGGGGAACCGCTATCCCGAACCTTGATCAGGACATGTACATACCGCCATTGACGTGCAGGGTGGTCCCCGTCACGTAAGCAGCGGCAGGCGATGCGAGAAACGCGACCGCGCCGGCGATCTCTTCCGGGCGCCCCAGACGTCCCAGGGCGATATTGCCCAGGAGCGCGTCGCGCGCCGCTTCGGGCAACGCGCGCGTCATATCGGTGTCGATGAAACCGGGCGCCACGCAGTTGACTGTGATGTTGCGGCTGCCGAGTTCGCGCGCCAGTGCACGGCTCATGCCGGCCACCCCGGCCTTGGCCGCAGCATAGTTGGCCTGGCCGGGATTGCCCGCGCTCGCCACCACCGAAGTAACGTTGATGATGCGCCCGCTGCGCGCCTTCATCATTCCGCGCATTACCAGCTTGCTCATGCGGAAGACGGCACGCAGGTTGGTGTCGAGCACCGCGTCCCACTCTTCGTCCTTCATCCGCATCGCGAGGTTGTCGCGGGTGATGCCGGCGTTATTGACCAGGATGGCGATCGCGCCGAAGCGCTTTTCGACCTCGCCGACGAGCGCCTCGCAGGCCGCGCCATCGGTGACGTCGAGCGCCATCCCGGTCCCTTTCAGCCCCGCTTCGGTGACGGCCTTTTCGATCTCCGCCGCGCCGGACTCCGAGGTCGCAGTGCCGACCACGGTCGCCCCCAGGCGGGCCAGTTCGAGCGCCACGGCACGACCGATGCCGCGCGATGCGCCGGTGACCAGGGCGACCTGCCCTTCGAGTGAGAAGCTCATTCCTTACCTCGTTGCCGCAATCGATTGTTCCAGGCTCGCCGCGTCGTGCGCGGAGCCGCCTTCCACGTCCTTGGCGATGCGCTTGGTCATCCCCGCCAGCACCTTGCCCGGACCGCACTCGATGACGTGGCTCATGCCGCGTGCGGCCATCGCCTGCACCAGCTCGATCCAGCGCACCGGCGAGAAGGCCTGGCGCACCAGCGCGTCGCGGATCTTCTCCGGTTCATCGTAGATGGCGACATCGGCGTTGTTGATGACGTCGATTTCCGGCTTCGAAATCGCCACGCCGGCCAGACGTCCGGCCAGGCGCTCGGCCGCCGGGCGCATCAGTGCACAGTGGAAGGGCGCGGACACCGGCAGCAGCACGGCACGCTTGGCGCCTTTGGCCTTGGCGAGTTCGCTCGCACGCTCGACCGCGGCCTTGGCACCGGCGATCACGATCTGGCCGGGGGCGTTCAGGTTCGCGGCCTCGACCACCTCCCCCTGCGCCGCTTCCGCACAAGCTTCGCGCACCGCATCGGCTTCCAGGCCCATCACCGCAGCCATGGCACCCTCGCCCGCCGGCACCGCTTCCTGCATCGCCTGGGCGCGGAAACGCACCAGCGGCACCGCGTCCTTGAACGCCATCGCCCCCGCCGCGACCAGTGCCGAATATTCACCCAGGCTATGGCCGGCGACCATCGCCGGCTTCGTGCCACCCGCTGCCAGCCAGGCGCGCCAGGTCGCCACCCCCGCGGCCAGCATCAGCGGCTGGGTATTGACGGTCAGGGCCAGGCGCTCGGCCGGGCCGTCGCAGACCATCGCCCACAGATCCTCGCCGAGCGCATCCGATGCCTCGGCGAAGGTGTCTCGAATCACGGTCGAATCCCCATACGCGGCCATCATGCCGACGGACTGCGACCCCTGGCCGGGAAAAACCAGCGCAAATGCCATGCCTGCTCTCCGCTTGTCAGAAATGCTGGTGAGAAATCAGAAATCGATCAGGGCTGCGCCCCAGGTGAAACCGCCACCCACGCCTTCCACCACCAGACGCTGGCCGCGACGGACCTGGCCGCTGCGCACCGCTTCGTCGAGCGCGAGCGGGATCGAGGCCGCCGAGGTGTTGCCGTGATGATCGACCGTGGTGACGACGCGCTCCATCGGCAAGCCGAGGCGCCTCGCCGTCGCCTGGATGATGCGGATGTTGGCCTGATGGGGAATCAGCCAGTCGACGCTGTCGGCCGGCGCCCCGGCCTGCTCCAGCACTTCCAGGGCGACGTCACCGAGCACCTTGACCGCGAATTTGAACACCGCCTGCCCGTCCATGCGCAGGAAGGGGTCACCGATCACCTGGCCGGATGCGACGCCGCCGGGCACGCACAGGATCGGATGATGGCTGCCGTCGGCGTGCAGCGCGCTGGCGCGGATGCCGGGCTGCGTCGAGGCCTCGAGCACGACCGCGCCGGCGCCGTCGCCGAACAGCACGCAGGTGGCCCGGTCCGACCAGTCGAGGATGCGCGAGAACACTTCGGCGCCGATCACCAGGGCGCGCGTGTGGCTACCGGAGCGGATGAACTTCTCCGCCACCGTCAGCGCATAGACGAAGCCGCTGCACACGGCCTGCACGTCGAACGCGGGGCCACCGTTGCGGATCCCGAGCTTGGACTGCACCAGGGCGGCGGTACTGGGAAAGATATAGTCGGGCGTCGATGTGGCGACGATGATCAGGTCGATGTCGTCGGCCTCGCAGCCGGCAGCTTCGATTGCGCGCTCGGCGGCGGCACGGGCCAGATCGCTCGCCCCGACATCGGCAGCAGCGAGGTAACGGCTGCGGATTCCCGAGCGGCTGACGATCCACTCGTCCGACGTATCGATGCCGCGCGCGACCAAGTCCTCGTTGCTCACCGGGTTGCCCGGCAGACAGCTGCCGGTGCCGGCGATCCGTGCGTAGATCATGCCTTCACCTCATTCATGCTCGCCATGCGCTCGGAAATGCGCTCGATGAGCCGGTTGGATGCCGCCTCGGCTGCACGCGACAGCGCGTTCGCAAAGGCGAGCGCATCGGCCGAGCCGTGGCTTTTGAGAACGACGCCGCGCAAGCCGAGCAGCGGGGCACCGTTGTACAGCCGGTGGTCCACCCGGCGCTTGAAGCGCTTGAGCACCGGCAGCGCGATCAGTCCCATCAGCTTGGCCGGCAGGGAGCGACCGAACTCTTCCTTGAGGAAGGCGCCCAGCATCTGGGCCAGCCCTTCCGAGGTCTTCAGTGCCACGTTGCCGACGAATCCGTCGCAGACGACGACATCGACCGTCCCCTCGTAGATGTCGTTGCCCTCGACGTTGCCGTAGAAATTCAGGCCGCTGCCGCGCAGCAGTTCACCCGCCTCCTTGACCACGTCGTTGCCCTTGATCGCTTCCTCGCCAATGTTCAGCAAACCGACGCTGGGGCGATCCTTGTGTTCGATGGCCGCCACCAGCATCGCTCCCATGATGCCGAACTGGAGCAGATGCTCGGCCGAGCAGTCCACGTTGGCGCCGAGGTCGAGCATGTAGGTGTGGCCCTTCATCGAAGGAAGGATGGTGGCGATCGCCGGCCGGTCGATGCCCGCCAGCGTCTTCAACACGAAGCGCGAAATCGCCATCAGCGCGCCGGTATTCCCGGCCGACACGGCAGCATCGGCATTGCCCGCCTTGACCAGGTCGATCGCCACCCGCATCGAGGAATCCTTCTTCGTGCGCATGGCGATCGCAGGCGGATCGTCCATCGCCACGACTTCGGAGGCGGGCTGCAGTCGCAGGCGCGAACCGAAGTCGGCCGCCACCGTACCGAGCAGAGGCCGGATCGCCTCCTCCCGCCCCACCAGGATCGCATTGGCGTCGGGATGACTGCGCAGAAAGGACAGCGCAGCCGGCACGGTCACGGCCGGGCCGTGATCGCCACCCATGCAATCGACCGCAATGGTGACCCCCATCGGCATCTCGCGTGATTCAGTCGGAAAAGTCGGAAAAAAAGCGGCGCAGGCGCAAAGCGCACTGCGCCGCCCTCGTGCGTGCGGGCAGCAGGATTACTCGCCCTTGACCTTCAGGACCTTCTTGCCGCGATAAAAGCCATTGGGGCTGATGTGGTGGCGCAGATGCACTTCACCGGTGGTCGGTTCCACGGCGAGCGCCGGGCCGGTGAGGAAATCGTGGGCACGATGCATGCCACGCTTGGACGGGGATTTCTTATTCTGCTGAACGGCCATGAGAAACGCTCCTAAAACAAATATCGCGCCTATTTCGCGCTGGGACTGCCTCGCAGCGACGCCAACGCAGCGAAAGGCGATTCTTTCGACGCGCCGCCGACGGGACGTGGCGCATCACAATTTTCGTGCCGCGGGGCGACCGGCAGCGCCAGCAGGATCTCGTCTTCGAGAAGCGCGAGCACATCGAGATCGCCCTCGACTTCGATCGCATCGACCTCGTCGTCCTCGAGTTCCTCTTCCGGGATCGGCTGCCTTGCCCTGACCAGATGCAAGCGGGAGTCGAGCCCGAGCACCCACGGCAAACCGCCCAGACAGCGCTGGCAGCACAGATCGAGCGGCCCGCTCGCGGTCAGGCGCAGCCGCGGCTCGCGCCGAGCGCCGTCCCCGACAAGCGCCCCTTCCAGCTTCCAGAGCACACTTCCCTCGCTCGAGGCGAGAGCGTCGCTGAGGCGCAGCAAATCGGCCACAGCGACCTCGCCCTGAACCGAGCGCTCTTCTGCGGCGAACCTGAAAGGGTCGGAGATCACTCTCGACGGGATGCCTTGTTGCGACATAAGCCGCGCATGATATTATTTTTTCGAGCTTTGTGTAAAGCCACCCTGCATCGACCCACACCGCTGGCCAGGCCAATCCGCGGCAACGCCACACGGCGGCCGTTCCCGCTCGACGCCGTCTGCCGCTTCCGTTCCCGCTCCTGCCCCACTTCGCACTGCGCCCCCATGAATCTCGTTCTCGCCTCGACTTCCGCCTACCGCCGGATGCTGCTCGAGCGCCTGCAGCTGCCGTTCTCGATCGACCGCCCCGAAACCGACGAGACGCCGCTGCCCGGCGAACCCCCCACCGCCACCGCGGAGCGGCTGGCGGCCGAGAAGGCGCGCGCCGTTGCCGCACGCTGGCCCGACGCCCTCATCATCGGCAGCGACCAGGTCGCCTGCCTCGGCGACGAGATTTTCGGCAAACCCGGCACCGAAGAACGCGCCATCGCCCAGTTGCAGCGCATGCGCGGGCAGACGGTGACCTTCCACACCGCCCTCGCCGTACTCAACACCCGCAGCGGCCGGCTGCAGGTCGAAGGCGTGCCGACGCAGGTCCGCTTTCGTCCACTGAGCGACGACGAGATCCGCCGCTATGTCGCCAAGGAACGCCCGCTCGACTGCGCCGGCAGCGCCAAATCGGAAGGGCTGGGAATCGCCCTGCTCGAAGCCATGCCCGGCGACGACCCCACCGCGCTGGTCGGCCTGCCGCTGATCGCCCTCGCTCGCATGCTGCGCGCCGAAGGCCTGGAGCTGCCGTGAGTCACACCGCCTCCGCCCCCCCGAGAGGAACGCTCTACCTCGTCCCGGTCGCCCTCGGCGAGGCGCCCTGGGCGGCTTTCCTGCCCACACAGGCACAGGCCATCGCCTCCGGCCTGCACCACTTCGTGGTCGAAACGGCGCGCGCCGCGCGCGCCCACCTGAAGCAGCTCGACTACCCGCACCCACTGCGTGAAACCGACATCCGGGAGCTGCCGGCCGATGCGCAGGCCGCCGACCCTGCCCTGCTCGACGCCCTGCTCGCCCCCGCGCTGAACGGCACCGACCTCGGCCTGATGTCGGACGCCGGCTGCCCGGCGGTCGCCGACCCCGGCGCCCGCCTGGTCGCCCGCGCCCACGCGCTGGGGATTCGCGTCGTGCCGCTGGTCGGCCCCTCCTCGATCCTGCTCGGCCTGATGGGCTCCGGACTGAACGGCCAGAGCTTCGCCTTTCACGGCTACCTGCCCGTCGATGAAGCCGGGCGCGACACCGCCCTGCGCACCCTCGAGAGCGAATCGCGCCAGCTCGGCCGCACCCAGATTTTCATCGAGACCCCGTATCGCAACGAACGCATGTTCGACGCCCTGCTCAAGCTGCTGCGGCCCGACACCCGCCTGTGCGTCGCCTGCGAACTCAACACCGCAGGCGAACTCCTCCTCACCCGCAGCATCCGCGACTGGAAGAAGGCGCCGCGCCCGGCGCTCGCCAAGCGTCCGGCGCTGTTCCTGCTCCTGGCCTGACCTCCGCGGCCGGAGCCGGCGGCACTTCCGTGCATCGGCACGCGCGCGGCACCACCGGCTCGAACGCGTTCGCTCAGGCGTCCCCGCACTCAGGCATGCTCGAACAGCCAGCGCACCAGTTCGTGCGGCCGATGCACGCAGGCCAGCGGCGACTCGGCCTCCAGCGCCGCCGCCGGATGGGCGCCGAAAGCGACCGCGAGCGCGGCGGTGCCGGCATTCTTCGCCATCTGCAGATCGTGCGTGGTGTCGCCGACCATCAGCGTGCGCTCGGGCCGCACGCCCAGCTCATCCATGATCTGTTCGAGCATCGCCGGGTGCGGCTTGGAAAAGCACTCATCCGCGCAGCGCGTGCTGTGGAAATAGGCGCCGAGCCCGGTATGGCCGAGCGCACGATCGAGTCCGACCCGGCTCTTGCCGGTCGCCACGCCGAGCATCCGCCCGCGCCCGGCCAGAGCAGCGATCATGTCGACGACGCCTTCGAACAGCACCAGTTCGTGGTCCCGCGACAGGTAGTGATGGCGGTAGCGCTCAACCATGCGCGGATAATCGGCTTCCGCCAGTTCCGGCACCGCATGGCGCAGCGCATCGCCCAGCCCCAGCCCGATGACGTAGCGCGCACGCTCGTCCGAGGGTGCGGGCAGGCCGAGGTCGCACGCTGCCGCCTGCATCGCGCGCACGATCGCCGCGGCCGAATCCATCAGGGTGCCGTCCCAGTCGAAGACGATCAGATCGAAACGCTCAGTCATATCTTTTCTCCGCGGCATCGAGCCGCTCGATGAAGGATTGCAGATCGTCGGGCAGCGGCGACTCGAAGGCGAGCGCCTCGCCCGTCAGCGGATGGCGGAAGCTGAGCCGCGCCGCGTGCAGGAACATGCGCTTCAGCCCCTCGCCCTCGAGGCGCTTGTTGAGAGCGAAATCGCCGTACTTGTCATCGCCGCACAACGGAAAGCCGAGATGCGCCAGATGGACGCGGATCTGATGCGTTCGCCCGGTCTTCAGCTCCACCTCGAGCAGGCTGTAGCCGCCCCAGCGCTTGACCAGCCGCATCACGCTGTGCGCCGGCTTGCCCTCGTCACTGACCCGCACCCTGCGCTCACCCTCGGCGGTCAGGTATTTGTAGAGCGGCGCCTTCACGTGCTGCAGCGGATTTGCCCAGCGCCCCGGCACCAGGGTCAGGTAGCGCTTCTCCACCCGGCCTTCGCGCAGCATGTCGTGCAGCGCGGTCAGCGCGGAGCGCTTCTTGGCGACAATCAAGAGACCCGAAGTTTCCCGGTCGAGCCGATGCGCCAGTTCGAGCAGGCGCACCTCGGGGCGCTGTGCGCGCAACTGCTCGATGACGCCGTAGCTCACTCCGCTGCCGCCATGCACGGCCTTGCCCGAAGGCTTGTCGATGACGAGCAGGGCATCGTCCTCATACACCACCGGCAACGGCTTGCCCGCTGGCGCCGGGGCGCTGCGTGTCGGCTCGGCGACCCGGATCGGCGGGATGCGCACCTCGTCTCCTTCCACCAGGCGGTAGGTCTGCTGCACCCGGCGTCCATTGACCCGCACTTCACCGCTGCGCAGGATGCGATAGACGTGACTTTTCGGCACCCCCTTGGCGATGCGCAACAGGTAATTGTCGATGCGTTGCCCCGCAGCCTCCTCGTCGATCCGCGCGTGGCGAACCGCGATCGCTTTGCCTTCAATCATCGTCATGAAATATACTTCCGGGCGATCGACCCGGTCGCTGCCAACCAAGTGCGACGCGTCTAATTTTCCCTGCAGGTCGAAACATCTGCATCGAAGGCGTGCGCAGACTGCTGGCAATGAGCCCTGAAGAGCGCTCCCGGCTCGATCGTTGCCCGCCATCCAAGGCCGAAAAGGCGCCGATGGTAACGCAACCGTCCCACTTCGACATACCCATCCAGCCCGCGGGTTGGATTTTGACGCACAAACCGCACAGCAGGATCAAATGCTCCGGCCCAGGCCCACAACCGGCGGGAGCAAGAGAATATCGACCAGCCGACCCATCACAGCCCGACAAACCCACCGGATGAAAGCAGCAGTCATGTCCAGTCGCTCCTGATCCCGGAAAGCGCGATGGTGCGCGCCGTTCGTCCTGCCCGTGTGCTTTGCGCGGGAGAACGATCCAAATGAAGCGCATGCTTTTCAACGCGACGCAGGCCGAAGAACTGCGCGTCGCAATCGTAGACGGTCAGAAACTGATCGATCTCGATATCGAATCGGTCGCAAAAGAAGAACGCAAGAGCAACATCTACAAGGCGGTCATCACCCGCATCGAGCCCAGCCTCGAGGCGGCTTTCGTCGACTACGGCGCCGAGCGCCACGGTTTCCTGCCGTTCAAGGAAATCTCGCGCGCCTACTTCCAGCCCGGCGTCGATGCCGGCAAGGCCTCGATCAAGGAAGCGCTGAGGGAAGGCCAGGAACTCATCGTCCAGGTCGAAAAGGACGAGCGCGGCAACAAGGGCGCGGCGCTCACCACCTACATCTCGCTCGCCGGCCGCTACCTGGTGCTGATGCCGAACAACCCGCGCGGCGGCGGCGTGTCGCGCCGCGTCGAAGGCGACGAGCGCGCCGAACTGCGCGAGGCGATGGACCAGCTCGAAGTGCCCTCGGGGATGAGCCTGATCGCGCGCACCGCGGCAATCGGCCGCTCCGCCGAAGAGCTGCAGTGGGACCTCAACTACCTGCTCCAGCTGTGGACCGCGATCGAAGGCGCGGCGCAGAGCCAGTCCGGCGCCTTCCTGATCTACCAGGAAGGCAGCCTGGTGATCCGTGCGATCCGCGACTACTTCCAGCCCGACATCGGCGAGATCCTGATCGACACCGACGACATCTTCGAGCAGGCGTGCCAGTTCATGGCCCACGTCATGCCCGCGAACGTCTCGCGGGTAAAGCGCTACAGCGACGACGTGCCGCTGTTCTCGCGCTTCCAGATCGAGCACCAGATCGAGTCGGCCTATTCGCGCCAGGTGAACCTGCCTTCGGGCGGTGCGGTCGTGATCGACCACACCGAGGCGCTGGTGTCGGTCGACGTCAACTCGGGCCGCGCCACCAAGGGCGCCGACATCGAGGAAACCGCGCTGCGCACCAACCTCGAAGCCGCCGACGAGATCGCCCGCCAGCTGCGCCTGCGCGACCTCGGCGGCCTGATCGTGATCGACTTCATCGACATGGAGTCGGCGAAGAATCAGCGCGAAGTCGAAAGCCGCCTGCGCGACGCCCTGCGCCACGACCGCGCCCGCGTGCAGACCGGCAAGATCAGCCGCTTCGGCCTGCTCGAGCTCTCGCGCCAGCGCCTGCGCCCGGCGCTCGCCGAAACCAGCTACATCACCTGCCCGCGCTGCAACGGCACCGGCCACATCCGCAGCACCGAATCGTCGGCGCTGCACATCGTGCGCATCCTCGAAGAGGAAGCGATGAAGGAGAACACCGGCGCGGTTCACCTGCAGGTGCCGGTCGATGTCGCCACCTTCCTCCTCAACGAGAAGCGCGTCGATATCGCGCGCATCGAGATGCGCCACAAGGTGCAGCTGATCATCGTCCCGAACCGCCATCTGGAGACGCCGGCGCACGAGATCATCCGCCTGCGCCACGACCAGCTCAACGCCGAAGACATCGCCCTGGCCAGCTACCAGATGGTGCAGAAACCGGACGAAGAGCAGCAGCGCCTGCCATCGAAGGCCAACGAGCGTCCGCCGCGCCAGGAAGCCGCGGTCAAGGGCATCGCCCCGGCCCAGCCGGCGCCGATCGCGGCCGCCGCGCCGGCCGCGGCGGCTCCCGCGGCGGCGCCCCAGCCCCCGTCGAAGGGCCTGTTCGCCCGCATCATCGGCCTGTTCACCGGCAAGAAGGCCGAGGCGCCACCGCCAGCGCCCGCCGCCGCAGCCGAAGCTGCACCGAAGCGGGAGAGCCGCGGCCGCAGCGAGCGCAGTGGCGAAGGCCGCCGCGGCAACGGCAACCGTGGCCGCCGCAGCGAACGCGATAGCGATCCCCAGGGTGGGCGCGGTCCCCGCACCGAGCGCAGCGAAGGCACCGAGCGTCCGCAGCGCGGCGCGGCTTCTGTAGAGCGGTCCGAACGTCCTGAACGCAGTGAACGCGCCGAGCGCACGGAAAAAGCCGAACGCGCAGAAGGCGGCCGCCGCAGCCGTGGCCAGCGCGGTAACCGCGAAGAAGAAGCGCTCGAGCGCAACGAAAAGGCCGCCGAGCCCCGTGCCACCGTCGCCGACGACGAGCGCCTGACCGCGCAGACGACAAGCGTCCTCGCGGCTGCGGCCACTGCCGAGGCGCTCGCGCCAGAAGCGGCCGCCACCGCAACGCCGACCGCCGAAATCGCCACGGAAGAAGGCGCTCCGACCGAGAAACGCCGCCGTCGCGGCCGTGGTCGCGGCCGCCGTACCGGTGAAGCACAAGCCAACGCAGCGGGCTTCGGCGAGGGCGGCACCGAAGCTCAGGGTGAAGAAAGCACGCCGGCTCCGGCTCCCGAGGCGGGCGAAGCCGCCGTAACCACCTCCGCCCCGAGCGAAGACGCCCCCGTCGTCGCTGCGACACCGGCCATCGACGCCACGGCCATCGACACGGCGGCCGTCAGCGCTGAAGCCGCGACCGCCCCCCGGCCGTTCGAGCACAGCACGGCAACGCTAGCAGGCGATTCGACCCCGGCCGAAGCAGAACTTCCGGTCGCCGTGTCCGGCGCAGTGACCATCGAACCTGCGCCGCAAGCGCCGACCGAAGCGCCCCCGGCCCCGGTCCGCGTCGTCGCGCCGGAAGTAGCCTCGCCGGATGCGGTCGCCGCCTCCAGCACCGAGGCCGCGGAGTCCGCCGAGGCCCCGGTCACGCCCGAAGCGGCCACCGAGGCCGAGGCGGCAGCACTTCCGCCGCTGCTCATCGAACCCCTCGAAGCGGAAGCCCCCCCCGCCAGCGGCGCGCTCGAACCCGAGCCCGCGGCAACGGCGGCGGTCGAAGCGCCGATGGACGCGCCCGCACCGGCCGCAGGCCCCGAGCCGGCGGCGAGCAGGCCGGAGCACGCCCCGAGCGCGCCGATCTCGGTGCCGGATAGCAGTGGACTGGTCAAGATCGAAACCGACCCGTCCAAGCTCGTCCACTTCGGCAGCGGCGCGGTCGAATCCCCGGCGCGCCTCGGCCGCAAGCCGCGAACCGCTCCGGTCATCGTCGATGAGCCGCTGCAGCAGGTAGAAACCCGCAAGTAAGCCCCCGGCAGCGCAAGGCCGTCTCGCAAGAGACGGCCTTTTTACGTTCCGCCGGGGACCGCAACACTCGGCATCGTGGTCTGCACGCTCAGGCGTGCGGCCCGATCGACTCCAGTAGCCGGCGTACGCCGTATTCGCACATTTCGAGCACGCGATCGAAGTCCTCCGCGGTGCCGTGGTACGGGTCCGGCACTTCGTCCGCGAACCCCGAACGCGCCGCGAACTGCATGAACAGCCCCAGACGCGGTCGATACGGCTCGGGACAGAGGGCTTGCATTCTCTCGAGATGGCCGCGGTCCATCCCCAGCAGCAGATCGAAGCGTTCGAAGTCCTCCGCCACCAGCGCCCGCGCTCGGAGTGCCGACAAGTCGTAGCCGCGCTGCGCCGCTGCGCGCTGCGTCCGCCGGTCCGGCGCCTCGCCGACGTGATAATCGAGCGTCCCCGCCGAATCGACCGTCACCTTCCCCGCCAAGCCGGCGGCCTCGATCAGATGGCGCGCGACGCCTTCGGCGGTGGGCGATCTGCAAATGTTCCCGGAACACACGAACAGGATTTTCACCCTTTCCTCCTTCCTCGCTCAGGCGCTGCCATGCTGGTCGGCGCCGAACGCGCGCTGGCGCAGCCTGAACAGTTCGTCACGCGCAGCCGCCGCCTTCTCGAATTCGAGGTTGCGCGCGTGCTCCTGCATTTCCTTCTCCAGCCGCTTGATCGTTTTCGCCAGCGCCTTTTCGTCCATCAACGCATAGTCGGCGCCCTTCTCGGTGACGCGGGCGGCGTCGCGCTTGGCCCCGTCGGCATCATAGACGCCGTCGATGATGTCCTTGATCCGCTTGGTGACCGTCTTCGGCACGATGCCGTTCGCCGCGTTGAAGGCGACCTGCTTCTGCCGGCGGCGCTCGGTCTCGCCGATTGCCGCCTTCATCGAATCGGTGATGCGGTCGGCGTAGAGGATGGCGGTGCCGTGGATGTGGCGCGCGGCGCGGCCGATGGTCTGGATCAGCGAACGCGCGGAACGCAGGAAGCCCTCCTTGTCGGCGTCGAGGATCGCCACCAGCGACACCTCGGGGATGTCGATGCCTTCGCGCAGCAGGTTGATCCCGACCAGCACGTCGAACTCGCCCAGGCGCAGGTCGCGGATGATCTCGACGCGCTCCACGGTGTCGATGTCCGAGTGCAGGTAGCGCACGCGGATGCCGTTGTCGGCGAGGTAGTCGGTGAGATCCTCGGCCATGCGCTTGGTCAGCACCGTCACCAGCACGCGCTCGTTCACCGTGAGGCGCTTCTTGATCTCGCCGAGCAGATCGTCCACCTGGGTCAGCGCCGGGCGCACCTCCACCACCGGGTCGATGAGCCCGGTCGGGCGCACCACCTGCTCGACCACCTGGCCCTGGTGCTGCGCCTCGTAGGCCGCCGGCGTGGCGGAGACGAAGATCGTCTGCGGCATCAGGCGCTCGAACTCGTCGAACTTGAGCGGCCGGTTGTCGAGCGCCGAGGGCAGGCGAAAGCCGTAACCGACGAGGTTCTCCTTGCGCGAGCGGTCGCCCTTGTACATGCCGCCGACCTGGCCGATGGCGACGTGCGACTCATCGACGAAGAGCAGCGCATCGGCCGGCAGGTAGTCGATCAGCGTCGGTGGCGGCTCGCCCGGCGCGCGCCCGGAAAGATGGCGCGAGTAGTTCTCGATGCCCTTACAGAAGCCCATCTCGTTGAGCATCTCGAGGTCGAAGCGGGTGCGCTGCTCGATGCGCTGCGCCTCCACCGGCTTGCCCTCGCGCTGGAAAAAGGCCACGCGCTCGGCCAGCTCCGCCTTGATTGCCTCGATCGCCTGCAGCACGGTGGCGCGCGGGGTCACGTAGTGGCTCGACGGATAGACGGTGAAGCGCGCGAGCTTGTGCTTGAGGTGGCCGGTGAGCGGGTCGAACAGGGTCAGGTGCTCGATCTCGTCGTCGAACATCTCGATGCGCACCGCCAGTTCGGCGTTCTCCGCCGGGAAGACGTCGATGACGTCGCCGCGCACGCGGAAGGTGCCGCGGCGAAAGTCGATGTCGGCGCGGGTGTACTGCATCGCCACCAGGCGCTGGATCAGGTCGCGGTGCGCCATGCGCTCGCCCTCGCGCAGGTGCAGGATCATCGCGTGGTAGTCGACCGGGTCGCCGATGCCGTAGATGCACGACACCGTGGCGACGATGACGACGTCGCGCCGCTCCATCAGGCTCTTCGTCGCCGACAGCCGCATCTGCTCGATGTGCTCGTTGATCGACGAGTCCTTCTCGATGAAGAGGTCGCGCGAGGGCACGTAGGCCTCGGGCTGGTAGTAGTCGTAGTAGCTGACGAAGTACTCGACCGCGTTCTCGGGCAGGAACTCCTTGAACTCGGCGTAGAGCTGCGCCGCCAGCGTCTTGTTCGGCGCCAGCACCAGCGCCGGGCGCCCCATGCGGGCGATGACGTTGGCCATGGTGTAGGTCTTGCCCGAGCCGGTCACGCCGAGCAGGGTCTGGAACAGCAGGCCGTCCGCTACGCCCTCGCACAGCAGGCGGATCGCCTCGGGCTGGTCGCCGGCCGGCGGAAACGGCTGGTGCAGGCGGAAGGGGCTACCTTCGAAGCCCAGCACCACCGCCCCTTCCGCTGCTGCCGGATTTCCTGCCGCTGCCCCCTCTCCCACGTTCTTGCCTCGACGCGTCATGCTAGAATTTCCGTTTGTTTTTCAGCGGTTCGCCCCTGGCTGGGGCGTACACGCCAAAGTGTCGATTATTTCCCAAATCGCGGCTCGAGGCACGCAGTGCCGTCCCCCCGAGCCGCGGCCGATCTGCCCGCACAACCGCAACAACTGGAGTTTCCATGTCCGCTTCGATCTTCGCCGCCGTCGAGATGGCGCCCCGTGACCCGATCCTTGGCCTGAACGAGGCTTACGCCGCCGACACCCGTGCCGAGAAAGTCAACCTCGGCGTCGGCGTGTACTACGACGACAACGGCAAGATCCCGCTGCTGGCCGCCGTGCGCGCCGCCGAGAAGGCCCGCCTCGAAGCCATGCCGCCGCGCGGCTACCAGCCGATCGAAGGCCTCGGCGCCTACAACAGCGCCGTGCAGAACCTGCTGTTCGGCAAGGACTCCGCCCTCGCCACCAGCGGCCAGGTGGTCACCGTCGAAGCGCTCGGCGGCACCGGCGCACTGAAGGTCGGCGCCGACTACCTGAAGCGCCTGCTGCCCGGCGCCACCGTTTACATCTCCGATCCGAGCTGGGAAAACCACCGCGCCCTGTTCGAGTCCGCCGGTTTCCCGGTCGAGAACTACCCCTACTACGACGCCGCCACCCGCGGCGTGAACTTCGCCGCGATGAAAGCCAAGCTCGACAGCCTGCAGCCGGACTCGATCATCGTGCTCCACGCCTGCTGCCACAACCCCACCGGCGCCGATCTGTCCGACGCGCAGTGGGACGAAGTCGTCGCCGTGTGCCGCAACCGCGGCCTGATCCCCTTCCTCGACATGGCCTACCAGGGCTTCGCCGACGGCATCGCCGCCGACGCGGTCGCGGTGCGTGCCTTCTCCGCCAGCGGACTGCAGTTCTTCGTCTCGAGCTCGTTCTCGAAGAGCTTCTCGCTCTACGGCGAGCGCGTCGGCGCGCTGTCGATCGTCACCGCCAGCAAGGAAGAAGCCGGCCGCGTGCTGTCGCAGGTCAAGCGCGTGGTCCGCACCAACTATTCCAACCCGCCCACCCACGGCGGCGCCGTCGTCGCCGCGGTGCTGAACTCGCCCGAACTGCGCCAGATGTGGGAGGATGAACTGGCCGGCATGCGCGAGCGCATCCGCGCCATGCGCACCGGCTTGGTCGAGCAGCTGAAGGCCGAAGGCGTGGCGCAGGACTTCTCCTTCGTCGTCAAGCAGCGCGGGATGTTCTCCTACACCGGGCTGACCACCGCCCAAGTCGAGAAGCTGAAGGCCGACTTCGGCATCTACGCGGTGTCGACCGGCCGTATCTGCCTCGCCGCGCTGAACTCGAAGAACATCGGCTACGTGGCGAAGGCGATCGCCCAGGTGGTGAAGAACTGATTTATCCCGGCGAGGGCGGTGAATCGGAAATTTCCCGCCCTCGCCTTGACTGGTGCGCATTTCTTTCCTAGAATGCGCGCCTCTGTTCCCCGATAGCTCAGTCGGTAGAGCGCCGGACTGTTAATCCGTAGGTCCCTGGTTCGAGCCCAGGTCGGGGAGCCAAGTTTCAGGACTTGGTGTTCTCCAGCGAACAGCGAGTCGCAGCGAAGGCTGCAAAGGTAATTCCCCGATAGCTCAGTCGGTAGAGCGCCGGACTGTTAATCCGTAGGTCCCTGGTTCGAGCCCAGGTCGGGGAGCCAAGACACGAAGAAGCCAATCCTCCGGGGTTGGCTTTTTCATTTGGCAGCGCTCATCCGCACCGTCATTCATTTCCGATCACGGAGGCCGCCCATGAGTCTCGAAACACTCAGCCCCCAGCGCTGCTTCGGCGGCTGGCTGCAGCGCCTGCGCCACCGCTCGACCACGGTGGATTGCGACATGACCTTCGCGATCTATCTGCCGCCACAGACGGAACGCGGTGAAAAGCTGCCGGTGCTGTACTGGCTGTCCGGCCTGACCTGCACCGACGAGAACTTCATGCAGAAGGCCGGGGCCCAGCGTCTGGCAGCCGAACTCGGCCTCATCCTCGTCGCCCCCGACACCAGCCCGCGGGGGCCGGACGTGCCGGGCGACCCGGACGGCGCCTGGGACTTCGGCCACGGCGCGGGCTTCTACGTGAACGCCACCCAGGCCCCGTGGTCGCGCCATTACCGCATGCACGACTACGTGGTGCACGAGCTGCCCGCCCTGATCGAGGCACACTTCCCCGCCTCCGACCGGCGCGGCGTCAGCGGCCATTCGATGGGCGGCCACGGCGCGCTGATATGCGCGCTGCGCAACCCGGGCCGCTACCGGTCGGTGTCGGCCTTCGCCCCCATCGTCAATCCGATGCGCTGCCCCTGGGGCGAGAAAGCTTTCTCGCGTTACCTGGGCGAGGACCGTGAGCACTGGCGGCAATGGGACGCCTGCGCCCTGCTTGCCGGCACAACCGAACGCCTGCCGCTGCTGATCGATCAGGGCGACAAGGACGGTTTCCTGGTCGAGCAGCTCAAGCCCGAAGCGCTGCAGGCCGCGGCCAATACAGCCGGCCATCCGCTGACGCTGCGCCTGCAGCCCGGCTACGACCACAGCTACTACTTCATCGCCAGCTTCATCGACGACCACCTGCGCCATCACGCGCGGGCGCTCGCCGATCGGTAGCACAACGCAGCCGCCTCCCTGATCCGGCGCCTTGCGTAAAGTGCGCGCTGCGGCAGAAAGCCCTGCGGCAGAAAGCCCGCGCCGGATCGGACGTAGCCCGTTAGAATCGGAGCCCAGCACAGCACCCGATGACGTGGGAGGCGTTCCATGGAGTTCAGCCGGATCCAGGGGCACTTGCTGCCGATCGGCTGCGGTGGCGGAAGCTCGAGCCAGGAGATGGCCTCCCGCATCACGCTGATCGATCTGGGGCGTGGCACAGTGGTGGGGTCGGGCACTGCCCGCACCGAGGTCGATGGCGATGGCGACGCCGGCGCGCAGATGGCGGCAGCAACCGAGGTCACCGTCGATGCGACGAAGGCCGCCAGCGTGGTGCGCTGACATGAGCCTGCGTATCGTGTTGCTGATCCTCGTCCTCGCCGCCCTCCTCGCCTCGGGCGTGGCGCCTCACGACCGCGGCGTATGGTGGGCCGAGGTGATGCCGGTGCTGATCGCGCTGCCGATCCTCGTCCTCAGCGCCCGCCGCTTTCCGCTCACGCCGCTCACCTGCGGCCTCATCGCCTTCTTCGCGCTGGTCCTGATCCTCGGCGGCACCTACACCTATGCACGCGTGCCGATCGGCTTCGTGGTACAGGACTGGTTCGATCTCGCGCGCAACCCCTACGACCGCTTCGGCCATTTCTTCCAGGGCGTGACACCCGCCATCCTCGGCCGCGAGCTGCTGCTGCGCACCTCGCCGCTGCGCCCGGGCAAGTGGCTGTTCGTCCTGCTTGCGCTGAGCTGCCTCGGCATCAGCGCGCTGTACGAGCTGGTCGAGTGGGCCTCGGCAGTGTTCTGGGGCGGCGGCGCGGTAGAGTTCCTCGGCACCCAGGGCGACCCCTGGGATGCCCAGGCCGACATGCTGATGGCGCTGATGGGGGCGATGCTGGCGCAGTGGTTGCTCGCCGGGACACACGACCGCCAGCTTGCACGACTGGCACGGGCGAAGCTCGGCCAGTAGGCCTGTGGTCCGCGCGCGGACCCGCCCAGCGCGGGCCCGCAGCGCCCCCCGAACCAGCCCGGTGGCGCAGTCTGCCGCATCGTCGTACCGGCGGCTTCTTCGTCTCTGCGGTTTCCACGTCTCCTTCCTGATCTCGCGCGTGCCCGGGGTGATCGCCGACTGCGGCCTGGCGGTCGAACGGCCGCTGGCACAGGCCACCCCGCCGACCGTCCCGATGACCGGCTTCAGTCCGGCCGGCGCGGGCCGAGCGCCTCGGTCAGCGCGGCATAGAGGGCCGAAGGCTCGACCGGCTTGGGCAACACCAGACGCACACCCGCGGCGCGCAACACCTCCTCGCCGACGCCATCGGCATAGCCGGAGAACAGCATCACCGGCGTCGCCGGCGACAGGCGCCGGATCGCATCGGCGAGCGCCAGCCCGGTCAGGTGGGGCATGGTCAGGTCGGTGAGCACGACATCGAATGCGGCGGGATCGGCGGCAAACATGGCCCGCCCTTCCCGGCCGTCGGTCGCCGCCTCGACACTCAGTCCCCCGCCTTCGAGCAGTTCGCGGAGGAAGGCCCGCACCATCTCCTCGTCGTCGGCGAGCAGCACGCGACCCGCGAGGCGCGCGGGCATGCGGGCTGCGCCCCCCTTCACGGCCATCGGGCCACCGCACCCCCTCCGGCTGCTGCCAGATCATATAAACGGCGTGGGATAACTGAGGTTTTTAGGATCAAACGAGAGTGCCATCCTTCAGGATGACATTTTTCGTTCACGGGGTCTCAGAGCGGGCATCAGGGGCCGTTTTTGGTCGCCCTGCACCACCTATCCCCTCCTGATGTTCGGCCCTGGCCGAACTACGCCGTTCTAGTGGCTTCTGCGGGCTTCACGCCCCGCGTCCATCCCCTGTCACCCTCCGGATCTTGGGGCTCGCTCCGCGACCGGACTACACAGCCACTACCACCGCAGGCGAGCTGCCTCACGCACCTGATCACCGATCCGATCATGCCAACCACCGCCCTGTGAGCCGGGCGTTTAGCCGCCAGCCCGGACGCACCAAGAAGGCGGCGATGGCCGGACCGGTCATCATCGCCGGGCGCGGGCGCCCGACCCACGTGCGGCTCTTCTTCGAGGCCTGCCGCGCACTGCTCCCTCCGCATCCTTTCGCCCAGATCCCCATGTTTTGCTTATAATTTCCATGTTAGCTATTTCAGCCAGGAGACTAATCATGCGCACCGTGACCTCCGTCGAGGCCCAGAATCGCTTCGGCGAGTTGATCGACAGCGCCCAGCGCGAACCGGTCACCATCACCCGTCGCGGTCGCCCGGTGGCTTTTGTCCTGTCGCCCGCAGACATGAAGGAGTTGCTGGCTGTCCGTGAGCAGCGCGAACGCGTTGTCAGCGATTTCGAGGCCTTCTTCCGCTCCGCGGATGCGCGCCTGAAACCCGAGGCGCTCGACCTGTCCGACAGTGATGTGCAGCGGATGGTGAATGAACTTCGTTAAGCGTGTTGTCTTCGACACCAGCACGCTCGTCAGCGCAGCCCTTCGCCCCACATCGATCCCGCGCCAGGCTTTTCTGAAGGCTATCGCGCAAGCCGAATTGTGCGTTTCCGATTCGACGCTTGCCGAACTCGGTGAGGTCATGTCGCGAGAGAAGTTCGACCGCTACCTCGATCGCGATCTACGCCAGCAGTTCGTCGACCTCTACCGCCGGCACGCACGGCTGTTCCACGTTTCCGAGGCCGACGAGACGATGCTTCAGGAGCCTTGCTGCGACCCGCGCGACAACAAGTTCCTGGCCTTGGCCCTTGCCTGCTCGGCCGATGTCGTGGTCAGCAGCGATGAGGACTTGCCGACGCTCAACCCCTATCGCCGAATTCCGGTTGTCCTGCCACGGGACTTTCTGGAACGCTGAGCCGGGATGTAGAAGAGGGTGCTGCGTCTGCCCGTCTGCAAGTCGGCGACCTTCAAACGCAACTCGGTCGTCGAGTCCTGCCCTGCCGGCACGAACGCTCCGGAACATGGTCTACTGCACGGGTTCGCTCACGCAGCACAGGGGAGGCCTCGAGGGGAATCGATGGCCGAGGAGACGATCATGCATGTCCATGATTTGCCGAAGATGCTGTACTCGTATTCCGAAGGATGGTCGGACCTGGTCCGCATCCATCCGTCGGTGATGCGGGTCTTTCTGATGTACGTGGTGCCGATGTCGCTGATTCCGCCGGCGATGCTGCTGTACTCGATGTTCGTGACCCCCGGCGCAGTGTTTCCCGCCGCCGTCCCGGAAATCACCGCGTTCGAGGCGGGCGCCGTGTTCGTCGCCTTTTTTGGCGCGCAGCTGCTGATGGTGCCGCTGATGGCCAGCGTGATCCAGCAGATGGGCGACGTCATCGGCACGCGCCCGGACTTCCACGACGCGTTCATGCTCGCCGCGGTGGCGCCGACGCCCTTGTGGCTCTGCGCGCTGGTGCTCTTCATCCCCTCGATGTGGGTGGCCGGCATTGCGCTGGCTGCAGCCTGGGTGGCTTCGGCAGCGCTCATCTACCACGGCATCGAGCCGCTGTTCAAGCTCGACGACCATGCCAAGTCGCGCCTGCTGGGCAGCTTCGTGCTCGCCACCGGGGTCGCCGCGTGGCTCGCGCTGATGGCGGTGCTCGCCCTGCTGCTGAGCATGATCGTCGGCCTGCGGTGAAGACTGCGCAACGGGAGCGCGCCTTGTCAGACGCCGTGCCGCCGGCGATGCTGGCGCGCGCCCGCCGCGCCCTCGGTCTCGGAATACGCGTGCCGTGCGGCCGTCATTTCGGCGAGGACGGTGGCGATCTTGTGATTGAGCGTACCTTTCGGAATCACGCCCTTCGCATCGGGCTCGCCGGCCTCGATCCCGGTGAGCACGGTCATCGCCTCATCCACGGTTTTGACCGCATGAATATGGAAACGCCCTTCGGCGGCCGCCTGCACCACATCCTCGCGCAGCATCAGGTGGCGCACGCTCGCAGCCGGGATCACCACGCCGTGCGAACCGTCCAGCCCGCGCGCAGCGCACAGGTCGAAGAAGCCTTCGATTTTTTCGTTGACGCCGCCGATCACCTGGACTTCGCCGAACTGGTTCACCGAACCGGTGATCGCAAAGCGCTGCTGGATCGGGATCTGGGTCAGCGCCGACAACAGTGCGCACAGCTCGGCCAGCGACGCAGAGTCACCCTCGACCGGCGCGTAGGACTGCTCGAACACCAGGCTCGCCGACAACGACAGCGGCTGGTGCCGGGCATAGCGCGCGGCGAGAAAGGCCGACAGGATCAGCACCCCTTTCGAATGGATCGCACCGCCCAGCTCGGTCTCGCGCTCGATGTCGACGACGTCGCCTTCGCCCATGCGCACGGTCGCGGTAATCCGCACCGGATGGCCGAAGCGCTCGGCGGCCAGCTCCACCACCACCAGGCCGTTGATCTGGCCGGCGCGCTCGCCGTCGGTGGAAATCAGCGTCGTCCCGTCGAGAATCGATTCCCGCACCCGGGTCGGGTAGCGGTTGCAGCGCCGCGCGCGCGCGGCGAGCGCCGCCTCGACTTCCGCGCGGCCGGTGGCGGTCAGGCCCTTCAGGCGGGCATGGTAGTCGGCCTCGCGCATCAGGTCGGACAGCGCGCGGGTGTTGAGCGACAGCCGGCCGGCGTCCTCGGCCAGGCGCGACGCCTCCTCCACCAGGCGGGCGACGCCGCTGCGCTCGATCGGCAGCAGCTTCGCCCCGCGCGCCAGCAGGGCCATCAGGCGGGCATATTCGCACTCGTTTTCCGGCGTGCGCGGCAGATCGTCATCGAAATCGGCCGCAACCTTGAACAGGTCGGCGAACTCCGGGTCGTGCTCCATCAGCAGGTAATAGACGTCGCGGTCGCCGATCAGCACCACTTTCAGCGCGCTCGGCAGCGCCTGCGGCTCGAGCGTCAGCGCCCCGCTCCAGCCCTGGGCTTCGGCCGGCGGCTCGATGCGGATCTCGCCCGCGCGCAGGCAGCGCTTGAGCCCTTCCCAGGCGAAAGGCTGGGCCAGCAGGCGCTCGGCATCGAGCACCAGGTAGCCGCCGTTGGCGCGGTGCAGCGCCCCGGCGCGGATCAGGTTGAAGTGGCTGACCTGGTTGCCCTGCTGCACGATGTGCTCGATGCGCCCGATCAGGTTGCCGTAGCCGGGATTGTTCTCGAACACCACCGGCGCGCCCTGCGAGGCCGAATGGTCGACCAGCAGCTTGACCTGGTAGCGATGGTAGCGGGTGCTTTCCTCGGGCTCGGCGACCTCGTCTTCTTCCTCGTCGAGCATCGTGCCCTTGATCGCGCTGTCGAGCACGTCGAGCGCCACCGCATCGAGAAACGCCAGCACCTCGGGCAGGTCGACATGGGCCTCGCGCACGCCGCGCAGCAGGTGCGACACCGCCGGCCCCAGCACTTCGTGTTCGGCGCGCTCGATCGACTCGCGCACCGCCTTGCGCCAGCCGGGAAATTCGTTGAGGAGGTCTTCCAGCCTCTCGCTCCAGGCGCTGACCCGGCCTTCGATCTCGTGGCGCTCGGCCTCCGGCAGGGCCTCGAACGCTTCCGGCGACAGCACCTCGCCATCGCGCGTGGGCGCGAACACGAAACCTTCCGGCGTCTGCAGCAGGGAGATGCCTTCGGCCCCGCAGGCCTGGCCGAGCTCACGCAGCGCGCCTTCCTCACGCGCCTTGTGCGCGCTCTGCAGCGCCTCGACACGCTCGGTGTGGGCATCGCTGTCGAGTGCGGCGCCCAGCGCCGGACCGAGTTCGCGGATGAAGGTCTGCATGTGCGCGCGCAGTGCTGCGCCGCGGCCGGCGGGCAACGTCAGCAGGCAAGGCTTGAGGGCCTCGTCGAAATTGTGCAGGTAGCACAGGTCGGGCGGCACCGGCTCGGTCGCGGCGCGCTCGCGCAGCAAGCGGAAGGTGGTCGCATGCTTGCCGCTGCCGGTCTCACCGAGGACGAACACGTGATAGCCGCTGTGGCCCATCGCCAGGCCGAAGCGGATCGCCTCGACGGCGCGCTCCTGCCCCAGGTCGCCGGCATGGTCGGCAAGGGATTCGGTGGTATCGAAGCTGAAGCAGGCGGGGTTGCAGCGGGTACGCAGTGTCGTCGCCGGCAGCGGCACGAGTTCGGCCATGTTCGTTTTTCTCCAGGTGCCGGATCGGTCCGGAGCGCAATGATACACTGCCCGCTTCCCCCTCTTCCGGCCCGGCCCTGCCGCAGCGCCCTGCTCCCGGGGCGCCTTCGCCCGCCGCTTGCGCCGATTCCCTGCCGGCATCATGGCCCGCCTTGCACCATCCTGCCCCTGTACCGATAATCAGGGCATCCGCTTCCAATGGCTATCATGAAAGTCATCCCCATCCACGAGGCTGCCGCCCCCCTCCCTCCGCCCGATGCCGGCCCGAGCCCCAGCGCCGGAGAACTGCTGTCCGACCGCCGCGGGCGTCATGTGCGCGACCTGCGCATCTCGGTCACCGACCGCTGCAACTTCCGCTGCATCTACTGCATGCCGCGCGAAGTGTTCGGCGACGACCACGCCTTCCTGCCCCGGCGCGAACTGCTGAGCTTCGAGGAAATCCTGCGCGTAGCGCGCCTGTTCGTCGCCCACGGCGTCAGGAAGATCCGCATCACCGGCGGCGAGCCGCTGCTGCGCAAGGACATCGAGCGCCTGATCGGCATGCTGGCGAAGCTCGACGGCGTCGAGATCACCCTCACCACCAACGGCGTGCTGCTGCCCAGGCTCGCCCAGCGCCTCAAGGACGCCGGCCTGCACCGGGTCACGGTGAGCCTGGATGCGCTCGACGACGCCTTGTTCCGGCGCATGAACGACGCCGACTACCCGGTGGAAAAAGTGCTCGAAGGCATCGAGGCGGCGCGGGTCGCCGGGCTGGGGCCGATCAAGATCAACATGGTGGTCAAGCGCGGCACCAACGACAGCGACATCGAGGCGATGGCCGGGCACTTCCGCCACAGCGGCCATATCCTGCGCTTCATCGAGTTCATGGACGTGGGCGCCTCCAACGGCTGGAAGATGGACGAAGTCCTGCCCTCGCGCGAAGTCATCGCCCGCATCGACCGCTTGTTCCCGCTCGAAGCGATCGATCCCAACTACGCAGGCGAAGTCGCCGAACGCTGGCGCTACAAGGACGGCGGCGGCGAGGTCGGCGTGATCTCCTCGGTGACCCAGGCGTTCTGCTCGAGCTGCACCCGCATCCGCCTGTCCACCGAAGGCAAGCTGTACACCTGCCTGTTCGCCCACGCCGGCCACGACCTGCGCGCCCTGCTGCGCCAGGGGGTCGACGACGCCACGCTCGACGCCGCGATCGCCGGCGTGTGGCAGCGGCGCGAAGACCGCTATTCGGAGCTGCGCACCGCGGAAACCGCCGCCCTGCGCAAGATCGAAATGTCCTACATCGGAGGCTGAGCCGGCGCCGGCCCGGGCAGGCACCGCGGCACGGGCGCACAGGCGGCTTCGATCCGCGGCCGCCGCTCTCACTGCCCCGCCGCCGCCCTCGCTGGCGCCTTTCCCCGCTGCGGGCACGGTTCGCCCACCGCGCTGCCGGCCGCTTGCAGAATGCGCGCTCCGCCCCAATCTGTTAAAAGCGATTCAACCCACAATCGCCCACAATCGATATCGAGCCCCACTCGATCCCACCCGATCCGGCCCGCCCTGACCCGCCCTGACCCGCCCCGCTCGAACGACGGGCCCGAACATCCGAACGGAGAACAAGCAATGCGCCAAGCCGAGCGTGCAATTTTCGACCTGCGACGCGGCCTTCCCATCCTGTTGCGCGACACCGACCGCAGCGTCCTCGTCCAGGCGGTCGAAGGGCTGAGCGACGACGCGCTCGCCGCGCTCCAGGCACTTGCCGGGTCGACCGCACAGCTGGTGCTCAGCCGCCACCGCATGGCCGCTCTGGGGCGGACGGTGGACGGCGACGCCCAGGCGCTCGCTTTCGAATCCCTGCCCACGTGCGAGGCACTGCGCGAGCTGGCGTGGACACGCGGCGCCCGCCTGCCTGCGGCATGCACGGCGAGACCGGCGGAACGCTGCGAGGACGCCGCAGTCCGCCTGCTCGCCCGCGCCCAGCTGGTGCCGGCAGCGATCGCCTGCCCGGTCTTGCCGGCACGGGCGGCGGCGGCCGCCGCTGAAGTCGCCGACGGCACGCTGCTCGCGGTCGATGTCAGCGAAGCCTTGCGCCTGTGCCAGAGCGGCTCCGGCCAGCTCAGGCGGGTGAGCGAAGCGCGTGTGCCGCTGTCCGAGGCTGACGACAGCCGCTTCATTCTCTTTCGCGAAGCCGACGGCATGCACGAGCATGTCGCCATCGTCATCGGCGAGCGCGCACGCTGGCCGGATGCGGTACCGGTGCGCCTGCATTCGTCCTGTCTGACCGGAGATCTCTTCGGCAGCCTGCGCTGCGACTGCGGCGAACAGCTGCGCCGCGGGGTGGCCGCGATCCGCGCCCAGGGCGGCGGCGTCCTGCTGTATCTGACCCAGGAGGGGCGCGGCATCGGCCTCGCCAACAAGCTGCGCGCCTACGGCCTGCAGGACGAAGGGCTGGACACCATCGACGCCGACCAGGTGATCGGCTTTTCCAAGGACGAGCGCACGTACCGCGTCGCCCACGAGATGCTCGAAGCACTCGGCATCCCCAAGGTACTGCTGCTGACCAACAACCCGGGCAAGGTCGAGGCGCTCCAGCGCGCCGGCATCAACGTCGTCGCCCGCCAGGCGATCTACGGCGCAGTGACGGCGCAGAACCAGCGCTACCTGCACACCAAGGCCAACCGCCACGGCCACTGGCTGCACGACCTGCTCAACGAGCAGGGCGAACCGGCCTCCGACGAACCCGAACGTCTCCCCGCCCCCGGCCCGGCACCAAGCCCCTGAACCGTAGCCCGGCAACGGCTGCCAGGGGGAAGCCGGGCCGTGGCGGAGCTACTCGGCAGCCGGGCGGACGAAGCGATAGAGCAGCGTCCGGCACTTGCCGCAGGACACGATCCGGCGCTCGTCCTCGCCGTGGGTCAGTCCCTGGTCCTCGAGTTCGGTCGCGCCGCAGGCGATGCAGCGCGCGTCGGACTGCGCATGAGCCTGGAGATAGGCGCCGCGTTCGGGCAGGTTCCGCTTTTTCTCCTCGATGCGGTGGAACTTGCGCAGGATCAGCCACATGGTGAAGAACACCAGCATGATGAAGAGGATCGGGAAGGGAATCGAAGACATAGGTTGAAAGCCTGGCTCGAGAGTCTGAATGGCTGGCACGATACAGGGAGGGAGGCGGCGGCTCCCTGTTCGCGATCAAGTTCGCGTCCGTTCCTCGACGTCGGGCGCGTCGAGTTCATCGAGCTGCGCCGACTCGATCTTCTGGAAGTGGGCACTGATCTTGCGGCTGGAAGTGTGCACATCCTGCACGTCGCGGCTGGCCTGCTCGATATGGCGGGCAAGCGCGGCCATGCGTTCGTCGAAACGCTGGAAATCCTTCGCCAGTCTGGCGAGCGCATCCTGGATGACGTGGATCTGCTTGCGCGTCTCGACATCCTTGAGCACTGCGCGCGCGGTATTGAGCACTGCCATCAGCGTCGTCGGCGACACGATCCACACCCGCTTGTGCTGGGCGTAGGCGACGACCTCCGGGTGGTAAGCGTGGATTTCGGCGAACACCGCCTCGGCCGGCAGGAACAGCACCGCCCCGTCGGAAGTCGTGCCGGGGAGGATGTACTTGCCCGCAATCGCATCGACGTGGCGCTTGACGTCGGCACGGAACGCCTGCTGCGCGCTCCGGCGGTCGAGCTCGGCGGCATCGGCGTCGAACATGCGGTGGTAGTTTTCCAGCGGGAACTTCGCGTCCACCGCCACCTTGCCGGTCGGCGCCGGCAGCGTCAGCAGGCAATCGACGCGGGTGCCGTTGGGCAGCATCTGCTGGAAGGCATAGGCATCGGGCGGCAAGGCGTTGTGCACCAGAGCCTCGAGCTGGACTTCACCGAAGGCGCCGCGCGCCCGTTTGTCGCCGAGCAGCTCCTGCAGGCTGACGACGTTGGTGGTCAGTCCATCGATCTTCTTCTGCGCCTCGTCGATCGTCGCCAGCCGCGCCATCACGCTGGCGAAGGTCTCGTTGGTTTTGCGAAAACCTTCGTCGAGGCGCTGGTTCACCTGCCCGGACAAGGTATCCAGACGTCCGTCGACGCTCTGGGTCAGCGCCTGCATGCCGCGCGACAACTGCAGCGACGCCGCGCTCAGGCCGCGCTGCAGCAGATCACGGTCGGCGCGCGCGTGTTCGCCGATGCGGTCGCTCTGGCGCGCCAGGCCTTCGTGCAGATCGCGCAGGATTTCACGATGCTGGGCCGCCAGGCGGTCGTCGAGCTGCTCGGACAGCACCTCCGCCAGGCGCTGCTGCAGGTCGCGCTCGTGGGCGAAGCTGCGCAGCAGCAGCCAGGCCGACAGTAGCACCGCCGCGCCGAGCAGGGCGGCAAAAATCATTTCAGTCTGAGTCATCGAAGCAGCTTCTGGAGTTGCGCGGGCGACGGCTGGGCGGCATAGGGTTGGACGGCATAGGGTCGGACGGTACCTTCGGCGCAGGGGCTTCAGCCGAGCGCGCGCAGGCTCGCCAGCGGCGGACGCGACAGGAGCGTGCGCGTGCCCAGCCAGCCCCCGCCGACCACGCCGGCGGCGCCGCACAGCGCAGCGACCAAGACCGGTCCCGGAGCGGGGAGATAAGGCATCTTGAAGACCTGCTCGGCGAGCACCCAGCCGATCGCGCTCGCACCGAGGCCGGCCAGCCCCCCGGCGACGCCGCCGAGGACGAGGAACTCCGCAAGCAGCGCCTGGCGCACCTGGCGGTTGCGTGCGCCCAGGGTGCGCAGCATCGCAAGCTCGTATTCACGCTCGTCGTGGGTAGCCTGCAAGGCCGAGTACAGCACGACCAGACCGGCGAGCACGGCGAACCCGAACACGAACTGGACGACCACGATCAGCTTGTCGGTGATCGACTGCACCTGGGCCAGCACCGCGGCGACATCGATGACAGTGAGGTTGGGAAAGCGCTCGATCAAGCGGGTGGTGAAGCCGTGGGCCGAAGGCGGCAGGTGGAAGCTGGTGATCAGGCTCGCCGGTTGCTCCTCGAGCAGGCCCGGCGCGGCGATGAAGAAGAAGTTCACCCGCATCGAATCCCAGTCGAGCCGGCGCACGCTGGTGAGCGGGGCCTCGATCCGCGTTCCGCCGATGTCGAAGGCCACCCGATCGCCCACTTCCAGGCCGAACGTCTGCGCCAGCCCTTTTTCCACCGAGAACTGCGGCACACGCTCAGCGCCGTGCCAGCGCCCCGCCTCCACCGCATTGCCGGCGGGCAGTTCGGCAGCGTAGGACAGGTTGAACTCGCGCTCGGCCAGGCGGCGGGTGCGCGGATTGTCGAAGGCGTCCGGGTCGACCGGGCGGCCGTTGATCGCCACCATGCGGCCGCGGATCATCGGCTGGATTTCCGGCACCGGCAGCCCTTCAGCGGCAAACAGCTCGCCGACTCCAGCCCGCTGAGCGGGCTGGATATTGATGACGAAGCGGTTGGGGGCGTCGGCCGGGGCCATCCGCCGCCAGTTGTCGAGGAGGTCGGCACGGACCAGGGTCAGCAGCAACAGGGCGGTCATGCCCAGGCCGAGCGCCACCACCTGGATCACGCTGGCGCTCATGCGACGGCCGAGCGCGGCCACACCGTAGCGCCAGCCCCCGCCGCGCAGGCTGCCCTCGCCCTTGAGCCGGCCGGCCAACCACAACACGCCCCACGCCGCCAGCGCGAACACGCCGAGCGCCGCCACGAAGCCCGCCGCGACCATCGCCCCGAGGCGCACATCGACCGCGATCCAGAACACCAGGCCGAGCAGCGCGCCCAGCCCCAGCGCCCAGGCCGTGCCGGAAACCGGCTCGGCAAACGCAAACTCGCGGCGCAATACGCGCAGCGTGCTGACCCGGCCCAGGCGCAGCAGCTGCGGCAACACGAACCCGGCGAGCAAGGCCATGCCCACCACCAGCCCATGGGCCAGCGGCAGCCACGAGGGCGCGGGCAGTTCGGTCGCCAGAAGCTCGCGCAGTCCCCCCGCCAAGCCCCATTGCACCGCCCAGCCCAGCGCGGAACCGGCCGCCGCCGCGGCCACGCCGAACAGCACGAATTCGCCGATCACGATCCCCAGCACCTGAGCCTGGCGTGCACCGAGCACCCGCATCACCGCACAGCCGTCGAGGTGGCGGGCCATGAAACGGCGCGCCGACAGCCCCACCGCGACCGCGGCCAGGATCACCGCGAGCAGCGCCGCCAGGCGCAGGAAGCGCTGTGCCTGATCAAGCGCGGCGCGCACTTCGGGACGGGCGTCATCGACCCCCTCCACCGCCTGCCCCCGCTCCAGACGGGCGCGCGCCCAGCGCTCGTAGGCCGCCACCGTTTCCGCCGCTCCGGCCACATGCAAGCGCCAGGTCGCTCGGCTGCCTTCGGTAATCAGGCCGGTGGCCGCGAGGTCCTCGAGGTTGAAAACCGCTCTCGGCAGCAGGCTGAAGAAGTTGGCCCCGCGGTCGGATTCGAAACCGATCATCGCCCCGACGCGGAACTGGAGTTCGCCGAGCCCGACGGACTGCCCGGTCTCGACCCCGAGTTCGGCGAACAGGCGCTCGTCGAGCCACACCTCGCCGCGCTCGGGCACGCGCCCGGCGGCGGCGTCGGCCTGATTCGGCCCGGGCGCGATGCGGATCGTACCGCGCAGCGGGTAGCCCGCCTCCACCACTTTCACGCCCGTCAGCGCAACCGTTTCCGCGGTTCCCGCCATGCTCGTGAACAACACCGTGGTCGCGGTCTGCAGGCCGCGTGCGCGCGCCTCTTCGCCAAAGTGCGCCGGCCACGGACGATCGGCACGCAGCAGCAAATCGCCACCGAGCAGCTGGTTGGCCTCGCGGTCGAGCGCACGGCCGACGCGGTCGGCGAGAAAGCCGACGCTGGTCAGGCTCGCCACCGCAATCACGATCGCCAGCCCGAGCAGGTGCAGCTCGCCGCTGCGCAGGTCGCGCAGCATCATCCGCCAGGCCAGACGCAGGTTCCGCATCATCGCCCCCGGCCCTGCTCCACCGGGGCGAGCAGCGTGCGCACCAGTTCGCACCAGTAGGCCGCGCCCACGCTCAGGATCTCGTCGTTGAAGTCGTAGTTCGGATTGTGCAGCGTGCACCCGCCCGTCCCGGGGCCGTTGCCGATCCACACATAGGCCCCCGGCTTATGCTCGAGGTAGTAGGCGAAATCCTCCGCCCCCATGCTCGGGCGGCCATCGACCGCTACCCGCCCGGCGCCCGCGACCGCGCGCGCGGCCTCGGCGCAGCACGCTGCTTCGGGCGCGGTGTTGTGCGTCGGCGGATAGCCGCGGCGGTAGCCGAAATCGAACTGCACGCCGTGGCTCGCGGCGACCCCTTCGGCGACCTGGCGCAGCCCCTGCTCCAGCATGTCGCGCACTTCGGCGGAGAAGGTGCGCACCGTGCCGCACAGCTCGGCACGGTCGGGAATCGCGTTATAGGCCTCGCCGGCATGAAAGCGGGTTACCGACACCACCGCCGCGTCGATCGGGTCTACGCGGCGGCTGACCAGGGCCTGCACCGCCTGCACGAAGGCCGCCCCCGCCAGGAGCGGGTCCGTGCCCAGGTGCGGCATCGCCGCGTGCGCACCGACGCCGGTGAAACAGACGTCGAAACGATCGGCGCTGGCCATCACCGGACCGCTGTGGACGGCGAAGCTGCCGGCTTCCATGCCCGGCCAGTTGTGCATGCCGAACACCGCCTCCATCGGGAAGCGCTCGAACAGGCCGTCGGCGATCATCGCCGCCGCCCCGCCCTCGCCCTCCTCGGCAGGCTGGAAGATCAGATACACGGTGCCGTCGAAATCACGCCGTGCCGCCAACGCCTCGGCCGCACCGAGCAGCATCGTGGTGTGTCCGTCGTGGCCGCAGGCGTGCATGCAGCCGCGGACGGTGGACGCATGGGCGAAAGTGTTGCGCTCGGTGATCGGCAGCGCGTCCATGTCGGCGCGCAGGCCGATCGCGCGCAGGCCGCGTCCGCCGCGAACGACGCCGATGACGCCGGTACCGCCGATGCCGCAATGGGTCTCGATCCCCAGTTGCTGCAGATGGCGGGCGACGAGTTCGGCAGTGCGATGCTCCTTGAACGCCAGCTCGGGATGGGCATGGAGGTCGCGCCGGATGGCGGTAAGTTTGCCGTGCAGGGGCCGGACGGCTTCGAGGACGCTCATGGCTGCACCGTGTGGTCGGGTTCTGTGCGGGGGAGGGTCGAGTGTATTACAGGGGCGGACACGGACGGCAGCCGGCTCGTGCTTTACCCGCACCCGTTGCCCGCTGCCCGCTGCCCGCTGCCCGCTGCCCGCTGCCGGTGTGAAAGCCCCGCTCCGCCCGAAGTTCCCGCCCGGCGCGGCGGGGCCGGCGCTTTGCGGCGCCGCCTGCCCGCGCCGCCCATCCCTTTCCCGGTGGAGGCGCGCGCTCGGCCGGGAAGCGGCTTCGCCTTCAGCTCTTCTTCACGAACGCCGACTTCAGCTTCATCGCGCCGATGCCGTCGATCTTGCAGTCGATGTCGTGATCGCCGTCGACCAGGCGGATGTTCCTGACTTTGGTGCCCACCTTCACCACCAGCGACGAACCTTTGACTTTCAGATCCTTGATCACGGTGACGCTGTCGCCGTCCTCCAGCACGTTGCCGTTGGCATCGCGGAACGCGCGCCCGGCCTCGTGTCCGTCTTCCTCTCCGTCTTCGGCCGCGGTTTTCGGCCATTCGTGCGCGCATTCGGCGCAGACGTACATCGCGCCGTCCTCGTAGGAATATTCGGAACTGCACGCAGGGCATTTCGGCAAACTGCTCATCGGGTTTCCTTGTCGTTTCGTGAATCGGGCCGGTCACGGCGTCAGCGCACCGTCCGGCCACTCCCGGGCGCGGACGGCCGCGGGCGCCGCAGCTCTTCCTCGAACAGCGCCGACAGCTGTTCGAGCATGACGCCCGCCAGCGCGTCGACATCGTCGATGGTGACGGCGCGGCGATAATAACGGCTTACGTCGTGGCCGATGCCGATCGCGACCAGCTCGACCGGGGAGCGCTGCTCGATCCAGGCGATCACGTCGCGCAGGTGCTGCGCCAGATAGTGCCCCGGGTTGGCCGACAAGGTCGAATCGTCGGCCGGCTCCCCGTCGGAAATCACCACCAGGATGCGCCGGCGCTCGGGGCGGGCAATCAGGCGGCGATGCGCCCAGAGCAGGGCCTCGCCGTCGATGTTCTCTTTCGGCAGGCCTTCGCGCAGCATCAGGCCGAGGTTCTTGCGTGCCCGCCGCCAGGGGGTGTCGGCCGCCTTGTAGAGGATGTGGCGAAGATCGTTGAGCCGCCCCGGGTCGGCCGGTTCACCGTCGTGCTGCCATTGCGCGCGCGCCTGCCCCCCCTTCCAGGCGCGCGTCGTGAACCCGAGGATTTCGACCTTGATGCCGCAGCGCTCGAGGGTGCGCGCCAGAATATCGGCACTCATCGCCGCCACCGTGATCGGGCGGCCGCGCATCGAAGCGGAGTTGTCGATCAGCAGGCTGACCGCGGTGTCGCGGAAATCGGAATCCTTTTCGAGCTTGAAGGACAGGCCGTGATCCGGGCTGACGACGATGCGGTCGAGCCGGCCGGTGTCGAGCAAGCCTTCTTCGAGGTCGAACACCCAGTCCCGCATCTGCCTCGCCAACAGGCGGCGCTGCAGGCGGTTGGCGAGGCGGCCGACGAGGTGCTGGAAATGGACCAACTCGCGGTCGAGCCGGCTGCGCAGCCGGTGCAGCTCGCCGGCTTCGCACAGGTCTTCGGCATCCACGGTCTGGTCGAAGGCGGTGGTGTAGGGATGATAGGCCTGGCCCCCCGGCAACGACGGCACAGGCCGGCGCGAAGCGGACGCGCCGGCCTCTCCGGCCCCGCGCTCGGGTGAAAACAGCGCTTCGGCGGCCGCGCCCGGCCGGCCCGCGGCCCGGCCGGCGCTCACCCGGCGATGCGGGCTGTCGGCGTTCTGTGCAGCCTCCCCCGCCCCGTGGCGCTGCTCCGGGGCCTCTTCGGTGTGCGTCTCGTCCTGGCGGTGGCCGAGTTTGCGCTCCTCCTCCGGTTCGCCGCTGCCGCCTTCCAGTTCCAGCGCCGCAACCAGCGCATTCAAGCCCGCGGCGAAAGCCTCCTCATCGTGCAGGCGCCCGCCGAGCGCCTCGAGGTTGCGCCCGGCCCTCGCTTCGACAAAGGGGCGCCACAGTTCGACCATGGTCCGCGCGGCGGGCGGCGGCGGCGTGCCGCAGAAGCGTTCGCGGGCCAGAACGTACAGCGCTTCGGCTAGCGGCACCTGCGCCCGGCTCGTCGCCCGGTCGAATTTCCTCGCCCGGCAGTGCTGCTCGATCAGGGCGGAGAGGTTGGCCGAGACGCCGGCCATCCGGCGGCCTCCCAGGGCTTCGACGCGTGCCTGCTCGATGGCGTCATAGACGGCGCGCGCATCTTCGCCCGCCGGCATCGTCCGCTCATGGAGGCACGCATCGTGATAGCGCAGACGCAATGCCTGCGCATCGGCCTGCCCGCGCAGGCGCGCGATGTCCTCCACAGTCACGCAGTGCTGTGCAAGATCGGTCAGGCGGGCGCGGGTGCCCGCCGAGTCGGCGGCGGCCGGCCCGGCCATGGCGCGAAAGGCGCTGACAACTGCCCTTCCAAGGACGCCCGGCGGCGCTTCGGGCGCGCGTTCCGGGCGGGTGCGCTGGTACGCCATGGACGCTAGGCCGCTGCCGAGGGCGTCCGCGGATCGATCAGTTCCTCACCGAAACAGCGCTGGTAGTACTCGGCCACCGCGGCGCGCTCGACATCGTCGCACTTGTTCAGGAACGTGACCCGGAAAGCAAAGCGGATATCCTTGAAGATCAGCGTGTTTTCGGCCCAGGTCAGCACCGTGCGCGGCGACATGACGGTGGAGAGGTCGCCGTTGATGAAGCCGCTGCGGGTGAGATCGGCCAGCATCACCATGGCGCCGACCCGCTCCCGCCCTTCCCGGGTGTCGTAGGCGGGCATCTTGGCGAGGACGATCCCCACTTCGGCGTCATGCTCGAGATAGTTCAGGGTGGCGACGATGTTCCAGCGATCCATCTGCGCCTGGTTGATCTGCTGGGTGCCATGGTAGAGGCCGGTGGTATCGCCCAGGCCGATGGTGTTGGCGGTGGCGAACAGGCGGAACGCGGGATGCGGATGGATCACCCGCGACTGGTCGAGCAAGGTGAGCCGACCCTCGACTTCGAGCACGCGCTGGATCACGAACATCACGTCGGGGCGGCCGGCGTCGTATTCGTCGAACACCAGGGCGCAGGGATGCTGCAGCGCCCACGGCAGGATGCCTTCGCGGAATTCGGTCACCTGCTTGCCGTCGCGCAGGACGATCGCGTCCTTGCCGATCAGGTCGATGCGGCTGACGTGGCTGTCGAGATTGATGCGCACGCACGGCCAGTTCAGGCGCGCCGCCACCTGCTCGATATGGGTCGATTTTCCGGTGCCGTGATAGCCCTGGATCATGACCCGCCGGTTGTAGGCGAAGCCGGCGAGGATGGCCAGCGCAGTGTCGTGGTCGAAGCGGTAGGTGTCATCGAGTTGCGGCACATGCTCGCTGCCCTGGCTGAAGGCCGGCACCACCATGTCGGTGTCCAGCCCGAAAACCCGGCGCACCGACAATTCGCAGTCAGGCAGGGTCGGAAGGTAGTCAGAAGCCTGGCGCTCGGTCTCGGTCATGGGTCTGTTCCGGTTGGCGGGGGCGGCCAGCGGCAGGATTCCTCCGGTGGCGAATTCAGGCGGCCTCTCGTCCAGGCTGGGCGTTCGGCCGCATCCGGATGGGACGGACAGCGATGGTAACCCGTCCTGCGGATTTTCCGATCATCCCGCCGGTTTGAAAAGAGGGCAATAAAATTGTTGCCTACACAAACAATTCGGTTGCCAATTTTGTTGCCCTGGTTAACAATCTGCGCAGAGTCATCGAGAGGATTTCATGCGCAAACACCGGGGCAAACCAGCCAACAGCGACCTGGCGGAGGTTTTCCATGGCCCAATGACCGGTGAGCTGGGTTTTCATCTGCGTCGCGGGCAGATCGCCGCGTTCAGGCAGTTCGCCCGGACCATCACCACCACCGAGGGCATCACGCCAGGCCTTTACGGGATGCTGCAGGTGATCGCCAACAACCCCGGGCTGAGCCAGAGTGCTCTCGCGGTGGCAATGGACGTGGATCGCTCCTCGATCGTCAAGGTCGTGAACCAGCTCGAGGAGAAAGGACTGATCGTCCGGGACGCCTCCCCGACCGACCGTCGACGCTACTGCCTGCACATGACCACACCCGGTGTTCAGGCGCTGGCACGCATCGAGCAGGCCGTGCTGCGACAGGATCAGGATTTTTCGGCCCGACTCAGCGATGCCGAACGCGGCACGCTGATCGACCTGCTGAAACGGCTTTACCAACAAGATAGTGAAACCCCGGCCAATGTGCGGGAATAGGAGGTCAACCTTGAAAAACATCCTTCGTCTGACCCTCAACGGGCGCGCCCGTGAGGACCTTGTTCCCGACAACATGCTGCTGCTGGACTACCTGCGCGAAACCGTCGGCCTGACCGGTACCAAGCAGGGCTGCGACGGCGGCGAGTGCGGCGCCTGCACCGTCCTCGTGGATGACCGGCCGCGCCTGGCCTGTTCCACCCTGGCCCACCAGGTCGCCGGCAAGAAGGTGGAAACGGTCGAATCCCTGGCCACCCAGGGCACGCTGTCCAAGCTCCAGGCCGCCTTCCACGAAAAGCTCGGCACCCAGTGCGGGTTCTGTACCCCGGGCATGATCATGGCATCGGAGGCACTACTGCGGAAGAACCCCTCCCCGTCGCGCGACGAGATCAAGACCGCGCTCGCCGGCAACCTCTGCCGCTGCACCGGCTATGTGAAGATCATCGAGTCGGTCGAGACCGCGGCCGCAGCCCGGTTGTGCGAGGAGGGCGCACGATGAGCCCGAAATTCCCCAAGCACGGCACCGTCGGCGTCCGCACGCCCCTGGTGGACGGTGTCGAAAAAGTCACCGGCAAGGCCAAGTACACGGCCGACATCGCCGCCCCCGACGCCCTGGTGGGGCGCATCCTGCGCTCGCCTCATGCCCACGCCCGCATCCTCGCCATCGACACGTCGGCCGCCGAAGCCCTGGAAGGCGTCATCGCCGTGTGCACCGGCGCCGAAACCCCGGTGCCGTTCGGCGTGCTGCCGATCGCCGAGAACGAGTACCCGCTCGCCCGCGACAAGGTGCGCTACCGCGGCGACCCAGTGGCGGCCGTCGCCGCCGTCGACGAAGTGACCGCCGAGAAGGCGCTCGCCCTGATCAAGGTCGACTACGAGGTCCTGCCCGCCTACATGACGCCCAAGGCGGCGATGAAGGCAGGCGCGATCGCCCTTCACGACGACAAGCCCAACAACATCCTGCGTGAAGTCCACGCCGAGTTCGGCGATGTCGCCGCCGCCTTCGCCGAAGCCGACCTGGTCCGCGAAAAGACCTACACCTTCGCCGAAGTCAACCACGTTCATATGGAGCTGAACGCCACCCTGGCCGAGTACGACCCGGTGCGCGACATGCTCACGCTCAACACCACCACCCAGGTGCCCTACTACGTGCATCTCAAGGTGGCGGCCTGCCTGCAGATGGACTCGGCCCGCATCCGCGTAATCAAGCCCTTCCTCGGCGGTGGCTTCGGCGCCCGCACCGAGGCCCTGCACTTCGAGATCATCGCCGGCCTGCTGGCACGCAAGGCCAAGGGCACGGTGCGCCTGCTGCAGACGCGCGAGGAAACCTTCATCGCCCACCGCGGTCGGCCGTGGACCGAAGTGAAGATGAAGATCGGCCTGAAAAAGGACGGCAAGATTGCCGCCCTCGCGCTGGAAGCCACCCAGGCCGGCGGCGCCTATGCCGGCTACGGCATCATCACCATCCTCTACACCGGCGCGCTGATGCACGGGCTCTACCACATCCCGGCGATCAAGCACGACGCCTGGCGCGTCTACACCAACACCCCGCCCTGCGGCGCGATGCGCGGCCATGGCACGGTCGATACCCGCGCCGCGTTCGAGGCGCTGCTCACCGAAATGGGCGAGGAACTGGGCATCGACTCGCTCAAGATCCGCCAGATCAACATGCTGCCGCAGATCCCCTACGTCACCATGTACGCCCAGCGGGTGATGAGCTACGGCGTGCCGGAGTGCCTGGAGAAGGTCAAGGCCGCCTCGGGCTGGGAAGAACGCAAGGGCAAGCTACCCAAGGGGCGCGGCCTCGGCATCGCGCTGTCGCACTTCGTGTCGGGCACCTCGACGCCGAAGCACTGGACCGGCGAGCCCCACGCCACCGTCAACCTGAAGCTCGACTTCGACGGCGGCATCACCTTGCTCACCGGCGCCGCCGACATCGGCCAGGGTTCCAACACCATGGCCTCGCAGGTCGCCGCCGAAGTGCTGGGCGTGCGCCTCGACCGCATCCGGGTGATCTCCGCCGACAGCGCGCTGACGCCCAAGGACAACGGCTCCTATTCGTCGCGCGTCACCTTCATGGTGGGCAACGCCTCGATTTCCGCCGCCGAAGAGCTCAAAGGCGTCCTGGTCAAGGCCGCGGCGAAGAAACTCGACGCCCGCGAGGAAGACATCGAAGTCATCGACGAGATGTTCATGGTCTCGGGCAGCCAGGACCCCGGCCTCACCTTCCAGGAAGTGGTCAAGGCCGCGATGGTCGACTCCGGCACCATCACGGTGAAGGGCACCTACACCTGCCCGACCGAATTCCAGGGCGACAAGAAGATCCGCGGCAGCGCGATCGGCGCCACCATGGGCTTTTGCTACGCCGCCCAGGTGGTGGAAGCGTCGGTCGACGAGATCACCGGCAAGGTCACCGCACACAAGGTGTGGGTGGCGGTCGACGTGGGCAAGGCCCTCAATCCGCTGGCGGTGGAAGGCCAGACGCAAGGCGGCGTGTGGATGGGCATGGGGCAGGCGCTGTCGGAAGAAACGGTCTATGACAACGGCCGCATGGTCCATGGCAACATCCTCGATTACCGGGTGCCGACCATCGTGGAGAGCCCCGACATCGAGGTGATCATCGTCGAGAGCATGGACCCCAACGGCCCGTTCGGCGCCAAGGAGGCCTCGGAAGGGATGCTGGCCGGATTCCTTCCCGCGATCCACGAAGCGGTGTACGAAGCGGTGGGCGTGCGCGCCACCGATTTCCCGCTCAGCCCCGACCGCATCACTGAACTGCTCGACGCCAAGGAAGCCGCAGCATGAACATCCTCACCGATTTCCGCACCCACCGTCCCGCCACGCTGGCCGACGCAGTCAACGCCCTGGCCGCCGACGGTACCGTTCCCCTGGGCGCCGGCACCGACCTGCTGCCCAACCTGCGCCGTGGCCTGGGCCAGCCCGCCGCGCTGGTCGATCTGACCGGCATCGACGGCCTCGGCGTCATCTCGACGCTGGCCGACGGCAGTCTGCGCCTCGGCGCCGGCGCCACCCTGGAGGCCATCGCCGAGCACGACGCCATCCGGACAACCTGGCCAGCCCTGGCCCAGGCGGCCGAATCGGTCGCCGGGCCGACCCACCGCGCGGCCGCCACCCTCGGCGGCAACCTGTGCCAGGACACGCGCTGCACCTTCTACAACCAGAGCGAATGGTGGCGCTCCGGCAACGGCTATTGCCTCAAGTACAAGGGCGACAAGTGTCACGTGATCGTCAAGAGCGATCGCTGCTACGCGACCTATCACGGCGACGTTGCCCCCGCGCTGATGGTGCTCGACGCCCACGCCGAGATCGTCGGCCCCGCCGGCAAACGTACCGTGCCGGTGGCACAGTTGTTCCGCGAAAGCGGCGCCGAGCACCTGACCCTGGAGAAGGGCGAACTGCTCGCCGCGATCGAGGTTCCGCCCACCGGTGGCTGGAAAGCCGCCTACTCCAAGGTGCGTATCCGCGATGCCGTCGACTTTCCGCTGGCCGGCGTCGCCGCCGCCCTGCATCGTGACGGGGACCGGATCGCCGGTCTGCGAGTGGCCATCACCGGTTCCAACTCCGCCCCCCTGATGGTGCCGGTCGACGCGCTGGTGGGCGGCAACTGGGACGACGCGGCAGCCGAGACCCTGGCCCAGCTGGTGCGCAAGACCTCCAACGTGCTCAGGACCACCATCACCGGAGTCAAATATCGCCGCCGGGTCCTGCTCGCCATCTCCCGCAAGGTGGTCGATCAGCTCTGGGAAGCCCGCTAAGGGCACGCACGGCAGGGGCGTCCTCAGCCGGCGGCCGGGGTGCCCGCCGCCGTGCTCGCACTGCGGATACGGCGGTTGCGTCCGGCCAGCATGCCGACTGCGGCCATCGCCAGCGACAGCGCCAGGCACACCGTCAGCGCCAGGGTCCAGTCCTGCGACCGGTCGCGCAGCCCGCCGATGAGGGGCGGGCCGAAGGCCGCCAGCAGGTAGCCGACGCACTGCGCCATTCCCGACAGGGCGGCCGCCTGGCGCGGGTTTTCGGTGCGCAGCCCCATGAACATCAGCGCCAGGATGATGCAGGCCCCGGTGCCGAAGCCGAAGCACGCCACCCACAGGCCGGCCAGCTGCGGCAGCCACTGGAGGCCGAGCAGCGCGCCGGCGACCAGTAGCGAGGTCGCCAGCGCGACCCTCCGCTGGTCGTGCAGACGCTGGATCAGCGGCCCCAGCACCAGCCCGGGGACCGCGGAGGCAAGCTGCATCAGGCCGTGCAGCGACCCGGCCTCGGCCGCCGAATAGCCGCGGCTGGCGAGGATCGCGGGCAACCAGCCGATCATCACGTAATAAATGAACGAGTTGAGCCCCATGAACAGCGTCACCTGCCAGGCCAGGGGATGACGCCAGATCGGGCTCGCGGCCGGCGCCCCGCCACCGGGCTGGGCGACCGCGGCCCGCTCGCCGAGCTGCGGCGACCACAGCAGCATCGCCACCACCGGCAGTACCAGCATCGCCAGCAGCGCACCCGACCAACCGAGCCCGAAGCCGCTCGCAAGCGGGAACACCGTTGCCGAAGCCACTGCGGCGGCGGCGCCCATCGCCAGCGCGTACGCGCCGGTGACGCTGGCGATCCGGGTGGGGAAGTCGCGCTTGAGCAGCGCCGGCAGCAACACGTTCCCCACCGCGATCCCGGCGCCGATCACCGCGGTGCCGACAAAAAGGCTCCACGCCGGCCCCGCCGAGCGCAGCACCACGCCGGCGGCGAGCAGCACCAGGGCCGCGAACAGCGCACGTGCCAGGCCGAAGCGGCGCGCCAGCCAGGGGGCCACCGGCGACACCAGGGCGAAGGCCAGCAACGGCAAGGTGGTAAGCAGGCCGGCGTGTGCGGTGCTCAGCGCAAAGGCGTCCTGAATCATGCCCAGCACCGGCGCCAGCCCGGTGATCGGCGCGCGCAGGTTGGCGGCGACCAGCAAGATGCCGATCAGCAGCACTACCGTGCGCGGAGCGGCGGAGGGGACGGGGCGGGCCTGGCTCATGGGGGCATCCGGAAAAACGTGCGATGCCGCCAAGCTTACGGATTTACCGGCCGGGAGTATCTGGATAGATTGCCAATTAATCTCCAAAAACAGCCACGCCAATGCTCCTCGATGCCTCCTTGCGCCACTTCGACCCCGACCGCATCACCAGCCCGGCGATCGCCCTGCGGGTCGAAACGACCAGGAACGACAACGAAACTCCGGTGCACCGGCACCGCAAGGGGCAACTCGTGCTCGCGCTGCGCGGCGCCATCAGCTGCGAGGTGCCCCATGCGCTGTGGATGGTGCCACCCAACTGTGCGGTATGGGTGCCCGGTGCGATGCCACACAGCAACCGGGTCACGCCCAACGCCCGCATCTGCCTGCTGTTCGTCGAGCCGGGCGCCACCGCGCTGCCGCACCGCTGCTGCACGCTGGCGATTTCGCCCCTCGTGCGCGAGCTGATCCAGCACCTTGCCGACCAGCCGCACGAGTACGCTGCCGACAGCGCCACCGGCCGTGTCGCCCGCGTGCTGCTCGACGAGTTGCCGAACATGCCGGTCGAACAGCTTCATCTGCCGATCTCGGACGAGCCGCGCATCCGCCACATTGCCGACGCCCTGACCCGCAACCCGGCCGACCGCGCCACCCTGCCCGAATGGGCGGCCCGCGTCGCCACCAGCGAGCGCACCCTCGCCCGCCTGATGCTGCGCGAAACCGGCCTCAGCTTCGGACGCTGGCGCCAGCAATTGCAGCTCCTGGTCGCCCTGCGCCGGCTGGCCGCTGGCGCCAGCGTGCAGCAAGTCTCCGCCGAACTCGGCTACGAATCGGTCACCGCCTTCATCACCATGTTCAAAAAAGCCCTCGGCCGGCCTCCGGGGAAATATCTGACATCGCTGACTCGGACAAGTGGATGAGCGGCACGCGGCCGATGGGGCGGGATCGATGACGTTCTTTGCCGGCTTCCGCACGAAGGGCGGCCCGCCTCTATCCGGAAGGTCGGGAAAGACGGGGCAGCAGGGCGTCGAGCGCGTGGTGCTCGGTGCGGTACTGCCCGTGTTCGCTCAAGCGCACCCATAGCCCGGTGCGCTCGAGCGCATCGACGGCCTGCTTCTTCAGCCCGCAGAAGGCCAGCACCTGGCCCTTCAGGCGCAGGCGCTCGTGGAGGGCGGAAATCGCGTGTTGACCGGTGGCATCGATGGCGTTGATGCCGGCCGCGGAAATCAGCAGGAACTCAACTTCGGGCTGGGCCTGGGCGGCACGTGCCGCCGCCTCTTCGAAAGACTTCGCGGTGACGAAGGTCAGCGGACTGTCGAAGCGCATGATGACCAGATTGGGATGGGGGTGTTCGAGACCGAAACGCTTCAAGTCCCGGTAAGTGCCGTCCGGGTGCATGCCGAGCAGGGCCACCCGCGGCTGCATATCACGGTAGAGCATCAGCGCCAGCGACAACATGAGTCCGGTGAGGATGCCGTTCTGGATGTTGGGGGCGAACACGAGGGTCGCGCAAAAAGTGGTCACCGCCGCCAGACCGTCTTCGCGCCCGGCCTTCCATGCGCCGGTCAGCGCGTGAAAGTCGATGAGGTTGGCCACCACCAGCAGGATCACCGCAGCGAGCACCGCGATCGGCAGATGCCACAGCAGCGGGGTGAGATACTGCAGGCTCAGCAGCACGCCGGCGGCGGTGAGCAGCGACGACAATCCGGTACGCGCGCCGCTGGCATGGTTGAGCGCCGAGCGTGAAAACGACGCACTGACCGGCATCGCACCGCTCGCGGCGGCAGCCAGCTTGGCCAGCCCCTGGCCGATGAGTTCCTGGTTCTGGTTCCACGACATGCCGGTCCGGGCAGTGATCACGGTCGCACTCGAGGCTGCCTCCATGAAGCTCACCAGTGCGATCACGAACGCAGCCGGGAACAGGGCCACCAGCATGTTCCAGTCGATCACCGGCAAGCCGAGGGAAGGCAGGCCGGACGGTACCGTACCGACCACAGCGCCGCCTTGCGCGGCGAACCCGGTGAGCGCCGAGACCGCGGTTGTCGACGCCACCACCAGGAGCACTCCCGGCAAGCGGGGCACGAACCGGCGCAGCGCAACCAGCGCGAACAAGGCCAGGCCGCCATACAGCACAGACGCCAGGTGGAAGGGATCGGTGCCGGCGAACAAGTGCCACAGCCCGACCAGAAAATGCTCGGCCCGGGGCAGCGACAGGCCGAGCAGCGCGGGCAGCTGGGACAAGCCGATCAATAGCGCCGAGGCATTGATGAAGCCGGCCATCACCGGACGCGACAACAGGTTCAGCAGCCAGCCGGCACGAAGCAGGCCCAGCACCAGCTGGATCAGCCCGGACAGCAGCGCGAGCACGACCGCGAGCGCGATGAATTCAGGCGTATCGGGCTGCGCCAGCGACAGCAGGCTCGCCCCCGAAAGCAGAGAGGTGAGCGCCACCGGCCCGGTCGACAGCGCCCCGCAGGAACCGAACAAGGCGCCCACCAGCGCCGGCAGCAACGCCGCATAGAGACCGAGATGGGGAGGCAGGCCGGCGAGTTGCGCATAGGCCAGCGCCTGCGGCACCAGCACCAGGGTGACGGTGACACCGGCGACGAGGTCGCCGCGCACCCCGTGCTGGCGCCACAGGCGCGGCCAGCCGAGGAACGGGAACGTACGTTCAGCCCAGTGCGGAGAGGCGTTCATCGGTGCAGAACAATGGGAAGCGCGACGAGCTTACCATGCATCGAAACAGGCTCGCGCCTGCGCGCCCTGGGGGCCAGCGCAGCGACCGCCTCGTTCGAAACGGTCTTGCGCGCCCGCCGGTGGCAGGGCCGGCCGCCGCCCCTACTCGATCCTGAGCCGCAGTGCCGGCGCGGGCAGGCCGCGGCGCTGACGCTCGGCGCGGATCAGCGCGGCGATGTCGGTGTTGCCTTGCCGTTCGGCCCAGACGTCGGCCGACAGGCCGGTATCGGTGAGCGCGTTGAGCTCGGTCTGCGGCAACGCCAGCAGCCGGCGGACGACACCGATATGGCCGTTGCGCGCCGCCAGTGACAGCGCGGTGGCTTGGTTGGGCGCCGGGGCGTTGACTTCGGCCCCGGCGGCGACGAGCGCATCGACGAGGGCCTCGCGCCCTTCGAAGGCGGCATAGTGCAGCGGCGCCCAGCCCTCGTGATTGACCTTCGCGCCGGCCTGCAGCAGGGCGCGCGCGACGTCGTCGTGGCCGCGGAGCACGGCCAGCATCAGCGCCGAATCCCCGGCGAGGTTGCGGTAATCGATCCGCACCCGCCGCGCCAGCAAAGTATCGACGGCAGCACGCTGCCCTTCGCGGGCGGCGAGGATCAGCAAGGTGTTGCCCTGGGCATCGACGGTGTCGGGGTCGATGCCGCGATCGAGCAGGCTGGCGAGGGCGCGCGCATCACCGAGGCGGGCCGCCGCCAGAGCGTCGTCGTAGCTCCCGGCGTGCGCCCCCCCGGCCGCAAGGCCGAGGACGACGAGCGTCACCAGCGCCGCGCGGCGCACGCCGGCGACGGCTAGGAAAGCCCCGGGATCAGACGCCCTGCAGGGCGGAAGCGGGGCCGGAGTGAAAACCTTGAGCATGGCGGAAGAGACGGTAGAAGTTGTCGGTGGTGGCCTGTTCGATGCGTTCGAGGGGCTCGCCGCGCAGGCGGGCAAGTTCCTCGGCGACATGCACGACCCAGCCGGGTTCGTTGGTCTTGCCGCGATGCGGCACCGGAGCGAGATAAGGGGCGTCGGTCTCGATCAGCAGGCGCTCGAGCGGGACGATCTTCGCCACCTCCTTCAGTTCTTTGGCATTGCGGAAAGTGACGATACCCGAAAACGAGATGTAGAAGCCGAGCGCCAGCGCGGCCTCGGCCACTTCCCGGCTCTCGGTGAAGCAGTGCATGACGCCGCCGGCCTCGGCGGCGTGTTCTTCCCGCATCAGGCGCAGGGTGTCTTCGGCGGCGCTGCGGGTGTGGATGATCAACGGCTTGGCGGCGGCGCGGGCGGCGCGGATGTGGGTGCGAAAACGCGCCCGCTGCCACTGCGGTGCGTCCTGGTGCCAGTGGTAGTCGAGCCCGGTCTCGCCGATCGCCACCACCCTGGGATGGGCGGCGAGCGCACACAGGCGCTCGACGGTCGGCTCCTCGCAGTCGGCGTTGTCGGGGTGCACCCCGACCGAGGCCCACAGCCGGGGATGGCGCTCGGCCAGTCCGCGCACGCGCGGGAAATCCTCCAGCTTGACGCCGACGCACAACGCGGCGCCGACGCGGTTGGCGGCCATGGTGGCGAGGATCTCGTCCTCGCGGCAGGCGAGATCGGGAAAATCGAGGTGGCAGTGTGAATCGACGTACATCATGTATCCGTTTGCATGGCGAAAAACCAGGATCGGGCGGACCGGAGCGGACCCCGCCCCCGGCTGCGACATCACAGCGTATGCGTGGGCCGGCTCGAGCCGAGGTGCCCGGCGAGGATCTGCTCGATGCGCCCGCGCACCACCTTGCCCGCATCGTCGTCGGAAAAATGCACGCCAACGCCCTGGGTGCGCCCGCCCTGGGCGCCATAGGGGGTGATCCACACCACCGTACCGGCGACCGGGTGGCGCGCCGGGTCGTCGATCAGCTGCAACAGCATGAAGATTTCGGCGCCGAGCCTGTAGGTCTTCGGGGTGGGCACGAAAATGCCGCCGTTTTTCAGGAACGGCATGTACGCAGCATAAAGCGCGGACTTCGAGCTGATATTGATCGAGAGCACGCCGGGGCGTGCAGCGGCGGGAGCGGTTTCACTCATCGACGGGATCCGGCGACAGCGCGGGCGTAGCGCATCAACATGTCTTCAAGCACCAGGCGCAGGCTCAAGGGGTGGCGGGAGACCTTGTGGATCTGCGCCAGCTCATTGTAGCAGGCGCTCGCGGCGGCAACGCTGCTGCGCCCGGCAAGCGCGGCGAGCACCGCCTCCTGCGCCGGGAAGAAGCGCACCCGCCCGCCCAGGCGCAACGCCGCCAGGTCGCTGACCCAGCGCTGCATCCAGCCGCTCAGCTCGGGCAGGCCGAAACCGGCGCCCTGCGCTTCCTTCGACTTCAGCCACGCCTCCCACTGCCCGGCCAACTGCAGCACCCCGCTCGCCTGCACGTTCCCCAGGTCGCGGACGAAGCGGGCCAAGAAGGCCGCCCCCCCGGCCCGGGCGAGCCGCTCGGCGGCCAGCGGCATGCCGCCCCCCAGGGCCAGCAAGGCGCGCGCATCGGGCTCGGCCTGCGCCCTCCAGCGCGCCAGCCCGGCTTCGTCCGGGCGCCCGAACGGCCACTGCTGGCAGCGGCTGCGAATCGTCGGCAGCAGGCGCCGCGGCGCCGAGGACACGAGCAGGAAGACGCAGCCCGCAGGCGGCTCTTCGAGAAGCTTGAGCAGCGCATTGGCGGTGAATGGGTTCATTGCCTCGGCCGGCTCGAGCACCACCACCCGGCGCGCGCTGTGGTGGCCGGTCATATTCAGTGCCGCCTGCAGTTCGCGGATCTGCTCGATCACGATCTGGGCGGAAGCGGTCTTGCCGCCGGCCTCGCGCGCGGCGGCCTCGCTCCCTTCGGCCTCGGCCGCCTCGGCGGCCGGCGCCACGCGATGCAGATCCGGGTGGTTGCCGGCGACCCGCCACTGGCAGGGGCCGCAGCGGCCGCAGGCATGGCCGTCGGCCTGCGGCGCGTCGCACAGCAGGCGCGCGGCGAGCGCTTCGGCCAGTTCGCGCTTGCCCAGCCCGGCGGCGCCGATGAAGAGCAGCGCATGCGGCAGGCGCGCGCCGAGTTCGACGAGGCGGGTCCAGGCGGGCTGCAGCCAGGGATGGATCATGGGAAGAAACGCTCGCCCAGCAGGCGCTCGATCTCGGTACGGATGACGTCCGGCGTACGGTCGGCGTCGATCACGCAGATGCGCTGCGGCGCCAACCGTGCGCGCTCGAGATAGGCCTCGCGCACGCGGACGAAGAAATCGCGCTGCTCGCGCTCGAAACGGTCGGGATCGGCGCCGCTGGCGGCGACCCGCGCCGCGGCGATCTCCGGCACGAGATCGAACACCAGGGTGAGATCGGGCTGCAGTCCGGGGTGGACCCAGGCTTCGAGAGCCTCGAACTTGTCCCGCGCCAGTCCGCGCCCGCCGACCTGGTAGGCGAAAGTGGCATCCGAGAAGCGGTCGCACACCACCCAGCAGCCGGCAGCAAGCGCCGGCCCGATACGCGCGGCGAGGTGCTCGCGGCGAGCGGCGAACATCAGCATGGCTTCCGTTTCGAGGTGCATCGGTTCGTGCAGCAGCAGCTCGCGCAGGCGCTCGCCGAGCACCGTGCCGCCGGGTTCGCGGGTCTGCTCGACGACGATCCCGCGCGCGCGCAGCAGCGCCACAGTGGCGGCGATCTGGCTGCTCTTGCCGGCACCGTCGATGCCTTCGAAGGTGATGAAGCGCCCGCGCGGGACGGCGGCGCCGGCAAGCGGCGCCAGCGCATCTCCGGGCCTCGGCTCCGGGGGCGTGGCCGGGGGGCGCGGCGGCATCATGCTCATGGTTTCGCTCCGTTGCGAATGAACCGGTTCACCGCACGGTTGTGCTCGTCGAGGCTGCGTGAAAACTCACTGCTGCCATCGCCGCGGGCGACGAAATAGAGAAAATCGCTCTTTTCCGGACGCATCGCGGCACGCAGCGCCGCTTCTCCGGGAATCGCGATCGGTGTCGGCGGCAGGCCGGCGCGGGTGTAGGTGTTCCACGGGTGGTCGGCATCCATGTGCGCCCGGCGCAGGCGGCCGTCGAATTCGGCTCCGAGGCCGTAGATCACCGTAGGGTCGGTCTGCAAGCGCATGCCGATGCGCAGGCGGTTGGCGAACACCGACGCGATCAGGGGCCGGTCTTCGGGGCGCCCGGTTTCCTTTTCGACGATCGAGGCAAGGATCAGCAGTTCGTAGGGCGAAGACAGCGGCAGCGCGGAATCGCGTTCGTCCCACAGGCGTGCGAGCCGGGCCTGCATCGCCCGGTAGGCGCGCTGCAGCACTTCGAGCGCGCTCGAGCGCTTGTCGAACAGATAGGTATCGGGGAAGAAGAGGCCTTCGAGGTGACGCTCCTGCGCGCCGATGCGGGCGAGGATCTCCGCCTCCGTCAGCCCCGCGCTGTCCGGCTCCAGGTCGGGATGGTTCTCCAGCGCCTGACGCACCTGGCGGAAAGTCCAGCCTTCGACCAGCAGCAACTCGCCCTGCGAGACATCTCCGTTCGACAGTTTCAGGATCAGCTGCCACGGCGTGATCCCGGCATGCACCTCGTAGCTGCCGGCCTTGATCTTGTTCGCCCGGCCGCTGGCGCGCGCGAGCAAGGTCAACAGGCGCGCATCGACGCCGACTCCGGCGCGCTCGATCAGCGTCGCCGCCTGGCGCATGCCGATCCCGCGCGGCACGGTGAAATCGACCCTGTCGGCCTGCAGCGACAACGGGCGATGGGCATACCACCCGCCGCCGGCGGCAAGCACCGCGGCGAGCGCGAGGAGCAAGACAAAAACACGGAAAGCGAAGCGCATCATCGAAATTCGTTGTGGCGAAGGCCCCTGCCGGCGAAAACCCCTACCGGCGAAAATCCCTGCTGCCCGCAGGGACGACCGCCATGCGGCGGGCGCTTATAATACTGCATTGCACGGCCGCTACCGACGGCGCCACGCCCTGCCTCCTCCGGGACCGGGCCCACCCCGCCCGTCAAGCGGATTCCGAACGGCCCTGCGCGCCGTTTCCCGACCAACGCCAGCCCGAACTGCCGACACGCCAACCATGACAGCCTGGACCGAACACCTCGCCCGCCTGGGTGCCACCCTGGGTGAGCACACCGTGACTTTCGCCGAACCGGCAACCGAAGCGCACGCTGCCAGCACAGCGACCATCGCCGTGCCGCTGCTGCATCTGGGCCTGATCCGCGCGGCAGGCCCGGATTCCGCGGCCTTCCTGCACAACCTGGTGTCCAACGAAGTCAACAAGCTGGAGCCCGATGCCGCCGCCTGGAACAGTTTCAATTCGCCCAAGGGGCGGATGATCGCCAGCTTCCTGATGTGGCCCGAAGCCGAAGGCCACGTCCTGGCGCTGTCGGCCGACATCCTGCCCGCCTTCCTGAAAAAGCTGTCGATGTACGTGCTGCGCAGCAAGGTCAAGCTCTCCAACGCCGGCACCGAGCTGGCGCTGGTCGGCCTCGCCGGCCCCGCTGCCGCGACCATCCTGCAGGCGGCCGGCATCCCCCTGCCGACGGCCGACATGAAACAGGCGGTCGATGAGGCCGGCGTGCGCTGCATCCGCCTCGGCGCGCAATGCTTCGTCGTCGCGGCGCCGGCCGAAGGCGCCGGTCCCCTGTTCGACGCCCTGCTCGCCGCGGGCGCGATCAAGGCCGGCACCGCCGCCTGGCAGCTCGTCATGGTCCGCGCCGGGCTGCCTCTGGTCACCGCGCCGACGCAGGAGGAATTCGTCGCCCAGATGCTCAACTACGAACTCATCGGCGGAGTCAGCTTCAACAAGGGCTGCTACCCGGGGCAGGAAATCGTCGCCCGCACCCAGTACCTGGGCAAGCTCAAGAAGCGCATGTACCGCGTGGCGATCGCCGCCGGCATCGATGCGGCGCCGGGAATGGATCTCTACGCTCCCGATTTCGGCGAACAGTCCGCCGGCAAGCTGGTGAATGTGGCGCCCGCCCCCGACGGCGGCCTCGAAGCCCTCGCCGTCCTTCAGAGCAGCAGCGCCGAAGCCGGCGAGATCCGTCTCGGCGCCCCCGCCGGCCCCGCGCTGCAGCTGCTGGTGCTGCCCTACGCCCTGTCCTGAGAGGGTGCAGCCGAGCCGATGTGCCTGATCGTCTTCGCCTGGCGCACCCACGCCGCGTATCCGTTGGTGGTCGCGGCCAATCGCGACGAGTACTTCGAGCGCCCGGCGGCGCCGGCACACTGGTGGACCGACGCCCCCGAGCTGCTCGCCGGACGCGACCTCGAAGCAGGCGGGACGTGGATGGGGCTGACGCGCAACGGCCGCTTCGCCGCCCTGACCAACTACCGCGACCCCAGCCGCCGCGTCAGCGGCGCACCCTCGCGCGGCGCCTTGGTGCGCCAGGCGCTGGAAGACGGCCGCGACGCGGCGGCGAGCCTGCATGCCTTCGCCGCCGAGCGCGCCCGCTACGCCGCCTTCAACCTGCTGCTGAGCGACGGCCGGGCCTTGGGCGTGCTCGAAAGCACCACCGGCGTGGTGCATCTCCTCGAGCCCGGGGTGTACGGCCTGTCCAACCACCTCGTCGATAGCCCCTGGCCGAAGCTGGTGAAGGCGCGCGCCGGCCTCGCCCAGCGGCTAGGCGCCTTCACGCCGGCCGCCGACGAGCCACGCCCCATCACCGAAGAGGCGCTGTTCGACGCGCTGCTCGCGCTGCTGCGCGACCCCACCCCCGCGCCCGACCCCCATCTGCCCGACACCGGCATCAGCCTCGAATGGGAGCGCTGGCTCTCTCCCGCCTTCATCCGCGCGCCGGGCTACGGCACGCGCTGCAGCAGCGTGGTGCTGTTCGGCAGCGACGGCCGGGTCCGCTTGCGCGAGTGGAGCTGGGACCCGCACGGCGAGTTGCGCAGTGAAGTGACGCACGGCTTCACTCGCTGATCTCCACCACCGTACCGACCGCGACCAGCTCGAACAGCTCGATGAGGTCGCGGTTGCGCATGCGCACGCAGCCGTGCGAGCGCGGCTCGCCCATCGGCTGGTCGTCGCCGGTGCCGTGGATGTAGATGTAGCGCCGCATCGAATCGACCGTGCCGCCGCGGTTGCGTCCCGGCTCCTCGCCGCACAGCCAGAGGATGCGGCTGAGAATCCAGTCGCGCCCCGGATGGCGCGCGGCGAAGGCCGGCGTCCACACCTCGCCGGTCCTGCGCCGGCCGCGGAACACCGCCCCCGCTGGCGCACCGGCGCCGATCCGGGCGCGGATGCGGTGGCGGCCGCACGGCGTGCATTCGCTGCCCATTTCCTCCCCCGCCCCCTTCGCTGCGGTCGACACCGGGTAGCGGCGAATGCAGGCGCCATCGTCGCCGTACAGCGACAGGCGCTGCGCGCCGATTTCGATCCGGATGTGCATGCCGTCCTCGTTCACGCCGCTCCTGGCGCGCACCGGGCCGACGCGCCAGGCCGCGAATGCAATGGGCGCAGGAGTGGCCGCACGCTAGGCCACCAGCGTGCGGCCACGGCGGGCGGCAAAGAAGCCCGACAGCAGGCGCGCGCATTCGTCGGCGAGCAGCCCGCCCTCGATGCGGGCATGGTGGTTCAGGCGCGCCTCGGCGAAAAGGTCGAGCACGCTGCCCGCAACCCCGGTCTTGGGGTCGCGGGCGCCGAACACCACGCGGGCGAGGCGCGCGTGCATGATCGCGCCGCTGCACATCGCGCACGGCTCGAGCGTCACGTACAGCGTGGCGCCGGGCAGGCGGTAGTTGCCCAGGCGCGCGCCGGCATCCCGCAGCGCCATCACTTCGGCATGGGCGGTGGGGTCGTGGCGGCCGATCGGCTGGTTGAAGCCGCGCCCGACGATCTCGCCGTCGAGCACCACCACCGCGCCCACCGGCACTTCGTCGCAGGCCCCGGCCTGGCGCGCCTGCTCGAGCGCGGCACGCATGTAGTCTTCATCGTTCATCACAAGGTCTTGTCCGTGGCCAGCCCGCCGCGCCGCACGCAGCCGACGGCAGGCGGAATCGATAAGCCGGATTCTAACGGAGCGACCCGCGCCGCGTGCCGGCCACGTTGACGCTGCGCTGCCCCGCTCGCCACCGTCGAGCGCGCCCGCGCGCGCTCAGGCCAGCGCGCGCAGGTGGCGGCGCAGACCGGCCGCGGCCCGTTGCACCGCCTCTCCGGCTTCGGGAAACAGCTTGCCGAGGGTGATGAAGCCGTGGACCATGCCCGCCGTTTCGACGAAGTCCACCCCCCCTCCCTCGGCATTCACCCGCGCGGCGAACGCCGCGCAGTCGTCGATCAGGGGATCGAACTCGGCCCCGATCAGCAGCATCGGCGGCAGCCCGGCGAGCGAAGACGCCCGCATCGGCGACGCCCGCCAATCCTCGCTGTTGCCTTGCGGCAGATAGCGCTCGAAAAACCAACGCAGGCTTTCACGATCGAGGAAGAAGCCCTCGGCATAGCGCGCGCGCGACGCGCGCGTGCTGACGATCTCGGTGCTCGGGTAGATCAGCAGCAGGAAGCGGGGCTGCAGCCCGCCGGCCTCGCGCCGGGCAAGTGCGGTGACGATCGCCAGATTGCCCCCCGCGCTGTCGCCGCCAAGCGCGATGCGCCCAGCGTCGATGCCGAGCGTTTCGGCGTGCCCGGCGACCCAGTCGAAGGCGAGGCGCGCATCGTCGACCGCCGCCGGGAACGGGTGCTCGGGGGCGAGCCGATAGTCCACCGACAGTACCGCACAGGCCGAAGCATTGGCCAGTTCCCGGCACAGCGCGTCGTAGCTCGGCACATCGCCCACACACCACCCTCCACCATGGAAGTAGACTAGCACCGGCAGGCGCTCGGCCGGACAGCTCGAGCGCGGCCGGTACAGGCGCGCGAGCAAGACGCTGCCGTCGGGCCGGCGGATCGGTACCTCGACCGTCGATGCCACCGCGGGTGCGTCCGCACGGAAGGCGAACTGCAGCTTTTCGAAGGAGCGCCGGGCCTGGGCCACGGACAGTTCATGGAAACGCGGGGCACCGACACGGTAGATCATGTCGAGGAGGGATCGGGCTGCGGGAGTGAGCGGCATGGAATGGCAGAAATTTCGCGGTGGCACATCGGGCAGAGGCTGGATTCTAGCGGTTGGGCCGGCCTTCCGGAGTAAAGCGGGGCGCCCCCGAAGACCGACGCCGGTTCCGCTCTCGCCGTTGTCACGGTGACAAGTGGTAAGCGAGCGCTGCACCCCGGGCCGTTTCCACTACACTGGCGTCGGATGCACGACGCATGCATTGAACCACTCGGGAGAATGGACATGACGGCACCTCGTGTGAAAACCCGCCCCAAACTCTTCACCACGCTCGCGCTGGCCCTGAGCGGCGCCTTGCTGGCAACGCCGGCCGCGGCGGAAAAACCCGACTGGGCGGGCGGTGGCAAACCCGAACGCACGCAGGCGCACCCCGCCGAGCGCGGCAAGGCGGAAAGCCCGAACCGCAATCAGGTGCAGCGCGACAAAGCCGGAGCGGGCGAGCGCGGGCGTCGCGACGACAGCGACGAGCAACACACCTCCATTCAGGTCAGCACCTATTTCACCGACTCCCATCGGGAGGCGGTGCGCACGTACTATAGCGAGCACTTCCACGCCGGGCGCTGCCCGCCCGGGTTGGCGAAGAAACATAACGGCTGCATGCCGCCCGGATTGGCCAAGCAGTGGCGCATCGGCCGTCCGCTGCCGCGCGACGTGGTGTACTACGATCCGCCCTACGACATCATGGTCCAGCTCGGCGTACCGCCCGAAGGGCACCGCTTCGTGCGCGTGGCCGCGGACATCCTGCTGGTCGCGGTCGGCACCGGCATGGTGGTCGACGCCCTTGAGGATCTGAACCGGATGTAGGCGCCGGCCGCCCACAGCACGCACTGCGGCGGGCGCAAAGGCCGGGGCGCGATCGCCGATCGGCCGCAGCGGGCAACGCAAGCGCTTACCGGCGAGAGTCTCGGCGGCCACCACCTCCGGCTTGACCGATTCATGCCTGGTGCACAGGGACAATCCGAGCAATACCAGAACGGAGCGAATGATGGAGCATTACGACTACATCGCCATCGGCGGTGGCAGTGGCGGCGTGGCAACGGCACGCCGTGCGGCCGAATACGGCGCACGGGTGCTGCTGGTCGAAGGCGCGCGCCTCGGCGGCACCTGCGTCAATGTGGGCTGCGTCCCGAAAAAGATTATGTGGTATGCGTCGGGAATCGCCCAGGCGATGCGCGATGCGCCCGGCTACGGCTTCAGCGCAGTCGCCGGCACCGTCGACTGGGCCAGCCTGAAGGCGCGCCGCGACGCCTACATCGCCCGCCTCAACGGCATTTACGCCGGCATGCTGGACAAGGCCGGCGTCGACATGGTGCACGGGTTCGCCCGCTTCGTCGAACCCCATGTGATCGAAGTCGACGGGCGGCGCTTCACCGCCCGGCATATCGTCATCGCCACCGGTGGAAGGCCGGTGATCCCCGACCTTCCAGGGGCGGAACTGGGCATCGACTCCGATGGCTTCTTCGCCCTCGACCATCAGCCGCGGCGCGTGGCGGTGGTCGGGGCGGGCTACATCGCGGTGGAACTGGCGGGCGTACTCAACGGCCTCGGCAGCGAAGTCACCATGCTGGTGCGCGGCCCCGGGCTACTGCGCGGCTTCGATACCATGGTGCGTACGGAACTGAAGGCGCAAATGGAGGAAGACGGAGTCGCGCTGCGCTTCGGCACGAAAGTGCGCGCCCTGTCCCGCCCGGCCGGCGGTGCCCTGTCCGTCGAATGCGACGATGGCAGCATCCTGGAAGTCGATGCCCTGATCTGGGCCACCGGGCGCCGCGCCAACACCGCCGACCTGAACCTGGAGGCGGCCGGGGTCGATGCCGAAGCCGGCGGCGTGATCGCCACCGATGATTTTCAGAACACCGCGGTCGAGGGGATCTACGCCATCGGCGACATCACCGGCCGCGCCGAACTCACGCCGGTAGCGATCGCCGCCGGGCGCAAGCTCGCCGCCCGCCTGTTCCGCAGCCAGGCCGACAGCCGCCTCGACTACAGCGACATTCCGACCGTGGTTTTCAGCCACCCGCCGATCGGCACCGTGGGACTGACCGAGGACGAAGCCCGCGAGCGCTTCGACAACGTCGAGGTGTTCTCGACCCGCTTCACCGCGATGGCCCACGCGCTCACCGAACATCGGCCGAAAACGGCGATGAAGCTGATCTGCACCGGCCAGGATCTGCGCGTCGTCGGCATCCACGTAATCGGCGACGGCGCCGACGAAATGCTGCAGGGCTTTGCCGTGGCGCTCAAGATGGGCGCCACCAAGGCCGACTTCGACAACACCGTCGCCATTCACCCCACCAGCGCGGAAGAGTTCGTCACGCTGCGATGATGATCGAACCACCCGGACCTGCAGGAGCAACGCCGATGCCCATGACCTACGAGCGATACCTGGACGAAGTCGCCACGCTGCTCTACGAGCGCTACGAGCAAAGCGAAAAAGCGGCCATCCAGCTGGTGATGGCCGCCCAGGCGGACGATTTTTTCAGCGCGCACGACGACGATCCGTCAATGTGCACGCTGGAGCGCGCGCAGGCCGACGCCCGCGCGGTGTTCCGCAGCTACGGCAAAGCTTAGCCGCCCGAGCAGCCGCAGCCCTGGCCGCTCGTGCCGCCACTGCAGCTTCCGGCCGTGCCGGCAGCGGCGGGCGCCCCTGCCGTCGCCGGAGCGCCGAGCTGGATGGTGAAGTCGATGACAATGTTGCCCGGCTCGCGCGCGACATAGCTGATCCCGACCTGGTTGCCATAACGCTGCTGGATCTGGCCGAGCAGCGGCAGCGGGTCATGGTCGTTGACGAAGCGCATCACTTCGCCATCTTCGAGCGACTCGAGGGCACCGAAAATGGCCGCATGACGGAAACGCTTGGCGACACCGCGCGCATCGAAGGGGTGGACATCGTTCTGGGACATGGCGAATTCTTCCATCGGATAGGGGTACCGGACTTGACATGCGGCCGGACTCGCAGCGGGGAAAATGGTAATGCAGGCACGGCGGAAGGTGCCTTGAGGAAAAACAAGAAACCCGGCCCGGGCCCGACCGCCCGCAGCGGGCGCCTGTGATATTGTTGTCATCGGGGAACGGGGAAAATGCGGTCGGATCGAGCACGCTCGGCCGGACATGCGGGCATGCGAAGAACCCCCTCCTGCGATCCCCGGACGATCCTTTTTTGCGCGAGTGGAGAACCTTTATGGCCAGCAAGCAAGAGCAGTTCAACGAACTTCAGCGAAAAAATCTCGAAACCGCGATGCGTCTGGCGCAACTTTCGATCGAAAACTCCCAGCGCATCATGGAAATCCAGGTGGCGATGGCGAAAAGCCTGTTCGAGGAAGGCGTCGAAAGCGCAAAGGCGCTGTCGTCCGCCAACGATCCGAAAGGCATCATGGATCTGCGCACCCACTACGCGCAAAGCACCACGGAAAAGATGCTTTCCTGCGCACGGGAAATCGCCGAGATCACCGCCCGCACGCAAAGCGAGTTCGGCAAGCTGGTGGGAGAACAACTCAGCACCGGTTCCCAGGACATGTTCGAAGCGATGCAGAAGATGTTCAAGGGCATGCCGATCGCCGACCAGAATGCGCTGAGCGCGCTTCAGAACGCGATGGACACCACCCGTGCCGCATTCGAGCAGATCACTCGAGCATCGACTGAAGCCTTCCGCAGCGCAGCCCCGCAAGACAGCAAAGGCCGCAAGTAAGCGTCCCCGCCGGGGACCGGAGACGAGCCGGACAGCGCCTGCGGGCGCCGCCCGGCTCGGTTCGTAGTCCACCACCAGCGAGCGCGATCCGCCCTGCCCGGCTCAGCGCCGTTGTTCGCTCAGCGCCGTTGTTCAATTTCGTCCCAGACTTCCTCGACCCGCATTTTTTCGCCCTTGCAGGCGTCCTCTGCAGGAAGGGCGGCGGCGCCACCCGCGTCGTCCGCCTCCACCCAGCGTGCGGCAGCGGAGTCGTCGCTATCGCGCGCATCGACCCAGCGCGCCCCGCTCGGCGTTTCCTCCCGCTTCCAGAACGGCGCCTGCGTTTTCAGGTAGTCCATGATGAATTCGCAGGCAGCGAAGGCCTCGCCGCGGTGGGCGCCGGCGACGCCGACGAAGACGATGCGGTCGGCCGGCTCGAGGCGGCCGTAGCGATGGATCACGCGCACCCCGAGCAGCGACCAGCGCTGCCGCGCGGCGGCGACGATGTCCTCGAGGGCACGCTCAGTCATGCCGGGATAATGTTCCAGCGTCATCGCCGAAACGCCGCTGCCGTCGTTGGCGTCGCGCACCAGGCCGACGAAGCTCGCCACCGCACCGATGTCGCGGCGGGCCGCGCCGAGGCGTTCGATCTCGTCGCCGATGTCGAAATCGGCTTCCTGAACGCTTACTTCATTGCCCACATCCATGCTTCAACCCCCGGTTACCGGCGGGAAAAACGCCACCTCGTCGCCTGCCGCGAGCGGTGCGTCAGCCCCCACTATGCGCTGGTTGACCGCCGCACGCACATTGCGTCCGGCCGCCAGGGCCTGCCAGGCCTCGCCGCGGGCGGCCAGATGGGCACGCAGCGCACCGACCGAACCCACGCCTTCGGGCAGGGCGAACTCCTCGCCCGACTGCCCGACGGCTTCGCGCAGGCTGGCGAAATACAGGATCTTCACGTTCGTCGTCATGCTTGTCTCTCGTTCGCGGGGGGCGGCCCGCCTGGATCGGTTTCAGTGCAACAACTCGCCGTAGGGCAGGAAGCGCACCTGCTCGCCGCGCTCGATCACGGTGCCGGCCGGGATATCGACCAGCCCGGTTGCCCACACGGTGGAGTGGAGCGCCGCCGAGCCCTGGTTGGCGAAGACTTCCACTTCGCCCCGGGCGTTGATGCGCGCACGCAGGAATTCGCGCCGGCGGTCCGGCTTCGGCCAGTCGAAATCGGCGCGCAGCGTCAGTGCCACCGGATCGGTCTCGCCCACCCCCTGGGTGGCGAGCAGGAACGGCCGCACCAGCATCACGAAGGTGACGAAACTCGATACCGGGTTCCCCGGCAGGCCGATGAAGGCGGCCCCGTGCACCCGGCCATAGGCGAGCGGCTTGCCCGGTTTCATCGCGATCTTCCACATGTCGAGGCTGCCCTCGGCCTCGACCGCGGGCTTGACGTGGTCTTCCTCGCCGACCGAAACGCCGCCGCTGGTGAGGATCAGGTCGTGGCCCTCGGCCGCCCGGCGCAACACGTCGCGGGTGGCGTCGAGACGGTCGGGGACGATGCCGAAGTCCTCCACTTCACAGCCGAGCGCGACGAGCAGGCCGCGCAGCATGAAGCGGTTGGAATTGTAGATGCCGCCCGGCGGCAACGGCTCGCCCGGCATCACCAGCTCGGAGCCGGTGGAGAACATCGCCACCTTCACCCGCCGATACACCGGCAGCTGCGCCAACCCCACCGAAGCGGCCAGCGCCACCGCCTGCGGACTCAGGCGCAGGCCTGCGGGCAGCAGCTCGTCACCGGCGGCGATATCCTCGCCCATGCGGCGCACCGCCTCGCCGAGGCGGGGGACGGCGTTGACGACGACGTGCTCGCCATCGTGCTCGCACAGCTCCTGCATCACCACCGTGTCGGCCCCCGGCGGCAGCGGCGCGCCGGTGAAGATGCGCGCGGCGGTGCCCGGCACCAGCTCGTGGCCGACGCTGCCGGCCGGAATGCGCTGGCTCACCGCCAGCCGGGTGCCGGCGGCGGGGACGTCGACGGCGCGCAGGGCGTAGCCGTCCATGCCCGAGTTGTCCATCGGCGGCAGGTTGATCGCGGAGCGCTGCGTCGCCGCGAGCACCCGGCCGGCAGCGAACAGGGAGTCGACATGGTCGATCTCGCGCACCGGCCGGGCAAAACCGAGCAAGCGGCCGCGGGCTTCATCGAAGGAGAGCATGTTGCCGTTCATTGGTCTTTCAGGTAGTCGAGGATGAAATCGGCCACCGCCACCGCGTCGTTCAACGCCAGGCGCGGCAGTGGACAATCGATGTCGGCATCGGTAGCAACCGCCACCACATGCGGGTTTTCCGGCCACAGCGGCGGCTTGCCGTGCTCGGGGCGGTGGATCTCGATCTTGGGCACGGTCGCAGCCTTATAACCTTCGATCAGGACCAGGTCGCAGGGTTCGAGCAGGCGTAACTGCTCGTCCAGGGTCGGCTCCGGGTCGCCGCGCAGCTCGTGCATCAGGACCCAGCGGTCGTTCGACAGCATCAGCACCTGGGTGGCGCCGGCCGCGCGATGGCGCCAGGAGTCCTTGCCCGGCTTGTCGAGGTCGAAGCCATGGTGGGCATGCTTGATCACCGACACGCGCAGGCCGCGGGCGGTGAATTCGGGAATCAGCTTTTCCACCAGGGTGGTCTTGCCGGAGCCGGACCAGCCGGCGAAACCAAAGACTTTCATCGAAATGCCGCGCGCGGAATCGGGTTGAGCGATCCGAGAGGATACAACAGAGCGCGCTCAACCGCCCTGCTTCGGCGCCGGCAGCGCTTCGAGAAAGGCCACCGCCTCGGCTTCGACGCGGGTCCGCCGCATCGGCGGCAGGCTGCGCCAGACTACCTTGCCATAGGACTTGTCGATCATCCGCGGGTCGCAGATGCACAGCACGCCGCGGTCGCGCTCGGTGCGGATCAGGCGCCCGGCGCCCTGCTTCATGCTGATCACGGTGCGCGGCAGCTGGTGATGAATGAACGGGCTCAGACCCTGCTTCTGCATGTGCTCGACCCGCGCCGCGAGCACCGGGTCGTCGGGCGGAGCGAACGGCAGCTTGTCGATGACCACCAGCGACAGCGCATCGCCCGGCACGTCCACCCCTTCCCAGAAACTCTGGCTCGCCACCAGCACGGCGTTGCCCAGGCGGCGGAAGCGCTCGAGCAGCTCGGTGCGCGAGCCTTCCCCCTGCAGCAGCACCGGCAGCGCGTCGCCCGCCTGCGCGAGGCCGTCGACGATCAACTCGTGGATGCGGCGCATCGCCCGCAGCGAGGTGCACAGCACGAAGGCCCGGCCGTGCGCGGCGCGGATCAGGGGCAGCGCGACCCGGGCGACGCGTTCGCTGTAGTCGGGCGAATTCGGCTCCGGCATGCCGGCCGGCGCATACAGCAGCGCCTGCTCGGCGTAATCGAAAGGACTGCCCCAGACCATCGTCAGCGGCGGCGGCTCCAGCCAGGCGAGGCCGAGCTCACGGCAGTAGTGACCGAACTCCCTGCCCACGGCGAGCGTCGCCGAGGTGAAGATCCAGGCCCGGGGCTGAGCTTCGAGCTGGCGCTTGAACACGTCCGAAACGTGCAGCGGCGTGGCGTTGAGGGCGAGCGACTGAGAGAACACTTCGACCCACCGGATCAGCTCCTTTTCCGCCGGGTTGCGCCAGCGCGCCAGGCGCTCGCCCAGCTCGGTGCTGCGCCGCAGGCAGTTGGCCAGGCCCTCGGAACGCTCGGCCTGGGTCTCGAGCACGGCATGGAACGCCGCCAACGCCCGCTCCAGCGCCTCGAGCTGGGCGGCGAAGCCGTCCTTTTCCGCCGCCTGCGCCGCCGCCAGCCGCGCCGGCTCGCTGCCGAACACCAGGCGCAGGTCGCGCGCGGCCTTCTCCAGCTTGCGCGACTCGTCGATCATCGCCACGCAGTCGCGCGCCGCGGCCACCGTCTCCGAGCGGGTGTCGCGTGCCAGCTCCAGCACCTGGGCGGTGGAAGTGCTGTCGCCGAAGAACAGGCTGGCGGTTTCCGGCAACTGGTGGGCTTCGTCGAAAATCACCGCGTTGCATGCCGGCAGCAGCTCGCCCATGCCTTCGTCGCGCAGCATCACGTCGGCGAAGAACAGGTGGTGATTGACCACCACCACATCGGCCTCCATCGCCTGGCGTCGCGCCTGCAGCACGAAGCAGTCCTTGACCTGCGGGCAGTCCTGGCCGAGGCAGTTGTCGCGCGTGGAGGTGGCGGCGATCCAGGCCGCGGAGTCCTCGCGCACATCGGTGCATTCGGCCTTGTCGCCGCTCTGCGTGTGCTGGGCGAAGCGGCCGATGGCGCGCAGATCGGCGGCGTCCTGGGCGCTGAGGAAGCGGCCGTCGCGGGCGTTGCGCTCGAGGTGGTAGGGGCAGACGTAGTTCGCCCTGCCCTTGAGCAGCGCGATCGACACCGGCACCTTGAGCGCCGCGCGCACCGTCGGCAGGTCGCGGTTGAAGAGCTGGTCCTGCAGGGTCTTGGTGCCGGTGGAGAGGATCACCTTGCCACCGGCGAGCAGCGCCGGCACCAGATAGGCGAAGGTCTTGCCGGTACCGGTGCCGGCCTCGGCGACGAGGACGCGGTTGTCGCGCAGGGCCTCGGCGATCTTCTGCGCCATCTCGACCTGCTGCGGCCGGGCGCGGAAACCCGGGATGGCCGCGGCGAGGGGGCCGTCGGGGGCGAAGATCGAGGAAGGGTCGGACATCGGAGCGGGCCGCGCGGACAACGGGAAAGGCTGGGATTCTACGCCGGCGCACGCCCTCCCGGAATGCCGCGAATTATTCCATAGGAATCAAAAGGGGGATTGCGGCCGGTCTCACTCGGTCCGGTGCGGTTCGGCGAGGTAGTCGCGCGTGCGCATCTCGATCAGGCGGCTGACGGTGCGGACGAACTCGTGGGCGTTGTGGCCTTCGGTGTACAGCTCGTAGGCCGGGACGTCGGCGCTCATGATCAGCTTGACGCGGTGATCGTAGAGGACGTCGATCAACCAGGTGAAGCGGCGCGCTTCCGAGGCGTTGCCGGCGAGCATCTTCGGTACGTCCGAGAGGATCAGAGTGTGATGTTCGCGGGCGATCTCCAGATAATCGTTCTGCGATCGCGCGCCCTTGCACAGGGTATCGAAATCGAACCAGATCACGCCCGGCGCCCGGCGCAGCACCGGCAGCGGGCGCTCGAGCACGACGATGGCACCGCCCTCGCCTGCGCTGCCGGCCAGGCGCAGGAAGTCGTCTTCCAGCTTGCGCTCGGCCGCGGCGTCGTGCGGCACGAGGTAGATTTCCAGCGCTTCCAGAGTGCGCAGGCGGTAATCGGTGCCGTGATCGACCTCGAACACGTCGAAGCGCTGCTTGATGAATTCGATCGTCGGCAGGAAGTTCACCCGCATCAGGCCGTTGGGGTAGAGCCCGTCCGGCGGGTAATTGGACGTCATGACGAAGATCACCCCGCGGGCGAACAAGGCTTCCAGCAGCCGCCCGAGGATCATCGCATCGGCGATGTCGGAGACGTGGAACTCGTCGAAGCACAGCAGCCGGGTGGCAGCGGCAATGCGATCGGCCGCTTTCTGCAGCGGGTCAGGCTCGTGGTTGTGCTGGCGCAGATCGTTCTGCACTTCCTGCATGAAGGCATGGAAATGCACCCGGCGCTTGCGCTGGTACGGCACCGCATCGTAGAAGCAGTCCATCAGGAAGCTCTTGCCGCGACCGACGCCACCCCAGAAATATACGCTGCGCGGCAGCGCCGGGCGGGCGAACATCTTGCGCAGCTTGCCGCGCCGCGCCGCCTTGAAGCCGAGGAGTTCGGCATACAGCTTCTGCAGCCGGATCGCGGCCGCCCGTTGCGCCGGATCGGCGGTGTAGCCGCGGGTCTGGAGCTCGGCCTCGTAGGCATCGAGCATGCCGTGCTCGGCCACGTTGAGAATACGGTGGGGCATGGTGGACAGTTCTTGAATACCTGGATTGGCACTTCGGTGCGCACGCGCGGCGCGCACGACGCCGGTTACGTCAGCGGAACAGAATTCGGCAAGCCGCCACGGAGGCAGCGGAAGCAAAAAAAAAAGGGCGAGCGGCGAGAAGGCCCTCGCGCTCACCCCCCTTTCACTTCACGGCGCGCTCAGAAATGCAGCGGGCGCTTGTCGCAGGCGAGCGCAGCCTCGTGCACCACTTCCGACAGCGTCGGATGGGCATGGCAGATGCGCGCCAGGTCTTCCGCGCAGCCGGCGAATTCCATCGCCACCACGGCTTCGGAAATCAGCTCCGAAGCGTTGGCGCCGATGATGTGCACGCCGAGTATGCGATCGGTGCTGGCATCGGCCAGCATCTTGACGAAGCCGGTCGGATCGCCCGTACCGAGCGCACGGCCGTTGGCCATGAACGGGATCTTGCCGACGCGGTAGGCGACGCCTTCGGCCTTGAGCTGCTGCTCGCTCCTGCCGACCCAGGCGATTTCCGGCGAAGTGTAGATCACGCCCGGCACCAGTTCGAGGTTGCAGTGCCCGGCCTGGCCGGCGATCAGCTCGGCGACCATCACCCCCTCTTCCATCGCCTTGTGCGCCAGCATCGGCCCGCGCACGACGTCGCCGACGGCATACACGTTGGGCAGATTCGTCCGGCAGTGGCCATCGACGACGATCTGGCCGCGCTCGTTGACGCCGAGCCCGACGGCGGCGGCATTGAGGCCGTCGGTATTGGGCACGCGCCCGACCGAGACGATCAGGCGGTCGCATTCGAGGGTGGCCGGGTTGCCGTCCTTGTCGGTGTAGGCCAGGGAGACGCCCTTCTTGCCGACCTTGGTCTCGCCGATCTTGACGCCGGTCTGGATGTTCAGGCCCTGCTTGGTGAACACCTTGAGCGCTTCCTTGGCGACATCCACATCGGCGAAAGGCATGAATTCGGGCAAGGCTTCGAGCACCGTCACTTCCGAACCGAGGCGGCGCCACACCGAACCCATCTCGAGGCCGATCACGCCGGCACCGATCACCCCCAGGCGCTTCGGCACCGCATCGAAATCGAGCGCGCCGACGTTGTCGCAGACGATCTTGTTATCGACCGCGATGCCGGGCAAATGACGCGGGCTGGAGCCGGTGGCGACGATGACGTGCCGGGCCTCGACCGTTTCATTGCCGACGCGGACGGTGTAGCCGCCGGGACCGGCGCTCTCGAAGCTGCCGTGGCCGGCGAGGAAGGCGACCTTGTTCTTCTTGAACAGGCCCTTGATGCCCTGGGTCAGCTGGTCGACGACCTTGTTCTTGCGCGCGATCATCGTCGGCACGTCGATGCCGACCTTGCCACCGAACTTGATGCCCTGGCCTTCGAAGGAATGCTCGGCTTCCTCGAACAAGTGCGAAGTGTGCAGCAGCGCTTTGGAAGGGATGCAACCCACGTTGAGGCAGGTGCCGCCCAGGCGCGGCTCGCCTTTGGGGTCGGCATAGGGGTTGGATTCGGCGCACGCGGTCTTGAAGCCGAGTTGCGCGGCACGGATTGCAGCGACGTAACCGCCGGGGCCGCCGCCGATGACGAGTACGTCGAATTGCTTGTCAGCCATCATTCACTCCGGAAAAAGGGGCAACGCGGACGTGCTGCGGGCCGAGGCCCGCGGCGCGCCCGCGCGGCATCGCGGTCAGACGTCGAGGATCAGGCGGGCCGGATCTTCCAGCGCTTCCTTCATCGTCACCAGGCCGAGCACCGCCTCGCGGCCGTCGATGATGCGGTGATCGTAGGACATCGCCAGGTAGTTGATCGGGCGGATGACGATCTGGCCGTTCTCGACCACCGGACGGTCCTTGGTGGCGTGGATGCCGAGAATCGCCGACTGCGGCGGGTTGATGATCGGCGTCGACAGCATCGAGCCGAACACGCCGCCGTTGGAGATCGAGAAGGTGCCGCCGGAGAGCTCTTCGAGCGACAGCTTGCCGTCCTTAGCCTTCTGCCCGAACTCGGCGATCTTCTTCTCGATGTCGGCGATCGACATCTGGTCGGCGTCGCGCAGGATCGGCACCACCAGGCCGCGCGGCGAACCGACGGCGATGCCGATGTCGATGTAGCCGTGATAGACGATGTCGTTGCCGTCGACCGAGGCGTTGAGGATCGGGAATTTCTTCAGCGCCGCAACCGCGGCCTTGACGAAAAAGCCCATGAAGCCCAGGCGCACGCCGTGGGCCTTCTCGAACTTGTCGCCGTACTGCTTGCGCAGGGCCATCACCGGCGCCATGTTCACTTCGTTGAACGTGGTCAGGATGGCGTTCTCGTTCTTCGACTGGATCAGGCGCTCGGCGATGCGCGCACGCAGGCGGGTCATCGGCACGCGCTCTTCCGGGCGCTCGCCGGCGGCCAGCGTCAGCGCGGCCGGCGCCGCGGCGGGCTTCGGCTGGGCGGCGACGGCGTCTTCCTTGGTGACGCGGCCGCCACGGCCGGTGCCGGCGACATCGGCGGCGGCGATGCCTTTCTCGTCGAGGATCTTGCGCGCGGCCGGGCTGGCCGCGCCGGCGGCGGCGGGCGCAGCGGGCGCGGCCGGCGGCGGCGTCACCGCCTGGACCGGAGCGGCAGCGCCGGCGGCGGCCTTGGCTTCGGTGTCGATCTGGGCGATCAGCTCGCCCGAGCTGACGGTGTCGCCATCTTGCTTGATGATCTTCACCAGCACGCCGTCGGCCGGGGCCGGCGTCTCGAGCACGACCTTGTCGGTCTCGATGTCGATCAGGTTCTCGTCGCGCGAGACGGCATCGCCTTCCTTCTTGTGCCAGGAAACCAGCGTGGCTTCGGACACGGATTCGGACAGCTGCGGTACTTTGACTTCGATCAGCATGGTTTTCTCTCCCGGGAGGTCTTCTTAGTTGGGGGACTGCGGCGTCGTATCCTGGATGGGACCGAAAGCGTTTTCGATCACGGCCTTTTGCTGCTGGTTGTGCTTGGCGTAGTAGCCGACCGCCGGCGAGGCCGCCGCCGGGCGGCTGACGAGCAGCAGGCGGCGCTTGGTGCCGAGCACGTTGACCAGGTGCTGGCGCGAAGCCAGCCAGTACCAGGCGCCCTGGTTGCGGGGCTCTTCTTGGCACCACACGATTTCCCTGGCGTTCGGGAACTGCTCGATCGCCGCCGCGAACGCCTTCGCCGGGAAGGGATAGAGCTGCTCGATGCGGACCAGCGCGGTGTCCTTGATGTTGTGCTCGCGGCGGTGGGCGAGCAGCTCGTAGTAGATCTTGCCCTGGCACAGCACGACACGCTTGACCTTCTTCGGATCGAGGGCCTCGATTTCCGGAATCACGGTCTGGAAACCACCGTTGGCGAGCTCGTCGATCGACGAGATCGCTTCCTTGTGGCGCAGCAGCGACTTCGGCGTGATGATGATCAGCGGCTTGCGCACCTTGCGGATCATCTGCCGGCGCAGCAGGTGGAAGATCTGCGCCGGCGTGGTCGGCACGCAGATCTGCCAGTTGTGCTCCGCGGCGTTGTTCATGTACCGCTCGAGGCGGGCCGAGGAGTGCTCCGGGCCCTGGCCTTCATAGCCGTGCGGCAGCATCAGCGTCAGGCCGCACAGGCGGCCCCACTTGGCCTCACCCGAGCAGATGAACTGGTCGAGCACGACCTGGGCGCCATTGACGAAGTCGCCGAACTGCGCTTCCCACACCACCAGCTCATTGGGCTCGGTCGTGGCGTAGCCGTATTCGAAGGCGAGCACGCCCTCTTCCGAGAGCACCGAGTCGTAGCACTGGAAGCGCGCCTGGCCGTCCTGGATGTGCTCCAGCGGCTTGTAGATGCCCTCGTCCCAGCGCTCGCGCTTCTGGTCGTGGAGCACGGCGTGGCGGTGGAAGAAAGTGCCGCGGCCGACGTCCTCGCCGGAGATGCGCACACCGTAGCCCTGGGCCACCAGGCTGGCATAGGCGAGGTTTTCGCCCATGCCCCAGTCGAGCGGAAGTTCCCCGCGGCCCATCGCGGCGCGGTCATCGATGATCTTCTTGACCCGCGAATGGAGCGAGAAGCCTTCGGGCAGCGCGGCCAGGCGCTCGGCCAGGCGCTTGATTTCCTGCACCGGGATCGCGGTCTCGGCGGCATCGGTGTAGGGCTGCTTGAGGTAGGACGACCAGTCCACCGCGAACTGGCGGTTGTGCCCGGACAGCACCGGGTTGTAGAGCAGCTCGCCCTTGTCGAGATGCTCGCGGTATTCGGCGATCATCTTCGCCGGCTCGTCCACCTGCAGCGAGCCTTCGGCCACCAGACGATCGGCGTAGTGCTTGCGGGTGCCCGGATGCTTCTGGATGCTGCGGTACATCAGGGGCTGGGTCACCATCGGCTCGTCCTGCTCGTTGTGGCCGAGCTTGCGGAAACAGATGATGTCGATCACCACGTCCTTCTTGAACTCCTGGCGGAATTCGGTGGCGAGCGCGGTGATGAAGGCCACCGCCTCCGGGTCGTCGCCATTGACGTGGAAGATCGGCGCCTCGACCATCTTGAAGATGTCGGTGCAGTACAGCGAGGAGCGGTAGTCGCGCGGATCGGACGTGGTGAAACCGATCTGGTTGTTGACCACGATGTGCACGGTGCCACCGGTGCCGTAGCCGCGGGTCTGGGAGAAGTTCAGCATCTCCTGGTTCACGCCCTGGCCGGCAACGGCGGAGTCGCCGTGGATCAGCACCGGCAGCACCTGGCGCTTGTCGGCGTCGCCGCGGCGCAGCTGGCGCGCATACACTGAGCCTTCGACCACCGGGTTGATGATCTCGAGGTGCGAGGGGTTGAACGCCAGGGTCAGGTGCATCGGCCCGCCCGGAGTCATGACGTCGCTGGAGAAGCCCATGTGGTACTTGACGTCACCGGCGCTCAGATCGGCTGCGGCCTTGCCCTCGAACTCGGAGAACAGCATCGACGGCGACTTGCCCAGGGTGTTGACGAGCACGTTGAGGCGGCCGCGGTGTGCCATCCCGATCACGGTCTCGGCCACGCCGAGGCTGCCGGCGACGCGGATGATCTCGTCCATCGCAACGATGGTCGACTCGCCGCCTTCGAGCGAGAAACGCTTCTGGCCGACGTACTTGGTGTGCAGGTAGCGCTCGAGGGTTTCGGCCGCGGTGGTGCGCTCGAGGATGCGCTTCTTCATCTCGAGCGAGAACTTCGGCGTCGCGCGCACGCTCTCGAGACGGCTCTGGATCCAGCGCTTCTGGGCGATGTCGGAGATGTACATGTACTCCGAACCAATCGAGCCGCAGTAGGTCTGGCGCAGGGCTTCGAGGATCTCGCGCAGGCTGGCGTGCTCGGTCGAAAAGCCGTGGAAGGAGCCGACGTTGAAGCTCTTCGACAGGTCGGCCTCGGTGAAGCCGTAATACGACGGCTCGAGCTCGGCGATCTGCGGGCGCTCGGTGCGCTTGAGCGGGTCGAGCTGCGCCCAGCGGTTGCCGAGAAAGCGGTAGGCGTTGATCAGCTGCAGCACGGAAACCTGCTGCTTGTCCTCGCCTTCGGCGACCACGGTGCGCACCGGGCCGCGCCTGGCCATCTGTTCGAAGGCGGCGATGATCGGCCCGTGGGCGACGTCGCGCGCGCCCGCTCCGGCCTGGCTCTGCAGCCGGTCGAAGTAGGTGCGCCACTCTTCGGAAACCGAAGCGGGGTCGGCGAGGTAGTTTTCGTACTGCTCTTCGATGAACGGCGCATTGGCACCGAACAAGTGCGAAGTCTGCTCGAGTTGCTTCATCATGATGTGTGACACCTATGGTGTTCTAATTGCCCTGTACGGGTGACGGGGATTTTTGCACTACCGCCTTGCCGCCCTGCTCAATGGAAAAACGGGATGGCTGCGCATGAGCAACCACCCCGCTCCGGTCAGGGCTGGCAAGGCCTCCCTCCCCTGTTCATCGTTTCTTACGAACGCTGATCGATCGACGGTACGTCACGGCGTGCTGCGCCGATATAGAGCTGGCGCGGACGACCGATCTTGTACTCGGGATCGGTGATCATTTCTTCCCACTGGGTGATCCAGCCCACCGTGCGCGCGAGGGCGAAGATGCAGGTGAACATGGAAGTCGGGATGCCCAGCGCCTTCTGCACGATGCCCGAGTAGAAGTCGACGTTCGGGTAGAGCTTCTTCTCGACGAAGTACTCGTCTTCCAGCGCGATCTTCTCGAGTTCCTTGGCGAGCTTGAACAGGCGGTCGTCTTCCAAGCCCAGTTCGGTGAGGACGTCGTTGCAGACCTTGCCCATCAGCTTCGCGCGCGGGTCGAAGTTCTTGTACACACGGTGGCCGAAGCCCATCAGCTTGAAGCTGTCGTTCTTGTCCTTGGCGCGCTTGATGTACTCGCCGACACGCGACACGTCGCCGATTTCCTCAAGCATGTTGAGGCAGGCCTCGTTCGCGCCGCCATGCGCCGGACCCCACAGGCAGGCGATACCGGCCGAGATGCAGGCGAAGGGGTTGGCGCCCGACGAGCCGGCCAGGCGCACGGTCGAGGTCGAGGCGTTCTGCTCGTGGTCGGCATGCAGGGTGAAGATGACGTCGAGCGCGCGCACCAGCACCGGATTGGGCTCGTACTTCTCGCACGGCGAACCGAACATCATGTGCATGAAGTTCGCGGTGTAGTCGAGGTCGTTGCGCGGGTACATGAAAGGCTGGCCCATGTTGTACTTGTAGGCCATGGCGACGATCGTCGGCAGCTTCGCGATCAGGCGGTTGATCGAGATGTTGCGGTGCTCGGCGTCGGAGAAGTCCATCGCCTCGTGGTAGAACGCCGACAGCGCACCGACCACGCCGACCATCACCGCCATCGGGTGCGCGTCGCGACGGAAGCCCGAGTAGAACTTCGTCATCTGGTCGTGGAGCATCGTGTGATTCTTGATGATGCCTTCGAACTCGGTCTTCTGCGTGGCGTTCGGCAGTTCGCCGTTCTTCAGCAGATAGGCCACTTCGAGGAAGTTGCACTTCTCGGCCAGCTGTTCGATCGGGTAGCCGCGATAGAGCAGTTCGCCCTTGTCGCCGTCGATGAAGGTGATCTTCGATTTGCAGCTCGCCGTCGACAGGAAGCCGGAATCATAGGTAAACAGTCCGGTCTTGGCACCCAGCGTGCGGATGTCGATGACATCGTTGCCATGGGTGCCGGTCATGACCGGGAATTCGACGGCCTTGCCATCGACGGTGAGGGTTGCCGTGCGTTCAGTGCTCATGGATCGTCCCTTCTACTTGCCGGTTTAACTTCTGTTGATGTCTGAATGCGGCCCGTGCGCGTCAGCGCTCACGCAGCAGGCCGACCATCTCCTGCCAGCGGTCCACCTCGCATGCCTTGCTGCCATTGACCATCGCCCATATGTCGTAGTCGTCGCAGCGCAGCAGATCGTCGAGGTCCGCCAGTTGATCGTCGCTCAGACGATCGAAATGCCGCTCGAGAAAGCGCGCGAACACCAGGTCGAGCTCGAGCAGAGCCCGACGACACTGCCAGCGCACACGCCCCCGATTGATGTTCATTCGACGGCCTCCGCCTTATACCGCGCGCCGGACCATCATGTCCTTGATCTTGCCGATGGCGCGGGTCGGATTCAGACCCTTCGGGCACACATCGACACAGTTCATGATCGAATGACAGCGGAACAGGCGGTACGGATCCTCGAGGTTGTCGAGGCGGGCATTGGTGTCCTGGTCGCGGGTGTCGGCAAGGAAACGGTAGGCGTTGAGCAGGCCGGCGGGGCCGACGAACTTGTCCGGGTTCCACCAGAACGACGGGCAGGAGGTCGAGCAGCACGCGCACAGGATGCACTCGTAGAGGCCATTGAGCTCCTCGCGCTCTTCCGGCGACTGCAGGCGCTCGCGCTCGGGCGCCGGATCGTTGTTGATCAGGTAAGGCTTGATCGAGTGGTACTGCTTGAAGAACTGGGTCATGTCCACGATCAGGTCGCGGATCACCGGCAGGCCGGGCAGCGGGCGCAGCACGATCGGCTGCGGCAGGCTGTCGATGTCGGTCAGGCAGGCCAGGCCGTTCTTGCCGTTGATGTTCATCGCATCCGAGCCGCACACGCCTTCACGGCAGGAACGGCGGAAGGACATCGAATCGTCCTTGGACTTCAGGCGCACCAAGGCGTCGAGCAGCTTCTTGTCGGAAGCCTCGAGCTCGACCGAAATGTCCTGCATATAGGGTTTGTCGTCCTTGTCCGGATCGTAGCGGTAGATCTTGAAATGGACGGTACGCTTGCTCATCAGTATTTCTCCCGTGCGCTCAGTAGGTGCGCTTGGCGAGCGCGATCGGCTCGACGTCGTCGGACAGCGGCTTCAGGTTCACCGGCTTGTATTCGAGGCGGTTGCCGTCCGAATACCACAGGGTGTGCTTGAGCCAGTTCTGGTCGTCGCGGCCGTTCGGGTTTTCCGCCGTATCGGGCGCATCGTCGCGGACGTGGGCGCCGCGCGACTCCTTGCGGGCCTCGGCGGAAACCATCGTCGCGCGGGCGACTTCGATCAGGTTGTCGAGCTCGAGCGCCTCGGTGCGGGCGGTGTTCCAGACCTTCGACTTGTCGACGATCCCGGTGTGCTTGGCGCGCTCGGCGACTTCGGTGATCTTCTGCACGCCTTCCTTGAGCAGGTTGTCGAAGCGGAACACGCCGGCGTGCTTCTGCATCGTGCGACGCATCTCGAGGCCGACCTCGAACACGCTTTCGCCGTTCTTCTGCCCTTCGAGGCGGGCGATGCGGGCGAGCGAAGCGTCGGCGGCATCGGCCGGCAGCGGCTTGAGCGTGAGCTGGCCGGACTTGAAGTCCTCGACCACGGTCTCGCCGGCGGACTTGCCGAACACCAGCAGATCGAGCAGCGAGTTGGTGCCGAGACGGTTGGCGCCGTGCACCGAAGCGCAGGCGCATTCGCCGGCAGCATAGAAGCCGGACACCGGGGCATTCGGGTTGCCGTCCTTGGGCACCACGACCTGACCCTTGTAGTTGGTCGGAATACCGCCCATCTGGTAATGGCAGGTCGGCACCACCGGGATCGGCGCCTTGATCGGATCGACGCCGGCGAACTGGATCGAGATCTCGCGGATGCCGGGCAGGCGCTTGAGGATGGTGTCGGGCGACAGGTGGGTGATGTCGAGCAGGACGTGGTCCTTGTCCGGACCACAGCCGCGGCCTTCGTTGATTTCGGTGGTCATCGCCCGCGAGACGACATCGCGCGAGGCCAGATCCTTGAGGTTGGGCGCGTAGCGCTCCATGAAGCGCTCGCCCGAAGCGTTGCGCAGGATGCCGCCTTCGCCGCGCACCCCTTCGGTGATCAGCACGCCGGCGCCGGCCACGCCGGTCGGGTGGAACTGCCAGAACTCCATGTCTTCGAGCGGGATCCCGGCACGCGCCGCCATGCCCACGCCGTCGCCGGTGTTGATGAAGGCGTTGGTGGAGCTGTAGTAGATGCGCCCCGAGCCGCCGGTGGCGAAGATGGTCGCCTTGGCATGGAAGATGCTGACCTCGCCGGTTTCCATTTCCATCGCGGTGACGCCGAGCACGTCGCCGTCGCTGTTGCGGATCAGGTCGAGCGCCATCCATTCGACGAAGAACTGGGTGTTGGCGCGCACGTTGCGCTGGTACAGCGCGTGCAGCATGGCGTGACCGGTACGGTCGGCGGCGGCGCAGGAGCGCATCACCGGAGCCTGGCCGTAGTTCATCGAATGGCCGCCGAACGGACGCTGGTAGATCTTGCCGTTGTCGGTGCGATCGAAGGGCATGCCGTAGTGCTCGAGCTCGATGACCACTTCGTTGGCCTTCTTGCACATGAACTCGATGGCGTCCTGGTCGCCGAGCCAGTCCGACCCCTTGACGGTGTCGTACATGTGCCAGTGCCAGTTGTCCTCGGTGGAGTTGCCCAGCGAGGCCGCCACCCCGCCCTGCGCCGCAACGGTATGCGAGCGGGTCGGGAACACCTTGGTCAGCACAGCGGTCTTCAGGCCGGCCTCGGACAGTTGCAGGGCCGCACGCAGGCCGGCGCCGCCGGCGCCGACGATGACTGCATCAAAGGTACGCTTCGCGACGTTCACGCTTACAGCCTCCAAAGAATCTGAGCCGCCCAGCCGGCATAGCCGACGAGCAGGAAGAGGGTGACCAGATGCAGCGCCAGGCGCACACCATCGGGCTTGATGTAATCCATCCAGATGTCACGCACGCCGACCCAGGCGTGATAGAACAGGGACAGGAAGAACAGGAAGCTGAGGAACTTGAACACGCCACGAGAAAACAGCTCGGACCAGGCCGCGTAGCTGAACTCGGACAACCCCAGCGCACAGATCGCGAACAGGACCGTGTACAGCGCCATGAAAACAGCGGTGGCGCGCTGCGCGATCCAGTCCTTCAGCCCGTAGTGCGCGCCGACGACGATACGTTTCACCATAGTTTCACCCCGATGACGACGGTGAGCGCGATGCTCACGATCAGAACGATGCGCGAAGAATTGCGCGCGGGCTGCAGATCGCCACCGATATGCAGATCAAGCAACAGGAAGCGGATGCCGGCACAGAAGTGGTGCAGGTAGGCCCACAGCAGCCCGAGCAGCAGCAGCTTGACCAGCGGATTGCCGACCACGGCGCTGAACGTCTCGAAGGACTCGGCCGAGCCGAGGCTGCGATCGAGCAGGAACAACAGGAAAGGCAGCAGCAGGAACAGCCCCGCGCCACTGATCCGGTGCAGGATCGAAACGATGCCCGGCAATGGCAGCCGGATCTGATTCAAGGCCAGATGCTTCGGCCTCGGTTTGCGCACTGTCACTTCTGACATGAAGACTCCCCTCTGCATGTGCGACGACCGCCGTCGCGGACTCCGAAAAAACGCGAAATTATAGCGCCCGACAACGGCGCCAGCCCACAATCGCCACTTTCAATTCAACTCGTTCAGATAAAAATGGTCCGCGGTCGAATACAGCCCCCGACGCCATTCGACCGGCTTGTCGCCATAGGTGTAGGTCACCCGCTCCACCGACAGCAGCGGCGTGCCTTCCGGCACCTTGAGCGCTTCGCTCGCCCCCCGGTCGGCCGCCACCGCGCGGATGCGCTCCTGCGCACGGATCATGCGCAGGCCGAAACGGGTCTCGAACAGGCTGTACAGCGAGCCGTTCCAGCCTTTCAGGGTTTCGGCCGTCAGCCCCTGGAAGATTTCGCCCGGCAGGTAGAGCTCGTCGATCACCACCGGCTTGGTGGTGAACTTGAGCAGACGGCGGACGATGATGATCGGCGCCCCCAGCTCGATGCCCAGCATGCGCGACGCCTCCTGGCCGGCCTTGGCCCGCCAGCAGTCGAGCGGCACGCTTTGCGGCGGAGAAAGGTCGCCATCGATCGGCGCCAGGCGCAGGAAGCGGAACAGCGCGCGCGGATCGTTGTGCGAAGCAACGAAGGTTCCCTTCCCCTGCTTGCGCACGAGAAGGTTTTCCGCTGCCATCTCGTCGATCGCCTTGCGCACCGTACCCTGCGATACACTGAAACGCGAGGCGAGCTCCTGCTCGCTCGGGATGGCCTGTCCAGGCCGCCACTCGCCGGCTTCGAGAGCCTGCAGGATCAAGGCCTTGATCTGGCGATACAACGGACTGAAGGTGGGGGCTTCCTGTGTCATGCGCGCATTTGAGCATAAAACTTTTATGCCGTCTATGCCCTGTCTTCTATCTTATATAAGATATAAAACGTTGTTTGACAGGCTCCCGCGTTCCCATTAGTATCCTCGCGCCTCAGCTGCCGCCGCCCGGCGACTTCCGTCGGCAGGCAGCTTCGCCTGCAGCCGCGCTGCACGACCGGGGCAGGATTTCTCGATCACACCGACCGTCTTCTTTTGAGGGAGTATCCACATGAGCAAAGCCCCCGTCCGCGTTGCCGTTACCGGCGCCGCCGGCCAGATCGGCTACAGCCTGCTGTTCCGTATCGCCAGCGGCGAAATGCTGGGCAAGGACCAGCCCGTCATCCTGCAACTGCTCGATCTGCCCCAGGCCCAGAAGGCAGTCAAGGGCGTCATGATGGAGCTGGAAGACTGCGCCTTCCCGCTGCTCGCCGGCATGATCGCGACCGACGACCCCAACGTCGCGTTCAAGGACGCCAAGGTGGCGCTCCTGGTCGGCGCCCGTCCGCGCGGCCCCGGCATGGAACGCAAGGACCTGCTCACCGAAAACGCCAAGATCTTCACCGTGCAGGGCGCCGCGATCGGCCAGTACGCCGACCCCGACTGCAAGGTGCTGGTGGTGGGCAACCCCTGCAACACCAACGCCTACATCGCCAAGGAAGTCGCGCAGAAGTACGGCCGCGTCCCCGCCAAGAACTTCACCGGCATGCTGCGCCTGGACCACAACCGCGCGCTGTCGCAGCTGGCGGCCAAGTCCGGCCGTGACGTCTCCAGCCTGAAGAGCCTGGTGGTGTGGGGCAACCACTCGCCCACCATGTATGCCGACTACCGTTTCGTGACCTCCAACGGCGACAACGTCAAGGGCCTGATCAACGACGAAGCCTGGAACAAGGACGTGTTCCTGCCCACCGTCGGCAAGCGCGGCGCCGCGATCATCGAAGCCCGCGGCCTGTCTTCGGCCGCTTCGGCCGCCAACGCCGCCATCGACCACATCCACGACTGGGTGCTGGGCACGAACGGCGAATGGGTCACCATGGGCATTCCCTCGGACGGCTCCTACGGCATCCCCGAAGGCATCATCTACGGCTTCCCGGTCACCACCGAGAACGGTGAGTACAAGATCGTCCAGGGCCTGGAAATCGACGCCTTCTCGCGCGAGCGCATGACCCACACGCTCAACGAACTGCTCGAAGAGCGCGAAGGCGTGAAGGATCTGCTGGGCTGATCCCGGCGCGGCCCGGCACCCCGCCGGCCGCTTTCATCAGGGCGCACGGTTCCGGCCGTGCGCCTTTTTCGTCCACCGGGCCGCTGCTATGCTTGGGCGCTCTTCTCTCACCGCAGCCTCGCACCAGCCATGACCTCCGCTCTCCATCCGCAAGAAGTCCTGTTCGCCGGCGAAAAACCCTTTCCTTCGCTGCCCGCGGTCGATCACTACGCCGGCACGGAAAAGCTGATGACGAAGGCACTGGCCCTGCAGCAGGAACTCGGCCCGGTGTTCGACCTCACCTGCGACTGCGAGGATGGCGCCCCCGCCGGGGCGGAAGCCGAACACGCGCGGATGGTGGCCGAAATCGTCAACGGCGCCGGGAACCACTTCGGCCGCGTCGGCGCCCGCATCCACGACATCACCCACCCCCACTGGGAGCGCGACCTCGAGATCCTGATCGGTGCCGCAGGCGAGCGTCTCGCCTTCGTGACCCTGCCCAAGGCCCGCTCGGCGGCCGATGCCGCAGCGCAGATCGCCGCCCTGCGCCGTATCGAAGCCGCCAACGGCTTGCCCGGCACGCTCCCCGTGCATGTACTGGTCGAAACCCACGGCGCGCTGCGCGAAGCGTGGCAGATCGCCGCGCTCGACGGCGTCGAGTCACTCGACTTCGGCCTGATGGATTTCGTCTCCGGCCACCACGGCGCGATCCCCGGCAGCGCGATGACGAGTCCGGGCCAGTTCGAGCACCCGCTGATCGTGCGCGCGAAAACCGACATCGCCGCCGCCGCCCTCGGCAACGGCGTCGTCCCCGCGCACAACGTCACCACCGAACTGAAGGATGTCGCCGTGATCCGCCACGATGCCGAGCGCGCCCGGCGCGAATTCGGCTACCTGCGCATGTGGAGCATCCACCCCAACCAGATCCTGCCGATCCTCGCCGCCATGCAGCCGGATTTTTCCGAGGTGGAGGCCGCGGCGCAGATCCTCGCCGCCGCCCAGGACCAGGCCTGGGGACCGATCCAGCATCGCGGCCGCCTGCACGACCGCGCCTCCTACCGCTACTACTGGGAACTGCTGCAGCGCGCCCGGCACACCGGGGTGCAACTGCCCGCCGCGCTGCGGCAGCGTTTTTTTGCCGGCACACCGGCACACTGAAGGCGCGGCACCGGTCACGGCTTTCCGCCAAGCCCGGCGCCCACCTCCACGGCCACCGCGTCTCCAGCCCCGGATCGCTTGCACATCGGGTTTGCAGCCCGATGCATATTGAACTACTAAATGAGTAGTGGGCTGCACTCGACCGATGGTCAGCGGCCAGGACGGAGCCGTCACCCGGAGGCTGGCCGGCTTCGCTCCGCCCCCTCGGAAGCCCGCCTCCCGCCGTTTCTCCCGCCGTTCGTTCTCGACTGGAAAACTGGAAGACAACATGAGCAGCCGGCATCCCCGGATCGTCACCCGGCACTCTCCGCACCCCGCAGACGGGGGGTTCACGCTGCTCGAACTGCTGGTGGTGATGGTGATCCTCGGCCTGCTCGCCGGCTATGTCGCCCCCCGTTATTTCGCCCAGGTGGGCAAATCCGAGACGAAGGTCGCGCAGACCCAGATCGTCGCACTGGAGCAGGCGCTCGACCAGTACCGCCTCGACACCGGGCACTACCCGAGCAGCGAGCAAGGACTGGCCGCCCTCAATACCAAGCCTCAGGACGAACCCCGGTGGGAGGGCCCCTACCTGCGCAAGGAAGTTCCCCCCGATCCGTGGGGAAACGCATACATCTACCGGCAGCCTGGCGAATACGGCGAGTTCGATCTATTCAGCTACGGCAAGGACGGGCAGCCCGGCGGGAGCGGCGAAAACGCTGATGTGACCAACTGGTAAGACAGCCACCCGGACGGGAGGGGGGATGCGCTTCGACATCAAGGCCATACAGAAGGGCGCGGGCGGCATCGCGACCCTGAGCCTGGAAGCGGCGAGCGAAGCCGATGCCAGCGGGCAGGCACAGGCCCTCGGCTACACGGTCCTCACCGTTCACCCGCGCCTGTCCAGCGTGCTGCGCGGCGGCGGACTGCAGGGGCGGCTCCCGCTCGGCGGCGTGCGCTTCCAGCTGCAGCTGTTCACCCATGAGCTGCTGGCCCTGCTCGAAGCCGGCCTGCCGCTGGTCGAGGCCATCCAGACCCTGGCCGAAAAGGAGCAGCGGCCGGATTCGCGGAAAATCCTCGAACGCATCCTCCAGGCCCTTTTCGAAGGCCAGACCCTGTCCGCGGCCCTGCAGTGCCAACCGGCGGTGTTCCCGCCACTCTACGTCGCCACGGTCCGCGCCAGCGAGCGCACCGGCGACCTCGACAAAGCCCTGGGCCGCTATCTCGCCTATCAGGCGCAAATGGAGCAGGTGCGCAAGAAGATCGTCAGCGCCTCGATCTATCCGGTGTTGCTGATCGCCGTCGGCGGGCTGGTGACGATCTTCCTGCTCGGCTACGTCGTGCCGCGCTTTTCCGCCGTATACGAAGGACTGGGCGACGATCTGCCGTTCTTTTCCAGTCTGCTGCTGGCCTGGGGCCGATTCCTCCAGGCCAATGCCCCCCTCGTCGCGGCCACCGCCGCGGGGCTGCTCGCCGCCCTCGGCTGGGGCGCCACCCGGCCCGGCACGTGGCAATCGATCGGCACCCGGCTGTGGCGCCTGCCGGCAATCGGCGAGCGGATGCGCATTTACCAGCTCGCCCGCTTCTACCGCACCCTGGGCATGTTGCAAAGCAGTGGCATTCCGATCGTGGTCGCACTCGACATGGTTTCGGGGCTGCTCCAGCCCACCCTGCGCGAACAGCTTCGCCTCGCCGCACGCGACATCCGCGAAGGCCAGTCGATCTCGCAGGCGATGGAGCAGCACGGGCTCACCACTTCGGTGGCGGTGCGCATGCTGCGCGTCGGCGAAAACACCGGACGCATGGGGGCGATGATGGAACGCATCGCCACCTTCTACGAGGACGAGATGGCGCGCTGGGTGGAATGGTTCACCCGCCTGTTCGAGCCGCTGCTGATGGCCTTCATCGGCCTCGTGATCGGCGCCATCGTGATCCTCATGTACCTGCCGATCTTCGAACTGGCCGGGAGCATCGATTGAACGACGACACACGGGCCACCCGGCCTCCTCCTGCCGATCGGCGCTCGGGCTCCCCCTCCCCTGCGCCTCCCGGGCTGTCCGCCGAACTCATCCGCGAAGCGCAGGCGGCAAGCGACAGCCGCGCGCGGCTGAGCCGGCTGGAAGAGCGCGCCGGGCTTGCGGCCGATGCCTTCGTCGCCGCCCTCGGAGCGATGTTCCACTATCCGGTCACCAGCCTTGCCGAAATGCAGTGCGCGACGCCGGCGTTCGATGTGCTCCCGCTGTCCCAGGCGATGCGCCGCGAGTGCCTCGCCTTCGAAGACGGAGCCGGCGGCCTGCGCCTGGTGATCGCCGATCCGTTCGACCCGGAGCGGCTCGCCTGGGCCGACGCCGCGATCGGGCGCCCGTTCGAATGGGCGCTGGTCCATCACGACGAACTCGCCGCCTACCTGTCGCAGCAGGAAGAAGGGCTGCGGGCGATGGACGCGGTCCTCGCCGGCAGCGCGCAGGCAGGAGCGCGCGGCGCGGCCGGCGAAGACCTGTCGCTGAAAATGATCAGCGAAGACACCAGCCCGGTGGTGCGGCTGGTGCATTCGATCATCTACGACGGACTCAAGGCCGCGGCCAGCGACATCCACCTCGAAACCGACGCCAACGGTCTGGTGATCAAGTACCGCATCGACGGCGTGCTCGGCCTGGTCGGCACGACCCCCGGCGTCGAACTTGCCGAACGCGTGATCTCGCGCATCAAGGTGATGTCCGAACTCGACATCGCCGAGCGGCGCGTACCGCAGGACGGCCGCTTCAAGGTCACCATGCAGGGGCGCGAGATCGATTTCCGCGTCTCGATCATGCCCAGCATCTTCGGCGAGGACGCGGTGCTGCGCATTCTCGACCGGCGTGCGCTGGTCGACCACGTACAGGGACTGTCGCTCGCCAACCTGGGCTTCGACCCCGGCGCGATCGCCAACTTCCGCCGCCTGATCAGCGAACCCTACGGCATGGTCCTGGTCACCGGCCCGACCGGCAGCGGCAAGACCACCACCGTCTATGCCGCGGTGTGCGAGATCAATCGCGGCCAGGACAAGTTCATCACCATCGAGGACCCGGTCGAATACCAGCTCGCCGGCGTGCTGCAGATCCAGGTCAACGAGAAGAAGGGCCTCAGCTTCGCCCGCGGTCTGCGCTCCATCCTGCGCCACGACCCCGACAAGATCCTGGTCGGCGAGATCCGCGACCCCGAGACCGCACAGATCGCGGTCCAGGCGGCGCTGACCGGGCACATGGTGTTTACCACGGTCCACGCCAACAACGTCTTCGACGTCATCAGCCGCTTCATGCACATGGGCGTCGACCCCTACGCCTTCGTCTCGGCCCTCAACGGAATCCTCGCCCAGCGCCTGGTGCGGTTGAGCTGTACGCACTGCGTCGTCGACGAGCGCCCGGACGAAGCCTTGTTGCGCGCCTCGGGCATCGCCCCGCGGCAGGAGCAGGATTTTCACTTCCGCGCCGGGCACGGCTGCAGCCAGTGCCGCGGCACGGGCTACCGCGGGCGCAAGGCGATCGCCGAAATGCTCAACCTGACCGACGAGATCCGCGAAATGATCATCGCCCGCGAACCGATCCGCCGGCTCAAGGAAGTCGCCCGCCGCGACGGCACGCGCTACCTGCGCGAAGCGGCACTGGAACTGGTCCGCCGCGGAGAAACCACCCTGCAGGAGATCAACCGTGTCACTTTCGTGGCGTGACCACCTGCTCGCCGAACTGCAGCCGCACACGCTGCGCCTGCGCCGCCTGAGGCCGCGCTGGCGCGGCGGACGACAGCTGGCCGAAACGACCCTGGACTGTCGCAGCGCCAGCCCGGCCCCCGGCGATCCGCCGTGGCTGCCGGTGCTCGCCACGCTCGGCGAAGCGCTGGCCGAGCGGAGCTGGAACGGGACCCGGGCCACCGTCGTGCTCTCCAACCACTTCGTCCACTATCTGACCATCCCCTGGGACGAGCAGCTGGTCACCGCCGAAGAGCAGCTGGCGATGGTCCGCCACGCTTTCGTTCAGGCCCACGGCAGCACCGCCGAGGGCTGGACCTTGCGCTGGGACACCGCCCCGCTGCCGGCCCCCTGCCTGGCCAGCGCCGTCGATGGCGCCCTGCTCCACGCGCTGCGCACGGCTTTCGCCGATGCGGCCGTCCCCCTCGCCTCGATCCAGCCACAGCTGATGGCGACGTTCAACGCCCACCGGGAAGAACTGCCCGCCAAGGACGACTACTGGTTTCTCGATCAGGAAAGCGGGCGGCTGTGCCTGGTCCGGGTCCATGCCGACGCGCCCCACGCCCTCTACAGCCAGCGCGTCGGCGACGACTGGCTGGCCGAGCTGCCGGCCGTGCTCGAACGCGGCCGGCTACTGGGCGGGGCCGACAGCGCCCCGGGCAGGGTCTATCTGCACCTCGCCACGGCGGCCGAAGTCGGCGCCGAACCGGCGCCGGGGTGGTCGCTGCAGCCGCTGGGCGCCGCCCGGGCCACGACCTAGTGAGGAGGGGACGATGCGGCGGATCGAACTCGATTACCAACGGCATCGCCCCGACCGCCCCGGGCGAGTCCTGTTGGCGCTCGGTTGCCTGGCCGCCGCCGCCGCGAGCGTCTTTGCATGGCAGCAGGCCCGCTTGATCGGTGCGCTCGAAGACCGGCTCGCCGAACTCGAACGTCGCCAGCCGAGCGCCCAGCGCGACGTCACCCGCAGCGCCGACCCGGCGCTGGCGCGCGCCCTGCGCGAAGCGCGGGCGATCGACACGCTGCTCCAGCGCCGCTGGAGCGAGCTGTTCGAAGCCATCGAGGCCGCCGGCAGCGCCGACATCGCCGTGCTCGCCATCGACCCCGATGCCGCGCAGGGACGGATCCGGATCACCGCCGAGGCACGCCGCCACGAAGCGATGCTCGCCTACCTGCAACGCCTCGGGCAAGGCGCCGTGCTGCGCGACGCGGTGCTGATCGAACACCGTGTGCAGCGGCAACTCGCCGAACGGCCGGTCCGCTTCTCCCTGTCCGCGACCTGGGAGCAAGCGCGATGAAACGGCCATGGCCGCATCCGGGGCGCAGCCTGCGGCGCCTGAGCGGCAGCGGCCGATTCGGCCTGCTGCTCGCAGTTTATGCTGCCGGACTGGCCGTATTCACGCTGCTGCCGGGCTGCGAGCGCGAAGCCGATCTGCAGCAACGGCTGGCCCGGCATCAGGCCGCACTCGCCACCGAACGGCAAGGGCCGGCGCCGGACGGAGCAGGCACGCCCGAGCAGCAGCTGCTGCGCTTCCATCAGGCGTTTCCGCCGCAGGACGCCCTGCCCGATAGCCTCGAGCGGATCTACGCCCTCGCCGGCGAACAGACACTGGCGCTGGAGCAGGCCCAGTACAAGTTCATCCTCGAACCCAGCGGCCGGCTGGCCCGCTACGAGATCACCGTACCGGCCTCGGGTCGCTATCCGCAACTGCGCCGCTTCCTCGAACGGACGCTGGCCGAATTGCCGACCCTGGCCCTGCGCGATCTGCACTTCAAGCGCGACGGGATCGACAAGGACAAGGTCGACGCCGCCCTGCAGTTCGTCTTTTACGTGAGGACGGAATGACACCTGCCGCCCGCCCCCGCCGCCACCTGATTCTGGGCATCGCGCTGCTCGCGACCCTGGCGGCGACGGTCTGGGTATCGCGCTGGGAGACCGGCGAAGAAAGCGCCACGGCGCCCGCCCGCCCCCGTCCATCACGCCCGCCCGCGGCCGAGCGGGCGGCGGACGCCAGTGCGCTCACCATCCCGGCGCCACGCGCCCCCGGTGAAGGCACGATCACCGACCTGTTCGCCCCCCGGAGCTGGCGGGCGGCGCCGACACCGACTGCGCCCACCGCCCCGCCACCGAGCGCCCCGCCCCTGCCGTTCACCTATCTGGGCAAGCTCATCATCGACGGCGAAGTGGTGGTGTTCGTCAGCACGGCCGAGCGCAACTTCGCCGTACGCAAAGGCGACCTCATCGACGGCACTTACCGCATCGACCAGATCGCGCCGCCGACCCTGAGCCTGACCTATCTGCCCTTGAATGAAAAACAAACTCTGGAAATCGGGAGGGCCAATTGAAACGCGCACTTACCCTGATCTTGCTCAGCGAGCTGCTGCTGGCCGGCTGCGCCACCGACCCGGCCTTCCTCGAGGGCAAGCAGCTGCTCGCCGAAGGCCGGGTCGAAGAGGGCCTGGCACAGCTCGACCGCGCCGCACGGGCCTCGCCCGGCAATGCCGAGTTCCGCTCCTATTACATCAGCCAGCGCGAACGCACCGTCAACCAGCTCCTGGCGGGCGCCGAAACCGCACGCATCAACGCCCGCTTCGACGAGGCCGAGGCCCTCTACCTGCGGGCGCGGCAGCTCGACCCCGAAAACCGCCAGGCCCTCGCCGGCCTCGCCGGCCTGGAGGCGAACCGGCGCCATGCCGCACTGGTCGTCGACGCCCGGACCCTGATCGAGAGCGGCGAGTCGAGCAAGGCATCCCCCCTGCTGCGCAGAGTGCTGGCCGAACAGCCCCGCCACCGCGAAGCACGCCAGCTGATGCGCCGCGTCGACGAGGAGCAGTCGCGCGACGCACTCAACGGCGGCCCCCGGCTGCGGGCGCTGCTCGCGCGGCCGATCACGCTCGAGTTCCGCGACGCCAACCTGAGAGCGGTGTTCGAAGTGATCTCGCGTTCGGCCGGCATCAATTTCGTCTTCGACAAGGACGTCCGGCCCGACCTCAAGACCACGCTGTTCGTGCGCGATTCACGTATCGAAGACGCCATCGACCTGCTCCTCATCACCAACCAGCTCGACCGCAAGGTGATCAGCGACAACACCTTGCTGGTCTACCCGAGCACTCCGGCCAAGCAGAAGGACTACAAGGAACTGGTGGTGCGCAGCTTCTATCTGGCCAATGCCGACGTCAAGCAGACGGCGACGATGCTGCGCGCGATGCTCAAGATGCGCGACGTGTTCGTCGACGACCGGATCAACATGGTGGTGATCCGCGACACCCCGGAAGCCGTCCGCCTGGCCGAAAAACTGATCACGGCCCAGGACGTCGCCGAACCGGAAGCCCTGCTCGAAGTGGAAGTGCTCGAAATATCGCGCAGCCGGCTCGAATCGCTCGGCTTGCAGTGGCCGACCCAGATCGGCTACGGCCAGCTGACCCAGGGCGCGAGCACCCAGACCGGCACCGTGGTCAATCCGACCACCGGGGCGATCACTCCGATCGTCACCCCGGGGGTGGGCGCCACCGTCGCCAGCGGCGTCATCGACCTGCGCCGGGACCCGCTCGGTCTCACCACCTTCATCGCCAACCCGGCGCTGGTGCTCAACATCAAGGCTCAGGACGCCGATGCCAACGTCCTCGCCAACCCGCGGATCCGGGTCAAGAACGGCGAAAAGGCGAAGGTCCACATCGGCGACAAGCTGCCGGTGTTCACCAGCACCGCGACCTCGACCGGCTTCGTCTCGCAGTCGATCACCTACCTCGATGTCGGCGTCAAGCTCGACGTAGAACCCAGCATCAGCATGGACGACGAGGTGACGATCACGGTCGGGCTCGAAGTCAGCAACATCGTCCGCCAGGTGACGACTTCGGCCGGCAACGTCGCCTACCAGGTCGGCACCCGCGCAGCCGGCACCACGCTGCGCCTGCGCGACGGTGAGACCCAGGTCCTGGCCGGGCTGATCCAGGACGAAGACCGGCGCAGCGCCAACAAGATTCCCATCCTGGGCGACCTGCCGATCGCCGGACGGCTGTTCTCCAGCCACGACACCACCAACAGCAAGACCGAGATCGTCCTCCTGATCACGCCGCATATCGTGCGTAACCTCGAACTCCCGGAAGCCGGTTCGATCGAGTTCCTGTCGGGGAGCGAGAGCGGGGCCGGACAGATGGGCTCGCGCGATGCGAATGCCGTCCCCCTCGGTCCGATTCCGGGTGCCGAGCCTCCCTCCCAGCCCGAGCCACAACAGACGCCTCCGCCATCCCCGCAAGCCGCACCGGTGGCACCGCAGGCGCCGGTCTTCCCCGCGGGGCCGATGCGCGAGGAAGGGCTGGCGAGATGATCCCGCGTCCCCCCGGCCGTCGCCCGGCACCGGCGAGAGCGACCCACACCGGCTTCACCCTGATCGAGGTGGTGGTCACGGTGGCGATCGTCGCCTTGCTCGCCAGTGTCGCGGTACCGGTCGGCGAAGTGATCGTCCAGCGCGCCCGGGAGCAGGAACTGAGGGCCGCGCTGCGCCAGCTCCGGGGAGGCATCGACGCCTACCGTGAAGCGGTGGACGACGGGCGCATCCCGCACGCGCCCGACGAATCCGGCTATCCGCCGACGCTCGAAGTCCTGGCCGAGGGGGTCGAAGACGTGAAGACCCCCGACAAGCGCAAGATCTACTTCCTGCGCCGCATTCCCCGCGACCCGATGGCCGCCGACCCCGAGCTCGAGCCGGCCGCGACCTGGGGGCTGCGCAGCTACCGCAGCTCCGCCGACGACCCGCAGGAAGGCGAAGACGTCTTCGACGTCTATTCGCGCTCGCCGGGCATCGGCCTGAACGGCGTGCCGTACCGGGAATGGTGAGGCGACGGCGATGATGCGCGCACGCCCCCGCGAGGGCTTCACCCTGATCGAACTGCTGGTGGTGATGACGATCATCGCCACCTTGCTCACCCTTGCCGTGCCGCGCTATTTCACCAGCGTCGAGCGCTCCAAGGAGGCCGTGCTCCGCACCGACCTCAACGTCATGCGCGAGGCGATCGACAAATACTATGGCGACAAGGGCAAATACCCGGACACCCTCGACGAGCTCGTCAGCCAGCGCTACCTGCGCGCGCTGCCGCGCGACCCCATCACCGACAGCCGCGAGACCTGGGTCGTCATCCCCCCCGAAGACCCGTCGCTGGGCGGCGTCTACGATGTCAGGAGCGGCGCCCCCGGCGACAGCCTCGAGGGCGAGGCCTACGGCGACTGGTGACGACCATGGCGCGCGCATTCTCCCCGCAATCGCTCGCCCCCCCAGCCGGCTTCACCTACCTGGGCGTGCTCCTGCTGGTCGCCTTCATGGGGGCGCTGCTCGGCAGCACGAGTGAAGTCTGGCGCACCGTGCGCCAGCGCGAGGCCGAGCGCGAACTGCGCTTCATCGGTGAAGAGTTCCGCCGCGCCATCGGCCGCTACTACCAAAGCACGCCGGGGCCGGTGAAGCAATTTCCCCCCACCCTCGACGACCTGCTCGAAGACGATCGCTATCCCGAGACCCGACGCTACCTGCGCCGGATCTACCGCGACCCCCTCACCCTCAGCCCCGAATGGGGCTTGATCAAAGCCCCCGACGACGGCATCGCCGGCGTCTACAGCCTGTCGACCGACGAGCCGCTGGGGAGGCTGGTCTCGGAGGCCGGCACGACCGAAACGGGCGGCGCCGGATCGGTCATCCACACTCCAGCGCAGGATTCTGCCGAAGACGGGGCCCCATCCGGCTATGCCGGGTGGACGTTCGTCTATACCCCACCCCAGGCGCCCCCGCCCCGCCCCGCTGCCCCACCCGCTCCCGGCGGGCGGGGCGCGCCCGGATCTTTCCCGCCACCGCGGCCCCCCCGAGGAGAATGAAATGAAACCGCTCATCCCGACTTTGGCCGCAGCGGCCATGCTGCTGATGCCGCTCGCCCTTCCCGCTCCCGCACATGCCGACGAAGCGGCCGTCCGCCAGCGCCTCGCAGAGCGTCTGCCCAATGTCAAAATCGACCAGCTGAGTCCGACCCCCTATCCCGGCCTCTACGAAATCTATTCCAACGGCGTGCTGCTCTATACCGACGAAGCGGTCCGCTACCTGCTCCAGGGCGCACTGATCGACGCCCGGACCCGGCAGAATCTCAGCAACGAGCGCCTGCGCGAGCTCACTGCGATCGATTTCGATCAGCTCCCGCACGAACACTCGATCAAGATCGTCAAGGGCGACGGCAAGCGCCGCCTGGCGATCTTCGAAGACCCCGACTGCCCGTACTGCCGCCAGCTGGAAAACGAACTGGACAAGGTCGACAACGTGACCATCCACATCTTCCTGTATCCGATCGAGCAGCTGCACCGCGGCGCCACTGAAAAATCGCGCAAGATCTGGTGCGCGCAGGATCCCGCCAAAGCCTGGCTGGACGCGGTGCGGCGCGGCGTGGTGGCGGACAATCCGGGCGATTGCGCGACACCGATCGAACAACTCGCCGAGCTGGGCCGGCGGCTGCGCATCACCGGCACGCCCACCCTTTTCTTCGGCGACGGCAAACGGGTCGCGGGCGCCCTTCCCGCCCCCCAGATCGAACGCCTGCTCGGCAATCCGGAGGCCGCTACCGCTTCCCCGCAGCGGCCGGCGATGTGAGCATTCCCCACCCAGCAGGTTGCAGGCACGGATAGCGGATCGGCCGGAGCGCCGCCCGGCCGATTTTTCATGTCATGGGCAGCACGCGTGGCACGCCTCCGCTGCGCATGCCCCTTCTGCCCTCTCCGCTCTTCCACTCCTACGTTCCGCGGCACACCCAGCCGCCGCACCGTCCCCGGTCGCGTTTCCTGTTGTTTTGCCGCTCATGCCGGATGGGATGTCCCGGCGCCACGATTCCCCTCTCCGGACACCTCATCGGAACGCCCGGCGCCCGCTCCGCGGGGCATCTGGCGCAGGGCTGTCATTTCCAGTTCAGGACGTTCGCATCGCCATAATTTCCCTGATTATTCAGATACATAATTCATGGGGAAGACGCCCGGCCTTCGTCTTGACAGCGTCTGCCAGGGCAAGAATACTGCGCGCCGTTAGTAGTTTTGTACTGCCTTCATAGTCTTGATCGGCCAGTACAAAAGCTCATCCGCCCCGCTGAGCGATCCCCGCACGGCCCCCGCTCCGATGCCGTCGAGGCGGTTCGCATCCGCTCACGGACCCTGCCCCAAGCCGCACCGTTCCGGCGCCGGCGCACACCTGGCCAGCCCCTTCCCGCACGCCTCTCCATCCATCCCTTCCGAGCGAGTCCGATGCCCTGCACACCATCCCTCCTTCGCCCCCACCCGTCACGCCTCCTGTCACTGCTCGCCGCCTTCGCCCTGTCGATCGGCCTGCTCTCGCCCGCAGCCCATGCCGCCCCCGAGCGCCCACCTGCCGCCGCTACCGCAGCCGGCGCATCGGCCACGCTCGAAGGCACCCTCGAAGTGCGGATCGAGGACTACCCCGATCTCACCCACAAGACCCGCCATTACCTGCTCACCCCCGCCGGCGAACACCGCGAGCTCCGCTACCGCGGTGAGCCCCCCGGACACCTGGTTTCCGGCGCCAAGGTGCGCGCCCGCGGCCGGCTCGCAGACAACCTGCTCGCCCTCGACGACGACAGCAGCCTCACTCAGGTGAGCGCCGCGCCGAGCTACTCGGTGGGGGTGCAGAACACGCTGGTGCTGCTGGTGAACTTCAGCGACAACACCAGCCAGCCCTACACCGTCAGCGGCGCGCAGACCCTGATGAGCACGATCGACGCCTTCATGCGCGAGAACTCATCGGAACGAGCGACGGTCAGCAGCGCCGTCCGTGGCTGGTATACCCTGCCCCTGTCGAGCGCCACCTGCGATACCCCGAACATCAAGACCCACGCCCGCGCCGCCGCCACTGCCGCCGGCGTCGACCTGTCGGCCTACACCCGCTTTGTCTACGTCTTCCCGCGCATTTCCGCGTGCACCTGGGCCGGGCTGGCGATCGTCGGCGGCAGCCCGACCGACGCCTGGATCAACGGCGCCTTCGACCAGAAGACCGTCGCCCATGAACTGGGCCACAACCTCGGTCTCGGCCATGCCCACAGCCTGCACTGCGACCTGTCGCCGATCGGCACCACCTGCAGCGGCTATGAGTACGGCGACATCGAAGACACCATGGGCAATAGCCGCGGCCACTTCAGCGCCTTCGGCAAGGAACGTCTGGGCTGGCTCAATGGCACTGGCGTGCCGCCGATCACCACCATCGAGACGAGCGGCAGCTACGTGCTCGAACCCTTCTCCAGCACCGGCGCGGGCGGAGCGAAGGCGCTCAAGCTCCTGCGCGGTATCGATCCGACGACCGGCGAACCCATCTATTACTACCTCGAGTACCGCCAGGCGCAGGGCTTCGACAGCTTCCTTGCCGGCGTCGGCAACCTGACCACGGGCGTGACCCTGCGCAGTGCCAGCCTCTCGCGCGGCGCCTTCCAGCTCGACATGACGCCCCGCAGCAACACCACCGCCGCCGCCTACGACCTGATGGACGGCGCGCTTGCCGCCGGCAGCCGCTTCACCGACAGCAACGCCGGGGTGACCATCGCCGTCACCTGGGCCGATGCCAACGGCGCCGGCGTCGATGTGACCTTCGGCAAGGACAGCACGTGCAAGCGCGCCGCTCCCTCCGTGCTGCTCTCCGGAGCAACCCAGGCCATAGCTGCCGGCACCGCGCTGACCTACACCGTGGCGGTAAGCAACAACGACAGCACGGCGTGCACCAGCACCAGCTTCAGCCTCGCACGTGCCGTGCCCACGGGCTGGAGCGGGACGCTGGCGGCGAACACCCTCACCATCGCACCCGGCAGCGCGGCCTCGACCACGCTGACGGTTGCCTCACCGACCAGCGCCAGTGCCGGCACCTACAACGTGAGCGCGAGCGCGACCCACGGCGCCAGCACCAGCCTGAGCGGCAGCGCCAGTTCGACCTACACGATCGAGGCCGGCAGCAGCAGTACCGAACTGAGCGCCACGCTCGCCACCGACAAGGCCAGCTATACCCTGGGCGAGACGGTCGCCTCGACCGTCACCGTCAGCGCCGGCGGCAACCCGGTAGCCGGTGCCAGCGTCAGCTTCACGCTGACCAAGGCCGACGGCAGGGCAGTGACGCAAAGCGTCACCACCGGCCGCGACGGCCGCGCCATCCACAAGTACAAGCTCAAGCGCAACGACCCTGCCGGCAGCTACCGGGTGGCGAGTGTCGCCAGCAGCAGCGGCAAGTCGCTGAGCAATTCGGCCAGCTTCACCGCGAGCCGCTAGCAACGGCCGGGCAATCATGCGCCGGCCCGGGCGACGGTTTCCCCTCGCCCGGGCCGGCTTCCTGTAAGACCTGCTCATCCGTTTGCTACATCGCTTCACGCACTCCGCTCGTCATTCCGGTTGCGGGCATAGCGGGCAGCTCGCGGTGGCGCTGATCGCCGGATCGCCGACAGGCGGGATCAGCGCGCCATCGAAGACACCGACACCTTCCACCGTCACCTCGTCGGGATAGCTGACCAGAGCCGGATCCAGCGCATCCATGCCGGTTGCGGTCGGCGTATAGCAGCGATTGAACTTCACCTCGTCGCCTGGCGCCCCTGCCTGCTGGAGGAGGGCGGAATTGCCGTTGGCCGCCTCGAACGCACCGAGCACATCCACCATCTGCCCGTTCGATTCGACATCGACCAGGCTGGTCACGGTCACGTCCTGCTGCGAGGTGTTGGTCACGGTGATATCGACGCACACCTGCGGCACTACGCCACCGACCATCGACACGCTGGTGCAGGCCTTGGCCACGGTCAGGCCGCTTTGCAGGCTCAGCCCGCACTGCTCGGCCATGGTCGTCGTATGCATCGCCAGCGGAACATCGAAAGTCGGGCTCGCCGCCGACGCCTTGGCCTTCACGCTGATGGTATTGGACAACTGGCTGCGGCTCGAATCGCATTCGACGGTCACGCCGAGCATCGCCCCTTCGGCCAGGCTATCGGCCACCTTCACCGCCGTCGTCGTCGCCATACTCCCATCCCAGCTCAGCAGCATCACCGGCCCGACCGGCATGCCACCGATCGCCGTCAGCGAGCACTGGCTGCCGGCCTTGTCGAGCACTGCATCGCTGAACACGGAAGCCGCTTCTTCGATGGTCACGTCGTAGACGGTGCCGACTCCGGTGTTCTCGATCGTCACATCGAACACGGTATGCACCATGTTGGTGTCGGCGTCGAAGCTCGGGTTGCTCGCACTCGGCACGCACACTTTGCCGACCTCGACCTTGGGCGCTCCGGGAACGTAGCAGAACGAGATGTGGCTCAAGCCGTAGTACTTGCCATTGTTCGGGTTGGTCGGCGAATGCAGGCCGTCGTCGTGGAAGACCAGGACGCCGTTGCCCGCGTAATCGTAAAGGTTGGCGTTCGGCCCGCCCTTGGCGACGATCCCATACACCTGCCCACCTGCGATCTCCCAGTCGAAGACCGGGCCGAGCGCCGTGCTGCGCACGTCGATTTCGAAGGACGCCGTTCCATGCAGGAAGTTGCCATCGGCCGGATCGTTGATCTTGAATTCGACCAGCCCGTCAACGCCACTGATCAATTGCGAGCAGGTCGGATTGCCCGGTACGAACACAGCCGGCACGTCCGGCCCCACGTCGCCCGCTGCCGCCGAAGCGGCGCCGGGCTGCAGCCCGATGCCCGCGATACCGAATACCGCGAGGCCAAGGGCGATGCCACGAATCCTCTCGTATGAACACATGATGATTCTCCACACCTTGTTTTTGTTACCGCGCGTCATGTCATCGAACCAGACCGGACAGGGTACGGCGAAGGGAAATGGGGGCATCCACCAAGCCCATCACCCATCGCTACCTGCCGTTGTTGTTCCGCTGGTTCATTGAAATGAAACGGCCGTGTACACAGGTTGCAAAACACGCTGTCTGCTCGTTTTTCCGCAATATCCCGCCTCCTTTCTCTTCCGTCATAGGCGCCGTCTACCGCTCAGCCTAGGCGACCCGATCCGTTTTCAACCTGATCCGATCGAGCCTTTTTTTCTGGTGCGTCACCGCCATCCGGCGCCAGGGCATCCCGTCAACGGACGGCCCGTCACGGCCCGCAAGCGGCCGCATTCTGATGCCGACGGCAAGCAGCCGAAGCCCGCGGCAGGCCCCCGTGGTGCGCACGCGAAACCGGCTACAAGCAAGAAACGACGGGGAGTACGGCCGATGGCGGAGCGAGCACGGACGGCCGCCGGACAAACGTCATGTCTGCCCAGGACAAAACGCCCGGGAAGAATCCCGGGACAGGGCCCGGCCTGCAGGCGCAGCACGAGCGCGCGGCGCACCACGGCCGCGGCGTACCCCGGCGCCGGCGTTCAGCAAAGGTGGGTATTGAGGCCGTGACTGACGGCGTAGAGATACAGCTCGATGCGGCCGTTGACGCCCAGCTTGCGATAGATCGCCGCCAAGTGGTTGCGCAAGGTGTGCTCGCTGATGTGGAGCTGGTCGGCGATGACCTTGTTGCGCGCGCCCTTGTTCTCGATTGCGACCGCGATGATCTTGCGCTCGCGCTCGGTCAGGCTGGCGATTTTCAAGGCCTCGTCGTCCTGCGGACGGCGGCCGCCGGCGAGCGCCTCGATGACCCGTCCGATCACCGCCCGGTTGAGCCAGACTTCGCCCACCGCCACCCGCTCGATCGCGCGCAGCAAGGTGTCGGGGCTTTCCTGGGTCTGCACCACCCCGCTCGCCCCGCACATCATCGCGCGCTGGTACAGATCGGGGTCCTGCCTGCCGGTCAGGATCAGCACCCGCGCGCCGCTTTCGCGCACCAGGTGGCGCACGACTTCGGTGCCATCGGCCTCGCCCACGTCCACGTCGAGCACGACCACGTCCGGCGAAGTCGCCAGCACGCGGCCGACGATCTCGTCGCGCTTATCCGCCGAGCCGATCCAGTGCATCAGCGGGGCGGCGCTTTCGATCAGGTGCTCCAGCCCCCACAGGATGATCTTGTGGTCATCGAAGATGAACACCCGGATCGGGTCGCCGATATCGCCAGGGTTGCTCAATTCAGCGCCCCCTCGCTACCTGCCTCCCGGCTCCCGTCCACCAGCCGCGCACAGGGGTCCGCTCCCGAGGCGTCCTCCGCTGCAGCGCCGTTTCCCGGCGATGGCGGAAGCTCACGCCGATAACGCTCGTACAGCCCGAGCACGCGCGGCACGTAGCGGCGTGTTTCGGCATAGGGTGGAATGCGGTTGCCGTGGCGCTGCACCGCCGCCTCGCCGGCATTGTATGCAGCCAGCGCCAGGGTCGGATCATGGTTGAACTTGCGCATCAAGTCCCCCAGGTAGGCGACACCGCCACGGATATTCTGCGCCGGATCATACGGGTCATCGACACAGTAGCGGCGCGCGGTCTCCGGCATCAGCTGCATCAGGCCCATCGCCCCCTTGTGCGAACGGGCCTGCGGATCGTAGCCCGACTCGGCGCTGATCACGGCGTGGATCAGCGCCGGCGCCACCCGGCTGGCCTGCCCGGCCTGCGCCACCTGCTGCTGGAAGCGCCGGACCGGCTCGCGCGCACGGCGTCCCGCGCGCCGCTCGGCGGCGGCCTCGGGCACCCGCAGGATCAGGCGGTAGCGCCGGTCCTGCGGGACATTGCTGACATGCACCATCCCTTTTTCATCGGTGAAGGCATAGATGTCGGCCACCGCCGGATCGGGCAACAGCCCCCCCCCCCGCCAGCCAGGCCGCGAGCCATCCGCCGAAGACCTGCCTTCCGCGCCCCCGCGGCATCGCACGGCCCTTCATGGCCATTCCCGGCGCGGCCGGTGCTGGTACGAGAAGCGGCGATCCGGGCTCCGGCGACCGGGACGATCGAGGTACATGGCTTTCATCCCGCACCCCCAAGCTCTTGTTTTAAAACTTCACTTTCAAACAATAGCAGGCGGGGGAAGGTGAAGCCAGGCAAGCCCGCGGCCGCCCTTCAAGCGCCAGGAAGGGCCGCAGCCCCGGAAACATCGATGCAGCGCGCGCGGGAAACCGCCCCCGGCTCAACCACCGCATGCCTGCGCATCGAAGAAGCGGTACGCGTTCTTGCCCATCCGTTTCGCCAGGTACATCGCCTGGTCGGCATGGCGCATGAGGTGCTCGGCATCGAGCCCGGGGTCGAGCTTTCCTCCGATGAAGGGGGCGACGCCGATGCTGGCGGAAATGGTCAGGCTGAGTTCATCGACGACGACCGGTTCGGCCGCGGCCTGGAGCAGCCGGCCGAGCACCGATTCACAGTCGGCCGCGGTGTCGAGGTCGACGAGCAGCGCAGCAAACTCGTCTCCTCCGAGCCGGGCCAGGGTATCGCCTTCACGCAGCACCTTCCGCATCCTGCGGGCGATCATCACCAGAAGCCGATCGCCGACGTTATGGCCGTGGGTGTCATTGACCGCTTTGAACCCGTCCAGGTCGATATACGCGACCGCCAGCTGGCGTCCGCTACGGCTGCACTGTGCGAGTGCCTGTTGCAGGCGGTCGGTGAACAACGCCCGGTTGGGCAGATCGGTCAGCGGATCGTGATAGGCGATATGTTCCAGCTGCTTTTGCTGGCGCTTCAGCGCCGTGATGTCGCTCAACAGCGCCACGTAGTTCTGCGTCTGCCCGCGCAGTCCGCGCACGGCGCTGACGTTGAGCATCGCCGCGTACTCCTCGCCGTTCTTGCGCCGGCTCCACAGCTCCCCGTGCCAGTGCCCATGCGTGCGGATCGCCCGCCGTATCCCCATGAAATACTCCCGGGGATGGAGCTCGGACTCGAAGATCTCCAGGGTCTTGCCCTGCACCTCGTCGCGTCGATAACCGGTCACGGCGGTGAAGGCGTCATTGACTTCAACCACCCGGCCATCCGCGCCGGTGACGACGATGCCTTCGCTGGCCTGGCCGAGCACGCTCGCGGCAAGCCGCAGGCGGGCATCGGCATCGCGCTGCGCGGTGACGTCGGAGTGGGTGATGACCACGCCATAGCGCGGATGATCCAGCGGGGTGGCGCTGACCCGCAGCCAGAGACTGCCCCGGGGACCGCGCACCTCCATGCTGCGATGGTGGAGCGGGCGCTGTTCGGCGAGGGCGCGCAGGCCCGCGTAGTGGCGCGGCGCCATCGCCTCGCCATCCGGCCTGAATGCACTCCAGCCCGGTCCGGTAATCGAGCGGTACAAAGATTGGGCGCGGGCGATGCCGAGCATGTTCACCGCGGCTGAGTTGCACTCGACCACGCGCCCGCCACGGTCGATCAGGACGATGCCGATCGGCATCAATTCGAAGATCGTGTGCAGGCGTTCCTTTTCGCCGGCGAGCAGCGCCTCCGCCTCCTTGCGCACGGTAATGTCCTGGCGCGTTCCCGACATCCTCCGCGCCCTCCCATCGGGGGTCCATTCGACCACCCTGCCCCAGTCGAGCACCCACACCCAGTGCCCGTTCTTGTGCCGGGAGCGGAGCTCGCATTCGTAGGTCTCGCTTTCATGGCGGAAACAGTGCACCACCATCCGGTCGAAGCGCTTCATGTCGTCCGGGTGGGCAAGGGCGCGTACCGTGGCCGCGGTCTTGGGGGAAATCTCGTCGAGCGTGTAGCCGAGAATTTCCGCCCAGCGCGCGTTGAACATCGTTTCTCCGGTCTCGACGTTCCATTCCCAGGTTCCGGCATTGGTCCCCCAAATCACCTCTTCGAGACGCCGGTTCTGCTCGCGCAGCCTGCGTTCGCTGCGCACGGTGCGAACGATCATGCCGGTCAGCGCCAGCAGCAGCAGCAGAGTAAGCACCCAAAGAAATTTCATCTCGCTCCCAGGGAGGAACATGCCGACGGAAGATATTCGCAGCATTCGAGCCGGCCGACAAATCCCGCCCGGCTCCGCCCCGCCGCAGCCCCTGCCGGCCTCGCTGCATCCAGCGACTCACGGCACCTCAACACTGGCCGGATCTTATCCGTGCGCGGGCCGCAACGCCGGTCTTAATCGGGAACATCGTGATTCCGGTCACGGCAGCTACGCTGCACCCGCGCCCCCCCTGTTGCAGCAGCCGGTGCTGTTTCCAGAAACACGAACGCCCCCGCCGGCAACCCGGACAGAGGCGTTCATGTTTTTACCACGGGATCGGCCGAAACCGATCCGGATCCTGCACCGATCAGACTTCGACGGTTTCGGCCACGCTCCTGAACTCTTCGATCTGATCGAAATTCATGTAGCGGTAGATGTCGCCCGCCTTCTGGTTGACCACCTCGACCTGCGCCATGTACTCGGCGACCGACGGGATCTTGCCCATCAGCGCGCATACCGCGGCGAGTTCGGCCGAACCCAGATAGACGCGGGTGTCGATGCCGAGGCGGTTCGGGAAGTTGCGCGTCGAAGTCGACATCGCGGTGCTGCCCTTGCGGATCTGCGCCTGGTTGCCCATGCACAGCGAGCAGCCCGGCATCTCCATGCGCGCGCCGGACTTGCCGAGCACGCCGTAGTAGCCTTCCTCGTTGAGGATCATCGCGTCCATCTTGGTCGGCGGGGCGATCCACAGGCGGGTTGGGATGTCGGACTTGCCGTCCAGCACCTTGCCCGCGGCGCGGAAGTGGCCGATGTTGGTCATGCACGAGCCGATGAAGACTTCGTCGATCTTGTCGCCGGCAACTTCCGACAGCAGCTTGACGTCGTCCGGGTCATTCGGGCAGGCGACGATCGGCTCCTTGACGTCGGCGAGGTCGATCTCGATCACGGCGGCGTACTCGGCGTCGGCGTCGGCCTTGAGCAGCTCGGGCTTGGCGATCCACGCTTCCATCGCCTTGATGCGACGGCCGAGGGTGCGCGCATCCTGGTAGCCGTTGGCGATCATCCACTTCATCAGCGTGATGTTCGAGCGCATGTACTCGATGATCGGCGCCTTATCCAGGTGCACCGAGCAGGCGGCGGCCGAACGTTCGGCGGCGGCGTCGGACAGTTCGAAGGCTTGCTCGACCTTCAGGTCGGGCAGACCCTCGATCTCGAGCACGCGGCCGGAGAAGATGTTCTTCTTGCCCTTCTTCTCCACGGTCAGCAGGCCCTGCTTGATCGCGTAGTAGGGAATGGCGTTGACCAGGTCACGCAGGGTCACGCCCGGCTGCAGCTTGCCCTTGAAACGCACCAGCACCGATTCGGGCATGTCGAGCGGCATCACCCCGGTGGCGGCGGCAAAGGCCACCAGACCCGAGCCGGCCGGGAACGAGATGCCGATCGGGAAGCGGGTGTGGCTGTCGCCGCCGGTGCCGACGGTGTCCGGCAGCAGCAGGCGGTTGAGCCAGGAGTGGATCACACCGTCGCCCGGGCGCAGCGCGACGCCGCCGCGGGTGGAGATGAAGGACGGCAGCTCGCGGTGCATCTTGACGTCGACCAGCTTCGGGTAGGCCGCGGTGTGGCAGAAGGACTGCATCACCAGGTCGGCGGAGAAGCCGAGGCAGGCCAGGTCCTTCAGTTCATCGCGGGTCATCGGGCCGGTGGTGTCCTGCGAGCCGACGGTGGTCATCTTGGGCTCGCAGTAGGTGCCCGGACGGATGCCTTGGCCTTCCGGCAGGCCGCAGGCGCGGCCGACCATCTTCTGCGCCAGCGAGAAGCCCTTGCCGGTGTCGGCGGGGTTCTGCGGCAGGCGGAACAGCGTGGACGGCGGCAGGCCCAGCGCCTCGCGCGCCTTGGCGGTGAGGCCGCGGCCGATGATCAGCGGAATGCGGCCGCCGGCGCGCACTTCGTCGAGGATCACCAGGGTCTTGAGCTGGCTTTCGGCGATCACGGCACCATTCTTGGTCGCGGTAACCTTGCCCGAGGCGGCGTCGACCTTGAGCTCGATCTCGTCGCCCATGTCCATCTGCCCGGCGTCGATCTCGATCGGCAGCGCGCCGGCGTCTTCCATGGTGTTGAAGAAGATCGGGGCGATCTTGGAGCCCAGGCACACGCCGCCGAAGCGCTTGTTCGGGACGAAGGGGATGTCCTCGCCGGTGAACCACAGCACCGAGTTAGTGGCGGACTTGCGCGAGGAGCCGGTGCCGACCACGTCACCGACGTAGGCCACCAGGTTGCCCTTGGCGCGCAGTTCCTCGAGGAACTTGACCGGGCCGCGCACGCCGGGTTCTTCCGGGGTGATCCCGGGGCGCGGGTTCTTCAGCATCGCCAGCGCGTGCAGCGGGATGTCGGGGCGCGACCAGGCGTCCGGCGCCGGCGACAGGTCGTCGGTGTTGGTTTCGCCGGTGACCTTGAACACGGTGAGCTTCTGCGAAGCCGGCACTTCCGGGCGGCTGGTGAACCACTCGGCGTCGGCCCACGACTGCAGCACGGCGCGGGCGTTGGCGTTGCCGGCGTCGGAGAGCTCCTTGACGTCGTGGAAGTAGTCGAACATCAGCAGGGTCTTCTTCAGGCCCTCGGCGGCGATAGCGCCGACTTCGGCGTCGCCCAGCAGATCGATCAGCGGCTTGATGTTGAAACCGCCCAGCATGGTGCCGAGCAGTTCGGTGGCCTTCGCGCGCGACACCAGCGCACAGGACTCCTCGCCCTTGGCGACCCTGGCGAGGAACTCGGCCTTGACCTTGGCGGCATCGTCCACGCCGGCGGGGACGCGGTAGGTGAGCAGCTCGACGAGGAAGGCCTCCTCGCCGGCGGGGGGGTTCTTCAGCAGTTCGACCAGCTCGGTGGCCTGCTGCTTGGACAGCGGCAGCGGCGGGATGCCGAGGGCGGCACGTTCGGCGACATGGGCGCGGTAAGCTTCAAGCACGGCGACTTCCTCACTTTTTCGTGGCGGTGATCAGGACTCCGGGCGGGGATCGCCCGCGCGGACGGGGCGGATTATATGTCTTTTATAAGACTCGAGGTGCAGTGCACCACCCGAACATCGAATCCGCTTTTCGAACCGGCGGCATTCTACTCCCGGAGTCGCCCGCGTACAGCCTACGCGTGACGATAGCGGGAACATCGGTCGGGGTCGCCAGTCGCATCTGCATCCGGGGGACACACTACCGCCATCTCATCCGTCCGCCGCCGTAGGCGCCGGACAAGGAGGAGCATCATGTCCGCATCGTCCTTTCCCTCCCTGCAGGCCTTCACCACGCCCGCCGGCACGCGCGGCCACTTCCATTCCCTGCCGGCACTGGAGGCGGCCGGCATCGGTCCGCTGTCGCGCCTGCCGGTGTCGATCCGCATCGTGCTCGAAGCGCTGCTGCGCCACTGCGACGGCGGCAAGGTCAGCGCCGCCCACGTGCGCGAGCTCGCCAACTGGCGCCCGAACGCACCGCGCACGGCGGAGATTCCCTTCGTCGTCGCCCGCGTCGTGCTGCAGGACTTCACCGGCGTGCCGCTGCTCGCCGACCTCGCCGCGATGCGCGACGTCGCCCTCCAGCAGGGGCGCGAGCCGAAGCGGATCGAGCCGCGGGTGCCGGTGGATCTGGTGGTGGACCACTCGGTGCAGGTCGACCACTACGGCACGCCCGATGCCTTGCGCCGCAACATGGAACTCGAGTTCGCACGCAACCGCGAGCGCTACCAGTTCATGAAGTGGGGCATGCAGGCCTTCGACACCTTCCGCGTGGTGCCGCCGGGCATCGGCATCGTCCATCAGGTGAACCTCGAATACCTGTTCCGCGGCGTGCGCCGCGAGGGCGAGGTGTATTTCCCCGACACCCTGGTCGGCACCGACTCCCACACGACGATGATCAACGGCGTCGGCGTCGTCGGCTGGGGCGTGGGCGGCATCGAGGCCGAGGCGGCGATGCTCGGCCAGCCGGTCTACTTCCTGACCCCGGACGTGGTCGGTGTGGAGCTGCAAGGCGCCCTGCCCGCCGGCGCCACCGCCACCGACCTGGTGCTCACCGTGACCGAGATGCTGCGGCGCGAGAAGGTGGTCGGTACGTTCGTCGAGTTCTTCGGCGAAGGCGCGGCCAGCCTGCCGGTGCCCGACCGCGCCACGCTCGCCAACATGGCCCCCGAATACGGCGCGACGATGGGCTTCTTCCCGGTCGACGCGAGGACGATCGACTACCTGCGCGCGACCGGGCGCAGCGCGGACGAATGCGCGCTGTTCGAAGCCTATTTCCGCGCCCAGCAGCTGTTCGGCATGCCGCGCACGGGCGACATCGCCTACAGCCGCACGCTGACGCTCGACCTCGCCTCGATCGAGCCTTCGCTTGCCGGACCGAAGCGGCCGCAGGACCGCATCGCGCTGCCGGCAATGCGCCACGAGTTCGAGCGCCTGTTCTCCACCCCGGTCGCCGACAACGGCTTCGGCCGCGAGGAAGGCCAGCTCGTCGACCGCTTCGCCAGCGGGCGCGACGACATCGAGCTCGGCCATGGCGACGTCCTGATCGCCGCCATCACCTCGTGCACCAACACCAGCAACCCGGCGGTGCTGATCGCCGCCGGCCTGCTCGCGCAGAAGGCGGTGGCGCGCGGATTGAAGGTGAAGCCGCACATCAAGACTTCACTCGCCCCCGGCTCGCGCGTGGTCACCGACTACCTGGCCCGCGCCGGCCTGCTCGAGCCGCTGGCGCAGCTCGGCTTCGCCCTTGCCGGCTACGGGTGCACGACCTGCATCGGCAACTCCGGCGACCTCGCCGCCGAATTCAACGAGACGATCATCGAGCACGATCTCGTCGTCGCCGCCGTGCTGTCGGGCAATCGCAACTTCGAAGCGCGCATCCACCCCAACATCCGCGCCAACTATCTCGCTTCACCACCGCTGGTGGTCGCCTTCGCCCTCGCCGGCACGGTGGACATCGACCTCACCCGCGAGCCACTGGGCACCGGCAGCGACGGCGAAGCGGTGTTCCTGCGCGAGCTCTGGCCGAGCGCCGACGAGGTCGCGGCCTTGCTGCCGGTGGCGCTCGAGCCGGCGAGCTACCAGCGCCTGTACGCCGACTTCACCCGCGACCACGACCTGTGGAACGCGATCGCCGCCCCCATCGGCCAGGTGTACGACTGGCCCGAGTCGACCTACATCGCGCGCCCGCCCTTCTTCGACGACTTCGCGCCCCAGCCCGGCCCCATCGGCGACATCCGCGGCGCGCGCGCCCTCTTGCTGCTCGGCGACTCGGTCACCACCGACCATATCTCGCCTGCCGGTTCCTTCCGCGAGACCAGCCCCGCCGGCCACTGGCTGCTCGAGCGCGGTGTCGCACCCGCCGAGTTCAACTCCTACGGCTCGCGCCGCGGCCACCACGAGGTGATGGTGCGCGGCACCTTCGCCAACGTGCGCATCCGCAACCTGATGCTGCCGCCCAACCCCGACGGCAGCCGGGTCGAAGGCGGCTACACCTTGTTCGACGGCGAACAGGCCACGGTGTACGAGGCGGCGATGGCGCACCGCACGCGCGGCACGCCGACGGTGGTGTTCGCCGGCGAGGAATACGGCACCGGCTCGTCGCGCGACTGGGCGGCCAAGGGCACGGCGCTGCTCGGGGTGAAGGCGGTGATCGCCCGGAGCTTCGAGCGCATCCACCGCTCCAACCTCGTCGGCATGGGTGTGCTGCCGCTGCAGTTCGAGGCCGGCGACAGCTGGCCGGACCTCGCCCTGAGCGGCGCGGAAACCTTCGACATCACCGGCATCGGCGCCGAGCTGAAGCCACAGCAGGCGCTGACGCTGACGATCCGCGACACCGACGGCGGCACGCGCGAACTCGCGCTGCGATGCCGCATCGACACCCCGATCGAAGTCGAGTACTACCGCCACGGCGGCATCCTGCCCTACGTGCTGCGCGCCATCCTCGCCGCCTGAAGGGCGCTGCGCACAGCGCCCCGCCGGCCGGGCTCAGCCCGGCCCGGCGGGATTGCGGAAGCGGATCCGCTCGGGCGAGGTCGCGCCGCCGGTCATGACGAAGCTCATCGCCTCGTCCATCGTCCAGTCGGTCGACACCACCTGCGCCACCGGCACGATCTCGATGTAGCCCGAAGTGGGGTTGGGCGAAGTCGGCACGTAGACCGCCGCCAGTTCCTCCCCGCTCGCTTCGTCGCGGATCACCCGGGTGACGAAACCCACCGCCTTCATCTCGGAAGACGGGAAGTTGATCAGCACCGCCCGCTGCACGCCCGCCGGTTTTTCCTTGACTGCGGCGAGAAAGCGCTTGGTCCCGCCGTAGATCGCCGCCACCACCGGGATGCTCTCGACCAGGCGCTCGAGCCAGTGGATGATGCGCTGGCCGATCACCAGCGAGGCGAGCCAGCCCAGCAGGTAGAACACGGCCAGGGTGAAGATCACCCCGAGCACCGACTGGAACTGGGGCAGGAGGATGAAGTCGGCGACGCCCGGGTAATTGCCCCGCAGCGCGCGTGAGAGGGTGCTCACCCAGGGCGTGCCGAGCTTCGACAGCTGGGTGAAGATGAAATCGAACACCAGCCAGGTCACCCACAGCGGCGCCGCCGTCAGCAGGCCGATCAGCAGATAGCGCGGGGTGTGGCGGATGCGTTCATGCGCGTGCGCGTCCATGGCGAGTCCCCGATGAATCCCGAAGGCAACAGGCCCGCAGCATACCGCAAGCACCCCGCGGCACACCGGCCGGGCCCCGGATCGCGACCGCCGCCTGCCGCAGCGCGTGCGATCGTCCTGCATCCCGAGCCCTCGCCGAAGCCCATGCTTTCACGCTAAAGTCGGCCCCCGAGCCCCTTCCCCCTGCCAATCCCGTTCCCCCGCCCGGCGCACCTCCATGAACCTCGAAAAAGTCATCTTCGGTTTCTTCATCGTCCTCGCCGCGACGCTGAACTTCGGCTTCTTCGTCGGCGACATCGACAACCCCGCGCACCACGACATCTACGAGTTGTTCGCCGCCCTCGTCGTCAGCCTGATCGCCACCGTGCTCAAACTGGGCGACCGCACCCAGATCGGCGCCGTGCATCTATCGACCAGCCTCGTCGCCGACCTGCAGCTGCTTGCCGCGGCGATGGTCTGGGGCTACGCCGCCCACGTCTCCGCCGCCGGCCTCACCCCCGAGATGACCGCCCGCGTGGTCTCGCTGTCGGGCGGCGCGCTGTTCGCCAACATGGTCTCGGTCATCATCCTGATCGCCGAGACCATCATGCAGCGACGCTGAAACCAGCCCCCCACGTGCCATGCAGCGCCCCCTCTCCCGCCACCACAGCATCTTCTTCCTGATCCTGCGGCGGCTGCGCGCGCCGCTGATCCTGCTCATCGGCATCATCGCGGTGTCGGTGCTGGGGCTGACCCTGATGCCCGGCGTGGACGAAGCCGGCGAGCCCCATTCCCTGAGCTTCTTTCACGCCTTCTACTTCATCAGCTACACCGCGACCACGATCGGCTTCGGCGAAATGCCCCATACCTTTTCCGACCAGCAGCGGCTGTGGGTGACGGTCTGCATCTATCTGTCGGTGATCGGCTGGGCCTACACCCTGGGGGCGGTCTTCCGCCTGCTCTCCGACCGCAGCCTGCGCCAGGCGATCGCGATGCAGGGCTTCGTGCGCGCGGTGCGCCGGCTGCGCGAGCCCTTCTACCTGGTGTGCGGCTACGGCGAGACCGGCCGCCTGATCTGCCAGGCGCTCGACCGCATGGGCATGCGCGCGGTGGTGATCGAACTCGACCACGACAAGGTCGGCGAAATCGACCTCCACAGCTACGCGCTCGACGTGCCCGCGCTGTGCGCCGATGCGGGCAACCCCGAAACACTCGAATTCGCCGGCCTCACCCATCCCCACTGCATCGGCGTGATCGCCCTCACCGACGACGACCAGGCCAACCTCGCGATCGCCATCGCCGCGCGCCTGCTCGCCCCGCGCCTGCCCGCACTGTGCCGCGCCGAGCACCGGGAAACGTCGGCCAACATGGCGTCGTTCGGTACCCGCCACATCATCGACCCCTTCGAGCGCTTCAGCGAAACCCTGGCGCTCGCGCTCCATGCCCCGAAGGCCTCCCAGCTGCTGGGCTGGCTCACCGGCCTGCCCGGCACCCGGGTCGAGCGCCAGCGCGACCCGCCGCGCGGGCACTGGATCGTCTGCGGCCACGGCCGTTTCGGACGCTGGATGGTGGACGCGATGGACGCCGAAGCGGTACCGGTCACGATCATCGACCTCGACGCCCGGCCCGACGGCGTCCATCGCTGGGTACGGGGCGACAGCACCGGCGCCGAATCGCTGCGCCAGGCCGGCATCGATCAGGCCACCGGCATCGTCTGTGCCACCGGCTCGGACGTCGACAACCTGTCGATCGCGGTCACCGCGCGCGAACTCGCCCCCGACCTGTTCGTCATCGTGCGCCAGAACCACGAGGCCAACCACGCCTTGTTCGAAGCCTTCGAGGCCGACATCACCATGGTCCCGAGCCGGATCATCGCCCACGAGTGCCTGGCGATCCTGAGCACCCCGCTGCTCGTTCCCTTCCTGCGCGAAGTACGCACGCGCGACGAAGATTGGTGCGACACCCGGCTCGAGCACCTGACCGCGCGCCTGGGGTGGACGGTGCCCGAGATCCGCAGCGAACGCATCAACCTGCATCGTGCGCCGGCACTCTACCGCCGCCTGATGCGCGGCGAGAGGATCACGCTCGAAATGCTGCTGCGCTCGCCGTCGGAGCGCGGTGCCGCACTCGAATGCGAAGTCCTGTTCCTCGATCGTGACGACGACCACCACCTGCTGACACCGGAAGGCGACACTCCGATCCGCGCCGGCGACGAGCTCCTGCTCGCCGGCACCCACCGCGCGCTGAACGACTTCAGCCTCATCATCGCCAACGAACACACGCTCAACTACATCCTCACCGGCCAAGATCTGCCCGGCGGCTGGATCTGGGAAAAGCTGTCGCACCGCGCCCGCCCGGCGGCGCCGCCGAAGCTGCCCTGAAACGGCCCTGGGACGGGCGCCGTCCTCCTCTTTCGCCGGTTTCCCGCCCCGGCCTCCGCACTTTGATCTCCGCGCCCCTCCTTCCGCGCGCTACGCCTCTTCCGGCCCCACTCCGACCAGTTCGATCTCCTCGCCGGCAAAGCGCACGCGCTGGCCGGCACGCAGCTTGGCGCGCTTGCGCGTCTCGAGCTTGCCGTCGACCCGGACCCGGCCTTCTTCCACCGCCACATGGGCGGCACCGCCCGAATCCACCAGGCCCGCGGCCTTCAACAACTGGTCGAGCTGGATGTGCTCGCCACGCACGGCAAAACGGATGCTCATCGTCTTCCTCCTGCGCCCTCGCGCCACACGGGCACGGCGCTCATGTCAAAATGCGGCCATTGTCCCTTGCCAGCCCTTCGCATGACCAGCGACGCCCTGCCTGCCGGCGCACCACTGGTGCCTCCCGTTCCCGCCCCGGAGCATGCCTGCGATCTCCCGGCCGACTTTCTCGAGCGCACCGACCGCACGATCGCCCGCGCCCTCGCAAGCGGCGCACTGCAACCGATCCGCACCGAGCAGACCTCGATCGAGTGCGACGGCGTACCGCACTTCTCGGTGCGCTGGGTTTCCTCCCTGGCCCTGAAGGACCGCGCCCGGGTCGACACCGTGACCCGCCGCAGGCCGGACTTCAACCCTTTTCTCCCCCCCGAAGCGGCGCTCACCGTCGCCGCGCTCGGCCCCGACCACCTGGTCGTGCTGAACAAGTTCCCGGTCATCGAGCGCCACCTGCTGATCGTCACCCGCCGCTTCGAAGACCAGAGCACGGCACTGAGCCACGCCGACTTCCGCGCCCTGGCCACCCTGATCGCCACCGCAGGCGGACTGGGCTTCTACAACGGCGGACGCATCGCCGGTGCCAGCCAGGCCCACAAGCACCTGCAATGGATTCCCGCAGGCACCACCGACCTGGCGGCCTTCGCCCCGCAGGGCGCAGCACGCCACGGCACCGCGACCTCCAATCCGGCCCTGCCCTGGAGCCACGCTTTCGTCGCCCTCGCCGGCCTGGCCGGGAACGGCGGCGCTCAGATCCTGCAGGCCGCCTTCGCCGCCGCCTGCGAAGCGCTGTCGATCCCGGCGCAAGCGAACCCGATGCCGGCCTACAACCTGCTCGTCAATCCGCAGTGGCTGCTCGTGGTGCCGCGCACCCAGGAAAAATGGGGAAACATTTCGGTGAATTCGCTCGGCTATGCCGGTTCGCTGTTCGTGCGCGACATCGAGCAGATCGAGACCTTGCGCGCAGCCGGACCGCTCGCCGTGCTCGCCGCCGTCGGCCGCCCCTGCCGGCACGCAGACTGAGAAGCAGGCTCAAAAGCGGGCGCGCCGCGCGGGACAGGCAACGCGGGCTCAGGCCGCGCGGGGCAGCGGCGCGTGCAGCAGCGGTGGCAGGCCGATGGTCGCGCGCAGCTCGTCGCACTTCGGGTTGGGCGTGCCGTCGTCGAAGTAGACCGGGAACTCGCGGCACGGCGTCGGCCGGTTGTCGTAGATCGTGCACGCCACCTTCTCCCCCACCGTGCCGGCCAGCCCCGAACAGCGCCGCGGCACCTGGTTGCTGCCCTTCATGCAGCGCAGCGTGTGGTTGAGCTTTTTGGTCATGTCCGCGGGCACGAAACCGCCTGGCGCATCATCGGCTTCGGCCCAGTAGAAGGAAATGCGAAAGTGCGTGCAGCAGATGCCGCAATCGAGACAGGGATTGAAGCCTTCCATGGTGGGCGGGGCACAGGCAGAGTGGTTCGGCGCGCGGATTCTATCCAATCCCGAAGTCTGCGCAAGCCTGCAAACCTTTTTATTTTCAATGCCTTGAAAATAAATTTGGCCAAATAGATCAAGCTTTCAGAGGGCTTCCAGGCCGTGGCGCCGGCGCGCCCGGGCGCAGGCCTCGTCGCCGATTCCCAGCGCCGCATAGGGTGCGAAGTCGCGACAGGGCGAAGGCCGGGCGGCATATAGGGTGCAGCGCACCGCCCCCCCGACTTCGCCTTCGAGCGCGATGCAGCGCGGCAGCGCGGCATCGGTGCCGCGCATCCGCACCAAGGTCGCCGTCACCGGCACGGCGAGTGCATCCGGCACGCCGCCCGGCGCCCGGCTGGCCAGCTCGGAGTGGTGGAAATCCACCCTGAACGCAGCGCAGCAGGCACCGCAGCGGGTGCAATGGTCCTCACGCATCCGCGCTGCCGCTGTCGGCCCCGCAGCACTTCTTGAACTTCTTGCCGCTGCCGCAGGGGCAGGGGTCGTTGCGCCCCGGCCCGGCCGGCGCCGGCCGGCGCGGCGCATCCACCGACAGCGGCGCCGGCGGCGCGAAGCCCAGATCGCGCCAGTGGGCATGGATGTCATTGACCGCTTCACCGAGCGCGACCAGCCAGCCGAGGCGGGTTTCATCGTCGGCACGCGCGGCATCGTCCGCCGCCCACGGCTCCAGCACTTCGTCGAGCGTTTCGCGTACCGCTTCGACCACCTCCTCGTCGAGTCCGGCGGCCCAGTCTTCCGGCCACAGATCCAGCCCCTGGGTGAAACCGTCCACCCAGGCCTCGCCCAGCTTCAGCGAGTCGCCTTCGGTGATGGCGAAGCAGAACGGCTCCCAGCACGCCTCGTCCTCATCGTCGAGGCCGAGCGTGGCGAGCAGTTCGTTGTGATAGGCCTTCACCAGCCGGATCGCGCGCTGCAGCCCGCTCCCCGAACCGAAATCGGCCTCTTCGCCGTGGGCCGACCACACTCCGGGCATCCAGCGCTCGGGCGGGATCGGGCGCGGCGCGATCAGCACCGCCGCCAGATAGCCGTCGAGCATTTCCAGGTCCATGCAGTCTTCGGGGACGACCTCCGAGGTGAGAATCTCCTCGAGGGCCTCGAAATCCTCGTCGCTCATCAGGGTCGGGATGGCCTGCACATCGGCAGGAACAGGGGGGGGCGTGTCGCTCATGAGCATCTCCTTGATTCGGCGCCAAGGGTGACTCAAGCCGCCCCGGCAAGCAAGTCGAACCTCGGCCCGACCGCCTTCAGGCCACATCCGCGCCGGCGTCTCACGTCGCCGGCAGTGCGATCCCGAGGCGGAACAGGCGCTGGCCCGAATCCCGGTACTTGCGCTCGAACGGCGTCAACGGCTGCGACGCCTCGAAGCGCTCCCAGGGAACCTCCCGCTGCAGCACCTCGCCCAGCGCCAGCGCGAACTCTTCGATATAGACCGGCCAGTTGCTGCGGCATTCCAGCACCCCGCCGAGGCGGGGAATCCACGGGAACACCGGGTGTGCGTGCCAACGCCGGCCCAGATGACCGATCTTCGGCCAGGGGTTGGGATACAGCAGATAGTGCCGCGCCAGGCGCACGCCGGCGGCCTCGAGCAGGCGCCAGAAATCGACCAGATCGGCGCGCACGAACACCATGTTCTGCGGCAGCAAGGCCTCGGGGTAAGGCTTGCGCCGTTCGAGCCGGTCCTGCGACTGATCGACGCCGATCACCCAGTGCTCGGGAAACTGGCGCGCGAGCTGGATCGTGCTGTGGCCGACGCCGCAGCCGGCATCGAGGATCAGCGGCGCCCGTCCGTCCCAGCCGGCGAGCGCGAGCTGCAGCGCGGCGCGGTTGTAATCGGCGAAGGGTTTGCGAAACGGCTCGGCAAGATGCTTCTGCACCCGGGCGCGCAGCGCCTCGTGCACGCCTTGCTGGGCGCTGTGCGGGATGCGGGAATTGGCGTAGCTCATCGTGTTTCCTGATGGAGGGTAGGCACCGTAGCGGAAAGTGCTGCGCGCAGCGCGCCGGTGCCGCATCCTGGCGCACTCAAGCCGCGCAGGCCGGCGCCGGAGACTGGGCCCCGGGAAGCGGCACCCCATGACGGCCGAGCATGACCTCGACTTCGGCCAACGTGCGCAGCCCGCGGATCGCGGCGAATAGGTGCCGGGCCTGCGGATACGAGCGCGCCAGAAGATGCAGCCACTGCTTGATCCGCCCCGGCGCATGGCGCGCCTCGACCTTGCGCTGCACGCGCACGCTGAATTCGCCGAGCACCGGGAGCAGGGCCTGCCATTCCCGTGCCCGCTCGGCGACATCCGGGGGATCGAGGCGCCCGTCCCGGATGCGCCCGGCGAGAAAAGGGTCGGCTACCGCGCCGCGGCCGAGCATCACGTCGGCCACTCCGGACACCGTGCGGCAGCGCACCCAGTCGGCGGCGGTCCACACCTCGCCATTGGCCACCACCGGCACCCGCACCGCCTGCGCCACCCGCGCCACCCACTCCCAGTGGGCCGGCGGCCGGTAGCCTTGCTGCCGGGTGCGCGCGTGCACCACCAGCGCCGTCGCCCCGCCCCCGGCCAGCGCCTGGGCGCATTCGCACGCGCGCCCGGGATCGGCGACGCCGAGCCGCATCTTCGCCGTCAGCGGCACTCCGGCCGGCAAGGCTGCGGCCACCGCGGCGGCGATGCGGTGCAAGAGCTCCGGCTCGTCGAGCAGCACCGCGCCGCCACGGTGGCGATTGACCGTCGGCGCCGGGCAGCCGAAGTTCAGATCCACGCCCGCCGGCGCCAGCCGTGCCAGGCGCGCAGCGTTGTCCGCCATGCAGCCCGGGTCGGAGCCGAGGATCTGCACCCGTACCGGCGTGCCCGCCGCGGTGCGGCTGGCGTGATCGAGCTCGGGCGCGATCCGGCGAAAAAAGCGATCCGGCAGCAAGGTGCCCGACACCCGGGCGAACTCGGTCACCGCGTAGTCGTAGCGGGCGAGCCGCGTCACCATCGCGCGCAACACTTCGTCGAGCAGGCCTTCCATCGGCGCGAGCAGCAGACGCACCCCGATTCTCCCCGCCGCATGCGCGGCCCCGGTTGGCAAAGGCGCGATTGTAATGCGCGCGCACGCCGCGCTTGCAGCTCTTTTGCTTGCCAGCGGAGATGGCTTGCAGGATAATTCCGCCCTTTACCAAACAGGGCGGTCACATCCGCCGCCCGCGAGATTCCAGGAAACCATCATGAAAGCGGACATCCATCCGAAGTACAACGACGTGAATGTGACCTGCTCCTGCGGCAACACCTTCACCACCCGCTCCACCCTCGGCCGGGACCAGTACCACGTCGAAGTGTGCTCGGCCTGCCACCCGTTCTATACCGGCAAGCAGAAGATCGTCGACACCGCCGGCCGCGTCGAGCGCTTCCGCCAGAAGTACGGCAACGTCCAGCGCGCGAGCTGACGCACCGGGGCTCGCCCCCGCACGCCACGGCGTCCGCCTCGCGGCGCCGATCCGAAAGGCAGCCGCGGCTGCCTTTTTTATCGCCTCCGGGCGGCCGGCCCCGGACGAACGCTGCCGCCACTCTTTGCCTGTCCACGTGCTCCGCCGCACAATGCGCGCATGATCCGCGACCCCATCTCCCCCACCCTGTTCCAGCGTCGCATCTACGGCACCGTCGGCCTGGCCGCACTGGTCGGCCTCTACCTGCTCGTCGGCCTCACCGTACACGACCCCTGGCGCGGCGACGATGCGCGCTACTTCGGCCCGGTCCTGGAACTGTTGCGCGGCGAATCCTGGCTGTTCCCGCAGCTCGCCGGAGAACCGCTCACCGATTATCCGCCGCTGTATTTCTGGACGGCGGCAAGCTTCGCCTGGCTCGGCAGCGCCGTGCTCCCGGTGCACGGCGGCGCACGCCTGGCGAGCGCGTTCTTCGTCGCCCTGGCGATCTATTTTGTCGCCCGCACCGCCGAGGCGCTGCACGGCCGCCCGGCGCGCACCCCGGCCGCGCTGCTCGCCCTCGGCGCTCTCGGGCTGGTACTGCATGCACACGAGACTCAGCCCCTGCTGGCCGTGTTCGCAATGCTCGCGCTCACCCTCCAAGGCCTTGCCGAAGTGCCGCAACGCCCGCTCACCGGCGCGCTCAAGGCCGGCCTCGGCAGTGCCCTCGCCTTTCTTGCCGGCGGACTCGGCGGGCTGCTGATCACCGCCCCGCTGCTGCCGCTGGCCCTGCTGCTGGGCACCGACTGCCGCACCCCGCGCGCGAGCGGCGCGCTGCTGCTGGGCTTGTGTCTGGCGCTGACGCTGGCCGCGATCTGGCCGCTGGTGCTGCACCTTCACCAACCGGGCCTGTTCCTGCGCTGGCTGGGCGCGGAGTGGTCGCGCCTTGCCGGACCGCAACTGGCCCTCGGCGACATCCCGCGCCTGCTCGAACTGCTCGCCTGGTTCCTGTGGCCGCTGTGGCCGATCGCGCTGTGGGCGCTGTGGCGCGAGCGCCGCCGGCTCACCGCCCTGCCGACCCTGCTGCCCCTGCAAAGCGCGGTACTGGTGCTGGGCTGGCGGGTGCTGAGCGGCGATCTTTCCCAGGCCGGCGCGCTGCTCATGGTGCCGGCCGCCGCACTGCTGGCCGCCGGCGGGGTGCCGACCCTGCGCCGCGGCGCCGCCAACGCCTTCGACTGGTTCGCGCTGATGAGCCTCGCCCTGTTCGGCGTGCTGGTGTGGCTGGCCTGGACCGCCCAGGCGCTGGGCTGGCCCCCCGGACTGGCCCGCCACGTGGCACGCAACGCGCCCGACTTCGTGCTCCCCGGGGGATCGTTCCAGCTCCTCGCAGGAAGCGCGATCAGCCTGCTGTGGATCGTCCTCGTGTGGCGGCTGCCGCGCTCGCTGTCACGCGCTCCGGCGAACTGGGCGATCGGGCTGACCATGCTGTGGTGCCTGGCCGTGGTCTTGCTGATGCCTTGGTTCGACCATGGCCGCAGCTACCGCACGGTAGCCAGCTCGCTCGCCATCGCCGTGGCCGGAGAACGCAGCGAGGACCCCGGCGCCTGCATCGCCACCACCGGGTTGTCGGACGCCCTGCGCAGTTCGCTCGACTACTTCGCCGGACTGCGCACCCAGCGCGTCGAAGGTGGCGCCACGCCATGCACGCTGCTGCTTGTCCACACCGAAGGCCGCAGCGAGCTGCGCGCGCTGGCGCCGGAATGGAAGCCGGTGTGGGAGTTCCGCCGCGGTGCCGGCAAGCGCCAGGAAAGCTTCCGCCTGTTGCGCCGCACCCCTTCCTGACATCCGCTCGCCCGCCCGTGCCCGCGGAGCGGAAGCGGCTGCCGGGGTGGCACGGCGCGCCCTGTGACCGCGCGCCCGGCGCCGGCAGCCGCTCGCGCAGTGCCGCGTGCGGCTGCCGGCGCTCCCGCCCGCGTCAGTCCAGCTTCAGGAAATGATCCCGGTAATGGCGCAACTCGGCGATCGATTCGTGGATGTCGGCGAGCGCGGTATGACTGCCAGCTTTCTTCACCCCTTCGTACACGGCCGGCCGCCAGCGCCGGGCGAGTTCCTTGAGGGTGGATACGTCGAGGTTGCGGTAATGGAACCAGGCTTCCAGCGCCGGCATCCAGCGCGCGAGAAAGCGCCGGTCCTGGCACACCGAGTTGCCGCAGATCGGCGACGTGCGCGCCGGCACCCGTTCCTTCAGGAAGTCGAGCACCCGGGCCTCGGCCTCGGCCTCAGACACGGTGGACGCCTTCACCCGCGCGATCAGGCCGGATTTGCCATGGGTATTGCGGTTCCACTCGTCCATCGCATCGAGCACCGTGTCGGGCTGATGCACGGCGATCACCGGCGCCTCGGCGATCGTGTTGAGGTTCTCGTCGGTGAGCACGACGGCGATCTCGATGATGCGGTCGCGCTCGGGCTCGAGACCGGTCATCTCCATGTCGAGCCATATCAGGGTTTTCGGGTCCTGTGCCATAATCGATCCGCCTTTTCTCTCGCTACCTTGTGGTCGGGAAACATCGAAGGGCGCGATTGTGTCATAGATCCCGCTCCCGGCACGCCCGCGCCATGCGCGCCCCCCGCCTCAGCCGAACACGCCCGGACCACTTTGCCCCCAGCGGCCGCCCGATGAACAGCTTTGCCGTCCTCTTCCTCTGCGCGCTGCTGCTCGGCCTCGCCGCCCGCCTGGCCCTGATCCGCCGCCAGGTCCGCCACGTGCGCGCGCACCGCGATGCCGTGCCCGCCGCCTTCGCCGCCGCCATCCCGCTCGCCTCGCACCAGCGTGCGGCCGACTACACCGCGGCACGAGCACCGCTGGCCGCGGGCGAAGCGGTCGCCGGTGCGCTCTTCGCCCTCGCTCTCACCTTCGGCGGCGGGCTGCAGGCCGTGCATGCGGCCTGGGCCGCAGTCCTGCCGGCCGGCAGCGTGGCCCACGGCACCGCCCTGCTGGCGACGCTCGGCGTGCTCGGCTGGGTGCTCGAGCTGCCCTTCGTCCTCGCCCGCACGTTCGGCGTGGAGAAGAAGTTCGGCTTCAACCGCATCACACCGCGCCTGTTCATCGCCGACACCGTGCGCGAAGCGGCGCTCGCGGCGGCGATCGGCCTGCCCCTGCTCGCCGTGCTGCTGTGGTCGATCGGGCTCGCCGGCGAGCGCTGGTGGCTGTGGGCGTGGGCCCTGTGGCTGGGGGTGAACGTGCTGGTGATGCTGGTCTGGCCGACGTTCATCGCGCCGCTGTTCAACACGTTCACCCCGCTCGCCGATGCTGCCCTGAAGGCGCGCGTCGAAGCCCTGCTCGCGCGCTGCGGCTTTCGCTCCAGCGGCCTGTTCGTGATGGACGGCTCGCGCCGCTCGGCCCACGGCAACGCCTATTTCACCGGCCTCGGCGCAGCGAAGCGGATCGTGTTCTTCGACACCCTGCTCGACAAGCTCGACGCCGACGAAGTCGAGGCCGTGCTCGCCCACGAGCTCGGCCATTTCCACCACCGCCACCTGTTCCAGCGCCTCGCCGTCCTCGCCCCGGCCAGCCTCGCCGTGCTCGCCGTCCTCGGCTGGCTCGCGGCGCAGCCCGGGTTCTTCACCGCACTGGGGATGCAGGCGCAGGACGGCGCCAGCGCGCTGGCGCTGTTCTTCCTGATTCTGCCGGCGTTCACTTTTCCCCTCGCCCCGCTGCTCAGCCACTGGTCGCGGACCCACGAATTTCAGGCCGATGCCTACGCCGCGCGCCAGAGCAGCGCCACCGCGCTCGCCTCCGCGCTGGTCAAGCTCTACCGCGACAACGCCGCGACCCTCACCCCCGACCCGCTGTATTCACGCTTTTTCGATTCACATCCGCCGGCCGCCTTGCGGATCGGCCGCCTGCTGCCTCCGCACGCCCGACTACCGAGGACCCGCCCCGAGTGAGAGCCCGCACCCGCCCGGCCGCCCGCGCCGAAACACGGCTCGACGGCATCATCGCTGCCGCCTTCGGCCGCCACTACGAAGTCGACACTCCGGCTGGCCGCCTGCAGTGCTATCCGCGCGGCAAGAAAAGCAGCTTCGCCTGCGGCGATGTCGTGGAAGTCCTTCCCGGTGGCGACGGCCAGGGCGCCATCGCCGCGCTCAAGCCGCGGCGCAACCTGCTGTGGCGCTCGGATGCCTTCCGCGAGAAGCTGATCGCAGCCAATCTCAGCCATATCGTGATCGTGGTCGCCACCGAGCCGGGGTTTTCCGACCTCCTCGTGTCGCGCTGCATCGCCGCCGCCGAAAGCCAGGAAATCACCCCCCTGATCGTGCTCAACAAGGCCGACCTCGCCGACCGCCTGGCGGCCGCGCGCGCTCAGCTCGCCCCCTTTCGTGCACTCGGCTATGAAGTGCTCGAAGTCTCCGCCCTCGACGGCGCGGCGCGCCTGCGCGCGCGCCTGTCCGGCCTGCACGCGATCCTGGTCGGACAGTCCGGGATGGGCAAATCGACCCTCACCAACGCCCTCGTTCCCGAAGCCCAGGCCGCCACCCGGGAGATTTCCGCCGCCCTCGACTCGGGCAAGCACACCACCACCTTCGCCCGCCTCTACCCGCTGCCGTCCGCCGACGACGCGGCCCTGCCGGGCTGGCTGATCGACAGTCCCGGGCTGCAGGTGTTCGGCCTCGCCCACCTGGCGCACGACGAGCTCGCCGAAGCCTTCGTCGAACTGCGTCCCCATCTCGGGCATTGCCGCTTCCGCGACTGCCGGCACGAGGCCGAGCCCGGCTGCGCGCTGCTCGCCGCAGTCGCGAGCGGCGCCATCCATCCACGGCGCTGGGAACATTTCCGCACCATCCGCAGCGAAATCGACCAGGCACGCCGGCTCAACCCGGGCTGGTGAGCGTGGGGATGTGATCTCAACCGGCGAGCAGGAAATCGCGCACGACACCGATCTGCGCCTCGTCCATCAGCATCGGCGCATGCCCCACCCCGGCGAATTCGACCGTCTGCGCGCACGGTCCGCGCGCGGCCATCGCCGCGAACGTCGCCGGCTCGAGCAGATCGGAGTCGGCTCCGCGCAAGGCCAGGGTCGGACAGCGCACGCGCTCGTACACCGGCCACAGGTCGATGTCGGCAAGGATCGGCGCGGCGCGGAAAGCTTCGCCCAGCGCCGGGTCGTAGACCATCGCAAAGCCGTCGCCGCCCGCGACCGGGCGGACCGCGTGTGTGGTCAAGTGGCGCCACTGCGCATCGGTGAGCGGGCCGAACGGAGCGCAGGCTTCGCGCAGGTAGGCCTCGGCCGCCTCGATGCTGGGAAAACGCGGTGCGGTGCCGACATACTGGGCGATCCGGCGCAGGGAAACGGCGGTGATCACCGGCCCGACGTCGTTGAGCACGAGGCGGCGGATCGGCGTGTGCGGCTGGCTGGCAAGGAGCATGCCGATGATCCCGCCCATCGACGTCCCCACCCAGTGCACACTCTCCACGTCCAGGCGTGCGATCAGCGTCACCATGTCCGCCACATAAACCGGAAAGCCGTAGTCGGCCTTCACTCCGAGCCAGTCGCTGCGCCCGCGCCCGACCACGTCGGGGCAGACCACGCGGTAGTCGCGCGCCAGGGCCCGGGCCAGATCATCGAAATCACGCCCGTTGCGGGTCAGGCCGTGGGCGCAGATCAGTACCCGCGGATTGTGCGGATCGCCCCATTCCGTGTACGCCATGCGGTGCAGGCCGTGCGGCCCGATGCACTGCACGAAGCGTTCGCGCAGGGCATGGACGGGGCGCGAACGTTCGGGGGGCGATGCCAGCAGGCGACGCAGGGCGGACAGGAAGCTCATGGTGTGCGGGTCGGCGCCTGGCGCCGGAGATGGAACAGGAGTCGAGTCTAGCCTGAATCTTTTACCCAGTTCCAATCGCGCGGCGGTGGGTCGCCGCCGGGGATCGCCGCCGGGAACGGGCTCAGCGGCCGTGCCAGTAACGTGGCCGCAGGCTGCGCCAGGCGCCGACGCTGACGTCCGCGCCGGCCGCCGCGGCAAAGCGGGCCTCGACCGCGCCCTGGCTATCGGTGCGCCAGTTGCGCGCCCCGGCCGCGGCCCAGCGCGCCCAGACCTGCGCATGGGGGTGGCCGAAGACGTTGCGGTGGCCGGCAGAATGGATCACCTCCATCGCCCGGCTCGCCTCGACGAAGGCCGGGGACGACGACGAGCGGCTGCCGTGGTGAGCGCTCACCACCACCTCGGCAGCGAACGCGGCCGCGCCATGGCGGACGAGGATGGCACGCTCGGCGACCGCCTCGATGTCGCCCGTCAGCAGCAGCGCGCCTCCCGCGGTCCCCACCCGCAGCACGCAGGAACGGTTGTTGTCGTGCTCCAGGCGCCCGCCTCCGTCGCTCGCGGACGCGGGATGAAGGACGTCGAAGCGTACCCCGTCCCAAAACCAGCTCTGCCCCGCCGCGCAGCGCCGCATGGTCGTGCCCGGCCGCAGCGCCTGCGCCCAGGGGGGCGCGCCAGCGGGCTGCCCGGCGATCACCTCCCCGACCGCGACCCCGTCCAGCACGCTCGCTGCGCCGCCGACGTGGTCGATGTCCTCGTGCGACAGCAGCAGGGCATCGAGCCGGCGCACACCGGCCGCACGCAGGTAGGGCAGGACCACCCGGCCGCCGGCATCGGCGTCGCCCCCGTAGGCCGGACCGGCGTCGAACAGCAGGTCGTGGGTGCGCGTCTGCACATGGACGGCCAGCCCCTGCCCCACATCGAGCACCACGGCGCGGAAGGTGCCCGCGGCAGGGCGCGGCGGCTGCCAGCTCAGCAAGGCCAGCAGCAGGGCCGGCGCGGCCAGGCGGCCGGGCGTGGCGCGCGGCAACAGCAGCAGCCCCACCGCCACCAGGCCAGCGCCCAGCAGCCAGGGCGGTGGCGGCGCCTGCTCCCACAGCGCGTGCTCGAGCGCCGCCAGGCGCTCGACTCCGGCCATCATCGCCACCGTGGCGGCGTGGGCGGGCACCAGCAACGTCGGCAGCAGCAGCGCGGCCAGCACCAGCGGGGTGATGACGAAGCTCACCAGCGGAACGGCGAACAGGTTGGCCAGCGGCGAGAGCAGCGGAAAGGACTGGAACAGAGCCAGCAGCAGCGGAATCAGCGCCACACCGAGCGCGAGCTGGATGCGCAGCGCCGCGCGCCAGCCGGCCACCGCCCGCAGCCGCCCGCCGGTGCACGCGAGGATCACCGCCACCGCCCCGAACGACAGCCAGAATCCGCCCGACAGCACGGCCCAGGGGTCGATCACGAGCACGATGAAGAGCGCGATCGCCAGCACCCGCGAAGGCGCGGCGGCCCGTCCCGACAGCATCGCCAGCACCACCACGGCGAGCATCAGCCAGGCCCGCAGCACCGGGATGCCCATTCCCGCGAGCAGGGCGTAGGCACTCGCCCCCGCCAGCGCCGCCAGCGCCTGCGCCTTCTGTGCCGGCAGGCGCAGCGCCAGGGCCGGGACGCGCCGCCACGCCGCGCCCAGCCCGCCGCCGCAGAGCAGGCCGACCAGGGCCACGTGCAGGCCCGAAATCGACACCAGGTGGCCGATGCCGGTACGGCGGAAAACCGCCCAGTCCTGCGCCCGGATGCCCTGCTGATCGCCGACGCCGAGCGCGACCAGGATTGCCGCATGGGGGGCATCGGCAAGCGTGTCCAGCATCCGCGCGCGCAGCTGCGCGCGCAGGCGGTGGACCCGCTGCATGAAACCCGCCGGCTCGCCCTCGAGCAGGCGGGCGTCGGCGCGCACGTACCCGGTGGCGCGAACGCCGCGCTCGAGCAGCCAGGCTTCGTAATCGAACCCGGACGGGTTGGCAAAACCGTGCGGGCGCTTGAGCCGGACCACGAACTGCCAGCGCTCCCCGGGCATCGGTGCCGGCAGCGCCGCCGCAGCGCGGCGAGCGGGATACCAGGACAGCAGCAGGCGCTGCGGCACCCCGGTTTCCCCCGCCCCGGCCTCGCCCGCCTCGACTTCGCCCGCCTCGACTTCGAACACGAAGCGCCAGCCCTCGCCCACGGCCTGGGGCAAGGATGCGATGCGCCCGCGCACGACCACATCCACGCCTTCCAGCGTCCCCGCCAGCGCATCGCCCAGCCGCGCCTCTGCCCGCAGCCCGGCCCAGCCGAAGCCGGTGACGAAGGCCAGGGCGGCGAGCAGCGCAGGGCGTAACCAGGTTCGCTGCGCAGCCCGCTTCACCCACCGGCCGCACAGCAGCATGCCCGCTGCCAGCGCGCCGAGCCCCCCCGCCAGGACCATCAGGTAGAACTCGCGTCCGGCGAGGGAAGGCTGCATCTGCAGCACGCCAACACCGAGCAGGAAGGACACCGCGACAATTCTCATGGCATACGATGATGCCAATAGAATCAACTCTGCGCCACTCCGGAAAGGCCCGCGGACCCAGCGCGCAGTGCACCGCCATGGCCACCACGCTCGTCGTCAACACACGGGAGAAGGTTCTCGCCGAATCACCGCTGCCGGCATTCCGGAACGGGCAAAAGCGGCGCGCTTCCTGCGCGACGGAGGAAGCCGCGACCGGGCAGCCCTTACTCCAGTCGCCCGTCGCACAGCCGCAGGCTGCGCTGGGCGCGGGCGGCGAGGGTCTCGTCGTGGGTGACGATGATGAAGCTGGTCGCCAGGCGCGCGTTCAGCGATAGCATCAGGTCGAACACCACCCCGGCGGTGCGGCGGTCGAGGTTGCCGGTGGGCTCGTCGGCGAGCACGCAGGCGGGCTGGGTCACCAGCGCGCGGGCGATCGCCGCACGCTGGCGCTCGCCGCCGGAGAGTTCGCCGGGGGTGTGGTCGAGGCGGTGGCCCAGCCCCACTTCCTGCAGCATCGCGGCGGCGCGTGCATCGGCCGCGGCCTTGTCCATGCGCCGGATGTACAGCGGCATGGCGACGTTCTCGAGCGCGGTGAACTCGGGCAGCAGGTGGTGGAACTGGTACACGAAGCCGAGCGCGGCGTTGCGCAGCCGGCCGCGCGCGGCCTCCGACAAGGCCGAGAAATCCTGCCCCATCAGCCGCACCGCGCCGGCGCTGGGCACGTCCAGCCCGCCGAGCAGGTGCAGCAGCGTGCTCTTGCCCGAACCGGAAGCGCCGACGATGGCGAGGTGCTCGCCGCGGCCGACGCGCAGACTGACGCCGTCGAGCACCTTCACCGCCTCCGCCCCCTCGCGGAAATGCTTGGCCAGGCCGTCGCAGGCCAGCACCGGCGCCGATCCGGCGCCATCGTGCACGATCGCGGTCTCATTCATAGCGCAGCGCCTCCGCCGGATTGACCCGCGACGCCCGCCAGCTCGGGTACAGCGCGGCAAGCAGGGTGAGGACGAAGGACACCGAGACGATCGAGACGACATCGGCCGCCAGCACCTGCGAGGGCAGCTCGTTGATGTAGTAGATCTCCTTGTTCCACAGCGTGGCGCCGGTGAGCGCCTCCAGCGCCGGAATCACCACGTCGAGGTTGTGCGCGATCGCCAGCCCGCCGGCCACCCCCGCGGCCAGCCCGACGAAGCCGATGATCGTGCCCTGCAGCACGAAGATCGCCATGATCGACGCCGGGCTCGCCCCCAGAGTGCGCAGGATGGCGATGTCGGCGTATTTTTCCTGCACCGCCATCACCAGCGTGGACACGATGTTGAACGCGGCCACGGCGACGATCAGGAACAGGATCAGGGTCATCATCGTCTTTTCCAGCGCCACCGCGCGGAAGAAGTTGGCATGGCTGCGGGTCCAGTCGGCCACCGTCAGCCCGGCCGTACTGATCGTCAGCGCCAGCTCGCGCGCCACCCGTGGCGCGGCGAAGAGGTCGTCGAGCTTGAGCCGCACGCCGCTCACCGCATCGCCCAGCCGGTACAGCGCCTGGGCGTCGGCCAGATGCACCAGCGCGAGCGCGGAATCGTATTCGTACATGCCGGCCTCGAAAATGCCGACGACCTCGAACTGCTTCACCCGCGGCAGCACCGCGGCCGGCGTCACCAGCCCCTGGGGGGCGATCAGGGTGAGCTTGTCGCCCATCCGCACACGCAGCGCGTGGGCCAGGTCGCGGCCGAGGACGATGCCGAAGCGTCCCGGCTGCAACGCCTCGAACGCGCCGGCCTGCATGTGGCGGCCAAACTCGGCGACCTTGTCCTCTTCGGACGGAATCACTCCGCGCACAATCGTCCCCCGCACCGCCTCGTCGAAGGACAGCATGCCCTGCTCCTGCACGTAGGGCGCCGCCGCCTTCACTTCGGGATGGCGCTGCGCCTCCTCGGCGACCTGCTGCCAGGCCTCGAGGCCGCCGTCCACGCTGTGCACCTGGATGTGCGAGGCGACGCCGAGGATGCGGGTGCGCAGCTCCTCCTGGAAACCGTTCATCACCGAGAGCACGACGATCAGCGCGGCAACGCCGAGTGCAATGCCGAGCATGGAAACCAGCGAAATGAAGGAAATGAAGCGGTTGCGGCCCTGGGCCCGCTTGCGCGAACGCGTGTAGCGCAGGCCCACGAGGAATTCGTAGCGCATGGATGGTCGAGGGGTCCGGATGGGAAAGACAGCAACCCGGCATTGTGCCCGCGGATGGAGCACAAGGGGAGACTAAAGCGCGCCGGAATGTAAGCCCGGCACGGCCTGCGGCAAGGCCACCGCATCCGTCCGCCGGGCCATCGGCCGCGGCGGGCGCATGGGTGGTGCGCTTGTGCGCTCCCGGTCCAGCGGGAAGCCGGAACGGCCCCGGCCGGGCTCAGCGTCCCGAGCAGTGCCCGCCCGAGGCCATCTGTCCGCTGCCGAGCGCGATCGGCGGCGGCTCGACCCGCACACCGCTGGAATTGAGCGTATCGACCGCGACCAGTGCCAGCACCAGCCCCCAGAAGAGCGCGCTCGCGAGGCGAAAGAGTTTTTGTCCGTCCATGTCGTCCGCTCCTTCAGCCCGCCACCCGGCGGCGGATCCGCACACCGACGATCGAGCCGGCGAAAGCGAGTGCGAACCACACCCAGCCGTGCACGCTGGCCGAGGCGACGCCGCCGAAGAACGCGCCGACGTTGCAGCCGAAGGCCATCCGCGAGCTGTAGCCCATCACCAGCCCGGCGATGCTGGCGGCGATCAGGCGCCGTGCCGAAGGTGTGGCGAATGCGGCCGCACCGTTCCAGCGCGCCGCCACCAGGGCACCGTAGATCAGCCCGAGGTTGGTCACCGAAGTGACGTCGGCCAGCACCGGCTCGGTGAGCCGCGCCGCATGCGGCGCGCTCCCCCAGAACGGATCGCCCACCGGGCTCCAGCCCAGCGCCGCTGCGACTTTCGCCCCCCACACGCCGATGCCGTAGACGATCCCCCACGGCTGGCCGGCAACGACCAGGTGCGCGGTGTACAGCACGGCCAGCACGAGCGCGCCGATCCACCAGCGCCGCGCCCAGCCGCCGTAGCCCGACGCGACATCGAGCGCGCTGCGCAGCGCGGCCGGCTCACCGCTCAGCCGCGCCCGGCTGTTCTGGCGCGCACCGCGCGCTGCCAGCCAGGCCACCAGGGCGCAAGCGGCGACGGTGAGGAGCAGGGCGAGCGGCCAGCCGAGGACGAGCAGATCGACCGCGGGCAGGCCGCCGAGGGCGATCCAGGCGGGCTGGTGCGAGGCGCCGACGAAGCTGCCGATGGCGAAGGTGGGAAGCACCGCCACCGACAGCGGCGCACCGGCGCCGGCCTTGTACAAGGTGCCCGAGCCGCAGCCGTCGGCGAGCTGCATCGCGGCGCCGAACAGGAAGGCACCCAGCACCAGGCTGATCGTCAGCGGCGCCACCGCCCCCACCAGCTCACCCGGATTGGCCGCCAGCAGCGGCAGGGTCAGCGCCGCCGCCAGCGCGAGCAGCAGCATCTGCGCCCACAGGCCTTGCGGGTCGCGGCGTTCGATGTAGTCGCGCCAGCCGGTGGTGAAACCGAAGCGCGCGCCCTGCAGCGCCGCACCGAAGCCGATACCGAGCAGCGCCAGCAGGCCCTGGCGCAGACCGGCGGCAAGCGTCACCGCGAGCACGCCGGCGAGCCCGCCGAGGACGAACAACAACCGGATCAGCAGTCGCATTGCCGAAACTCCGCCGCGGTCACTTGTCCAGCGCGCGCTTGACATCCTGGATCAGGGCGGTCACGCGCGAGGGCTCATTTTCCATCGGCAGCGGGCTCTTGCTCCAGCCCACGATCGACTCGGGGTAGAGCTTGACCTGCTTGTTGCCGGCGATCTCGGACATCACGAACCAGTTGGTCGCCGCCCAGTGGCCGGTATTGCAGAACGACACCGCCGGGGCATCGGCCGCACCGGCCTGGGCCACCAGCGCCTTCAGTTCGCCCGCGGGCTTGAGCGTGGTGCCACCCTCGGGGAAGAACCGGGCGTTGTCGAGCGAACGCGCACCGGGCAGGGTGCCGTAGCGCGCCGCGGCATCGACACGCACCTCGCCGGAGTAGAACTTCGCCGGGCGCGCATCGATCAGCGCCGGCGCCTGGCCGGCCTCGAGGGCGGCGGCGAGCTCCTCGCCGCTGACGATCTGGTCCTGATCGTAGCGGTAGCTGAAGCGGCTGCGCGCCACCGCCGGCGCCGCGCTGTCGAGCGCGCCGCCGGCCGCCTGCCAGGCCTTGGTGCCGCCGTCGAGGATCGACAACCGGGTCAGGCCACCGACTTTCAGTGTCCAGTAGACTCGCGCCGCGGCGCCGAAGTCGGTGTGACTGGCGCCGCCATGGACCACCACCACCTGGGTGTCGGCATCGACCCCGGCAGCCTGCAGCAGTTCGGTGAGCGCGGCTTCGGCCGGCAACTGCCCGGGGTTGTCCTGCGGGCCGCGGTACTTGCCGTAGGGGGTGTTGATCGCGCCCGGGATATGGCCGGCGGCGTAGTCCTTGTCGGCGCGGATGTCGAGGATGCGCAGGTCGGTGCGGCCGAGCTGGGCTTTCAGCGCCTGCACATCGATCAGCGGCGGCAGGGTCGCGGCCACCGCCGCGGCTGCGCCGGCCGGCGCCTGGATGTGGGTGGTGGCCAGCGCCGGGAAAGCAGAGAAGGCGGCGGCGAAGGCGAGGGGGAGAATGACTTTTTTCAGCATGACTGCAATTTCCTCTGACGGTCGGGGGGCGGAAGCGAGGGCATCGTCTGCACACCGGCTTCCCGATTGTTGTCGGCAGAGCATAGACCGATTCTTTATCACCTAAAATACATCAAAAGTAACTTCATTATAACTAATTTCCATAAAACACCGAATCTGTGTTCCCGCGGCGCGCGCCCGACCGGGGCCGGAACGCAGTGGCGATCAGGCTGGGTTCGAGGCAGGAGACGGGACTCAGCGCCCGCGCGTCGGCTTGCGCGCGCCGCGCCCCTCGGGCCGTCGCGCCCTGGCCGATGGCGCTGCCTGCGCGCCCGCGGCGTGCCCCATCGACCGCCGTGGCGCCTCATCCTTGGTACGACCCGCCGGCTTCGCCGGAGCGGACGCTTGTTTGCCTTCCGGCGGCGTCCCGCGGGCGCATCCCGGCACCGCCGCAGCGGGCGGCGGCTGGCGCGGAATCAGGCAGTTCAGGCCATTGCCGATCAGCTCACCCCGCCCCATCTTGAGCAGACCCTCGCGCAGGATCGCCCAGTTCTCCGGGTCGTGCCAGCGCAGGAAAGCCTTGTGCAGCTTGCGGACCCTGCCGGCGCGGGCGGTCTCCACGACCTCCGAATCCGCCGACACCTTCTTCAGCGGATTCCTGCGCGAGTGGTACATCGTCGTCGCCAGCGCCATCGGCGTGGGCAGGAAGGTCTGCACCTGGTCGAGGCGGAAGTTGTGCTTCTTCAGCCACAGCGCGAGGTTCAGCATGTCCTCGTCGGTGCAGCCGGGGTGGGCGGCGATGAAGTAGGGCACCAGGTGCTGCTTCTTGCCCGCCTGCGCCGAGAACGTCTCGAACATCCGGCGGAATTCCTCGTAGGCGCCGATGCCCGGCTTCATCATCTTCGCGAGGGTGTTCTCCTCGGTGTGCTCGGGCGCGATCTTGAGCAGGCCGCTGACGTGGTGGGTGACCAGTTCCTTCACGTACTCGGGCGAGCGCACGGCGAGGTCGTAGCGCAGGCCCGAGCCGATCGTGATGCGCTTGATCCCCGGCACCGCCCTCGCCTTGCGGTAGAGCTCGACCAGCGACGAGTGGTCGGTGTTCAGGTTCTCGCAGATGCCCGGATACACGCAGGACAGGCGGCGGCAGTTCTGCTCGACCGCCTTGCTCTTGCACGCCATGCGGTACATGTTGGCGGTGGGTCCGCCGAGGTCGGTGATGTGGCCCTTGAAGTCGGGCGACTTGTCGCGGATCTCCTCGATCTCGCGGAGGATCGAGTCGTGCGAGCGGCTCTGGATGATGCGGCCCTCGTGCTCGGTGATCGAGCAGAAGGTACAGCCACCGAAGCAGCCGCGCATGATGTTGATCGAGAACTTGATCATGTCCCAGGCCGGAATGCGCGCCTCGCCGTAGGACGGATGCGGCGCGCGGGCGAAGGGGCGGCCGTAGACGAAGTCCATCTCCGGGGTGGTCAGCGGCAGCGGCGGCGGGTTGATCCAGACGTCGCGCGCGCCGGGGCCTTCGCCATGGCGCTGCACCAGCGCGCGGGCGTTGCCGGGGTTGGATTCGAGGTGGAACACGCGCGAGGCGTGGGCGTACAGCACCGGATCGTCCTTCACCTGCTCGTAGGACGGCAGGCGGATCAGCGTGCGTCCGCGCTGGGCGCGCCGCGCCGCAACGCGTTCGGCCGCCGGCACGATGCGCACCGGCTGGGCGCCGTCGGCGGCGGGCTCCGCGGCTGCCGCCGGCGCCATCGCATAGGGGTCGGGATGGGCGTCGATGCGGCCGGGCTTGTCGAGCGCGAGCGAATCGATCTCGACCCAGGGCTCGCCATCGTCCGCTTCCGGCAGCCAGCCCGGCTTGACCATGCAGGCGGTGCCGCGCAGGTCGCGGATCGCCGCGATCGGCTCGCCCGCCGCCAGGCGGTGGGTCAGCGCCACCAGGGCGCGCTCGGCGTTGCCGAACAGCAGCAGGTCGGCCTTGGAGTCGGGCAGCACCGAGCGCCGCACCTTGTCCGACCAGTAGTCGTAGTGCGCAATGCGGCGCAGGCTGGCCTCGATGCTGCCGACGACGATGTTGGCGTCGGGGAAGGCTTCGCGCGCGCGCTGGGCGTAGACGGTGACGGCGCGGTCGGGGCGGCGGCCGGCTTCGGCATGCGGCGTGTAAGCGTCCTCGGAGCGGATCTTGCGGTCGGAGGTGTAGCGGTTGACCAGCGAGTCCATGTTGCCGGCGGTGATGCCGAAATACAGGCGCGGCTTGCCCAGCGCGCGGAAGGGCTCGGCCGAGTGCCAGTCGGGCTGGCTGAGGATGCCGACGCGAAAGCCGTGGGCCTCGAGCAGGCGGCCGACCAGGGCCATGCCGAAGCTGGGGTGGTCGATGTAGGCGTCACCGGTGACGAGGATCACGTCGCACGCGTCCCAGCCGAGCGCCGCCATCTCGGCGCGCGACATGGGCAGGAAGGGCGCGGCGCGGTAGCCGGACACGGCATGCTCGAGAATGCCCGAGCCGCCGGCACCGCCCGGGTCCCGCACCGCAGCCGGTGAACGGGGAGCGGGAGATGAAGACGAGGAGCTTGATTTCATGGTGGCCGCCATTGTATCGGTGCCCTCCCGCCAAGAGGTATTGCCCCCTTTCCGTATTCCCTTCTCCAGGCTGCCGTCAGCCGATGCCGTGGCGCCGCATCCACTCCCGGAACGCCGCATCCACCGCCCCATCGGCGCCCGCCGCCGAGCCCCCCTCCGCCGCGGCCCCCCGCGGCTCACCGCCGCGCGCCCTCGACCGCTCGTGCAGCGCCGCCACCGTGCGCAACTGCACCAGCTGCAGCAGCATGTTCTCGACCAGCGCATGCGCGGCGATCGCCGCCATCATTTCCAGCCGGTCCTCGAGCAGCAGGCCGCAGGCCGCCAGGCGCGCATCGATTTCACAGAAATGGCTGGCCATCAGCCGCCGTGCATACTGCGCATCGATGGCCACGGCGCTGAAATCGAGCGGAGTTTCCGCCTCGATCTCGGCGATCAGTGCGCTCAGGTGTTCCGGGCTCATGGCCTTTCCTCCTCGATCAACCCCGTTTTCCTTCGACACACCGCGGCGCGCTCGGTTGCGCACTTGGTTGCACACTCGCCGGCGTTTCGATCGGGAACGCCCCGCCCCCGCGCACGCCCCGTGGCCGGCGCGGCAGCGCCCGATAGGCGCCGTGCTAGACTCGCGCCGCTTCCTCTCCTGTTCCCGTGATGCCGATCCAGCTCCTGATTCCCGGCCTGCTGTGGCCGTCCGCCAGCCTCGTCGGCCCCGCCAGCGGCCTGGCCCTGCCCGGACTGGAGCGCCTGCTCGGCCTCGGGCGCTGGCGGATCGGTGCCCCCGAACCGCTCGACCGCCGGCTCGCGCGCTGCTTCGGCCTCCCCCCGGCCACGGCCGGTGAGCCCTTGCCCCTGGCCGCGCTGCGCCGCCTCGGCGAAGCCGGCGGGCATGCCCGCGATCCTGCCCAGCGCGCCGAGGCCGATGCATTCTGGCTGTGCGCCGACCCGGTCAACCTGTCCTTCGCGCGCGAACACCTGCTGCTGAACGGCTTCGCCGAAGACGAGCTCGACGCTGCCGAGGCCGCGGAGCTGGTCGCTGCGCTCGACGAGGTCTTTGCCGATCTCGGCCGTTTCGAAGCGTGCGCACCGACACGCTGGTACCTGCGCCTGGCCGCAGCGACGCAGGTGAAGCTGTACCCGCTCGACGACGTCGTCGGCCGCCCGGTGAAGCATTTCCTCCCCGAAGGCGAAGACGCCCGCCAGTGGCAGCGGACGATGAACGAAGCACAGATCGTGCTGCACAACCATCGGCTCAACCGCCGCCGCGAAGAAGCCGGCCGGCGTGCGGTCAACAGCCTGTGGCTGTGGGGCGCGGGGGCGCTGAGCGCAGCGCCGCACGCGCCCTTTGCCGCCATCCAGGCCGTCGATCCGCTGAGCGCAGGGCTGGCCCGGGCCGCAGGCCTCGAACCCACCCCGCCGCAGCTCGAAACCGCCCTGCGCAGCGACACCCTGGTCCTGCTCGACACCCTGCATCGCGCAGCGCAGCAGCGCGACGTGGACGCTTGGCGCAGCGGTCTCGAAATGCTCGAGCGCGACTGGTTCGCTCCGCTTGCCGCGGCCCTCGGCGGTGGCACGCTCGATGCGCTGCACCTGAGCGCGCCGGGCGACCGCGGCACCCTGGAGCTCGACGTGCGCGCCCGCGACCGCTGGAAATTCTGGCGCAAGCCCTGCGCCTTCGGCACCCTGCTCGAAACACTCGCCCCGCTCCCCGGCCCGCCGCTTTCCGACGCCCCCCCTACCGCCGCCTCCCGATGAGCCCCGCCACCCCCCGCATCCAGCCCCGCGCCGTGCCGCAGCGCGCCTTCGACCGCCTCGCCGACGCCGGCCTGCATCCGCTGCTCGCCCGCCTCTACGCCGCGCGCGGCATCACCCGCGCCGACGAGCTCGACACCGCGCTGAAGAACCTGCTGCCGCCCGAGGCCCTCAGAGGCACCGGCGAAGCGGCGCAGCTGCTCGCCGACGCGATCGAGGCCGGCGCACGCCTGGTCATCGTCGCCGACTACGACTGCGACGGTGCCACCGCCTGTGCGGTCGGCATGCGCGCGCTGCGCGCCTTCGGCGCCGACGTGCACTATCTGGTGCCCGACCGCATCACCCTCGGCTACGGCCTCACTCCGGCGATGGTGGACATCGCCGCGCGGCTCGAGCCCGACGTGCTCATCACCGTCGACAACGGCATCGCCAGCGTCGAAGGCATCGCCGCCGCGCGCGCCCACGGCATGGCGACCGTGATCACCGACCACCACCTGCCCGGCGACGTCCTCCCCGCGGCCGACGTCATCGTCAATCCGAACCAGCCCGGCTGCGACTTCCCGAGCAAGGCGCTGGCCGGCGTGGGCGCGATGTTCTACACCATGCTCGCGCTGCGCGCCGAGCTGCGCGAGCGCGGGGCGTTTGCCGGCGGCAAGGAGCCCAACCTCGCCGCGCTGCTCGACCTGGTCGCGCTCGGCACCGTCGCCGACGTCGTCAAGCTCGACCGCAACAACCGCATCCTCGTCGCCCAGGGCCTCGCCCGGATGCGCGCCGGCCGCCTGCAGCCGGGCATCCGCGCCCTGTTCGCCCTCGCCGGGCGCGACCCGGCGCGCGCCAGCACGACCGACCTCGGCTTCATGATCGGCCCGCGCCTGAACGCCGCCGGGCGGCTATCGGACATGAGCCTGGGGATCGAATGCCTGATCACCGACGACCCGGGGCGGGCGATGAACATCGCCCAGGTGCTCGACCGCCTCAACCGCGAACGCCGCACGATCGAAGCCGGCATGCAGGAAGAAGCACTGCTACGGCTGGCGGGAATCAATGGCGAAGTGAGCGCCGGCAACCGCGCCACCATCGCCCTGTTCGAGCCCGACTGGCACCAGGGCGTGATCGGCATCGTTGCCGGCCGCATCAAGGAACGCCTGCACCGGCCCACGATCGCCTTCGCCCGCGCCGCCGACGGCGAGCTCAAGGGTTCCGGGCGCTCGATTCCCGGTCTGCACCTGCGCGACGCGCTCGACCTGGTGACCAAGCGCCACCCCGACCTCGTTCTGCGCTTCGGCGGCCACGCCATGGCCGCCGGACTCACCATCCGCGAGAGCGAACTGGCCGACTTCGACGCCGCCTTCGAGGAGGTCGTCGGCGAGCTGATCGCCCCCGCCGACCTGCAGCGCCGCATCGACACCGACGGCAGCCTCGAGTCCGGCTACTTCGCCCTCGATGCGGTGCGCATGCTGGAAGCGGAAATCTGGGGGCAGGACTTCCCCGCCCCGCTGTTCGACGACGTCTTCCGCGTCGAACGCCAGCGCCTGCTGAAAGATCGCCACCTCAAGCTCGAGCTGTCGCGCAGCGGCGTCCGCCATGAGGCGATCCGCTTCAACCACGCCGACGGCGCCGCCGCCCAGATCCACGCCGCCTACCGGCTCGGGATCAACGAATACAACGGCGTCAGCAGCGTGCAGCTGATGCTGGAGCACTTCGAAGCCGCCTGAGTGCGCCACGGCGCCGCAACGGCGCCATCCGTTCCGTTCCACCCCCGCGTTCGCCGATGGGCAGGCCGCAGTCCGCCAGGACTGCCGCTTGCCGCTTGCCGCTTGCCGCTTGCCGCTTGCGGCTTGCGGCTTGCGGCTTGCGGCTTGCGGCTTGCGGCTTGCGGCTTGCGGTGCAGCATCGTCGAAACACCGCTTCTGCAGTCAATATGATCACAACATGACGCATCGCACGATCAATATTATTGATCTCAATCAATCTTTTAACTCACACACCCTTGATTTGGATCAAATCCAGGCTTCCCTGTCGTCATAGCATGAGCGAACCCAGGATTTTTCACTCGCTCAGGAAGCTCAAAATGAAAACAAGCGCCCTTCTCTCTTCTGCCCTTGCACTCACCCTCGCCAGCCCGCTGGCAATGGCGCACAAGGAAGGCGATTTCATCGTGCGCGCCGGCGCCGCAGTGGTCGCCCCGCAGGACGACAGTTCCGCCGTCCGGGTCAATGGCAGCGCGGTGCCCGGCAGCAAGGCGACGATCGACAACAACACCCAGCTCGGCCTGACCCTGAGCTACATGCTGACCGACCACATCGGCATCGAACTGCTCGCGGCCACCCCGTTCAAGCACCAGGTCAAGGTCTCCGGCGTTGCCCCCGGCATCGACGGCAGGCTGGCCGAGTTCAAGCACCTGCCGCCGACCCTGTCGCTGCAGTATTTCCCGCTGGCGCCGGACTCGAAGTGGCAGCCCTACATCGGCGCCGGGATCAACTACACCCGGTTTTTCGACGAAGGCTTCAGCCGCGCACAGCGCGCCAACGGCTTTTCCGGCCTGGAACTGGACGAGTCCTGGGGCCTGTCGCTGCAGCTCGGCACCGACTACATGCTCACCGACCGGCTGATGGTCAACGCCGCGCTGTGGTACGTGGACATCGACACCACCGCCACCGCCAGGCTCGGCACCAGCAAGGTCGCGGTCGACGTCGATGTGGCCCCGTGGGTGTTCATGGTCGGCCTCGGCTACCGCTTCTGAGCGCCCGGCCGCTGCGGCGGCGATGCGCGGCCGATCCCTCCTGTGCGACCCTCCGGGGTCGCTTTTTTTGCGCCCGCATCGAGCGCTGCGACCGCCCCCGCGGCACTCCGAACGCATCGCACTTTATCGGTCCGGCTTGCACCGGAGCGGGAACATCGCCGCGGCAAGACGTTCCAAATATGCAAACGGCGGCACTGACGGATGACGAGAACCGCCCGACACACCTGCCGGCAAGGCCTCAACACCACTTGCACGGCGGGCCGCAACCGAAACCGCACCACCCCGGGCACCTGCGCACCACGCTCGACCTGAAAGGGAGACTGCGATGAGCACCGTCGCGCGTTTTCACATCGAACATGTCCGCCTGATCGACACCGAAGGCGAAGCCCTTGCGCCGCTGCCCGCGTTCGCACGCGACCCGGCCGCCCTCGTCCCCCTCTACCGTGCGATGTACCTGACGCGCACGTTCGACGCCAAGGCGATCGCCCTGCAGCGCACCGGCAAGCTCGGCACCTTCGCTTCGGCGCTCGGCCAGGAAGCGGTCGGCGTCGGTGTCGCCGCGGCGATGGACGCCGCGGACGTGCTGCTGCCGTCCTACCGCGAACATGCAGCCCAGCTCGTGCGCGGCGTGAAAGTCGAGGAAAGCCTGCGCTACTGGGGTGGCGACGAGCGCGGCTGCGACTTCTCCGGACCACGCAGCGACTTCCCCAACTGCGTGCCGATCGCCACCCAGGTCTGCCACGCCGCCGGCGCCGCCTATGCTTTCAAGCTGCGCGGCGAAGCGCGCGTGGCGGTGTGCTTCATGGGCGACGGCGCCACCTCCAAGGGCGATTTCTACGAAGGGATGAACTTCGCCGCGGTGTGGAACGCGCCGATGGTGCTGGTAGTCAGCAATAACCAGTGGGCGATCTCGCTGCCGCGCAGCGCACAGAGCGCCACTGCGACGCTGGCGCAGAAGGCGATCGCAGCCGGCATCGACGGCATCCAGGTCGATGGCAACGACGTCGTCGCCGTGCACCACGTCGCCCGCGAGGCGATCGAGCGCGCGCGCAGCGGCGGCGGGCCGACCCTGATCGAGGCCCTGACCTACCGCCTCGGCGACCACACCACCGCCGACGACGCCTCGCGCTACCGCGACCCCGCGCTGGTGCAGGAACAATGGGCGCTCGAGCCGATCGCCCGCCTGCGCAAGCACCTCCTGCACCTGGGCGCATGGAGCAAGGAGCAGGAAGAAGCGCTCGCCCACGAATGCACCGAAACGGTCAACGCCGCGGTCGAAGCCTATCTCGCCACCCCGCCCCCGGACACCGCGGCGATGTTCGACTACCTTTACGCCACCTTGCCCGCCGCCTTGCAGGGACAACGCGCCAGCGCGCTGCGCTTTGCGCCGCACGACGGCGGGGACAGCGGCAAATCGCCTTGAGCGGGGCCGCCATGCGGCTCCGGCATCGCCCGGACAATCGACTCATCGACACGCGCGGAGGGGAACATGGCTGAGCTCAATCTTGTGGAAGCAGTCAACCAGGCGCTCGCCCACGCCCTCGCCCACGACCCCGCGGTGGTGCTGCTGGGCGAGGACATCGGCGCCAACGGCGGCGTGTTCCGCGCCACCCTCGGCCTGCAGCAGCGCTTCGGCGCGGAGCGGGTGATCGACACCCCGCTCGCCGAAACGGCGATCGCCGGCACCGCCGTGGGGATGGCGGCGATGGGGCTGAAGCCGGTGGCCGAGATCCAGTTTTCCGGCTTCCTCTACCCGGCGCTGGATCACCTGATCAACCACGCCTCGCGCCTGCGCAACCGCAGCCGCGGGCGGCTGTCCTGCCCGCTGGTGCTGCGCACCCCCTGCGGCGCCGGCATCCACGCCCCCGAGCACCACTCCGAAAGCCCCGAGGCGATGCTTGCCCACGTCCCCGGCCTGCGCGTGGTGATGCCGTCCTCGCCGGCACGCGCCTACGGCCTGCTGCTGGCCGCGATCCGCGACCCCGACCCAGTGATCTTTCTCGAGCCGACGCGGCTCTACCGCCTGTTCCGCCAGGACGTCGCCGACGACGGCGAGGCCCTGCCGCTGGACGTGTGCTTCACCCTGCGCGGCGGCACCGATCTCACCCTGGTGAGCTGGGGAGCGATGATGCACGAGACCGAGGCCGCCGCCGACGCCCTCGCCGCCGAGGGGGTGATGGCCGAAGTGATCGACCTCGCCACCCTCAAGCCGCTCGACATGGCGACCATCCTCGAGTCGGTGGCGCGCACCGGGCGCTGCGTGATCGTCCATGAAGCCGCGCGCACCGCCGGGCTCGGCGCCGAGATCGCCGCCGGCCTCGCCGAGGAAGGCCTGTATTCCCTGCTCGCTCCGGTGCAGCGTGTCACCGGCTACGACACCGTGATCCCGCTCGCGCGGCTCGAACAGCAGTACCTGCCGAGCGTGGCGCGCATCGTCGCCGCGGCGCGGCGCACCCTGGAGGAGGCATCATGAAGATCTTCAAGCTGCCCGACCTGGGCGAAGGCCTGCAGGAGGCCGAAATCGTCGAATGGCACGTCAAGGCCGGCGACGACATCGCCGCCGACCAGCCGCTGGTGTCGGTGGAGACGGCAAAGGCGATCGTCGAGATTCCCTCGCCGCATTCCGGCCGTATCGTCAAGCTGTACTGCGAGGCCGGCCAGCTCGTCCATGTCGGCGCCCCGCTGGCGGGCTTCGAGGGCGCGGACGAGGACGCCGACAGCGGCACCGTGGTGGGCGAAGTGCAGGTCGGCCAGGAAGTCCATGCCGAAGCCCCAGCCGCGATCGGCGCCGGCCCGTCGGCGGTCCGCGCCACTCCCGCGGTGCGCGCGCTGGCCCGTCAGCTCGGCATCGAACTGGCGATGGTCGCCCCTTCGGGCGCAGACGGCATCATCACCCGCAGCGACGTCCAGCGCGCAGCGAAGGAGCTCGCCGCCGCCGGCCCCGCCGAGCCGCTGCGCGGCGTGCGTCGGGCGATGGCGCAGAACATGGCGCTGGCCCAGGCCGAAGTCGCCGCCGCCACCGTGATCGACGACGCCGACATCCACGCCTGGGCGGCCGACAGCGACATCACGATCCGCCTGGTGCGTGCGCTGGTCGCCGGCTGCCGCGCCGAGCCCGCGCTCAACGCCTGGTACGACGGCCACTCGATGGGCCTGCGCCGGCTCGAGCGGGTCGACGTCGGCATCGCCGTGGACCTCGCCGAGGGCCTGTTCGTGCCGGTGCTGCGCGACGTCGCCCAGCGCGACGCCGCCGACCTGCGCCGCGGCCTCGACCGCATGCACGCCGACGTCCTCGCACGCAAGATTCCCGCCGAGGAACTGCGCGGGAGCACGATCACGCTGTCGAATTTCGGCATGATCGCGGGCAAGTACGCCGCCCCCGTCGTCGTCCCGCCCACCGTCGCCATCCTCGGCGCCGGCCGTGCCCACGACCAGGTCGTGGCGGTCGAGGGGGTCGCGGTGGTGCATCGGGTGCTGCCGCTGAGCCTGACCTTCGACCACCGCGTGGTCACCGGCGGTGAGGCCGGCCGCTTCCTCGCTGCGGTGATCGCCGATCTGCAACGGGCGGACTAAGGCCGGCCTGGCGCCACCAAGACCCGCTGCGGGCCTGTCCGGGCCTGCCGCGGGCGGAGCTTTTTCCATCAAGGCGGCGGAAACGGCTTGACGGTGGATCGTCTGTGCACCACTACACATAAGCACACAGGAGACTGACTTCGCCTCGTGCGCCCTGCACCTGGCCCTGCAATCGGGCGCACGCGGCCCCCTGCACCGCGAGGAGATCGGCAATGAGCGCTCCATCGACGCCGAGCACCGGGCAAAACCGCATCCTGGCGGCCCTTCCGGCGGCGGACTACGCCCGCCTGGCGGACGATCTCGAACGCGTCACCCTGCCGCTGGGCCACATTCTGTATCAGCCGGGCGACGCGCTCGGCTTCGTGTACTTTCCGACCTCCTGCATCGTGTCGCTGGTATTCACGACCGAGGACGGCTCTTCGGCCGAACTGGCCATGACCGGCTGCGACGGCCTGGTGGGCATTCCGCTGGTGCTGGGCGGCAAGGCGACGACGCACAAGGCGGTCGTCCAGAGCGCGGGCACGGCCTACCGCGTGCGCGCCGAGGTGATGGCCTGGGAACTCGACCAGCACGGCAACCTGCTGCGCCTGTGCCTGTGCTACACCCAGGCGCTGATGACACAGATGGCGCAAAGCGTAGTCTGCAACCGGCATCACACCGTGGACCAGCAGCTGTGCCGCTGGCTCCTGCTCAGCCTCGACCAGTTGCCCGGCAATCAGCTCGACATGACGCAGGAACTGATCGCCAGCATGCTCGGCGTGCGCCGCGAGGCGGTGACCGAAGTCGCCGGGAAACTGCAGGCGGCTGGCCTGCTCCACTATCGCCGCGGACACATCACGGTGACCGACCGCACCGCCCTCGAGGCCCGCACCTGCGAATGCTACCGAGTCGTCCGCACCGAGTACGAGCGCCTCTATCATCTGGCCCCGGCGAGCCTGCGCTGGGACCGGGCGCGACCAAACCCGGCCACCCTGCGCAAACGTGCCGAAACCCGCCTGCAGCAGGACCGCCCGCCCCTGCCGGATACGCAATGGGAAAGCACGCGCCTGCTGCACGAACTGCAGGTTCATCAGATCGAGCTCGAGATGAACAACGAGGAGCTGCGCCACGCCTACGACGAGGCCGATACCCTCCGCAGGAAATACGCCGACATCTACGACTTCGCACCGCTGGCCTATTTCACCCTCGATGCACAGGGCGTCATCGTCCAGTTCAACCTTGCCGGAGCGATCCTGCTCGGCATCCAGCGCTCGCAGACCCGGCCGTATCGCTTCGCCGCCTTCGTCGAGCCGGATTACCTGCCCGTGTTCAACCGCTTCCACGAAGCGGTGCTGCAGGGCAGGTGCCGGGAACGCTGCAAGCTTCGTCTGACGGCGACCAGCCAGCGTGGCGCGAAGGCGGTCAGCATCGAGGCGGTGGCGGACGAAAGCGGCCAGGAATGCCGCATGGTGGTGATTGACAGCGGCACGGAAAAACGCGACAAGCAGGCACCGCCCCGACAGGCTGCCGCCTGCCACCACCAGGTATCCACCGACCATGCCGCGCACGCCGCCCCGCACACGACCGCACCCCCCGCCCGCCAACGCAGCAGCTGAAGCCGCTGCGCAAGCGCCCTTTCCGATCGTCGGCATCGGTGCCTCCGCCGGCGGGCTCGAGGCCCTCGAACTGGTCCTGGGGCACATGCCGCCGGCCTGCGGACTAGCCTTCGTCGTCATCCAGCACCTCGATCCGGCCTACAAGGGCATCATGGTCGAGCTGCTCCAGCGCACCACCGCGATGCCCGTCGTCCAAATCGCGGACGGGATGAAGGTCGAGCCGGAGCACGTCTATGTGATTCCGCCCAACCGCGATGTGTCCATCCTGCACGGAGTGCTGTATCTGCTCGAGCCGGCCGCGCCACGCGGCCTGCGCCTGCCGATCGACTACTTCTTCCGCGCCCTGGCCGACGACCAGCAGGAGCGCAGCATCGGCGTCATCCTCTCGGGGATGGGCTCGGACGGCACCCTGGGCCTGCGCGCGATCAAGGAGAAGGCGGGCGCGGTGTTCGTCCAGTCCCCGGCCTCGGCCAAGTTCGACGGCATGCCCCGCAGCGCGATCGAGGCCGGTCTGGCCGACCTCATCGCCCCAGCCGAGGAACTGCCGGACAGGATCATCGCCTATCTCCAGCACCTCCCGGCGCCACTCCGCGCGCCCGACCCGGTGCAGGCGGACACCGACCAGAGCGGGCTCGATAAGGTTCTGCTGCTGCTGCGCGCGCACACCGGCCACGACTTCTCGCTGTACAAGAAGAGCACACTGTACCGCCGCATCGAGCGCCGCCGGGGCCTGCACCAGCTGCCCCGGATCGCGGACTATGTCCGCTACCTGCGCGAGAATCCGCACGAAACCGAATTGCTGTTCAAGGAACTGCTGATCGGTGTCACCCGCTTCTTCCGCGACCCGGCGGTATGGGAGCAGTTGCAGACCGAGGTGATCCCGGCGCTGCTCGCCGCCCACCCCGACGGCGGCACCCTGCGGGCGTGGACGCCGGGCTGTTCGACCGGCGAAGAAGCCTACTCGCTCGCCATCGTCTTCCGCGAAGCGCTGCAGCGGCTCGATCCGGCGGCCCACTACGCCTTGCAGATCTTCGCCACCGACCTCGACCACGACGCCATCGACAAGGCGCGGGCCGGCGTCTACCCGGCCAACATCGCCGCAGACGTCGCCGAAGACCGCCTGCGCCGCTTTTTCGTGCAGGAGGAGCGCGGCTACCGGGTGGGTAAGGAGATCCGCGAAATGGTGATCTTCGCCCCCCACAACCTGGTCATGGATCCGCCGTTCACCAAGCTCGACCTGCTGAGCTGCCGCAACCTCCTGATCTACCTCGAGGCCGAACTGCAGAAGAAGCTGCTGCCGCTGTTCCACTACAGCCTCAATCCCGGCGGCATCCTGATGCTGGGCAGCGCGGAGACGGTCGGCGACGCGGCTGCCCTGTTCATGCCGCGGCCGGGCCGGACTCGGCTCTACCAGCGCCGGGACAAGGAGATGCGGGCGGCGCTGGCCGAGTTTCCATCCGCCTTCGTGCGCCAGCACGCGCGCACCGACCCGGTGGCGGGATCGGCCCCTCCGGTGCAGACGCCGCTGTCCGCCCCCAACCTGAAAGCGCTGACCGAATCCCTGCTACTGCAGCACTATTGCCCGGCCGCCGTGCTGACCAACGACAAGGGCGACATCGTCTATGTCAACGGCAAGACCGGCAGGTACCTGGAGCCGGCCGCCGGCAAGGCAAACCTCAACGTCTTTGCCATGGCCCGGGAAGGCTTGAGCAGCGCGCTCGATGCCGCCTTCGCCAAGGCCGTCCGGCACAAGGTCACGGTGCTGCTCAAGGCGGTGCCGGTCGGAACCGAAGGCGGGACCCAGTTCATCGACCTCACCGTGCACCCGCTGGCCGAACCGGCCGCCCTGCTGGGGATGGTCCTGATCGTGTTTGCCAACATCGCCCCGCCGGCGGCCGCGAACGCCTCGGAGCAGAGCGGACCTAGCGCCGACGATCACCTCAGGCTCGCCGCCGTGGCCGACCAGCTCAAGCAGTGCCGCGACGAACTGCAGATCACGCGCGAAGAGATGCAGTCCTCGCAGGAAGAACTCAAGTCCGCCAACGAAGAACTCCAGTCCACCAACGAAGAACTGCAAAGCACCAACGAGGAGCTGACCACCTCCAAGGAAGAGATGCAGTCGATGAACGAGGAGCTGCAGACGGTCAACCACGAACTGCAAGCCAAGGTCGACGAGTTATCGCAGGCCGGCGACGACATGAAGAACCTGCTCAACAGCACCGACATCGCCACCCTGTTCCTGGACGACGAACTCAAGGTGCGGCGCTTCACCACCCAGACTACGAGCATCATCAAGCTGATCCCCGGCGACGCCGGCCGGCCCGTCACCGACCTCGTCACCGAGCTCGACTACCCGACGCTGGCCGAGGATGTGCACGAGGTCCTGCGCTCGCTGATCTTCCACGAGCGCCAGGTGCCCACCCGCGACGGGCGCTGGTTCACGGTGCGGATCATGCCCTACCGCACCCAGGACAACCGCATCGACGGGGTGGTGATCACCTTCATCGACATCAGCATGACCAGAGCGCAAGAGGAAACCTTGCGCGAGGCCCTGTCGGCCCTGCGCGGACGCTTCGCGGCGCAGACCGGCGAGCTCGACCGGGCCCGGGCGCTGGAGCTGGCATTGAAGAAGGCACAAGCTATCCTGGAAAAGCGCCTCACCAGCCAGAAGACGTAACGCCGTGCTGGCGGGGCAAGGACAAGGGGGGAGGTGGAAAAAAGGACATGAAAGCAGGCAAGCTTCCCGGCGCCGCCGAACTGCGCCGGCGCGCCGAACAGCACCTGCGCGGCATCGCACGCCCCCCTCGCGTGCAGCCCGAAACACAGCGCCTGCTGCATGAGCTGCAGGTGCACCAGATCGAGCTTGAGCTGCAGAACGAGGAGCTGCGGGCCTCGCGCGCGCTGGTGGAAGCCGGGCTTGCGCGCTACACCGACCTCTACGACTTTTCGCCGGTGGGCTACTTCACGCTGGAGCGCGACGGCACAATCCTGCAGACCAACCTCACGGGCGCGCGCCTGCTCGGCATCGAGCGCACCCGGCTGACGGGCAGGCGCTTCGGCGCCTTCGTCGCCGCGGCCGATCTGGCGGGCCTCGACGCCTTCCTGCAACAGGTCTTCACGGCGCAGCCCCACCCCGCCTGCGAACTGCACCTGAACGGCGAGGGGCGACCGCCGCTGATCGTGCAGATCGAGGCCACGCTTGGCGCCGATGGGCAGGCCTGCCACGCCGTGGTCACGGACATCACCGCGCGCGCGCAGGCCGAAGCCCGCCTGCAACTCGCCGCCAGCGTGTTTACCCACGCCCGCGAGGGCATCATCATCACCAGCGCGGCGGGCACGATCCTCGAAGTCAACGCCGCCTTCACCCGGATCACCGGCTACCGCCGCGACGAAGCGCTCGGGCGCGACCCGCGCATGCTCGACTCCGGCGTGCAGGGGCCGGAGTTCTACGCCGCGATGGCGATGGCGCTGGCGCGCGACGGCCAGTGGTCGGGCGAGATCTGGAACCGGCGCAAGAGCGGCGAGGTGTATGTCGAATCGACCACCATCAGCGCCGTGCGCGATGCCGACGGCAGGACGCGGAACTACGTCACCCTGTTCACCGACATCACGGCGATGAAGGCGCACCAGCAGCAGCTTGAGCACATCGCCCACTACGACGCCCTGACCAACCTGCCCAACCGCGTGCTGCTCGCCGACCGCCTGCAGCAGGCGATGCTCCAGTGCGAACGGCATGAGCGGGCGCTCGCCGTGGCCTACCTCGACCTCGACGGCTTCAAGGTGGTGAATGACCGGCACGGCCACAACACCGGCGATGAACTGCTCATCGCCCTCGCCCACCGCATGAAGACGGCGCTGCGCGAAGGCGACACCCTGGCGCGTATCGGCAGTGACGAGTTCGTCGCAGTGCTGGTCGACCTGGAGGAGGTGCAGGACTGCGTCCCGGTGCTCGTCCGCCTGCTGCAGGCCGCCGCCGCGCCGGCGACGGTGGGCGACGCGCTGCTCCACGTGTCCGCCAGCATCGGCGTCACCCTCTACCCGCAGGACGCCGCCAATGCCGACCAGCTGATGCGCCATGCCGACCAGGCGATGTACCAGGCCAAGCAGGCGGGCAAGAACCGCTACCACCTGTTCGACGTGGTCCAGGACGTGGCCCTGCAGAGCCGCCACGAGAGCCTGGAGCATATCCGCCGCGCGCTGGCGCAGCGCGAGTTCGTGCTCTACTACCAGCCCAAGATCAACATGCGGACGGGCGTGGTGATCGGCGCCGAAGCCCTGATCCGCTGGCAGCACCCCGAGCGCGGCCTGCTGCTGCCGACCGCCTTCCTGCCCATCATCGAGGACCACCCGATCAGCGTCGAACTGGGCGAATGGGTGCTGGCTGCCGTGCTCGCCCAGATGAGCGCCTGGCATGCCGCAGGGCAGGGCATCCCGGTCAGCGTGAACATCGGCGCCCACCAGCTGCAGCAGGACGAGTTCGTCCCGCAGCTCACCGCCCTGCTGCTCGCCCATCCCGATGTCCAGCATCGCTTTCTGGAGCTCGAAGTGCTGGAAACCAGTGCCCTCGAAGACATGGCGCATGTCTCGGAGGTGATGCATGCCTGCCATGCGCTCGGGGTGCGCTTCGCGCTGGACGACTTCGGCACCGGCTACTCCTCGCTCACGTATCTGAAGCGGCTTCCGGCCGAACGGCTCAAGATCGACCAGAGCTTCGTGCTCGGCATGATCGACGACGCCGATGACCGCGCGATCGTCGAAGGCGTGATCGGCCTGGTGCGGGCCTTCCACCGCGAGGTGATCGCCGAGGGCGTGGAAACCGCCGCGCACGGCGAGCTGCTGCTGGCGCTGGGCTGCGACCTCGCCCAGGGCAATGGCATCGCCCGGCCGATGCCGGCCGCGGACCTGCCCGCCTGGGTGGCGAGCTGGCACCGCGCATGGCCCGAGCGCCGCTGCACCGCACACTGATCGCAGGCCCCGCGCACTGCGGCTCATCGGCACTTGTGTGCGCTGGAAGACAGACAGCCCCCACCGACAGGATCACCAATGAAGCTCGTCTGGACAAGAACGGAGGGCGCCATGCTCTACACCATCGCCATCGTACTGCTGATCCTGTGGCTACTCGGGCTGGTCACCTCGACCACGCTGGGTGGCTTCATCCACATCCTGCTGGTGATCGCCCTGGTCGTCGTCCTGCTCAGAGTGATCAGCGGGCGCGGCATCTGAACCGCGCCCCGGTCGCCGTCCGCCTGCCCGCACCGGCGCCGAGGCGCCCTGCCGGCTCACGGCACGTTCGACTCGCGTTGGAGATCTGCAATGAAAACGACCCATCGACTCGCCGCGCTGCTGGGGCTCGCCGGCATGCTCACGCTCGGCGCCTGCGGGACCACCAGCGATCCTTACAACCCGGTCGGCGCCGGCTCCTCCAACCAGAGCAACGTCTATGCCGGATACGGCATCATCCATTCCATCGAACGGGTGAGCCAGGCCAGCGCGACAACCGGTACCAGCACCGGCATCGGCGGCACCGGCATCGGTCTGGGCACCGTCGCCGGAGCCGTCGTCGGCGGCGTCGTCGGTCATCAGGTCGGGAGCGGAAGCGGCAACACGGCCGCGACCGTGCTCGGTGCCGCAGGCGGTGCCTATATCGGCCACGAAATCGAAAAACGCCAGCAGCAGGACCGGCAGCACCAGACGGTGGACGCCTACAAGATCACCGTACGCATGGAAAACGGCGGCTATCAGGCCCTGATGCGGAGCACTGCCGACGACCTCAGGGTCGGCGACCACGTGCGGATCGTGAACGGCAGCGTCGAGCGCTATTGATCTGCCGCGCTTTCCGCAACGTGCGCCAATGTGCCCTGACGTACAGACCGCCCCCGCGCCACCGGGCATCCTGTGTCCGACGTGACGCCGGAAACCCGGCTCCACGCTGCGCTCGATCGCCGAGGCAGATTTTCAGGAGACAGCAATGAACAAGGATCAAGTCAAAGGCAGGATGAAAGAAGCGCAAGGCAAGGTGAAGGAAGTCACCGGCAAGGTCATCGGCAGCCAGCGCCTGGAAGACGAAGGCAAGATCGAGCAGGCCGTCGGCAAGGTCCAGGCCGGCTATGGCGACCTCAAGGAAGACATCAAGGATGAAATCAAGAAAGCCGACTGAACCCGCCTTTCATTGCAGGCTTTCATTGCAGGAGTAGACCATGAACTACGAAGAACGCGACACCTATGGCATGTACAAAGCCACCGCCGGCCTCACGCCGGGCCCCGCTACGGAGCGGGGACCCGGCCCCCACCTGATGGGCGCCGATACGCTGATCGGAAACGACGTCTACAACCGGCAGGAAGACGATCTGGGCGAGATCAAGGAAATCATGCTGGACGTGCACAGCGGCCGCGTGGCCTATGCGGTGCTGTCCTTCGGCGGCTTTCTCGGTATGGGCAAAAAACTCTTCGCCGTGCCCTGGAGTGCGCTGACCCTCGACACCGAGCACAAGCGCTTCGTGCTGGACATCGACAAGGAACGTCTCGCCAGCGCGCCCGGTTTCGACAAGGACCACTGGCCCGACATGGCAGACCCGGCATGGACGCAGTCGATCCATTCCTACTACCGGACCAAGCCGTATCCGGACGACCCGCGCCACTGAGCGCAGATAAAGGCTGAACAGCAGGGCCGCGCCAATCTAACCGGCCGTCTAGCGACTCCGCTGTTCACCACGGCCCCCGGGCTTGGGAGGATGGCGCCCGGGGGCCGGAACGCCCCGGAACCGGGACATGCGGCGCTGCGGCAGGTCCCGGCCGTGCGTTCCCCTGCGCTTGTAAAGCAGCGAAAGAGAGCGAACCGAAGCGACAGCACCCTGCAAGACAACAGGAACCAGGCGTGCCAACACAACTGCGCTGGCTAATCACCGAACTCGCCCGCCGCCTCTGGGTGCGGGCCAGCCTGTTCGCCGTCGCCGGCATTCTCACCGCAATCGCCGCGATCGCCCTCGCGCCGCTCATTCCCGCCGACTGGTCGGGCAAGATCGGCGCCGCTTCGATCGGCAACGTGCTGCAGATCCTCGCCTCGAGCATGCTCGCGGTGACGACGTTCTCGCTGGCGACCATGGTCGCCGCCTATGCCACCGCATCGAGCGCAACGACGCCTCGGGTGGCCGAACTCCTGATCCAGGACAGCAGCGCACAAAATGCGCTGGCCACCTTCGTCGGCAGCTTCCTCTTCAGCCTGGTCGGCATCATCGCCCTCAATGCGGGCGTGTATGGGGACAGTGGCCGTGTCGTGCTGTTCGTGGGCACGATCGGGGTCATCGCCATCATCGTCATCACCCTGCTGCGCTGGATCGATCTGCTGGCGCGTTTCGGACGCGTGGGCGATGCCATCGACCGCGTCGAGGCCGTCGCCGCCCATACCATGCGCGCGCGCTGGAAACACCCCTGTATCGGCGGCCGAATGCGGATCGGACCGGCCCCGGCAGTAGCCTGCGTCGCAAGCACCAAGATCGGCTACGTGCAGCATATCGACGTGGCCGCGCTGGAGCGGATCGCCCGCCTGGGCGGCGGCGAGATCCATGTCGAGGCCCTGCCGGGCGACTTCGTCGACACGGTCGTGCCGATCGCCTGGCTCGACTTCGTCGCCGACGCTGGAACGCTGCAGGCCGTGCGCGAGGCGTTCAATGTCGCCGCGCGGCGCTCCTTCGACCAGGACCCGCGCTTCGGCATCATGGTGTTGTCGGAGATCGCATCCAAGGCGCTGTCACCGGCGGTCAACGACCCGGGCACCGCGATCGCCACCCTCGCCTCCCTGGTGCGCGTTCTCGCCATCCTGGCCGAAGCCCGCGACGAGGACAGCGAGATTTTCTATCCGCACGTGTTCGTTCCGCCGCTTGCCGTAGAGGATCTGTTCAACGATGCATTCTCGCCCATTTCCGAGTCCGGGGCGGGGACGCTGGCCGTGGGCATCCGGCTGCAGAAGACCCTGCTGTCGTTGTCCCGCCTCGGCCACCCGGCCTTCCAGGCGGCGGCGCGACAACAGTCGCAGCGGGCGCTGGGACGTGCCCGGCACACCTTGCCGCTGGCCGAAGACGTGGCCAGGCTCGAGCGCCTGGCAGCCAGGTTCTGACGGGCGCAGCACCCACGGCAACCCAGCGCACACGCCGTATCGAACAGCCCGGCGGCCCCTTCCGAGATGACTGATCCGATCGTGAAACGCAATCTGCTCCACCCGCGGCCCGCAATGGCAGGCGGGCCGCGCGCGCTGGCCCGGCGCACGGGCGGGCTCCCGGCGATGAGCGCGGCGTTGGTACTGGCGGCCTGCAGTTCACTGCCGGTGATCGTGCCCGACATGGCGCTCCCGGCGGCGCCGGTGCAGATCGACGGACCCCACAGACCACTCTCGGCGGCACGCAGCCGCGAGATCCTGGCTCGCCTGCAGCGCGACAACACGGCCGGCGACATCTTCGAGCGCCACCTCGCGGTCGAGCAGGCCGTCTCCGACAGCCCGCTGCTGGCCGGCAATCGCGTCCGCCTGCTGGAGGACGGCCCCGACGTCTACCGCGCCATGATCTCGGCGATCGGGGCGGCGCGCGACCACATCAACATGGAAACCTACATCTTCGAGGCCGACGAGGTAGGGCAGCGCTTTGCCGACGCGCTGATCGCCAAGCAGCAGCAAGGGGTGCAGGTGAACCTGATCTACGACAGCGTCGGCACCCTCGACACGCCGGCCGAGTTCCTTCAGCGCCTGCGTGACAGCGGTGTGCACACGCTGGAGTTCAACCCGGTCAATCCGCTGGCGGCCAAGGCAGGGTGGGCGGTCAACCAGCGCGATCACCGCAAGCTGCTAATCGTCGACGGCCGGACGGCATTTCTCGGCGGCATCAACATCAGCAGCGTTTACTCGGGCGGCTCGTTCAGCCGGCACTCGAAGCGCCGCCCGGACGGCGCACTGCCCTGGCGCGACACCGATCTGCAACTCGATGGCCCGGTGGTGGCGGAATTCCAGAAGCTGTTCCTCGATACCTGGCAAAGGCAAAAGGGCGAACCGCTGGCGCAGCGCAAGTACTTTCCGCCGCTACCGCCGCAGGGCAAGGAGGTCGTGCGCGCCATCGGCAGTTCGCCCGACGATGCCTTCAGCCTGATCTATGTGACCCTGCTGTCGGCGATCAACAGCGCCGAAACCGAGGTTCTGCTGACCAACGCCTACTTCGTGCCCGACCCGCAATTGCTCGGCGCGCTGAAGGACGCCGTATCGCGCGGGGTCGACGTCCGCCTGGTGCTGCCGGGCACCACCGATTCGGCGCTGGTGTTCCATGCCGGGCGCTCTTACTACGACGAGTTGTTGCGCAGCGGGGTGAAGATCTTCGAGCGGCGCAAGGCGCTGATGCACGCCAAGACCGCCCTGATCGACGGCGTGTGGTCGACGGTGGGCTCGACCAATCTCGACTGGCGCAGCTTCCTGCATAACGAGGAAGTGAACGCGGTCGTGCTGGGCACGGCATTCGGCGAGCGCATGCGCGCCGCGTTCGAACGCGACATCGCGGACTCCGAGCAGATCACCCTCGAACAATGGCGGCGGCGTTCGCTCGACCTGCGTGTGAAGGAGCTGTTCGGCCGGCTCTGGCAATACTGGTTGTGAGCATGGCGTGCGGCCTCGCCCCGGAACCGGCCCGGCAGAGGCGCCGGCGCTCAGGCGAGCGCGCCGAACAGCGCCCCTGCAGCCGCGGTGATCGCCATCGCCAGGGCTCCCCACACGGTGAGCCGCCACGCCCCCCTCAGCACGCTCGCGCCCCCCACGCGCGCCGCGACCGCCCCCAGCAGGGCGAGGAAGGCGAGCGAGGTCGCGGCCACCGACGGAATCAGGTTTTGCATCGGCGTCAGCGCGGTCACGCCCAGCGGCAGCGCGGCACCGACCGAAAAGCTCGCCGCCGAAGCCAGGGCGGCCTGGAGCGGCCGTGCGCCAAGCGCATCGGTGATGCCGAGTTCATCGCGCGCATGGGCGCCGAGCGCATCGTGCGCCATCAGCTGCCCGGCAACCCGCTGCGCCAAGTCCGGGTCGAGCCCCCGAGCGACATAGATGGCGGCAAGCTCGCGCTGTTCCGCCACGGGGTCGGCCTCCAGCTCGGCATGTTCGCGCGACAGGTCGGCCTTTTCGGTGTCGGCCTGCGAATGCACCGAAACATACTCGCCGGCCGCCATCGACATCGCCCCTGCCACCAGCCCGGCGACGCCCGCCACCAGGATGCTCTCCTTGCCGGCGCTGGCCGCCGCGACGCCGAGCACCAGGCTGGCGGTGGAAACGATGCCGTCGTTGGCGCCGAGCACGCCGGCGCGCAGCCAGCCGACGCGCTCGGTCCGGTGGTGCTCGCGGTGGCGGCGTAGCGATCTCATGGGCTCGGTCTCCGGGAGTCGATGTGCGCGTCCGGCGACGAAACCGCTCGGCAGCACGCCACAACACTACATGCCGGCGCCGCCCCTGTCGATTGGCCGCGGCTCTTACGGCGAGCGCACCACGGCAAGGCCGCGCCCCGTTCAGTCTGGCCGCGGCAGCGCCTGCAGCAGCGCCACCTCGACCCGATGTTCGCGGCCGTCATCCGTAAGCGCGATCACTCCGTCGGCTCGCAGCACGCCGTCGAGCCTGACCTGCATCGCCGCACCCGCTTCCGCGTCGCCGGCGACAGCGCGCCGGACGGTGATGTAATACATCGTTTCCCCGTAGCGGTAATGGATGCCGAACCCCGGCCACTGCGCCGGCAGGCAGGGGGCGAAACGCAGCGCTCCGCCCGCGCGCCGGAGCCCCAGCAGCGACTCCGTGACGAGCCGGTACATCCAGCCGGCCGAGCCGGTGTACCAGCTCCATCCGCCGCGGCCGACGTGCGGCGCGAGGGCATAGACGTCGGCGGCAACGACGTAGGGTTCGATCTTGTAGGTCGCCACGCCCGGCGCCGAGCGCGCGTGGTTCACCGGGTTGATGATGCGCAGCAGTTCCCACGCACGCTCGCCTTCGCCGAGTTCGGCGAGGGCCATCGCCGCCCAGATCGCCCCATGAGTGTATTGGCCGCCATTCTCCCTGACCCCCGGCAGGTAGCCGCGGATGTAGCCGGGGTCCAGCTCCGACGTGTCGAAGGGCGGCCCGAGCAGCTGCACGATCCCATCCTCGCGCCGCACGAGGTGCGCGTCGACCGCCCGCATCGCGGTGCGCGACCGCGCATCGTCGCCGGCCCCGGAGAGCACCGACCAGCTCTGCGAGATCGAATCGATCCGGCATTCGGCGTTGGCTGCCGAACCGAGCGGCGTGCCGTCGTCGAACCAGGCGCGGCGATACCACTCACCATCCCAGCCCTGCGCCTCGATGCGCCGGCGCAATCCCGCCCCTTCGCCCCGGCAGAGCGCGGCGAAGTCGGCATCGCCGTGCGCCTGCGCCAGCGCGGCGAAGCGCCTGAGCACCTCATGCAGGAAGAAGCCGAGCCACACGCTTTCGCCCTTGCCCTCGATCCCGACGAGGTTCATGCCGTCGTTCCAGTCGCCCGAACCGATCAGCGGCAGGCCACGCTCGCCGAAGCGCAGGCCGTGGCGGATGGCGCGCACGCAGTGCTCGTAGAGGCTGGCGACGTCGGCCGAACGCGCCGGCAGGTCGTAGTAGGAATCCTCCTCCGGCTTCACCGGGCGGCCTTCCAGGAAGGGCGTCCGTTCCTCGAGCACGGCGCGGTCGCCGGTCGTGTGCACATAGCGGCACACCGCCAGCGGCAGCCACAGGTAGTCGTCCGAGCATTGCGTGCGCACGCCGCGGCCTACCGGCGGATGCCACCAGTGCTGCACGTCACCCTCCTGGAACTGGCGGCTCGCGCACAGCAGCAGGTGTTCGCGCACCAGCCCGGGCTCGGCGTGGACGAGCGCCATCACGTCCTGCAACTGATCGCGGAAACCGAACGCGCCGCCCGACTGGTAATAGCCGCTGCGCGCCCATACGCGACAGGCTAGGGTCTGGTACAGCAGCCAGCCATTGGCGAGCACATCGACCGCGGGCTCGGGGGTTTCCACTTGCACCGCGCCGAGGGTGCGATGCCACTGCTGCCGCACCGCTTCGAGCGCCGCCGCCGCGGCCGCGGCGCCACGAAAGCGCCGCACGAGGCGGCCGGCGTCGCCGGCGTCGCGGCCGACGCCGAGGCGGAACACGATCTCGCGCGCCTGTCCCACGGCCAGGTCGACGCCGACCTGGATCGCCGCGCACGGGTCCAGCCCCGCCCCCAGCTTGCCGGACAGGCGCGCGCGCCGCAGGGCAGCCGGACTGCGCAGGCTGCCGTTGCGCCCGAGGAACTCGCGCCGGTCGCCGCTGAGCTTGCGCGTCGGTTCATCGACGTCGAAGAAAGCCACCCGCTCGGCAAACTCGCCATTGAACGGATTGCGCGCGCACAGCGCGCCGCTCCCGGCGTCGAGCTCGGTGCTGACGTGCATGGCCGATTTCGCCCGCAGATCGCCCAGCACCCACTCGACGTAAGCGGTCACAGACAACCGCCGCGGCCGCCCCGATTCATTGCGCACCTTCAGCAGCGAGAACTTGACCGCGGCATCGGCAGCGACGTACACCCACAGTTCCGAGGCGATGCCGTGCGCCCGCGTCTCGAACACGCTGTAGCCGAAACCGTGACGGACGACATAGGGCACGGCGGCAGGCGCCGGCAGAGGCGTCGGCGACCAGAACTCGCCGCTCTCTTCGTCGCGCAGGTAGAGCGCTTCGCCGCCCGAATCGCCGACCGGGTCGTTGTTCCACGGCGTGAGGCGGAACTCGTGCGCGTTCTCGCTCCAGGTGTAGGCTCCGCCGCTCTCCGAGACGACCGTGCCGAAGGACGGATTCGCCAGCACATTCACCCAGGGCGCGGGGGCGAGCTGGCCCGGCGCCAGTCCAATGACGTACTCGCGGCCATCGGCGCTGAATCCGCCGAGCCCGTTGCACAGGATCAGATCACCCGGTAGCGACGCCCCCACCGGCGGGGGCATCGGATCGACGGGCCGGCTCGGCCTGAACGCCGGTTCGTGCACTTTCGCGGGCGGCCGGTGGTCGAGTTGCTCGGCGAGTGTACCGCGCTCGTCGGTGATCACGACACGCGCCACCGCCTGCAGCAGCACCCGATCCTCGTTGGCGATCTGCTCGGCCAGGCGCACGAAGACCCCGCCCGGCCGGTCGATCACGCTCGTCCCGATGCCCGAAACGAGCAGGCCCATGATCTGCTCCTGCAGGTGCTGGCGGTAACCGGCGTGCTCCTCGTTCCAGATCACCAGGTCCACCGCCAGCCCTTTCATATGCCAGTAGGCATGGGCCTTCACGAGCTGGCGCACGAGATCGATATTGGCCGCGTCGCCGATCTGCAGCAGCACGATCGGCAGATCACCCGAGATGGCGTAGCCCCACAGCCCGGACTGGCCGCGGCGGTTGCCGATGAGCACCGCGACATCAGCACGCAAGGCGGCGTCGGCGAAGATCACGCTGCTCGCCAGGCGGGCGTGGAGCAGCGCTTCGGCTTCGCTGGTGTCGATCTGACGCAACACCACCTGGCTGTGGGTCCACGACATGTCGAAGACCCGGTCCGCACGATGCCGGTCCTGGTACTTGTCGATCAGGCACTCGGCCCGCTCGCGGCTATCGGCGATGCCCGAGACGACATCGATCATGGCTGACTGCTCCGGATTGAGGGTGAGGACACAGCGGATCGCAACGATCGGGTCGAGCACCGAGCCCTCGCTGTCGGACAGCGGCCCCGGTTCGCGCATCGCCCGCGGCGCGGCGGCGCTGCCGCCGCGGCCGATGAAGCGCAGGCGGTCGCTCTCGTAGGACAGGGCGCCGGGGGCCGCTCCCTCGATAGCGCCGCGCACTGCCATCAGGTGCAGCATCCAGGGCGCCCGCTCGCCGCGCGAGCGCGGCCGGCGGGTGCACAGGATGGCATGACGTTCGCGCACGATCTCGGTGTGGACGAAGAGCTTGCTGAAGGCCGGGTGGAGGGCGTCCGCCGCCGGCGGCGCGATCACCACCTCGGCGTAGGTCGTCAGCTCGATCTGGCGGCGCTGGCGCGAGCGGTTGGTGATGCGGACCCGGCGCAGCTCGATATCGTCCTCGGGCGAGACCGCGATCTCGGTATAGGTCTCGATTTCGCCCCCGCCCGTACTCCCTTCGGCGCCGCCCGCGTCCTCCCCCTGTTCGCCACCCCTGCCGCCCTCGCCGCCCAGGGTGTCGCGGCGGCGGAACTCGACCCGCCCCTCGGAGAAGATCGCCTCGTAGCACGCCGCACGCTTGAGCGTCGGTTGGTGGGCGGTCGACCAGAACTGCCCGCTCGCCACGTCACGCACGTAACAGAAGGCGCCCCAGTCGTCGCAGGTGCCGTCCTCGCGCCAGCGCGTGACGGCAAGCTCTTTCCAGCGGCTGTAGCCGCCCCCGGCATGGGTCAGCATCACGTGGTAGCGGCCGTTGGACAGCAGCTGGACTTCCGGGGTCGGGGTGTCGGCACGATCGAAGCTGCGGACCGGCAGTTCGGCGGGCGCCGCCGCCGAATGCATGTCCGAGAGCTGCGCGGTATGCGGGAACAAGGCCGTCGCCCGTGGAATCCGCTCCTGCAGCAGCAGCATCACCGCCTGGAACTGCCGATCCGATGCGAACCGACGCTGCATCGGCCGATCCAGCAGGACGAAGGCCAGCGCGAGCAGGCTCATGCCCTGGTGATGGGCCATGAAGGAGCGCACCACCACGCTCGCCTGCCCGCGCCGCTGCCGTGCGGGGGTGTAGTCGACGGCCTCGAACAGGCCGAACCGGCCCATCAGCCCGGCATCGCCGAGCCGCTGCAGGTTCACGCAGGCCGCCTCGGGCGCCACCATCAGCGCCAGCGCCGACGCATAGGGCGCGACGACGAGGTCGTCGGCGAGGCCGCGCTTGAGCCCCAGGCCCGGCACGCCGAAGGCGCGGTACTGGTAGTTCAGCTGGACGTCGACCGCGTTGTAGGCGGACTCGGAAATGCCCCACGGCACGCCGCGCTGCCGCCCGTACTCGATCTGCCTCGCCACTGCCGCCTTGCAGGTGCGGTCGAGCAGTGTGTTGTCGTAGCCCGGCATCACCAAGAGCGGCATCAGGTACTCGAACATCGACCCGGACCACGACAGCAGCACCGGCTCACCGGTGCTGCCGGTCAGCAAGCGCCCCAGCGCGAACCAGCTTTCCTGCGGCAGCCGGCCCTGCGCGATGGCGACGAAGGCGCTCAAGCGCGCCTCCGAGGCGAGCAGGTCGTAGTAGCTGGCATCGGCCCGCCCCTCGGTGACGTTGTAGCCGATGGCGAGCAGATGGCGCGTGGGATCGAACAGGAATTCGTACTCCATCTGCGCCAGCGCGCCGGCCTGCCGCGCCAGGCTTTCGATCGCCGCCAGGCGCGCCCTGGCACGGGCACTGCCCTCGGCGACCTGGCGGTGAAGCTCGCCGAGCCAGACGCGCTGCGCGGTGTCCGTCGCGGCCTCGAGCCGGCGGCCGATGGCCGGACACCACTCCCGGTCCAGGCCCGCGAGGGCGCGCAGGCTCGGAATCGGCGCCTCGAGGACGAAATCGTCGCCCCCCGCCGCAGCATCGTCCGCCGCCCCGACCGGTGCCGACTGCAGCGCCAGCCACGGCGCGAGGAAATCGACTTCTTCCAGCGCCTCACTGCACTGGCGGACGAGCGCCTGGGCCCAGTCGTTCGGTTCGCTGTCGGGCGCGTGCCCTTCCCTGACCAGGAGGCTGTCTGCCGGCAGGGGAACGAGTTCGGCGGCGGCCGTCGCCAGCCGCAGCAGGGCCGGGCGCAACGCCGCCAGGGTGCCCACCGGCGCCGCGGCCGCGGACGCCAGTTCCCGCCTGAACGCCGCCAGCGGTTCGGCCGCGATGCCGTCCGCATCGGCGACGATGGCGAAGGTGTCGCTCAGGCCGTCGACCAGGCGCGCCGGCAGGATGGGGTCGTCGGCCAGCGCGAGCAGGCCCGCGCGCAGGGTGAGGAGGTGACCGGCAAGATTGCCGCTGTCCACCGTCGAGATGTAGAGCGGCGGCAGCGGCAGCAGCGTGTGCGTGTCGTACCAGTTGTAGAAGTGGCCGCGGTGGCGCGCCAGCATGCCCATTGTGCGCAAGGTGTTCGCGGTGCGCTCGGCGAGCCGGCCGACCGTCAGGTAACCGAAGTCGTAGGCGGACAGGTTCGCCAGCAGCGCCAGGCCGATATTGGTGGGCGAGGTGCGATGCGCGACCCGGGCGACGCGGTACTCCTGGAAGTTGTCCGGCGGGAGCCAATGGTCCTCCGCGCCGACGAAGGTGTCGAAGAAGGCCCAGGTCCGGCGTGACAGCCCATGCAGGAAGAGCTTCTGCCCGGCCGTCAGCCGCGCCGAGCGGCGCACCAGCGGCCGGCTGATCCACCACGCGAGCGCGGGCGAGGCGAGCCACAGCAGCAGCACCGGCGCCGCCACGCCCACACCGGCCGGGTTCGCCACCGCCACAAGCGTCGCCCCGCCGGCGGCGACGGCGGGAGCGACCCACATCATGCGCAAGAACGCGGCCAGGTCGCTGCAGCCCCGCCCGGCGAGGGCGCGTTCGACCTCACCCGACGGCTTCCATTCCAGCAGCCGCCGGTGCGTCACCCCCATGCGCCAGACCGTGCGCACGATCGCATCCAGGCTGAACAACGCCTCGTACGGCAGGCAGGCGAACTCGAACCCGAGCTGGGTGAAGCGGCGCGCGGCCGAGTGCGCGACCGCGGCGAGATGCTGGCGCAGCAGCACCTCCTCCGCCTTGCGCAGCAGTTCGACGGCCAGGGTGCACAAGGCCGGCAGCAGCAGGATGCCGATCACGGACAGGGTCCATGGCCATGCCGGTGACAGCAGCGTCCATCCCGACAGCAGCAGCAGGACCAGCGCCGCCGGTACGAGCCCGCGCCGCAGGTTGTCGAGCAGCTTCCATTGCGACAGCGCCGACAGCGGATTCCGCTCCAGGCGCGCGCCCGGCACCGCATGTTCGCCGGCGCGCTGGCAGGGCACCTTGCGCCCCAGCCACCCTGCCAGCTGCCAGTCGCCGCGCAGCCAGCGATAGCGCCGGCTGACGTCGGCGCCATACGCGGCCGGGTAGTCCTCGTACAGCGGCACGTCGCTCAACAGCCCGGAGCGCGCGTAGCAGCCTTCGAGCAGGTCGTGGCTGAGAATCCGATTGTCGGGGAAGCGCCCGCCCACGGCCTGCTCGAAGGCATCGACGTCGTAGATGCCCTTGCCGATGAACGAGCCCTCACCGAAGACGTCCTGATAGACATCCGACACCGCGCGCGTGTAGGGGTCGATGCCCGGCTCGCCGCCGTACAGGCGCGCGTAGTGCGAACGATTGGACCCCGGCAGGCTCACCGCCACCGCCGGTTGCAGGATGCCGTAGCCATCGACGACGCGGCGCACCGCGGCGTCGTAGCGGGGCCGGTTCAGCGGGTGCGCCATGGCGCCGACCAGCTGACGCGCCGCATCGCGCGGCAGTTGCGTATCGGTGTCCAGGGTGATGACGAACTTCACCGCGGACAGGCTCGCCGTGTCCCCGACCACGAGCGCAAAGCCCGCCCCGGCGGCAGACGCGCCGCCACGCAGCAGCGCGTTCAGCTCTTCCAGCTTGCCGCGCTTGCGCTCGTGGCCCATCCACACCCCTTCCTGCGGGTTCCAGCGCCGCGGGCGGTGGAAGAGGAAGAAGATATCGCCCACGCGGCTGCCCCGCTCGCCGTACTTCCGGTTCAGCGCCTCGATCCTCGTCCGCGCCAGCCGCACCAGCGCCCCGTCCTCGGGAAGGGTCTCGCGGGGCGCGTCCAGCAGGTCGGTCAGCAGGCCGAAGTGCAGGCTGTCGTCACGGTTGGCGAGAAAGCGCACTTCCAGGGCCTCGATCAGGTCCTCGACGTTCTCCGCACTCGTGAGCATGGTCGGCACCACCACCAGCGTGCGCCAGCGGGGCGGAATGCCGGTGGAGAAATCCATCCGCGGCAGCGGGTGCGGTGGCACCAGCAGGGTGGCCAGCCAGTTCGTCAGCGCCACGCCCGGGTGGCTCGCCGCCAGCAGGGCCAGAAGGCCGAGCGGCAGCAGCGTCCAGGCAGGCATCGCGGCGAGCACCGGCGCGGCCTGCAGCTGTTGCAGCAAGCCGGCGCCGATGAAGGCGGTGATCAGGGCGATGGCGCCCAGGTAGAACGCCAGCGGAAAGCGTGCGCCGACACGGCGCACGACCGCAGCGCTGGACGTGCGCGCCGCGGCCGCCCGTTCGAGCGCGGGCAACCCCTGGTCGATCAGGTAATAGCCGACGTGCGCCGCACGATCGGCGGCGGCGACGGAAGTGTCGACCGCCACGCCCGCGCGTGCCAGCTCGACCGCCTTGCGCGCCACCTCGCCTTCGGTCAGTGCGGATCGCCTGGCGATCGCCTCCACCGCATGGCGGTAGCGGTCGCGGGTGGCAAAATCCATGCTGCCGTAGATGCCGGCCGGATCCTCGCGCAGCGCCAGCTCGACCACGCTCATGGTCTCGACGAAGGCGCGCCAGTCCATCGCCCCCAGCAGCCGCAGGCTGCCGATGCTGTTGCTGATCGAGACCTGATCGGCGGCCTGCTGCTGGTTCTCGAACTGAATCGACTGTTCGATCGACAGGCCCGCCTCGGCGAGTTGCTGCTCGATCCAGGACAGGGGCAGGGCCAGCGCGGGACCGCGGTGCTGCACGCGACGCACCAGTTCGGCGACGAAGGTGCAGCTCATTGGCGGGTGCGAACGCGCCATGTCCGCGATCACCAGGATCAGGCTCTTCGGGTCCGTCTCGACCGTGTGCGTCATCCGGTCCGCCCAGCCATCGGCCAGCTCGCGCTCCACGCAGCCGGCAGCGATCCGCACGCTGGCGCGACGCAGGTTCTCGATCAGCGCCAGCCGCAGCATGATCGGGATCGCCCACAGTTCGCCCAGCTTCAGGGCGGTAACGGTCTGGTAGGCGAGGACGACGCAGCTCAGGCTTTCGGCATCGACCCGGCCATCGCCGTGGGCGACGGTCTCGAGCGCAATGTCGTAGACGCGCGGCAACCCCGCCGACGGCCCGGGCCCCAAGTGGGGCAGTTCGCGGCTGTAGCCCTTCGGCAGATGGCGCCGGGCGGTGCGGATCTGTTCTTCGATGAGATAGAAGTTGTCGAGCAGCCACTCTCCGGCCGGCGTGATCCGGCGGTTCTCGGTGACCGCCGTGGTCAGCAGCCGGGAGGCGTCGACCAGCGCCTGCTCGTTTGCGGCCAGTCGATCCAGCAGGCGATCCGGCGCGCGCCCCGGCGCCAGCCGATGCGAAGCCGCCAGTGCGCGGCCATGCTGCGCCATCTGGTCGCTGCTGAACAACTCCGCGCGCAGCGGCGGCTCTTCGTCGGGTCGATCCGGCTGCGGCATGACAGCGGCGAAGAAGGCCCCGCGCCCGGCGCCGGGCATGCGCTCCGGCGCCGGGCGCGGGGCAAGCATCGCTTACTTGAGCCGCATGTCGTTCTTGACCGATTTCACGCCACGGACGCCGCGCGCCACCTCGATCGCCTTGTTGATGTCGGCCTGCGAATTGACGAAGCCACTGAGCTGAACCACGCCCTTGAAGGTCTCGACGTTGATTTCGGCGACCTTGAGGCTGGGCTCATCGAGGATCGCCGCCTTGACCTTGCCGGTGATCACACTGTCGTCGATGTATTCGCCGATGCCCTCCTGCTTCGGCGTGGATGAACAGCCGACCGCGGTGACCAGGGTCAGGGCGAGGAAGAACGCGGAAAGATACTTGCCAAACTGAGTCATGACGGATACCTCCAAATGCGGTTGAAACAGAGCTTGCAGCGGCTGCGTCCGGTCGACAGAGGACGAAGCTGCGGGACGACGCCTCGCGCCGATCTATTTCTTCGCGTCCTTTGCCGCGTCCTGGATCGCTTCACCGGCCTTCTCGACCTGCTCGCCGGCCTTGTCGATCGCCTTGTCGACTTCCTTGCCGGCCTGTTCCGCCGGACCTTCCTGCTTCTGGCAGCCCGCCACGGACACCCCGAGCACGGCACTGGCGATCAATGCGGCAGTGATGCTTTTTCCGAACCTGAACATGACATTCTCCTGATCGCCGACGAGTCCTGCCGCGATGCGCCGGGCGGCCTGCGCCGGCACCTCGCGGCCTGCTCCTCACGCGGCGCTATTTGCCGACTTCGTGCCCGATGACGCCGCCCACCGCGGCCCCCCCGACGGTGCCGACAGCGCTGCCACCGGTCAGGACGGCCCCCCCGACGGCACCGATGCCGGCGCCCATCGCCGTGCTCTTGTCCTGCGCCGACATACCGGCACACCCCCCGAGGGCGAGCAGCATCGCTGCCGCAAGCACGCCGGAAGAAAATCTACGTATCGTTCTCATGACATCACCCCTTCATCTGACCATCCAGGAAGTGATGCCTTGGCAATGCGCGCCGGTCATGCACTCCATCCGCCCACTTCACGCGACTCTCGACCGCCATGCATGGCGTGTGTCGAAGATCCTGCGCCTGTCGGCCCGGACACCGCCAAACTATTCGGAAGCACCTCTGCCGTCTGTTTGCTGACGCACATAGGGGCCCCTTGTCGCGCACGGCAAGGCATCGGCCGAGATTCCCGAGCACGGTGAAGAAGGCTCAAGCGCTCGTAACTAGCGAAAAAACCTCAAGCGGGTCTTTAATGAAAGGCTCAGCCCGCTCCCCGCGAAGCGGTTACGCTGAACGGGGACTTTTTTTGGAGGCATGATCATGAGCACAGCCGCTCCGGCCGGACCCGAACTGGGCACGCCCAGCGCGCCCCGGCACGGTCGGGACGCGCCGGGACGGATCGGGGGGCGCCGGAAGACGCCGCGCGGCGCTCTTCCTCCGTCGTCCCCGCACCAACGCCCTGGCGCTGCGTGCGATGTCTGAAGAGCGCGACACCCCCCGGGATCTCGTTCGATTGCCGATGGAATTCGGCGACAGGCTGACAAGACCGTTCGCGCGGTTCTTGCGCATCGAAGTGGCCGGGGGCGCCGTCCTGTTGCTGTTCACCCTTGCCGCCCTCGTGCTATCGAATTCCCCCTGGGCCCACACCTACCTGGAAGCCTGGGAGACGCGAGTCGGCGTTCACGTCGGAGGGTTCGAGTACGCCCGTTCGTTGAAAGACTGGATCAACGACGGACTCATGACCTTGTTCTTTTTTCTGGTCGCGCTGGAATTGAAGCGGGAACTCGTCCTGGGCGAACTCAAGAACCCCCGCATCGCCGCGCTGTCGATTTCGGCCGCCCTCGGGGGCATGCTGGTGCCTGCCGGCCTGTATCTGCTGCTGCAGTGGGATCAACCGGGGGAGCGCGGCTGGGGCACCGTGATGGCCACCGATACGGCATTCGTCATCGGCTGCCTGGCGCTCCTGGGGTCGCGCATCCCGCACAACCTGCGCGTGTTCATGCTCTCGCTCGCGATCGTGGACGACATCGGCGCCATTCTTGTCGTGGCGATCGGCTACAGCAGCCAGATTGACTGGAGTGCACTCGCGCTGGGGGCACTGAGCCTCGCCCTCGTGCGCGTATTGGCACTGGCCGGTTTCCGCGGCTTTCCGGTCTACTTTCTGGCCGGCGGTTTGAGCTGGTTCGCCGTGGATGCCTCCGGGATCCACGCCACGATCACCGGGGTGGTACTCGGCTTGATGACCCCCGCCCGCCGATGGGTCAGCGACGAGCGTCTGTACGCAATCCTGAGTCAAGTCGTCGCCCATCCGGCCGACGGCAACAACGGTGGCCACACACCGGACCGTAACACCTTGCAGGCGGCCGAAGTCGCGGCCCGCGAAACGCTGTCGCCGGTCGAACGCCTGGAACTCGCGCTGCACCCGTGGGTCGGCTTCGTCATCATGCCGCTCTTCGCATTGGCCAACGCCGGTTTGCCGCTGTCCTGGGCCGATCTCGGCAATCCCGTCACGCTGGCGGTATTCGTCGGATTCGCGCTCGGCAAGCCGGTGGGCATCCTGGCGTTCAGTTGGCTGGCAGTGCGTCTCGGCATCGCGCTGCGCCCGCCGGATCTGGCCTGGGGCTTGCTCGCCGGCGGCGGCCTGCTCGCCGGAATCGGATTCACGATGGCCCTCTTCATCGCCAACCTGGCCTTCGCAGCGAGCCTGGTCGACAGCGCCAAACTGGGGATCTTCGTCGCATCCGTGGTTTCGGCCTTGGCCGGGCTCGCCTTGTTGACCTGGATGGCACCGAGCCGGAAACAGCCTCGCGTGAATTGACCCGGTGGACTCGCGCGGGGCCGCACGAGGCTCCGCTCAAGTCCGCCTCCAGTCGAAGCGCGCCGTCCTGCCCGAACCGAACAGCTTCAGCGCACCGTTCTCGCCGACCGCGTTGGGGCGGCTGAAGATCCAGTTCTGCCACGCCGACAGGCGGCCGAAGATGCGCGTGTCCATGGTCTCGGTGATGCCGAAGCGCAGGTTGGCCTCCAGCCCGGTGAGCGCATCGGGCGACAGGCTGGCGCGCTCCTCGCAGGCGATGCGCACTTCGTCGGCCCAGTCGAGGTCGTCCGGGATCGCCGTCACCAGGCCCAGCGCCATCGCCTCGGCCGCGCTGAGCAGCTCGCCCTTGCGCGCCTTCACCGCGGCCACCGGGCCCTCTTCCTGGTAGAAGCGGGCGGCGATGCGCGACAGGCCGTTGACCATCGGCAGGGGGCCGAAATTCATCGCCGTGAGGCCGATGCGGTTGGCGCCGTCCTCGTCGTCGCGCAGGTAGCTGCGGTCGGCGGCAAGCGCGATCTCGAGCAGGGTGCCGGCAAAGCACGAGCCCGGCTCGATCAGCGCGTAGAGGCTGCGCGAGGACACGTCCAGGCGCGCCAGGGTGCGGCGCAGCATGCCGATCGTCTCGCGCACGAACCAGTGCTGCTGGTGGGCGACGAGGGTGGCGTCGATGTCCATCACGACTTCGGCATCGCCTTCGGTGCGCAGCCGCCACAGGCCGATGTCGAGGTGGTTGGTGCGCAGGTTGAGGATCGCGTCGTCGAGTTCGCGCGCCATCTTCAGCGGCCACCAGTCGGCGCCCTGGGCTTCGATTTCGGCAACCGTGGTCGCGGTGACGGCGGCCGGGGCGCGCACGGTCAGGGTCGCGCTGCGGGCGGCGGCGTCGATCGCGGCATCGACGAATTCGTAGTGGTAGCCGGCGTCGTGGTTGGCGGCGACCTCGACGCTGCGCTCGAGGCTCGGCAAGGCCACCCCCCTGGCGCCGGCGGGGCGGTCGGCGCCGGCGGCGAGCGTCTTCGCGCGTTCGGCGATGTGGGCGGCAAACCGGCTGCGCCTGACCACCGCATCGACCAGGCGCCACGCCACCGCGCGCTTGCCGCGCACGCCTTCGAAAGTGGTGCAGAAGATGTCGGCGTGGTCGCGGCGGACCTTGCGCTTGTCGGTCATGCGGACGATGCCGCCGGTGCCGCTGAGCATCCCCAGCAGTACGAGTTCGGGCAGCGATACCACCGAGTTGCGGTCGTCGACGAGGATGATCTCGTCGCAGGCGAGCGCCAGCTCGTAGCCGCCGCCGGCGGTGGTGCCGTTGCACGCGGCGATGAACTTGAGGCCGGAATGCTGGCTGGCGTCCTCGATGCCGTTGCGGGTCTCGCTGGAAAACCGGCACAGGTTCGCGACCCAGGCCGCCGAAGAGGCCCCCAGCATCTGGATGTTGGCGCCGGAACAGAAGATTCTCGGCTTGCCCGAGGTGAGCACCACGCTGCGGACCGCGGGATGCTCGAAGCGGATGCGCTGCAGCGCGTCGTGCAGTTCGATGTCGACGCCGAGGTCGTAGGAGTTGAGCTTGAGCCTGTAGCCCGGGCGGATGCCGCCGTCCTCGTCGACGTCCAGAGTCAGCGTGGCCACTTCGCCATCGATCGCGAGCGACCAGTGCCGGTAGCGCGATGGATCGGTGCGGTAATCGACGGCGTCCGCCATCCCTGCCCATGCTGCATCCACTGTCACCCCCGTCTTCCGCCCGAACGGCCGCCCTCGACCCGCATCCGGGGCCGGCCATCTTCATCGCCCCGAGTCGCAAGCCGCCCTGCTTCTACAACATAGACCAGGGCGATACCCCGTGCCGGGGGCGCGCGATCGCCCGTCCGGCGCCGCCCGCCCCCGGGTATAATGCGCGGTTTCCCAGATTCCGCCGGAGCCGCCGCCATGGAAGCCGAACGCCAGAACGCCATCGCCGAAAAACTCGCCGACCTCGCCGCCCGCGGTCGCGAACTACGGAGGTATCTTTGACTACGATGTGAAAGCATCGAAGCTCGAAGAAGTCAATCGCGCGCTGGAAGACCCGGCGGTGTGGAACAACGCCGAGCGCGCCCAGGAGCTGGGCAAGGAAAAGCGCCAGCTCGAAGACGTGGTGCTGACGCTGCAGAACATCGACGCGCAGTCGCGTGATCTCAAGGATCTCTTTGAGCTCGCCGAAGCCGAGGACGACGACGACACCTTCGAGGCGGTCGAGACCGACCTCGGCGCGCTGGCCGCGGAAGTCGAGAAGCTCGAGTTCCGCCGCATGTTCGGCAACCCGATGGACCCCAACAACTGCTTCATCGAAATCCAGGCCGGCGCCGGCGGCACCGAGGCCCAGGACTGGGCCGGGATGCTCGAGCGCATGTACCTGCGCTACGGCGAGAAGAAGGGTTTCGCCGTCGAGCTGATGGAAGAGACCGAAGGCGAAGTCGCCGGCATCAAGAACTGCACGATCAAGCTCAGCGGCGACTACGCCTACGGCTACCTGCGCACCGAGACCGGCATCCACCGCCTGGTGCGCAAGTCGCCCTTCGACTCCAACGCCCGCCGCCACACCAGCTTCACCTCGGTGTTCGTGTACCCGGAAGTGGACGATTCGATCGAGATCGACATCAACCCGGCCGACCTGCGCATCGACACCTACCGCGCCTCGGGCGCCGGCGGCCAGCACATCAACAAGACCGACTCCGCGGTGCGCATCACCCACGAGCCGACCGGCATCGTCGTGCAGTGCCAGAACGACCGCTCGCAGCACAAGAACAAGGCCGAGGCGATGTCGATGCTGAAGGCACGCCTGTACGAGCTCGAGCTGCGCAAGCGCCAGGCCGAGCAGCAAAAGCTCGAAGACTCCAAGAGCGACATCGGCTGGGGTCACCAGATCCGCAGCTACGTCCTCGACCAGTCGCGCATCAAGGACCTGCGCACCAACTACGAAGTCGGCAACACCCAGGCGGTGCTCGACGGCGACCTCGACGACTTCATCGCGGCGAGCCTGAAGCAGGGCGTCTGATCCGCCGGGGCCGACCTTGAAGGCGGGCGAAGCATCGGTTCCGCCGGCTCCCACCCCCACCCGCCTGCGGCGCCCGATCTGCCCAGGCGCCGGTACTGACGATGACCGACCCCATCCTCTCCGACTTCCTCGCCCCCGGCGTCGACGCCGACGAAGTGCCCGAGCTGGCGGCGCTGGCGTCGGCGCGCCCGCTGCTCGACGCTTTCATCACGCTGTTCCGCGGCACCGAGGCCGAGGTGCTGATGCGCCTTCTGGTGCTGCGCGAAATCGGCCGCGAGGCGGATTCACCGCGCTGGCCACCCGAAGCGCTGCGCGCGCGCTTCACCTACCTCGATCCGGTCAAGTTCGAGACCGTGTTGAAGCGCCTGCGCGACAACGCCTTGCTGGCGATCGGCGAGGACGGCCACTACGCGCTCTCCGACATCGGACGCAACGCGGTGGCGGCAATCGCGATGCTGCTGCGTTTCGGCGCGGAAGAGGACGCCGAGCTCGGCTTTCTCACCGCTCAGCTCGCCGGCCTGCAGGCGGTGGGCGGCATCACCCCCGAAGCGCTCGGCCATCTGCTGTCCAAGCTCAACGACCTCACCTGGCACTTCGAGGAAGCGATCGCCTCCGGCTCGGAGTTCCGCATCCTCGATGCCCGTCGCCGCTTGTCGGCCAACGGGCGCTGGCTGGCACGCGGCACCGACTTGCTCAACACGCTGCTCGCCGATCCCGAAGTCGATTTCGACATCGCCCGCATCGCCCAGCGCATCGGGCTCGCCCAGTCGCGGCTGGCACGGGTGGATGCCGCGTTCCAGCGCGCGCTCAACAAGATCGAAGCGCAGCGCGTCACCCTCGGCGCCTCCGGCGTCTCGTCCTCGGACGTCGCGGCCTGGCTGCGCAGCCTGGAGGCCGGCGCGATTTCCGGCCTGGCGGCGGCAGCCATTGCCGCGGTGCCCGAACTGCCGCTGCTCGCCGGCGGCCATGAACTGCTCGACCGCGCCGAGGCCCAGCTCGAAGGCGGCCCGCCCGCCACCGAAGCCGATACCCGCCTGCCGCCCCCTGGCGACGCCAGGGCAGAAGTCGCGCTGCAGAGCGAAGACCTGCGCCTGCTCGAACACTTCACCGACCGCCTCGCAGCGCTGCCCGAACCGCAGTCGCTGCACCGCGTCGTCGCCGGCGGCGGCTTCGCCCTGGCGAGCTACCGCCTGTCGCTGCTCGCCCTGCTCGCCGACGGTGCCCGGGGCGGCCCGGAAGACGGTCCGGAAGACGGCCCGGTCGGCACGTTCATGCGCCTGCCGGTGGATATCGAGTTCGGCGACACGCTGACCGCGGTCGGCGCGGACGAAATCGCCGCCATCACGCAGGGCGAAGCACGCCCACGCACGCCTGCGCCGGCCTCCGCGCCCCCCGTGGCCAGCGCACCGGCCGCCCGGGCCTGAGCCCGCCCTTTCCGGATCACGCCCCCCATGGAATACGAACTCAAAACCCTCACCGCCCGCCTGCTCGCCCAGCGCTGGCTGCCACGCGGCGACCGCCTGGTGCGGCGCGCGCTGGTGGACGAGACCTTCCGCCACGAACTCGACCGGAGGCTGGCCGACGTCGGCCTGCGCCTGCTCGACAACCCCTACGCCGCCCACGTCGGCGTCGCCCTGCAGCCCGAACTGGCCGAGCCCGTGTTCGGCGCCGGGCGCGAGTACGCCGCCAGCAACCTGGGCCTGACCCGCGACGAGATCGCCCTGCTGGTGATCCTCTGGGCGCTGATCGTGCTGCCCAAGCGCGAGCGCCAGGTCACCCGCCGCGAGCTGGTCGACGACGGCCAGAGCGACCTCTTCGGCAGCGACAAGCCGGTGGCGCACGGCGAGTCGGTCTCGGGCACGCTCACCGAGGCCTCGCTGATCGCCGACTTCGGCCCCCGCCTGGGCGGGCGCACCAAGATGCGCAATTTCATGCTCGGCAAGCTCGCCCGCCTCGGCTTCATCGAACGCCGCAACGGCCTGATCAGCGAAGGCCCGCTGCTCGACCTCGCGCTCGACTACCGGGTGATGGCCGACCGCATCATCCACGGCACCCTGGGCGAGATCCTCGACGCCGCCGGCCATCCGCTGCCCGAGCACAATGCCTTCGAACTCGCCGAGGCCTTGCCCGACGAGGCCGAAGCGATGGACGAGGAGCGCTGAAGCCATGCCCCTGCCCGTCATCGACCCCGCCCGCTACGACGAACAGCTCGCCGCCAAGCTCGCACGCTACCGTGCCGATTTCGCCGGACTCGGCCTGCCCGAACCGGCGGTCTTCCGCTCCGCACCGCTGCACTACCGCCTGCGCGCCGAGTTCCGCCTGTGGCATCACGACGGCCGCATCGACTACGCAATGTTCGACAGCGCCGAGCCGAAGCAGCCCATCCTGCTCGACACCTTCGCCGCCGTCGCCGAGCCGATCGCCAAGCTCATGCCGCGGCTGCGCGACGCGCTCCAGGCCAGCGAGCCGCTGCGGCGCAGGATCTTTCAGGTCGAGTTCCTCGCCACCCTGAGCGGCGAATGCCTGGTGAGCCTGGTCTACCACCGCCCGCTCGACGAGGCCTGGGAGGCCGCCGCGCGCACGCTCGCCGCCGCGCTCGACATCCAGCTCATCGGCCGCAGCCGCAAGCAGAAGATCGTGCTCGAGCGCGACTGGGTGCAGGAGGTGCTCGAGGTCGACGGCCTTCGCCTGCGCTACCAGCAGGTCGAGGGCAGCTTCACCCAGCCCAACGGCGGCGTGAACCAGCATATGCTGGCCTGGGCGCGCGCGCAGGCGAAGGGCCTGGGAGGGGATCTGCTCGAGCTCTACTGCGGCAACGGCAACTTCACCGTGGCGCTGGCACCGCGGTTCGGCCGCGTGCTCGCGACCGAAATGAGCAAGACCTCGGTGCGCGCCGCCCACACCAACCTCGCCGACAACAATGTGGCCAACGTGACCCTGGTGCGGATGGCGAGCGAGGAGATCAGCGACGCCCTCGCCGGCGGGCGCGAATACCGCCGCATGCAGGGGGTGGATCCGGCCGGCTACCGCTTTTCCACGCTGTTCGTCGACCCGCCGCGCGCCGGGCTGGACGAAGGCACGATCGCGCTGGCGAAAGGCTTCGACAACCTTCTCTACATCTCCTGCAACCCGGACACGCTGCACGCCAACGTCGCCGCCCTCGCCGCCACCCACCGCATCGCCGCGGCGGCGGCGTTCGACCAGTTCCCCTACACCCACCACCTCGAGTGCGGGCTGCTGCTGCAGCGGCGCTGAACACGACGCAACCGGCCATCCATGTTCCACATCAAGACCCTCGAACTCGTCCATTGGGATTTCTGGCGCCGCTTCTCGCTGCCGCTGGACGCGCAGATCATCACCATCGTCGGCCCCAACGGCTCGGGCAAGACCACCCTGCTCGACGCCCTGCGCACCCTCTTCGCGCTGCGCTGCTCGGGCAAGCGCGACTACCGCCGCTACGTGCGCCGCGCCGAGCGCAGCTTCGCCTGGATCCGCGCGGTCGTCGCCAACCAGCCCGGCCACAGCGGCAGGCGCCCCTTCTTCCCCTGTCTCGCCGACGAGGTCACGCTCGCCTGCCGCATCCGCAAGGCCGGCGGCGACTGGATCCGCGACTACACCATCGTCGACGGCGATCAGCCGATCGAGACCCTCGAAACCAGCACCGACTGGATCGGCCTGCGCGACTACCAGCACCGCCTCGCCTGGGGCGGGTTGACGCCGGCGATCACCAAGGTGCTGGCGCTGGAACAGGGCGACACCGACAAGCTGTGCGAATACTCGCCGAAGGCCCTGCTCGAGCTGGTCTTCGACGTCTTCGGCGACAAGGAAGTGCTGGACAACTACCAGGCCGCACGCGAGGAGCAGAAATCGGCCGAGCGCGAACTCGGCGAGATCGGCATCGACCTCGAACGCCTGAAGACCCAGGCCGAAGAAAAGAAGGCCGAGGCCAACCGCTTCCTCGAATGGAAGCGGCTCGCCGACGAAGCCCGGGCGCTCGACACCGGGATCGTGCCGCACCTGGAACTCGCCGAACTCGAGCACGAGATCGCCACCGAGCGCGAAGCCCTGCACCGCGCCGGCCACGAGCGCGGTGCAAAACTCGCCGAGCAGCGCGAAGCGCGCCAGCGCCTGGACGCGGTGCGCGCCGAGCAGGACGCCGCCCAGGCCGAGCGCAAACGGCTGAAGGCGTCCGACGGCAGCACCGAACAACGCTACCTCGCCGCCCACGACCGCCTGCGCGACCTCGACAAGCTGCTCGAAGAGCGCGACGCGCTGCGCGCCCAACTCGCGAGCGAGCACGGTGCCGACGCCCTCACACTGGAAAAGGAGCACGAACAAGCCGACGCCGCGCTTGCCGCGCTGCGCCGCAAGGAGCGCGAACTGGTCGCCGCCTTCGAGGACAAGACCGCCGCCTTGCGCGCCGAACGCAACCGCGCCGGCCCGCCGGGCGACGCCGAAGTCGCGCGCTTCCGCGTCCGCCTGAGCGCCGACGGGATCGCCCACCACAGCCTCGCCGAGGTGGTCGAAGTCACCGACCCCGCCTGGCAGGGCGCACTCGAAGCCATCCTGCGCCCCTACCGCCACCTGATCCTGCTCGAGCGCGAATCCGACCGCCATGCCGCCTGGGCGCTCGGCGAGCACGCGCGCTTCCGTCATTTCATCGTTACCGAGCGCGAAACCGCCCCGCCGCCGCGGCCGCTGAGCCTGGCCGAGGTGGTCGAATTCAGCGCCCCGGTGCCGCGCTGGCTCACCGACCTGCTCAACCGCATCCGCCGCGTCGACGACGCCGACGCCGCCCGCACGCTGCCGCGCGAGCAGGAATGGATCACCCGCGACGGCTACCACCGCGAGCGCCGCGGCGCCCGCCACCTCGGCCGGCCGCAGGAATTCCACTTCGGCGAACTCGCCCGCCAGTCGCGCATCGCCGCGCTGCAAGACGAGATCACCGCGCTCGACAAGCAGCTCCAGGCCCTGCGCCCCCGGCTCGACACCGCCGCCGCCGGACTCACCACGATCCGCCAGCGCCTGCTCGGTCTGCAGTCGGCCCAACTGCTCGCTGCCAAAGCCGAGCGCTACGCCAGCGCCGAGGCCGAGCTGCCCGCCGCACGCAAGGCCCTGACCGAGGCGATCGGCGCGCGCAGCGAAACCCGCGGCGAACTCGACCGCCTCACCGAAAAGATCAACGGCATCCAGATCGAGCTCGACCGTCGCACCCGCGAGCTGAAGGCCATCGAGCTGCGCCTGGCCGAGCTCGCGCGCGAGCACGGCCCACGCCGCCACGCCCAGGCCGAGCGCATCGTCCGGCTGCGCCGCCGCCGGCACGCCATCCCGGCGCACGGGCTGGACACGGCCGAACTCGCGCTCCTCGTCGACCGCTACGGCGACGCCCGCGGCGCCCGCCTGCAGCTCGAGCGCCTGCGCCGCCATCTCGACGAAGGCGACTGGATCACCGATCCCGCAGTGCTGGTCGTGCGCGATCGCCTCGCCGCCGACGTCGTCGTGCGCGAGCGCGACTACCTGAACCGCCAGGGCTACTGCGCCACCGCACGGCTGCACAGCGACAACGCCCGCGCCGCCTACATCGCCAAGCTGCGCGCCACCGTGCGCCAGTACGCGAAAAACCTGAAAGCGCTCGGCGAACTGGCCAACGTCGGCGTCGACTGCCCCACGCCGCATCTGGAAAACGACGACCTCTCGCTCGCCCAGGCCGGGCTCGAAGTGCGCTTCGACTTCGACCGCAAGGGCGCGGTCGGCCTCAACGACGGCGAGGCCTCGGGCGGCCAGCAGGTGATGAAGTCGCTGATCCTCCTGATCGGCCTCTTGATGGACGAGGCCCGCCCCGGCGGCTTCGTCTTCATCGACGAGCCCTTCGCCCATCTGGACGTCGCCAACATCGACCGCGTCGGCACCTTCCTCCGCGCCACCCGCGCGCAGTACCTGATCACCACCCCGGTCACCCATAACGCCAACGTCTTCGCCCCCGCCCAGCTCACCCTGGTCACGCGCAAGAAGGCGCCCGGAGACGACTGGGCGCCGACCATCGGCGTGTTGCAGCGGGCGCTGGATTGAACCCGGACGCACCCGGAATTGCCCCACCCTCGCGGCCCTGCCACAATTACGTCTTTCGCGCGCGCTCCGGCACGCGCACGCATTTTCCACAAATCGAAGCAGACGCCATGTCCGAACAGACCAACACCCCGCCCGTGGACGAAAACCACCTGATCGCCGAGCGCCGCGAGAAACTCGCCGCCTGGCGCGCCCGCGGCCGCGCCTTCCCCAACGACTTCTCGCGCGAGAACACCGCCGGCAAGCTCGACGAGCTGTATGGCGAGAAGGAGGCCGAAGCGCTGGAAGCGACCCCGGTCGAGGTCAGGGTTGCCGGGCGCATCATGCTCAAGCGGGTGATGGGCAAGGCGAGTTTCGTCACCATCCAGGACCTCTCCGGGCGCATCCAGCTCTACGTCCAGCGCGACGCCGTGGGCGAGGACGTGTATGCCGAGTTCAAGCACTGGGACATCGGCGACATCGTCGGCTGCGTCGGCACCGTGTTCAAGACCAAGACCGGCGAGCTCTCGGTCAAGGCCGCCGAGATCCGCCTGCTGACCAAGAGCCTGCGTCCGCTGCCGGACAAATTCCACGGCCTCACCGACGTCGAGCAGAAGTACCGCCAGCGCTACGTCGACATGATCATGAACGAGCAGACGCGCTTCACTTTCGTCGCGCGCAGCCGCATGGTCCAGTCGATCCGCAACTACATGACCGGCCACGGCTTCCTCGAAGTCGAGACGCCGATGATGCACCCCATCCCCGGTGGCGCCGCGGCGAAGCCCTTCACTACCCACCACAACGCGCTCGACATGGAGCTGTTCCTGCGCATCGCGCCCGAGCTGTATCTGAAGCGTCTGGTAGTGGGCGGCTTCGAGAAGGTGTTCGAGGTCAACCGCAACTTCCGCAACGAAGGCCTCAGCCCGCGCCACAACCCCGAATTCACCATGATGGAGTTCTACGAAGCGTACGCGAACTACCGCACGCTGATGGACTTCACCGAAGGCCTGATCCGCCAGGCCGCACGCGAGGCGCTCGGCACCGAGTCCTTCGTCTACCAGGGCCGCGAGCTCGACCTCTCCAAGCCCTTCCACCGCCTGACCATCGTCCAGGCGATCCGCAAGTACCACCCGGGCTTCACCGCGGAGCAGCTCGCCGATGCCGCGTGGCTGAAGGAAAAGATCGTCGCCTTCGGCGAGAAGGTGAAGCCGGGCGGGCTGGGCAGCCTGCAGCTGCAGCTCTTCGAGGCCTGCGCCGAAGCCGAGCTGTGGGAGCCGACCTTCATCATCGACTACCCGATCGAGGTCTCGCCGCTGGCGCGCGCCTCCGACACCGACCCCGAGATCACCGAGCGCTTCGAGCTCTTCATCGTCGGCCGCGAGATCGCCAACGGCTTCTCCGAACTCAACGACCCCGAAGACCAGGCCGCGCGCTTCCGCGCCCAGGTCGAGGCCAAGGAGGCCGGCGACGAGGAAGCGATGTACTTCGACGCCGACTACATCCGCGCGCTCGAATACGGCCTGCCCCCGACCGGCGGCTGCGGCATCGGCATCGACCGCCTGGTGATGCTGCTCACCGACTCGCCCTCGATCCGCGACGTGATCCTCTTCCCGCAGATGCGGGCGGAGTAATCCCCACCATGGCCGGCGGCAGCCTGTTCCTGCTTCTGGACGACATCGCCAGCGTGCTCGACGACGTCGCCACGATGACCAAGGTCGCTACCAAGAAGACCGCCGGCGTGCTGGGCGACGACCTCGCACTCAACGCCCAGCAGGTCACCGGCGTGCAGGCCGAGCGCGAACTACCGGTGGTATGGGCGGTGGCGAAAGGCTCGCTGCTCAACAAGGCGATCCTGGTGCCGGCGGCGCTGGCGATCAGCGCCTTCGTCCCCTGGCTGATCGCCCCGCTGCTGATGCTGGGCGGCGCCTTCCTGTGCTTCGAAGGTTTCGAGAAGCTGGTGCACAAGTTCCTGCACGGCAAGGAAGACGCCGAACACCACCGCGAGGTCGTGAAGGCGCTGATCGATCCGGACGCCGATCTGGCCGCACTGGAGAAGGACAAGATCAAGGGCGCGGTGCGGACCGACTTCGTCCTGTCGGCGGAAATCATCGTCATCGCGCTCGGTGTCGTCGGCGGCCTGGCCTTCGGCACCCAGGTCGCGGTGCTGATCAGCATCGCGGTGATGATGACGATCGGGGTGTATGGCCTCGTCGCCGGCATCGTCAAGCTCGACGACGCCGGGCTGTTCCTCAGTCGCCGGGCCAACGCCGTTGCGCGCGGCATCGGTGCGGCGATCCTGTGGCTGGCGCCGTGGCTGATGCGCACGCTCTCGGTGCTGGGCACGGTGGCGATGTTCCTCGTCGGCGGCGGCATCCTGACGCACGGCCTGCCGCCGGTGCATCACCTGATCGAAACCCTGACTGCCGACCTCGACGGTCTGAGCGGCGCCCTGCTGCCGAGCCTGCTCGACGGCATGTTCGGCGTGATCGCCGGCGCGCTGGTGCTGGTGGCCGTCAGCCTCGGCAGGCATCTGCTGCCCGCGCGGACAGCCGCTCACTGAACGGCGGCACCCGGACCTTCTCCTCCCGGCCGCGGCATGGCAGCGCAACCCCTCGTTCCGGCACGCCTCGCCTTCGCCGAAGACGGCACGCCCTGGTCCGACACCTTCGGCGACGTCTACCACTCCGCCGACGGCGGCCTGGGGCAGGCGGATCACGTGTTCCTCGCCGGCAACGGTCTGCCGCAGCGCTGGCGCGGCCGCGAGCGCTTCGTGGTGCTGGAGACCGGCTTCGGCCTGGGGCTCAATTTCCTCGCCACCTGGGCTTCCTGGCGTGACGATCCCGAACGCTGCGGGCGGCTCCACTTCGTTTCCTGCGAACTCCACCCTTTCGGCACCGACGATCTCGCCCGCCTCCACCGGCGCTGGCCGCAGTTCGCCGAACTGTCCGCGGCGCTGCGCGCGCAATGGCCGGTGCTCGCGCCCGGCCTGCACCGCCTCCACCTCGACGGCGAGCGCGTCACCCTGACGCTGTACTTCGGCGATGCGCGCGAGGGCCTGGCGCAGCTCGTCGCCCGGGCCGACGCTTTCTACCTCGACGGCTTTTCCCCGGCCAGGAACCCTGAACTGTGGTCGCCGCAGCTTTGCCGGCAACTCGCCCACCTCGCCGCGCCGGGCGCGACGCTCGCCACCTGGTCGGTTGCCGGCGCGGTGCGCCGGCACCTGCGCGACGCCGGCTTCGAGCTTGCAAAGGTGCCCGGCTTCGGCGGCAAGCGTCAGATGCTGCGCGGACGCCTGCCGGGCGCCGCAAGCACGGCGCCGCAGCCCGGGGGCGGAACGCGGGATGCGCCCCCCCGCCGCCATGCCCTGATCGTCGGCGCCGGTCTCGCCGGCTGCGCGCTGGCCGAGCGCCTCGCCGCCCGCGGCTGGAACATCGAGCTCATCGACGCCGCCGCCGCGCCTGCCCTCGGCGCGTCCGGCAACCTCGCCGGGGTACTGCGCCCGCTTCCCAGCCTCGACGACAACCGCATGAGCCGGCTGACGCGCGCCGGCACCCTCTACGGCTGGCGCCACATCGCCCGCCTGCGCGCCGCAGGCGAGGCGGTGAAGGCCGCAGCGTGCGGCGTGCTGCATCTGGCGCGCGACGACACCCAGGCGGCGAAGATGGTCGCCGTGGTCGAGCGCCTCGGCCTGCCCCCCGGCCACCTGCGCTACGTCGCCGCCGACGAGGCCTCCACCCTTGCCGGCTGGGCGGTGCCGATCGGCGGCTGGTGGTTCGGCGACAGCGGCTGGGTGCATCCACCCAGCCTGTGCGCGGCCAACCTCGCCCGCCACGGCGACCGGGTGCGCACCCATTTCGGCCGCAAGCTTGCCCGCCTGCAGCGCGACGACACCGGCTGGTGCGCTGTCGACGAACGGGGCACGAAGATCGCCGGCGCCGCAGTCCTGGTGCTCGCCGTCGGCAGCGCGGTGCGCGACTTCGTCCCCGCCCGCCTGCTGCCGGTCGGCAGCGCGCGCGGCCAGGTCTCGTTGCTGCCGGCGACCCCCGGCGGCGCGCCGCGGGTGGTCGTGTGCCGCGGTGGTTACGTCAGCCCCGAAGTCGACGGCCAGCACTGCACCGGCGCCAGCTTCGACAGCGACGACGAGGATGCGGCGCCGCGGCTGCGCGACCACGCCGACAACCTCGCCCGGCTCGAGGCCATGCTGCCGGGCATCACCGCCGGGCTCGCGCCCGCCGATGTCGGCGGCCGCGTCGGCTTCCGCCCGACTTCGCCCGACCGCCTGCCGATGGTCGGCGCCCTTCCTGCCGCATCCGCAGTCGCCCCGGCCACGCCGCTCGCCGCCATCCCGCGCCAACCCGACGCCTGGGTGCTGTCGGGCTACGGTGCGCGCGGCCTGGTGTGGTCGGAAATCGCCGCCGAACTGCTCGCCAGCGTGCTCGACGGCGACCCGCTGCCGCTCGAGCGCGACCTGTGCGAGGCGCTCGATCCGGCGCGCTTCCTGCTGCGCCCGCCCCGCGGCCGGGCCACCGGCTGACGCCGCCCGGCGAAAGCCCGGGAAGAGGGCCGTGGGGAGGTCGCTGCGGGGACCATGTGAGCGGGACCATGCAGCCGGGAAAGCCGCCCCGCCCCTGCCCGCCCGGCGCCGCGTCAGTACTCCAGGTTGGCGCCGAATTCGGGCGTACGGCCGTGCTCGATGTCCTCGATCCAGCGCTCGATCGGGACCTGCGCTCCGGTCCAGAAGTTCTGGCACCGCCTCAGGTAGTCGATCACGGCCTGCTTTTCGCCCCGCTGCAGCAGATCTCTGGCCAGCCCCATGTTCGGCCCGAAGGAGGACAGCGTCCCGCCGCCTGCACTCTCGCCCGCCGCCCGCAGATGCGCGCGTGCCTCGGCCACCGATCCGCGCTTCAGCGCCAGTTGCCCCATCACCATGTGCCCGTCGTGCCAGGCCGGACCATATTGCTCATCCTGCGGATGCGGCTCGGCAAGCGCCAGCAGTTCGCGCGCGTATCGCTCCGCCTTTGCCTGCTCGCCGAGCTTGAGCGCGAGCTTCGCGACTTCCTGCAGGCGGCTCATACGCCACTCCGGCTCGCCCGTCCGCGCCAGGCTTTTTTCCAGATAGCCCAGCGCGCGCTGCATCGCGTCCCCATCGCCGCCCCCGGCGAGGCCCGGCCTGGCCATCAGCAGCAGGTGCTGGCCGAGCGTCTCCGCCCAGAGTGGATTGCCCGGCTGCAGGCGTTCGGCGCGCGTGAGCAGTTGCTCCGCGAGTTTCCTTTCCCCCGTTGCCGACGTGCCGAAGGCCTGCATCATCACCCCGTACTGGCTGAGGATCTTGCCCGCCACCCCCACCAGTACCGGGCTCTCCGACTGCGCCAGGGTCTTGCGCGCCTTCGCGGCAAAGGGGCCGGACGCCTCCTGCGGACTGGCGGCAACCGGGATGCCGGTATGGTTGAGCCCGGACACGCCGAGAACCGCAAGCGCGTAGAGGTAACCCAGGCTGGCATCGTAGTGCTCGGCAGACCCAGGAAAACGCGACTTCCCCGCCAGCAGGATGCGCTCGGCGATGGGCTTGTCATGAACCTGATGGTAGGCCGCAGCGTGTGCGAATGCCGCCGCGGAAGCCGGCTCCCGGTCCACCTGCTGCAACCACAGACGGCTGCCCTCGGCATAGCCCGGGGGGTCGGCAAGCGTATTTCCGGCCCGCGCGATGCGCGCCTCGACGGTGCCGCCGAGCTCGCTGTCGGGATGCTCAGCGATCAGCCACAGGATGTGGCGGCGGCGGGCTTCAATGGTTTTCGGCGCACCGATTTCGCCCACCGCGTTGAAATAGTAGTAGCCGAGCAGGCGGTAGCGGGAGGTCGTTTCGGCCGGGTTCTTTTCCAGCCTCGCCTCCAGTTGGAGCGCGACCCTGGAGCACAGGCTGCGCCCATTGCGGAGCAGTTCCAGCGGCCCGAGCCCGTTCAGCCGTTCCGCCTCCGCGGCGACGGAAGCGGCATCGCTGTCGCGCTCACAGAGCCGGATCAGCAGCCGGCGCGCTTCGGGCAGACCGCGGCTGGCCGCCTCGCGGTACCAGCGCAGGCCTTCCTCCTTGTCCTGGGCGACGCCCCAGCCGAAGGTGTACATCTTGCCGAGGAGGAACTGCGCCTTGCTGTTGCCGCGCTCGGCGAGCGGGCGCAACTCGGCCAGGGCCTTCGGGTAGTCGCTCAGGTCGAGCGCCCGCTGCCCGGTGTTCAGATCGGCGACGGCCGGCCCGGCGCAGGCGGCGAGCAGAACCCAGGCCGCAGCAAGCATGCGCTTCATCATTCACCCCCCTTTTTTTCGCCGTCTGCGCACGCATTGCGCGCAGCGCGGGGGTTCCCGGCAAAGCGGAAAGCGCCCCCGGCTATCCTGTCACCATAGCCGGGGATGGGGCCGTATTCAAAAAAGGGGGTTCAAACGCGCGGAAGAAGGGCCTTCTGCATTGCCGGGCGGCTTGCGGGCGAGCGTCAGAGGTGGCGATCGAGGCGCGCGAGCACGCGCTCGCGCCCCAGCACTTCGAGCACCGCGTCGATCGAGGGCGTCTGCGCCACGCCGAGCACGGCGACGCGCAGCGGGATCGCCACCTGCGGCATCTTCAGGCCGTGCTCGGCCATGGTGTCCTTGATCGCCTGCGCCAGCGCGGCCTTGTCCCAGGCGACCTCGGCGAGGCGGCGGCGCAGGCCGGCGAGCGCGGCGCGGGCGGCCTCGGTCAGGTGCTGGCCGATCACTTCCGGCGCCGGATGCACCTCGGCGACGAAGAGCTCGACCGCGTCGGCCAGTTCATTGAGGTTCGCGACCCGGTCCTTGTACAGCGCCACCACCGCCTCCAGGGACACCCCGGTTTCCGGATCGACTTCACGCCGGGCGAGGCGGTTGGCGACTTCGGCGGCGAGGAAGGCGTCGTCGGCCTTCTTCAGGTACTGGGCGTTGAGCCAGTTGAGCTTTTCGGTGTTGAACTGCGCCGCCGAAGGGGTGATGTGGTCGAGGTCGAACCACTCGACGAACTGCGCGCGGCTGAAGACCTCGTCGTCGCCGTGGCTCCAGCCCAGACGCGCGAGGTAGTTGATCACCGCTTCGGGCAGGTAGCCGTCGTCGTCGTACTGCATCACGCTCACCGCGCCGTGGCGCTTGGACAGCTTGGTGCCGTCGTCGCCGAGGATCATCGACAGGTGGGCGTACAACGGCACTTCGGCGCCGAGCGCGCGCAGCACGTTGATCTGACGCGGGGTGTTGTTGACGTGGTCGTCGCCACGGATGACGTGGGTGATGCCCATGTCCCAGTCGTCCACCACCACGCAGAAGTTGTAGGTCGGCGTGCCGTCGGCGCGGGCGATGATGAAGTCGTCGAGCTCGGTGTTGGCGATCTCGATGCGGCCCTTGACCAGGTCGTCCCACGCCACCACGCCTTCAGTCGGGTTGCGGAAGCGCACCACCGGCTGCACGCCTTCGGGCGGCGGCGGCAGGGTCTTGCCCGGCTCGGGACGCCAGCATCCGTCGTAGCGGGGTTTTTCGCCGCGCGCGCGCTGCTCCTCGCGGAGGCGGTCGAGTTCTTCCGCCGCCATGTAGCAGGGATAGGCGGTGCCGGCGGCGAGCATCTGGCGGATCACGTCCTTGTACCGGTCCATCCGCTGCATCTGGTAAAACGGACCTTCGTCGTGCGCGAGGCCGAGCCAGCGCATGCCGTCGAGGATGGCCTGCACCGCTTCGGGGGTGGAGCGGGCGACATCGGTGTCCTCGATGCGCAGGATGAAGGCTCCGCCGTGGCGCCGGGCGTACGCCCAGGAGAACAGCGCGGTGCGGGCGCCGCCGATGTGCAGGTAGCCGGTCGGGCTGGGGGCGAAGCGGGTGCGGACGGGACGGGAAGCAGGCGTTGCAGGCATGGAGGTCGGAAAATCGGCAGAAGGAAGGAGACGCGAGGTTCCGGGACGCGAGTCAAGACATCCCGGCAGAAAGGGGCGATTCTAACCCCGATGCAGCAGTGGCTGGCCCTCAACGCAGCCGGCCGACACGTGCCAAGGGAGGCCCCGCCAGGGCGGCGATCTTTACACTTTTTTTATGCGCTTCCTGTGTAGCATCCGCCCCGGCGCCCACACCCACGCCTGACATCGGGGGCAACACCCTTCCCGCGCAGCCATCCCGTACGAAAGCAGACCATGCAGACACCTGGTTCGACAAACGCTCCCGGCCCCCCTCCCGCTGATAGGCACGGAAACCTTCCGGGCATGGTCATCGCCGCCATCGGCGTCGTGTACGGAGACATCGGCACGAGCCCCCTGTATACGCTGAAGGAAGTCTTCAACGGCCACCATGCAGTGCCGGTCACGCCCGCCAATGTGTACGGCATCCTGTCGCTGGTTTTCTGGGCGCTGGTGCTGGTCGTCTCGGTGAAGTACGTGATCTTCATCACTCGTGCCGACAACCGCGGCGAAGGCGGCATCATGGCCTTGATGTCACTCGCGCTGCGGGTCGTCGAGCCTGGCCGCAAGGCCACGCTGTTGTCGCTGCTGGGCGTCTTCGGGGCGGCGCTGTTCTACGGCGACGGAATGATCACACCGGCGATCTCGGTGCTGTCGGCGGTCGAAGGGCTCGAAGTCGCCACCCCTGCGCTGCGCCCTTTCGTGGTCCCGATCGCACTGGTGGTGCTGGTCGGCCTCTTCATGATGCAGCGCCGGGGCACGGCAAGTGTGGGCGCCATTTTCGGGCCCGTGATGCTGTGCTGGTTCGCGATCCTGGCCGCGCTCGGCATCAATGGCATCCGGCTTCACCCGGAAATCCTCGGCGCCCTGAACCCAGCCTGGGCTGCGGCCTTCCTATGGCACAACCCGCTGCTGGGCTGGCTCGCCCTCGGTGCCGTCGTCCTGGCCATCACCGGTGGCGAGGCCCTGTATGCCGACATGGGGCATTTCGGCCGAAAACCGATCAAACTGGGCTGGTTTCTCGTCGTCTTCCCGGCCTTGTACCTGAACTACCTCGGGCAGGGCGCGCTGATCCTCGACCATCCGGAGAACGTCGGCAACCCCTTCTACATGCTGGTGCCCGAGCCGCTGCTGTACCCGATGGTCGGCATAGCGACCCTGGCCACCATCATCGCCAGCCAGGCCGTCATCTCGGGCGCCTTCTCGCTGACCCAGCAAGCGATCCAGCTCGGTTACGCGCCGCGGATGCGAACGCTGCACACATCGGAAAGGGAGATCGGCCAGATCTACGTTCCCGGCATCAACGGCATGCTGCTCGGTGCAGTCGTCGCCCTCGTGGTCGGCTTCCAGTCTTCGAGCGCGCTGGCCTCAGCCTACGGCATCGCGGTGACGCTGACGATGATGATCGACACCGTGCTCGCCTTCGTGGTCGTGCGCCGGCTATGGAAATGGGGGATGCTGCCGGCACTGGCGTTCATCCTCGTTTTCCTGATCACCGACATGGCGTTCTTTTCCGCCAACCTGACCAAGGTGCTGGCCGGGGGGTGGTTTCCGCTGCTCATCGGTGCGGTGATCTTCACCTTGCTGACGACCTGGAAGCGCGGCCGCAGCCTCCTCAATGAACGCATCCGCAGCGACACGATGCCGCTCGAACTGTTCATTCACTCCCTGTTCAACGACCCCCCGCCCCGGGTCGCGGGGACAGCGGTCTTCATGACCACCTGGCTCGATGGCGTGCCGCGGGCGCTGCTGCACAACCTGCTGCACAACAAGGTTCTCCATCAGCAGGTACTCCTCCTCAGGGTCGAGACGGCCGACATCCCGTACGTGCCGCTGGAAGAGCGGCTCCGGCTCACCCCGCTCGATTTCGGCTTCCATCAGCTGAGTGTGCACTACGGGTTCAAGGACGAACCCAACATCCCGGTGGAGCTCGCCCGCTGCCGTGAACTGGGCCTGCCCATCAACATGATGGAGACGTCCTTCTTCCTCGGGCGCGAGGCGCTCGTGTCCCGGATGGGCTCGGGCATGGCGCGGTGGCGTGAAAAGCTCTTCATCGTCATGTTCCGCAACGCCGGCAGCGCCGCGGACTATTTCAGGATCCCGCCCAACCGGGTCATCGAGCTGGGCACCCAGATCGAGCTCTGAACGGCCCAGTCACAGGCTGATTCCGCCAACGACGCGTCCGTTGCCGTGAAAAAGGCCCTTCGGCATCCGCGGACATGCTTGATATGATCCGCAAAAAAGACCGATGGGCCGATGAATGAACGACAACGCGGTGAAGGCTGCGCAGGGTAGGACGCCAGCCGACACGCCCATCTCCCCGAAAGTGCACCTGCGCCGCTGCCTGATCGTCGCCTTTCTTTACGGTCTGGCCGGGGTCGCCGGGATGTTGTTCTCCCTGTCCTCCGGTTACGCCTCCCCGGTATGGCCCGCCGCCGGAGTGGCGGTGGCCGCCCTGCTGATCTGGGGGCCACGCTGCTGGCCAGGGGTCTGGCTCGGCGGCCTGTCGACCAACCTCTGGTTCGACCCTTCCCTTGCCGGTGCCGGAACCGCCGCACTGATCGCGAGCGCAGTCACCGCCCAGGCCCTGCTCGGCGCCCGGCTGGCACGGCGCTACCTCGAGGACGACCTGCCGTTCGCCCACGACTGGAGACTGGGCCGGTTCCTGATCGGCGCAGGACCGCTGGCCTGCCTCCTTTCCGCCTCGTGCAGCACCGCCATCCGGTTCTTCGGTGGCCGGCTCGAGGAGGCTGCACTGCTCGACGAATGGCTGCGCTGGTGGTCGGGCGACACCCTCGGCGTGCTGCTGTTCGCCCCGCTGAGCCTGCTGCTGTGGCCCGGCACTCACCCCTTCCGGGTGCTTGGCGGCGGCAGCTACCGCTTCACCCTGCCGCTGATCATCACCGCCGCCCTGCTGGTATCCGGTCATCTCGGCCTGACGCAACTGGAAGACCTGCGCGCGCGCAGCCAGACCCACACGCTGATGCGCGTCATCAGCGACGGTGAAACCCAGAGCATCGTCGAAACCCTGCTGCCGCTCGAAGGGCTCGCCCACTTCTTCACCGCCAGCGACGAAGTCACGCGCGAGGAATTCCACAAATATGCCCACAGCTTTCTCGATCACCCGGCGATCCTTTCGGTGGACTGGGCGCCGCGCATCGAAGCCGCGCAGCGCGGCGCCTTCGAGGCATCGATGCTCACCGAAGGCTTCGAAACCTTCCGCATCACCGAACTGGACGGCCAGGGAAAACTGCAGAGCGCCGGCCGGCGTGCCGAATACTTCCCGATCCTGTACAGCGCGCCACTGGCCGCCAGCCATATCGTGCTCGGCCTCGACCACGGCTTCGAGCCGCTACGCCGCCAGGCGATGGCCGCGGCGCTGGGCAACGGCAGCACCGCAGCTTCCGATCAGGTCCGGCTGGTGCGTACCGAACGCCATGCCTCGCTGGTCTATATCCCGGTGTGGCGGCAGGCTGGCGAGCGCCAACCACAGCACCTCGCCGGCTACGTGGCCGGCGTCCTCGACATCCCGCAGCTGTTCGCCCCGCTGATCGAGCGTGCCCGCGAACACCGCTTCGCCGCACGCATCACCGACGTCACCCCGGGTAGCCCGGCACGCCTGCTGGTCGACGGCCTGCCCGGCGAAGCCGAGCCGGACTGGCAGCGCGACTTCCACTTCGGCGGCCGCACCTGGCGCCTGGAAATGCAGCCCGACACTCCGCCCCGGCTACCCGGCTCAAGCAGCGAGGAGCGCCTCTTCCTCGGTTTTTCCATGCTCATCGCACTGCTCGCGGTCTTCGCCACCCTCAGCAGTGCCGGTCGCCACACCCTCATCAGCCGCCAGGTCGGCGAGCGCACCGCCCAGCTGCGCAGCGAGCTGGAGGCCCGTTCGGCGGCCGAACTCGCCCTGCACCTGAGCGAAGAACGCTATCGCCAGCTGATCGAGCTCTCGCCCCTTGGCATCCTCGTGCAGTGCGATGGCCGCTTCATGTTCGTCAACGCCCGCACCCTGGAGCTGTTCGGCGCCCGCTCCGCCGACCAGCTGCTGGGGCACGCCCTGCTCGATTTCGTCCACCCCGACAGCCGGGACATCATCCGCGAGCGCACCGAGCTGCGCGCCAATGGGCTGCCCGCCCCCAACCCGACGGTGATCCACTACCACCGCCTGGACGGCTCCTATTCCTGGGCCGAACTCACCTCGGTCGCCTACCTGCACGGGGGCCGCCTCGGCTCGCTGATCCTGCTCAACGACATCAGCGCGCGCATCCGTGCCGAAGAGCAGCACGACCGCTTCTTCAACCTGTCCCTCGACCTGTTCTGCATCGCCTCCACCGACGGCCATTTCAAGAGCGTCAACCCCGCCTTCAGCCGGATCCTGGGCTGGAGCGAGCAGGAACTGCTCAGTCGCCCGATGTTCGATTTTGTCCATCCCGACGACATTCCCGCCACCCGCCACGAGCTCCAGCGCCTGGCTCACGACGACAGCAGCACGCTCGGCTTCGAGAACCGCTACCGCTGCAAGGACGGCTCCTGGCGCTGGCTGAGCTGGAAGGCCCTGCCCCAGCCGGGCCAGTTGCTGTTCGCCACCGCGCGGGACATGACCGAGCAGCACCGCGCCGCGCGGCAGCTCACCGAGCTCAATGCCGAGCTGCAGCAGCGCATCGAGGAGCGCAGCCGGACCCTGACCGAGCTGGAAGCCAAAAAGGAGGAAATCCGCGCGGTTCTCGATCACCTGCTCGAATGCGTGATCACCATCGACCGCCACGGCACCATCCGCCGCGTCAATCCGGCGATCGAGCCGCTGCTCGGCTACACCCCCGAAGAACTGCTCGGGCGTAACGTCTCCTGCCTGATGGACAGTCCCCACCGTGACCGGCACGACGACTACCTGGCGCGCTACCTGCAGAGCGGCGAGCGTCACATCATCGGCTCCTGTCGCGAAGTGACCGGGCGCCACAAGAGCGGCGCAGCGGTCAGCCTGGAGCTGAGCGTGTCCGAATACCGCATCGACGGCGAGCACCTGTTCATCGGCACCCTGCGCGACATCCGCGACCGCCAGGCGCTGATTGCCAGCCTCACCCAGGCCCGCGAGGATGCCGAGCAGGCCAGCCGCGCGAAGTCGGCCTTCCTCGCCACCATGAGCCACGAGATCCGCACGCCGATGAACGGCGTGATCGGCCTGATCGACGTGCTCGCCCAGGATGATCTGAACCTCCAGCAGGCCGATCTGGTGAAGACCATCCGCGAGTCGGCGGGCAATCTGCTCAGCATCATCGACGACATCCTCGACTTCTCGAAGATCGAAGCCGGCAAGCTGGAGATCGGTCAGGAGACGGTCGATTTCCCCGCCCTGCTGGAAGAGCAGTGCCGCACCCTGATACCGCTCGCCGAGGCCAAAGGCGTCGATCTCGAGGTACACGTGGAAGCCGGGATGCCACGGTGGATCCACGCCGACCCGCTGCGCCTGCGGCAGATCCTCTGCAACCTGGTCGGCAACGCGATCAAGTTCTCTTCCACCGAACGCAATCCCAGCGCCGGCCGCGGCCGGGTCCACGTGCGCGCCCGGGTGCTGGCCGCCAGCCCGCTGCAGGTCGCCCTCGAAGTCGAGGACAACGGCATCGGTATCAGCGCGGCGCATCAGCGCAATCTGTTCACCCCCTTCACCCAGGCCGAAAGCACGACCACCCGCCGCTTCGGCGGCACCGGCCTGGGCCTGGCGATCTGCAAGCGCCTGGTCGACCTGATGAACGGTGAAATCAGCGTCGACAGTTGCCCGGGGCGAGGATCGCTGTTCAGCGTCCGCCTGCCGCTGGAGCCGGCCAGCCCCCCGCCCAGCATCGACCCCGCGCCACCCGCAGCCGCGTCGGCGCGGGGCGACGGACGCAGCCATCGCATCCTGGTCGCCGAAGACGATGCGGTGAACCGCAAGGTGATCCAGCACCAGCTGGGTTTGCTCGGCCATCACTGCGAGATCGCCCGCAACGGCGTCGAAGCCCTGGCGATGTGGCGAGATGCGCCCTACGACCTGCTGCTGACCGACCTGCACATGCCGGAAATGGATGGCTATCAGCTCGCCGAGAGCATCCGCCGCGAGGAAAACGGCGCGCGGCGTATCCCGATCCTCGTCCTCACCGCGAATGCCTTGCGCGATGAAGCCGCGCGAGCCAAAGCGGCCGGAATGGACGAATACCTGACCAAGCCGATCCGGCTTGCCACGCTGAAAGCGGCACTCGAGCGCTGGCTGCCCTGCGCAACGGCCGAAACCACCGAAGCCGCCAAGATCACTCAACCCGGCGCCGCCGCACCGGTCGAGGAGATCCTGCTCGATACGCAGGCGCTGGACACCCTGGTCGGGGGCGACCGGCAGATGGCCGCCGAAGTCCTTCACGACTATGTCGAATCGCTCGATGCACTGGCCATCGAACTCGAAGACAGCTTCGGATGCGGGGACCACGCCGCCATGGGCGCCCTCGCCCATCGCCTGAAGTCGTCCTCCCGGGCCGTCGGCGCGCAGCGCCTGGCGCAGCTGTGCGGCGACCTGGAGCAGGCCGCGAAAGCCGCCGACACCGCCTCCCTGGCGCACTGCACCAGCGAATTCCGCAGCATCCGCGCCGCCACGCGACGACAGATAAAACAGCAGCTGGCCGGCGAACAACCGGCCTGAATGAGACGAGCGTGATGAAAATCCTGATAGTCGACGACGACCCCTTCATCTGCCGGCTGATGAATCGCCAGCTGCACGCGCTCGGGTTCACCGAAATCGCACTGTACGGGCGTGCGCGCAGCGCGGTCGAGCACCTGGAACGCGAGCCCGGCACGGCCGAGCTGATCTTCTGCGATCTGCAGATGCCCGAAATGGACGGCGTCGAGTTCATCCGCCACCTCGTCCGCCTCGGCTATCGCGGTGCCCTGGTACTGATCAGCGGCGAGGACGAACGCATCCTGCAAAGCGCGGAGCGCCTGGCACGCGCCGAGCGCCTGCGGGTCGCGGGCACGCTCTACAAGCCCGTGTCCAGCGAGCAGCTGCAGCGGCTGCTGCAGGCACTGCCGGAGGCCAGCGAGGAACGCCTCGCTCCTGCCACGCCCTACGGCGCCGACGAACTGGCACACGGAATCGCCGCCGGGCAGCTGGTCAACCATTACCAACCCAAAGTCGATCTGCACAGCGGAACGGTGATCGGCGTGGAAACCCTGGCGCGCTGGCAGCACCCGGAAGACGGGCTGGTCTATCCGGACCGTTTCATCGCGGTAGCCGAGGATCACGGCCTGGTCGATGCGCTGATGCGCGCGGTCCTTCGCCGTGCGCTGCGCGATGCCCGGCGCTGGCAGCTGCAGGGCCACACCCTGCAGCTGGCGATCAACGTGTCGATGGATAACCTCGTGCGCCTGGACTTCCCCGAATTCATCGAGCAGGAAGCCTCGGCCGCCGGCGTGGCACCGAGCACGCTGATCCTCGAAGTCACCGAGAGCCGCCTGATGAAGAACCGCCAGGCGGCACTGGACATCCTCACCCGCCTGCGCCTCAAGCGCGTCGGCCTGTCGATCGACGATTTCGGCACCGGCCACTCTTCCCTCACCCAATTGCGCGACATCCCGTTCACCGAGCTGAAGATCGACCGCAGCTTCGTCCATGGCGCCTGGCGCGACGGCGCCCTGCGCACCATCCTCGACGCCAGCCTCGACATGGCCCGCAAGCTGGGGATGAAGACCGTCGCCGAAGGCATCGAAGACCACGACGACTGGAACCATCTGCGCGCAGCCGGCTGCGACATCGCCCAGGGCTGGTTCATCGCCCGGGCGCTGCCGGTCGAGCAGTTGCTCACCTGGCTCCACGACCGGGAGATCGGCCGCGCCTCCTTCAATCCGGCCCACCACCTCTATTGAAAACACATCCGGCGGCCGTGCCCCCTTTCGCGAAATGCCCTCGCGCAGCGCGTGCCCAGCCTCGCCAAGGAGAACCACATGATGCAACCACCAACAACGGATACGCTCGACCTCGACATGCTCAAGGCGGTGGTCGGCGACGAGCCGGAAGTCATCGCCGACTTCCTCGCCGACTTCCGCCGGGTGGCGACCACGACCCTCGAAGCGCTGCAATCCGCCCTCCGGTCCGGAGAGCTTGAGCGCATCTCCGGCCTCGCCCACCGCCTCAAATCCAACGCCCGCACAGTCGGTGCGATGGCCCTCGGGGAGTCGAGCGCCCGTCTCGAAGGCGAGGCCGCGCAGGGCCGGCCGATCGCAGAGCTGAAGTCCTCGATCGAAGCGCTGGAGCGCGAACTGCACACTGTGGCCGGCCGGATCGACCGGCTGCTTGCCTGAAATGCCACACCCCGATCCACAGGGACCGGACCGTCCCGTCAACCTGTCGGAACGACTGTACAGATGACCCCCACCAAGAAAATTCCTGCGACCATCATGATCGTCACCGACGATCACAACGACGCCACCATCATCGGCAAGCAGCTCGCGCCGGAGTTCGAACATGTCCTCCTGTCGCTCGACCCGGAGCAACGCGTCGGGTTCTTCGACCTGCGACCGCCCGACGTCCTGGTGCTGGCCTTCAAGACGCTGAACAAGTCCGAAGAGTTCTACCTGGAGCTTTACCGGCTCAGCGAAAAGATCCATCTGCAGCCGCACCGCACCGTGGTCCTGTGCAACAAGCTCAGCGTCCAGGGCGCCTACGAACTGTGCCGCAAGGCGGTCTTCGACGACTACGTGATGTTCTGGCCGATGACGTATGACGTCCCGCGCCTGCGCATGTCGGTCCATAACGTCCTGCGCGAACAGCAGGCGCTCAAGCGCACGCCCCCGGTACTCGGCGAGTTCGCCCGGCAGGCGCGGTCGATCGTCGGCCTCGAAGAGCTGCTCCAGCAGCAAGCGAGCGAAGGCAACCGGCACATCGCTTCGGTCGACGACGCGGTCAACCTGGCCGAGCAAAGTATCGGCAGCGCGCTCGATCACCTCCACCGTCGCGCCGACCAGGCGGCCCACGACGACCCCGAAGCGCTCCAGAACCTGCAGGAAGACATCGCCCAACTCAAGCAGAACGAGTTGCGCGCGTACTTCAAGGGCCTCACCGAAGCGGTCCGGCCAGTGCGCCAGTGGGCCGAGCAACTGCAGCACGACTGCACACCGCACATCGAATCGGCCCGTGCTCTCAAGGCGATGGCCAAGGATGTGCGCCCACGCATCCTCCTGATCGATGACGACGAGTTCGTGCACAAGACGGTCGCCCACCAGCTCGAACCGTCCGCATACGAACTGACCGTGGCCTACGACGTCACCGAGGCATTGCGGATACTCCGTGACACCACGCCCGACCTCGTACTGCTCGACATCCTGATGCCGGGCATCAGCGGCGTGCAGGCCTTGCCCCCCCGAGTTCGACAGTTACGCTCGCAAGTGCTTGTTTTTGCTAGATCGCACTTTCAAAAATGCCACTACAACAGCGCCAACTGCTCCGGCGCCGCTGGTTTTTCTATCCCCA
>NZ_JALLIK010000062.1:0-11687 GCF_023093595.1 Thauera aromatica
GCCATCCGAACCCAACTCTCCTTCCATCGTCGCATGCTCCGCTATTCAAGGAGCCACAACGATCCATCAATGCGGGCGCCTGCGGAAGAACGGGGATTTCCGGACAGATACGCTAGTCCGGCAGCAAAACCGATGAGCCGATCCACTGCAAACGCGCCCGCGACGGCCGCTGCGACCTTGCCCATCTGCGTGTTGAGGGCAGCGCCAGCACGGTCGAGCAGCCCCATTTTTTGTGCAGCATCGGCGGCGTAGTCTCCCGCCTGGTCGATTGCCCCTGCGCCGCTACGTACCGATCCGCGGAGCGTGTCAAATCGATTGGCTACATCGCGGGTCGCAAAGTCAAGGCGTTTTTGCTCGGTGGCGAGGTTTGCCGTATTGACACCGGCCGCATCCAAACTGGAGCGCGTCGCGTTTAGTGCACGGTTCTTTTCGCCGAGCGCAACCGAGAGCTTTCCCGCCTCAGAGACGGTGCGCTTGTATTCGTTTGTAATCGCACGTTCGGCTTGCTCTGCCTCGCCGGTAGCGCGGGCCGACTCCGAGTACTGTTGACGCAATGCGGTAACAGAGGCAGCAGCCCCTTTTGCCTCTTGACGCAAACTGGAAAGGCGCTGGTCTGCTGCTGCGATCTTGTCTGCGTACTCTTGCGTCGGCGCTCCGCTCGCCTTGGCTTCGGCACGAAGCTGCTTCAGGGACTCGGCAGCCTCTTTGACCTCGTTGCGCAGAGCCTCGTACCGAGATTTGGCTTGCGTCAAATTCGCGGAGGCTGCGCTTTGCGCGGCAGCAGCCGAGGCCGTCGCGGTGCGGGCGCCGTCCATTTCGGATGCAAGGCGATCCACACCAGACGCCGCGGCAGACAACGACTGATCCAGATTTGCCGTTTCACGCTTGAGCGCCGCGAACTGCTCTACAAGGTCGCGCCGCGACCCAATGGAGCGCATCTCTTCCGCGAGCGCGGTAAATGCCGGTGCTGCGCGGCCGCCCTCGGCGGCAAGCTGACCAGCCTCTTCCGCCAGATCGTTGAGCTGGGCGGACGCGCTTTTGGCCTCTTCCCCCAGCGCGCTGAATGCGGCAGATGCGCGGTCCTCGGCCGCGATGATGATCTTGGTTTCAGGGTTCGCCATGATCTCTCCGCACTCAGGCTGCTTGTTCGGTCAGGTTGCGATTAAGTACGGCAGAGCTAGGATGGGAACTTCTGGACACGGCTCACTCCCCTGCCCGTGCAGACGTCTGCACTGCGCGCCACCACTGCTGCCAGCCGACTAGCTGGGCGTGGGTGTCCCGGCACTGTTCGTAGTTGGCGGCGACGGTGTCGAGTGCGGCAGCGTCTGCAACGGGCGCGGCGTCTGCAGCAGCCAGGCGGGCGGCGGCGTCGTGGAGCAGGCGCCAAGCAGGATCGAGAGTACAGCGGCGAGCGGCAGGGAGTTCGACATAGCGGACGACCTCGCGGGTGATGGTGCGGTTTTTGGGGATGCGCTTCTGGCGCTCGGCCTCGAGGTCGGCAGCGAGGGCGTCGACGGTACCCTGGCGGCGGACGATCTCGCCGGCGTAGGCGAGCGCCTGGTCGCGCTGGGCGGTGGCGGTGGCGTCGCGCCCCATGAAGTAGGCGCCGACATGGGAGGCGGCGAGCACGATGCACAGCACAATGATGGTGATCTGGGTCATCGCGCCCCCAGTGCGCGCAGGAGCGTGCGCTGCCAGGCAAAGCCGATGCGCAGGTTGGCGAGCCACAGGGTTTCGATCGCCTCCGACCAGCGGCAGGCGTCGGCGATCGGGCGGGCGTGGGCGGCCTTCCAGGCGGCGAGGTCGGTGATTTGGGCGGTCGGCATTCAGCCCTCCTGCTCGGCGAGGCACTTCGCGTGCCGTTCGAGTTGGCGCGTCCACACGCCCTTGCAGCCTTGCGGCCCCCAGTTTTGCGGCAGAGAGCAGTCGCGCCCGGCCTGCTTGCGCCACAGGAGCAGCGCATCGCAGGCCCCTCGGTAGTCCTGCGCCAGGACGCGGCGGCGCATGCTCGATCCGCTCCAGGCCCCGGTGCCGTACTGGTAGACGAAGTCCATATACAGGTCGTATTCGCCCTGCGTGAGGCTGGCGCCAGGCAGCGAGCGCTGGAACGCAGCCTCATCCTTGGAGACGTGGGCCTGCAGCGTCACCAGGGCGCGCACCGGGTCTGTCCGCTCGCCCAGCCGCACTGGGCGGCCGTCCTCGTGGAATGTCGAGCCAAAGCCGAGTGTGGGTCGATCGCCCCGGGTCGGGATCATGGCCTCGCCGACGTACCACTCGGACACCGCCATCCCCACCAGCGCCGCGGCAGACAGGCTCAGGGAGGCGACCAGGGAGCGCTTAATCATGGCTGTACGGGCAGTCGGCGATGTCGTCGCAGGGTCGGCGGCGGTCGAGGGCAACCGGAAGGGTGGCGCGGCGGCGGTCTTCGGCTTCGCCGCGCAGCACTTCCAGGCGGATGGCGTGCGCTTCGCGCTCGCGGCGATCGCGCCGGTAGTGGTAGACGCCGTTGAGCAGCAGCGTCGCCAGCGCGGTGGCGATGCCGATGAGGATGCCGAGGTCGGTGAGGGTGAGCGCGCTGACGATGGAGACGCCGCTGCCGGTGTAGCTTGCAGTGGTGACGATGCGGTCGGTCATCGGCGCTCCTGCGGGCGGGCGGGGGTTGGGCGGGCCGCGCACGCCGGGCGCGGAGAGGGCGTTGTGGGCATGGCGGGCGGGGTCGGCAGTTGGCAGGCTCGAGCGCCCTGCCCTGCGGCAAGGCGCTCTGGTCTGGCGGCAGGCTTATTCGGCGACCGGGGCGTCATCGAGGTAGATGGCGGCGCCGTTGGGCGGGGTGAGGACTTCGAGCTCGAATTCCATGGTCACGTACTCGGCCTCTTCGGCGATCACCGGCAGCTCACCGGCGGGCTTGAGGATGCACAGAGGCATGTAGTAGTCGCGGTTGGTGGCACCGGCATTGTCGGAAACGACGCGGATCGCCCCGCGCAGCTCGGAGGCCGCACCGGTTTTGATGCGCTTCCAGGATTTGGCAGCCTTGCTGTAGCTGACCTTGATGTCGCCCGCGACGATGCTGCCGGCATCGATGATCTGCAGGCGCCCTTTGACGAGGTCAACGGCGTAGTCGGTGCCGGCCACGTAGGTGGTGGTGGCGGTGCTGTCGGTGATGACGAGGCTGCTGATGTTGCGGTCGCCGGCGGGGTTGGTGTCGGACCGGCCGAGCTGGTAGAAGCGCCCCGGGATGACCGCCAGGGTGGCGGCAGTGACGGCGTCGGAGGTTTGCGAGACGGTTTCAACCTGGCCGGAAAGGTACTTGGCGAGGTTGTCGAAGGAGACGTTGTCGCAGGTGACGGTGGCACTACGGTCGACCTGAACGACGCGGGAGTCGTCTTTCTCGCGCAAGCCGGTCTGGCTGGAAAAGTGTTCGAGCTTTTCGGTTTCGATGGCGATGGTGAAGGACGGGCAGTTACCGAATTCTTCCTCGCCGGTCAGGGCGTCGGTGGCGGCGTCACGCGGGTCCCAGTACAGGCGCCCGCGGGGGATCTGGTATTCGTTGCTGCTGTGGATCAGTGCCATGACGGGCTCCTGTTGTTACGGTTGCCCGTCGTAGCGGGCGGCGGTTTTGAAAATGAGGTTGTAGGCGACGAGGCCTTGGTCGGTGGTTTCGCGCTGGACCTGCTGTAGTAGCAGCCGCTGCCAGGCACGCCCGCCCTGGGTGCCGGGCGCCCAGTTGTGCAGGCTGGCCACCACGGCGGCAAAGGCGGCATCGAGTTCGCCCATGGCGGCCGCGCTGTACTGGGTCACCAGGTGCACGCCCCAGGCGACCCCTACCGCGACGGCGGTGTTGCGTGCGTCGGCGATGTCGGCGCCCTCGCACCGCACCTCGACGGCCGGCAACGGACGACGGGAGGTCTCGGCGGCGCTGCTGCGCACGGCCCAGCCTGAGAGGGCGGGATCGGCAGCGAGGCGGGCGAGGATGGGGGATTCGAGGGCGAACATCAGGCAGCGACCTCGCGCAGGCGGACGACGGCTTCGTGCCCGTCGGCGAGGCGGTAGGGATCGTCGGCGACGCGGTATTGCTGGCCGCGCAGGGTGAGGATGTCACCCGGCACAAGCGTGGCGTCAGCAAGCGGATAGCGCAGCTCGTAGTCCCCCACAATGGACGGGGGCGAGAGCGGATCGGTGTCGGCGAGGCGGAAGATGGCAAGGAACTCGCCGCCCGTCGCCGGGGTGACGACGACATTGGAGAGCAGCGCGAAGGTGGCTCCGGTGAGCATGTCTTCGATGTCGGCGAAGGGGGCGGTGAGGGTCATGGTCAGGCGCCCTCGCCTTCGAGGCCGGCTTCGCCCTGGTCTTCGCCCTTGGGTTCGGCCTTGGGCGAGGCGGTGCGGACGGGCGTGGCGAATCCACGCGCGATGAGCGACTCGGCTTCGGCCTTGTCCTTCACGTCGATCTCGCCGCCGGGCGGGATGTCCCCCGCGCCGGTGACGAGGGTGACTTTGGCGATGAGCTTCATGTCACCCTCCCCGATCAGCGCACGGCGGCGCAGAAGGACGCATTGACGCGGTACGGGACCGGCAGCGGCGCAGACTGCATGAGCAGGTAGCGCACGGCCGGGTCCTTCTCGAGCCAGGATTTGGGGAAGTACGGCAACGCCTGGAAGCCGGCCTCTTCGTCCTTAATGGCGCCAAAGCAGCGCACGCCGTCCAGATCCGGACTGAGGACAAGCACGGTGTGGTCCGGCAGGTAAGGGGTGACGGCGCCGGTGTCCGGGTGTTCGTACCAGCCGGTGTGCACCCAGATGTCGAAGTCGCCGACGTTGCCCATGTAGCGGGCGCCCTCGCCGGTGACGGTAGGGTTGAGCTGGTCGCGGCCGCGGAAGCGGTCGAGGAGCTTTTGCACGTCGGCGTCGGCGCTGAAGAGCTGCCAGGCCTTGAGATCCATCACCACGGTGTTGGCGGTGGCGCCGGAGTGTTGCGAGACGAGCAGCGACCACGTCTGCAGATCGTCCAGCGGCTTTACGCCGGTTTCACCCCAGCGCGCGGTGGTGGTGAGTGCCTTGGTCAGGTCGGCGTGGCGCTGGAAGTTCACCTCGACTTCGGGGTACTCGTCGCCCTTGACGACAACCTTGCCGGTGCGCAGGGCTTCGACAGCCATCACATCCAGGCGACGGGTGAGCATGTCGATCTGGTCCTGCAGGTCACGGGCAAGCAGCAGTTGCTGACGCTGGGCGGGGCTGTATTCGCCGCCGATGCGCTCTCCGATGGCGCGCTTGAAGGGGCGCGAGGAATCGAACACCCGCTTGTCCTTGACGTAGGCGGGCTTGAAGGTTTTGGTGACGTAGCCGCGCGACTGCACCACCTTGCCGGCGACGATCGGCGCGACGAAGGGGGCGATGCGGCGCTTGCCGGTGTCGAGGTCGAAGTGGATTTCCTCGCTGTCCTCGCGCTGCTCTTCGCGGAAGAAGCTGTTGAGGAAGAAGGGTTGCGGCTCGGGCAGCGCTTCAACGACCCGGCGCAGGACGCCAATGGTGAAAATGTCCATGCTAATACTCCTCGTCAGGCGGCCACGGCCGGCAGGATGGTGATGCCCTTGGCACGCAGGCCGTCGCGGATGCTGGCGACGGTGTGGGCGGTGCCGAGGGTGAGTGCGTTGGCGTTGAAGTCGCCGCGCTCGTAGGCGAGCGCCTGCTTGTCGGCGGCGCTGGCGTCGCAGGCCTCGGCCATGATCAGGTCGGGGGTCTGGCTGCCATCCGAGGCGGCAGAGAGGCTGAGCAGATACTTGTCGTCGCCGTCTTTACCGATAACGGCACCACGCACGAGGTTCTGGCCGCTCTTGACCGTCACCTTGCGGGCGACCAGCAGATGCGCGTTACCCGCGATGAGCCCGTCGGGCGCATAAGCGCCTTCGGTGGCGAACTTGGCCTTGTAGTCCATGGCGATGCTTCCTTATTGGCGAGCGCTGCCGATCAGGCCGACGATGCTGGCGGCCAGGGCGGCTTCGGTGTTTTCGGGGGCGGCGGCGGCCTCGATGCCGGACACGCCGGGATTGGGTATGGCGGCCATCGCGGCGGCAAAGGCGTTGTTGGGCGCGGACGCAACGGGTGCGCCCGCAGGCACCGCGCCCAGCACCGCGGTGGCCTGCTCGGTGGTCAGCCCGGTGCTGATGCACTGCAGTGCCAGCGGCGAGCAGGACGCGGACGGATGTGCGAGCACGGCGCCAACGCGGGCACGCTCGGCCTGGGTGCCCTGCTCCACGCCTTCGGCGCGGGCGCGATCCAGATCCGCTTGCGAAGGGCTCGGGGAGGCCGCCTGCACGGCGGGCGGGGTGGCGGGCTGCGTCGTGGTGCCCGCCTGGGGGGTTTCGCTCATGAGGGAGTCTCCTTGTTGAGCAGTGATGCGGGCGGACTGCCCGACGGGATGCGGCCGGGCACGAAGCCCGGCCAGTTCGGCGATGAGTTGATCGGTGGTGGCGATGCGGTCGGCGAGGCCGGCATCGAGGGCGGCCTGGCCGCGATAGGTCTGCGCCTGGGTCTTGCGGACCGCCTCGGGGTCCAGGCCGCGACCGCTGGCCACGGCGCTGATGAACATCTGGTGGAGGTCGTTGATTTCGGCCTGGAGGTCGGCGCACACGCTGTCGGGCAGCGGTTCGAACTGGTTGCCGTCCACCTTGTGGTCGCCGGCGTAGATGTGCGTGACGCGGATGCCTTCCTGCGCCAGGGCTTGCGACAGATCGACGTGGCGCATGACCACGCCGATGGACCCGGCGTAGCCGGTGCGGGTGATGGCGAAGTGTTCCAGGCCCGCCGCCGCGAGGTAGCCGGCGGATGCGGCCAGCCCGTCGGCGATGCCCCACACGGGCTTGTTGCCGCGCATCTCACGCAGGCGGTCGTGGTACTCGAACGCGCCTTGCGCTTCGCCACCGGGCGTGTCGAACACTTGCAGCACGGCGTGTACGTCGGTGTCGGCCTGGGCCATTTCGAGTGCGGCGGCCAGGTCGTTGTAACCGAGGATGCGGTCGCTACTGGCCATGACGAAGCGGCCGCGATGGGCCAGCACTCCACTGGCGTAGATGACGGCCACGCCGTCGATGATGGCGTAGCCGGGGCGGCGGTCCTTGTCTTCCACGCGGCGGGTGCTGAACAGTTCCGCCGGCAGTGCAGACGCCTGCACGGCGTGCGCCACCCCGGACAGGTCGGTATCGAGCAGGCGACCGCCCAGGCCGGCGATGATGGCGTCGAGCTTTTGCGGGTGGATAAGCAGCGGTGTGTTGAACACGCGCGCGGCAAGGTGCGGATACTTCATGACGTGACGGCCTCCTGGCCGAGCATGGCGATGGTGTCGTGGTAGGCCGCAGCGCTGGCGGCGTCCGACGAGGGGCCGTCGTCGGCTTCGTCGTCGGGACCTGCAGAGGCGGTGTCGTCGCCCGCAGCTTCGGTGTCACGCCGGGCTAGACCGCTGCGGCGGGTTGCATCGGGGGTGGCGGTAGAGAGGCCGCGCACTTCCTTCATCGCCTTCTCGATGGCCTGCTGGTCGAGGATCTCTTCGAAGTCCTCGCCCTGCTCGGCACATTCCTTTTCCAGCGTCGACAGCCCGGCAGCCATGCGCAGCACCACCGCCTGCACTTCTTTGACCGGATCGACCCAGCCCTTGCCGCCGAAGATGAAGCGGGCGCGGCAGTAGGCGTAACGCTTGCGGTAGAAGTCCGGGGCCTCGACCAGGCCGGCGTTGACGGCCTCTTCCAGCCACAGCTCGTATACGGCCTGCAGCCAGTAGTCGGACAGCCAACGGCGGCGGCCATTGAAGTAGCGCCAGGCCTCGAGCAGCGCAGCGCGGGCGCTGCTGTAGTTGCTCTTGCTGAAGTCCTTCAGCAGCAGCTCGTAAGGCAGGTTCATGCCGGCGGCGATGTGGCGCAGCGAGGCCAGCATGAACGCCTCGAAAGCCGGATTCGGGCGGCCGGGGGCGAAGCTGGACAGGCGCGCACCCACCGGCAACGGAATCACCGCCCCGCCCTGCAGCTTGCGGATGCTGCGGGCTTGGCGCACCGAGGTGTTCCATTGTTCGCGCACGCCCTCGGGGCTGTCGCCGAACAGCGCGGCGGCGGCATCGGGGCTGAGGTCGGATTCCAAAAAGGCGGCGACCAGGCTGTTGGCCAGACTGGCCTGCAGCTCGTTGTTCGCGTACTTGCCCGCCATATGGAACTCGCGCATCACCGCTGAAACGATGGGCTTGCCGCGGCTCTGGCCGGTGCGCTCCTTGTCGTGCAGGTGGATGACACGGCGCCGCCCCCAGGCGGTGAAGGCCGGGATGCGGGCCCAGCGCTGGGTGTGCGCGCTGCCCAGCCCGAAGCCTGCAAGTGCGTCAGCGGGGTGGCGTTCCAGCATGTGGTAGGCCACCGGGGCGCCGTAGTAGTCCTGCTCGATACCGGCGCGGATGTCGTCGCGATGCATCATGCTGGTGGGCGTGCAGAGCCGGTTGGCATCCACCAGCAGCAGGCGGGTGTTCCAGGCGCTGCCGGAACGCGGCAACCACAGGGGCAGCGCCAAGGCGTCGCCATCGAGCATGGCGCCACCCAGGGCCTGCAAGGTGAGGCCCAACAGGTTGAGCGTGCGGCCGGCATCGCATTCGGAGGTGGCGGCCCAGCTGCGGAAATGCGCTTCGGTGTTGTTGGCCCACTCGCGGGCCTGCTCGCGCGTCCAGCCCAGCAGCCGGTAATCGGGGATGGCCGAGAGCTTGAGCACGCTGCCGACGATGTTGTCGCGCATCGTCTGCATGGCGCCGCCCATCAGCCCGTTGTTGCGGGCGAGATCGCGGGAGCGCGCGGTGAGCGTGTCCAGATCCGGCAGCAGATCGGCATCCGCACTGCCGGCAACAGGATTCCAGTCGGCGGTGGCGAGATCGTACCCGGCGGACTGGTGTTGCCCGGCCAGCGCCGCACCACCCTGCCCCGCTTGGGTGCGGAGCGTGAGGTGAGGTTTGCCGGGCCGCCGTGCCATGCTCACACCAGGTAGATGGGCCGGTGGACGTGGGTGCCGGCACGCACGTCGAGCTCGGCGCAGACCGCGGCAATCTCCTTGCGGATCTCGGCGGTCTGCTGGTCGAACTGGACCCGGCGGTCACCGCTGGCGGCGGTGGTGGCCTTGGTCAGACGGTCGTGCAGCGATTGCGTGAGGGTGTCACGCAGCTGGTGGAGTTGTTCGACGGTGTGGTGGCTGTAGATTCCCATGCCGGCCAGAGTGCCGGCGGCGGGCGGAACTGTTCAGGTGAACAGTTCACCTTGACAGTTCCGTCAATTCGTTGGTCCGCACAACAATTACAAACTTCCCAAAAAGGGAAATGTACTTGCGCGACAATACGGGAACGCTATAATCCGCACCAACAGGGAAACTAACAAACCTCATGCGACTGCTCGGCCAGATCCTGCTGGATGCCTTTAAGCGCACACATGCGGATGCGCGTCGGCCGCTGGATGCGTGGCAGGTGGACGTCGAACGTGCGCAATGGTCAGGCCCGCAGGATGTGAAGAACCGATACCCGAGCGCCAGTTTCCTGGCGGACAACCGGGTGATCTTCAACATCAAGGGAAACAGCTACAGGCTGGTGGTGAAGGCAAAGTATCAAAACGGGATCGTTTTGATCGAGTGGGTCGGCACACATGCAGAGTACGACAAGCAGGATTTTTGAACGACGCATGCCGACAATTTGGCGAGAGGGGAGCTGAAATGGATCAACAAGTACGGGTAATCAAGACGGAGCGTGAATATCATGCTGCGCTGGCTCGCCTGTCGGCTCTCATGGACCAAGACATTGCAGCCGGGTCCGATGACGAAGCCGCGCTCGACTTGCTTGCAGTGGTCATTGCCGACTATGAGCGCACCAAGGTTGCGCCGGCCGTCATCGACCCCATCGATGCCATCTTGCTGGCAATGGATCGGCGAGGGCTGAGCAAGAAGGATCTGGAACCGTTCATCGGCTCAATACCCAAGGTGTCCGAGGTGCTGGCACGCAAGCGGCCGCTGAGCCTTTCCATGATCCGGAAGCTTCACCGTGCCTTGGATATCCCAGCAGACGTATTGCTGAGCGGCTCGGACAACGAAGACATCGACCTCTCCGAAACACCGCACTACGACTACAGCAAGTTCCCTCTGGCAGAAATGCTCGATCGCGGGTACTTCGGGAAGTTTGCCGGCGGAATCAAGCTCGCAAAAGCGAAGGCGGAAGAACTCGTACGCGGTTTCATGCATGGCGTTTCGCCCGACGGACCAGAGCCCGCGCTACTGCGCGCACCGCTCCAGCAGAGTGGAGCGCGGACCATGGACGAATACGCCCTGCTGGTCTGGCGAGTTGCCGTGCTGAAGAAGAGTCGAAAAATTGCCCTGACCGGCAAGTACAAGCCGGGTGTGATCACCGCCGACTGGCTGCAGGAACTGGTCCGGCTTTCCGCCTTTGACAGTGGGCCTAAGCTTGCACAAGAGTACCTCGCCCAAAGCGGCATCGCGCTCGTGATCGAGGAGCATTTCAAGAAAACCTACCTCGACGGCGCGGCCATGCTTGATGGCGAAACGCCGGTGGTGGCACTGACGCTTCGCTACGACCGGGTCGACAACTTCTGGTTTGCACTGTTGCATGAGCTGGTGCACGTGCAAAAGCACCTGAACGCCTCGCACTTGTTCATCGCAGACAATCTGGATGACAAAACCCGCTCGAACGAAGAGGCAGAGCGGCAAGCCGATGCAGGCGCGAGCGAAGCACTTATCCCCACCAACGAGTGGGAGCAATCTGCCGTCAGAACCGTACCGACAGCGGAAAACGCCCTTGCTCTGGCCAGAAAGCTACGCATCCACCCAGCCATTGTGGCCGGCCGCGTACGTCATGAGACCGGAAACTGGCGGCTGCTCACCAACCTCAAGGGCGAAGTTCGCAGGTATTTCGACTAAGCATGATGGAGAAACGATGAACACCGCGCATGCACGCGGCCTCGAGTGATACACCGCCCATTCGAGGCCAGCAAAGGAAAGCCCACAGTTCAGAAGCGTCCTGGTAAGACATGAACTGTGGGCCTAGGCGGTACAACTTGATGTGGTAGTCGAGCGCGCCAACGCTCTTCTGCCACCGGCACGGTGGTGAGGGCACCCCTCTGCCCCCGCGACGCATACTTGGTTGGACAAGTAATACCTAATGGTATCACGACGATGCATCGTGGGCTGGATATTGCCTTCGTTCCTTATTCATATGAGGACACGAACATGTCGGCACGTCTCATCCAACGCCGCAAGACCGTCCGCGTGCGCGCGTACGTTCGCACCCGCTTCGGCAACCGCGAACATGTATGCGCCCACTGGCGCTCGCATCCGGGGCAACTGACCCTGTTTTAAGCAGTACGAAGCCCGCCCAGGCTCCTTCTCGGGCGGGCTTTTTTACGCCTATCGCTCTGGCCTTACATACACATACCGCCGCTGCCCCTTCGCCATTCGCTGTTTGTGCCAACCCAGGCGCGCCATGATGTAGCCGAGGCGGGTTTGGGCACTGTGGAAGTCTGGGTGGCCGGGGGTGAGGCCGATGGCGCCGGACAGGATGTCGTGGTGTTGGCGCCGGCCGAAAACTGACCATGTAGAGGGGTGAATTCCGGCTGAAAACTGACCAGGGTGTTTAACCTCTCTGCCTCATTTTGAGGCAGAGGATCAGAGGTGATCA
>NZ_JALLIK010000061.1:0-9780 GCF_023093595.1 Thauera aromatica
CACCTGGTACAACGGCTACAACTGGACCGGAACGGCGGTGTACAACCCGTTCGATCTGTTGCTGCTGTTCGACAAGCGCGAGTTTCGTCCGTACTGGTTCGAGACCGGCACGCCGACCTTTCTGGTCGAGCAGTTGCTGGCGAGGCAGGTCTTTACCCCTGACCTGAGCCGGATCGTGGCCATGGAGACTTTGCTGTCGAGCTTCGACATCGATTGCATGCCGGTCGAGGCGCTGATGTTCCAGACCGGCTACCTGACCATCGACAGCATGATGCGGATGGGCGGGCGGATCGAATACACCTTGAAGTATCCGAACGTGGAGGTTCAGGCCAGTCTCAACGGCGCGGTGCTCGCGGGCTTGGCGGCGGGCGACACGCTGCAGTCTGGCCAGCACACAGGCCAGCTGTATCGCCGGCTGATGGCCAACGACTTTGCCGGCCTGCAGCAGCTCTTCACCGCCTTTTTTGCCAGCATTCCGCACGACTGGTATCGCAACAACCCGATCGCCCGGTACGAAGGCTATTACGCCAGCGTGTTCTACAGCCACTTCGCCGCGCTGGGGCTGGACATCCGGCTGGAGGATGTGACCCACAAGGGCCGCATCGACATGGCGGTGCTGTTCAACGGCAATGTGTATCTGTTCGAGTTCAAGGTGGTGGAGCTGGTGCCCGAAGGCAAGGCGCTGCAACAACTGCGGGATCGGGCCTATGCCGACAAGTACCGCGCCCGCGGCGAGCCCATCCATCTGATCGGCGTCGAGTTCAGCCGCGACAGCCGCAGCGTGGTGGGGTTCGAGGTGCAGAGCCTGGGCGCCGAATGATCCTTGAAACCGCAGTTGTGGCATCGAAATGCCCTTCGAAACGCCCGCTGCGCGGGCTGCTCAGGGCGAGCGGGGGGTTTCGGCGCAAGGGGTCAGTCTTGCCGGTGGCCGTTATGCTGCGCACCTGCACCCCATGCGGCGAAGTGCGGGTTGTCGAAGCCGGGTTTGCCGTAGCGTAGCGGCGTGCCGTCGGCAACGACTTCGATGCGCCCTCCAGCCGCAAGCAGGACCGCGTGACCGGCAGCGATATCCCATTCCATGGTGCGACCGAGTCGCGGGTAGACGTCCGCCTCTCCGCTGGCGACCAGGCACAGTTTGAGGGACGAGCCTGCGCTGCGTGTTTCGGCAACCTGCCGGCCCGCAAGAAAGCTTTCGAGGGCGGCCGCGTCACCATGCGAGCGGCTCGCGACCACGACCAGGCCTTCGGCAGGGACGGTGCGGCAGGCGATGGGACGGCGATGCCCTTGCTCTTCGACAAAGGCGCCTGAACCCTGCGCGCCGAGAAACATACGGTCGAGTGCGGGGGCGAAGACGACACCAAGGCCCGGTTGACCATCGACGACGAGGGCGATGTTGACCGTGAATTCACCGTTGCGGTTGATGAATTCCTTGGTGCCATCGAGCGGGTCGACCAGCCAGAACACGCGGTCGACTTCGGGTACGCGCCCAGCGGCGACCTCTTCTTCAGCGATGACGGGAACGTCGGGGGACAGCGCACGCAGGCCGGCGAGGATGATGGCTTCCGCGCGCTCGTCGGCAGCAGTGACGGGGGATGCGTCGTCCTTGCCGCGGACCTCGAAGTCGGACGCGTAGACTTCGAGAATGGCGTCGCCGGCATGACGGGCAATGCCGGCGATGGCTTGAAGTGTGTCGTGGGGCGAGCGGAGAAGATCGGTCATTGGCAGGTGGGGGGATGAGATAAACACACGTATTGTAGCCTTGAGTTTTATAATCGCCCGCCTCAACGCTTAAAGGTTTTAACCCATACATGCCTCACCCGCCTGCCGACACCCGCAGCCTGACCGCTGATGTGCTCAATAAGCGGCGCCAACGGGCTGTGCGCCTGCGCTTGTCGGGCATGACGCTGCAGGCAGCGGCGGACGCAGCGCAGCTGACTGTGCCCACGGTGATTGCGGCAATGCGCGCTTTTGAGCGGGGTGGATGGAGTGCCGTGGCAGTGGGCAAGCGCGGCCGAACAGCCGGTAGCGGACGATTGTTGTCGCACGAGCAGGCGTGCACCCTGCTGCAGCACCTTGACGATCCAGGTGCCGGCGTGTGGACCGATGATGCGGTCGCTGAGGAAGCACTAAAACATTTCGGCGTCGACATGGGCGTGCGGACCATGGGGCAGTATTTGAGCGAATGGGGTATTGCACGAACGGACTGGCGCTACACAGGCGGCGCCAAGGTTGCGGCGATGTTCTGTGCGGTGCCGCACGAGCTCACGTGCGTCACCGCAGATGGTACGCAGCGGCGCCACCGCTTCCTGGTGGCGCGCGATGCCCGCCAGCGCCTGGCCTTCGTGAGCCTGTCACAAACGCTTGGCAATGCACTTCTGGCGCTGGTGAAGCACTTTGGTGCTGCGCCCCCGCGCGCAGCGGACACGGTTGTCCGCCTCGGGGGCTTCGCACTCGAGCGGATCGACACCACCAGTTTGCCTGCTGGGTTGCGCTTGGTGGCGATGCAAGCGGCTGCGACGCATACCTTGCTGCCTGCGCGTAACGTCCCGCTGGCGCGCCCGATTTCCCGATCTTTTGTGGATGAGCCGAAGATGACACACGACGCGAATACATTGACCCACCTACAGCGACTGGAAGCAGAGAGCATTCACATTCTGCGCGAGGTGGTGGCCGAGGCCGACAACCCGGTGATGCTGTATTCGATCGGCAAGGACAGCGCGGTGATGTTGCACCTGGCGATGAAGGCCTTCTATCCGGCGGTCCCGCCGTTTCCGTTGCTTCACGTAGACACACGTTGGAAGTTTCAGGAGATGTACCGCTTCCGCGACCGTATGGCGCAGGAAACGGGTATGGATTTGCTTGTGCACATCAACCCGGAAGGAGTGGAGAAGGACATCAACCCCTTCACCCACGGTTCAGCGATCCACACCGACATCATGAAAACCGAGGGACTGAGGCAGGCGCTGGATAAGTACGGCTTCGATGCGGCCTTTGGCGGCGCGCGCAGGGACGAAGAAAAGTCCCGCGCCAAGGAGCGTGTGTTTTCCTTCCGCAGCGCGCAGCACCGCTGGGACCCGAAGAGCCAGCGACCGGAGCTGTGGAAGCTGTACAACGCCAGAAAACACAAGGGCGAGTCGATGCGGGTGTTTCCGTTGTCGAACTGGACCGAGCTGGACATTTGGCAGTACATCTACCTGGAAAACATCCCCATCGTGCCGCTGTACTACGCGGCGATGCGCCCGGTAGTGGAGCGCGACGGTACGCTGATCATGGTGGACGACGAACGCATGCCGTTGCGCCCGGGCGAGGTGCCGATGATGAAGAATGTGCGCTTCCGTACCCTGGGCTGCTACCCGCTGACCGGTGCAATCGAATCCGAGGCCGATACGCTGCCAGCCATTATTCAGGAGATGTTGCTGACGCGAACCTCCGAGCGCCAGGGGCGCGTCATCGACCACGATTCAGCCGCTTCGATGGAAAAGAAAAAGCAAGAGGGGTACTTCTGACATGGCACACGTTTCCGACCTCATCGCCACCGATATCGAGCAGTACCTCAAGCAGCACCAGCACAAGAACCTGCTGCGCTTCATCACCTGCGGCAGCGTGGATGATGGTAAGAGCACGCTGATCGGGCGGCTGTTGTACGAATCGAAGATGCTGTTCGAGGACCAGCTCGCCGCCGTCGAGGCCGACTCCAAGAAGTACGGTACCCAGGGCGAGGCGATCGACTTTGCCCTGCTGGTCGACGGGCTGGCGGCAGAGCGCGAGCAAGGCATTACGATCGATGTGGCCTATCGCTTCTTCTCGACGGATAAGCGTAAATTCATCGTTGCCGATACGCCGGGCCACGAGCAGTACACCCGAAACATGGTCACCGGCGCGTCGACGGCAGATGCAGCGATCCTGATGGTCGATGCGCGCAAGGGCATCCTCACCCAAACCCGGCGCCATAGTTATTTGGTGAGTCTGCTTGGAATCCGCCACATCGCGGTGGCGATCAACAAGATGGACCTGGTGGATTATTCGGAGAAGATTTTCCGGCGGATCGTCGACGAGTATCGCGAGTTTGCGGCGCGCATTGGCGTCGAGGACGTGACCTTTATTCCGATGTCGGCCTTCAAGGGTGACAACATTACCTCGCGAAGCGACGCCATGCCCTGGTACCACGGCACTACGCTGATGGGCTACCTGGAGACGGTGGAGGTGGACGACGCGCGTATGCAACGCGCACCGTTTCGGCTGCCAGTGCAGTGGGTGAACCGGCCGAACCTTGATTTCAGGGGCTTTGCAGGCACGATCACAGGCGGTGCCGTCGCGGTCGGAGACCGAATTCGCGTGCAGCCGTCCGGCAAAGAGAGCCGCGTGGCGCGCATCGTGACCCAGGACGGCGACCTGTCGCGTGCCATCGCAGGGCAGTCGATCACCCTGACGCTGGAGGACGAAATCGACATCTCGCGGGGTGATCTGATTTCGACCGCCGACGCGCCGGCAGAGGTGGCCGATCAGTTCGAGGTAACCCTGATCTGGATGCATGACGAGCCCCTGCTGCCCGGCCGCCCATATCTGTTGAAGATCGGCACCCGCGCAGTGACGGCGACCGTCACGAGCATCAAGCACCAGATCAACATCAATACCCTGGAGCACGTTGCGGCGCGCACGCTGGAACTGAACGGTATCGCCGAATGCAACCTGGGCATGGATCGTGCAATCGCCTTCGACGCTTATCGCAGCAATCGCGACACGGGCGGCTTCATCCTCATCGATCGCCTCACCAACAACACCGTTGGCGCGGGCCTGATCAACTTTGCGCTGCGGCGGGCGCACAACATCCACATGCAGCATGTAGATGTGAACAAGGTGGCGCGCGCAGCCCTGAAGCATCAGAAGAGCTGCATGCTGTGGTTCACTGGCCTGTCCGGCTCGGGCAAGTCCTCGATCGCTAACCTTGTCGAGAAGAGGCTACACGCGCTCGGCCACCACACCTATCTGCTCGATGGCGACAACGTGCGTCACGGGCTGAACAAGGACCTGGGTTTCACCGACGCCGACCGCGTGGAAAATATTCGCCGCGTTGCCGAGGTGGGCAAGCTGATGGTCGATGCCGGCCTGATCGTGCTGACCGCGTTCATCTCGCCGTTCCGGGCCGAGCGCGACATGGCGCGCAGTCTGGTTGACGAGGGCGAGTTCATCGAAATCTTCGTCGATGCCCCGCTCGAGATCGCCGAGCAGCGCGATGTGAAGGGCTTGTACAAAAAGGCTCGGCGCGGCGAGTTGAAGAATTTCACCGGGATCGATTCGCCCTACGAGCGACCGGAAACGCCTGAATTGCGCATCGACACCAGCCAGGTGAACCTGGAGGCAGCGGCGGACGCAGTGCTGGAGTTACTAAAAACAAGGGGCGATAGAGCCTGAGCCGCCAGCCCACGATGTAGCGGGCGAAGACGTCGATGACGAAGGCCACGTATACGAATCCTTGCCAGGTCGAGACATACGTGAAATCGGAGACCCAAAGCTGATTCGGGCGCTGTGCGGCGAACTGTCGATTGACGCGATCGAGCGGACAAGGCGCAGCCGGATCGGGCCGGGTGGTCCGTACCGCCTTGCCACGCATCGCGCCCCGCAGCCCTTGGACCCGCATCAACCGCTCGACCGTGCAGCGGGCGACCTCGATGCCTTCGCGCTGCAGCTGCCGCCACACTTTGCGTGTGCCATACACCTGCAGATTCGCCTGCCAGACCCGCTCGATGTGGCACGCCAGCACCTCGTCACGACGGGCCCGCGCACAGCGCAAGGCCGGATCGCGCCGGCGAGCCACGGCGCGCCGATAGGCCGACGGGGCGACCTGCAGCACCCTGCAGATCGGCTCGACCCCGAAGCGCTCGCGATGCGTGTCGATGAAACCGTTCATCCCTTGTTGCGGCGGTCACATGCGCTTCGCTCCGAATCAGCAACAAGATGTCGGGTGCGGGAACCACGCACCGCTTCAGAACCCTATCCGCCCGGTCACATCCTCAGAGCACGCCACAGAGGGGAGTATCGCCGGCTCATCGTGGCGCAGGGCTGCGCAGGGAACTCCAGAAGGCAGCGCCGATCAGCACTGCGCCGATAAGGCCGGTAACGGTTTCGGGAATATGCACGTGGACGCCGATGAACATGATCGTCGCCAGCGCTCCGATCGCCCAGAATGCACCGTGCTCGAGGTAGCGATAGGCGTCCAGCGTGCCGCGATAGACCAGCATCAGGGTGAATGAGCGGACGAACATGGCGCCGACGCCGAGACCGGTGGCGATGATCGGCAGGCTGGTGGTCAGGGCGAAGGCACCGATGACGCCGTCGAAGCTGAACGATGCGTCGAGCAGTTCGAGGTACATGAACCCGGCGAAACCGGTTTTTGCGGCGACTTTGCCGCCTTCTCCCGGTTCGCCGCCCATGATCGCTCCGAGCCCGTCGGCGGCAATGTAGATGACCAGGCCCCAGATGCCTGCGATGATGAACTCGACCCGCTGATCCGGAGTGTCCAGCCAAGCCGAACTTGCCAGGATGACCAGGAGTGTCAGCAGGATTTGTGCCGCCTCGAGGCGACCGAGGTGGGTCAACGGAGCCTCGATCGGCGCCAGCCAGTGCGTATCCTTGTTGGTGTCGATGAAGAACTTGAGGAACACCATCAGCAGGAAGGCGCCGCCGAAGGCCGCGATTTCGTGGTGTGCCGAAGTCAGCAGGCGGGCGTATTCGTCGGGGTTGAATAGCGCGAGGTGGACCACCTCCAGCGGTCCGAGGCTGGCGACGATGCCGACGATGGCCAGCGGGAACACGATGCGCATGCCGAATACCGCGATCAGGATGCCCCACAGGAGGAAACGCTTCCGCCATTTCTCGTCCATGTCTCGCAGCACCGTGGCGTTGACCACCGCGTTGTCGAACGAGAGCGAAGTCTCCAGCACTGCCAGCACGGCGATGATGAACGCTGCCGGGGGGCCGCCGAGCAGATACCCACCGACGAGGCTCAGTGCGGTGAAGCCGATCGACCAGCTGAAATACTTGAGGTTCTGCATGTGTGCTGAGTTCGGACCTGAATGGGGCTTTCCCCCGAGTGGGGGGGCATTCTAGCACCGGGTCTGGTGCGCATGAGCCTGGCGTGGTCGGTGCGAACGGTGGCTCGCCGTAGCGACTGGCTTGCGGTTGCCGTGCGGCAGGATACCGCAGTGCCGGCGGATCGGTCGCAGGCCGGGTGTCCTATACTGTGTGCAAGAAGAGGCGGGTGCCCGCATGATGCTACGTGCATGAATCGCCACACAGGAGCAGGCTGTGATCATCGGGGTTCCAAGGGAAATCAAGAACAACGAGTTCCGTGTCGGGATGACGCCGGCCGGGGTTGCCGAGTTTGTCGCCCATGGTCACACGGTGCTGATCGAGCGCCAGGCGGGAGATGGCTCCTCCTATGGCGATGCCGACTACGCGATGGCAGGGGCGCAGCTGGTCGATGCGGCTGCGGAAGTGTTCGGCGCAGCGGACATGATCGTCAAGGTCAAGGAGCCGCAGGCGCCCGAACTGGCGATGCTGCGACCCGGCCAGATCCTGTTCGCCTACCTGCACCTCGCGCCCGACCGGGCGCAGACCGAAGGCCTGCTGAAGTCGGGGGCGGTCTGCATCGGCTACGAAACCGTGGAGCTGGCGGCCGGGCGCTTGCCGCTGCTGGCGCCGATGTCCGAAGTCGCCGGGCGGATGGCGGCACAGGTGGGCGCATCCTTGTTGCAGCGCCCGAGCGGAGGGCGCGGCGTGCTGATGGGAGGGGTCGCTGGCGTCCTGCCGGCGAACGTGCTCATCCTCGGAGCGGGGACTGTCGGCATCAACGCTGCCTATGTGGCGAAGGGAATGGGGGCGAGCGTCACCCTCATGGATGTGGATATCGAACGTCTGCGGCAAATCGAGTTCGCCTGGGGCAGCGCGGTCCGTACTGTGTACTCGACCCGGCACGATGTCGAGCGGATGGTGGCCGAGGCCGACCTGGTGATCGGCGCAGTGCTGCAGGCCGGGGCGCGGACGCCAGTGCTGATCACGCGCGACATGCTCGCCCTGATGAAGCGGCGCGCGGTGATTCTCGATGTCGCCGTCGATCAGGGAGGCTGCATCGAGACGATCAGGCCGACGACGCATGCCGATCCGACCTACCTGGTCGATGAAATCCTGCACTACGGGGTCACGAACATGCCGGGAGCGTTGCCGCGAACGTCGACCCAGGCGCTGATGAACGCGACCCTGCGCTATGGACTGGCGATCGCCGACAAGGGCTGGCTGCGCGCGGTGTGCGAAGATCCGGCCCTGGCCAGGGGGGTCAATATCCTCGAAGGCCGCATCACCAGCCGCCCGGTGGCCGAGGCTCACGGCCTCGCGTTTACGCCTCTGGAGGTGTTGGTGCCGTGTTCCGACGCACCTTGGTAGGGGCGGCCCCCGATGGAGGCGGCGATGCGCGGGCTGCTTGCACTGCGTGCACGGAGTGACGCTCCTTGATTCGAATCAAATTAGACAATTATCAAAAAGTAATGCTCGGACGGGCCTTACCATGGCAGGGAAGCATCGGCTGATGGGGGGAAACCATGGGCAGGCGATCATCCTGGTTGCGCTGTACTTTCGGCGCCATGTTGCTGATGGTAGCGAGCGCCCTGGCTGGCGCGACGGTTACCGGCACGGCGGATCACGCTAAATTCGACGGACTCAAGGGGCCGTTCAAGAGCGGTGCGGAAGTGACCCGCGCCTGCCTCGTCTGTCATACCGAAGCGGCCCGGCAGGTGATTGCGACCCGGCACTGGAGCTGGGAGTACGTCAATGCCGATACCGGCCAGAAATTGGGCAAGAAGACCATGCTCAACGGCTTTTGCATCGGCAACCGCTCGAACGAGCCTTTTTGCCAGTCCTGTCACATCGGCTACGGCTGGAAGGACGAGACGTTCGACTTCACCGCCGAGGATGCGGTCGATTGCCTGGCCTGCCACAACACCGGCGACTACCGGAAGCTGGCGGGGTTTGCCGGCCACCCGCCCTATGAGCGCATCGAATATCCGGCGAAATCGGGCAAATTCGTCGAGGCGGTCGATCTCGCCAAGGTGGCGCAGCAGGTCGGCGCGACTTCGCGCCAGACCTGTGGAGCCTGCCACTACTACGGCGGTGGCGGGGACGGCGTCAAACATGGCGATCTCGATTCCTCGCTGAACAAGGCAGCGAAGGAACTCGACGTGCATATGGCGCAGGATGGGCTGGACTTCAGTTGCGCCAGCTGCCACGAGGCGGATCGGCACAAGGTGGCCGGCAGCCGGATCAGCATGACCGGGGCGGACCCTCACGGGGCGCTGATCCGCGGGCAAAAGACCGAGCGCAATCCGGCCAGCTGCCAAGCCTGCCATGGCGACCGTCCACACAAGGACGGCTTCGTTCAGGCCGGACGCCTGAACGATCACACCCGCACGCTGGCGTGCCAGACCTGCCACATTCCCGAATTCGCCCGCGGCGGCGTGCCGACCAAGATGAACTGGGACTGGTCTGCGGCAGGCAGGCTGACTCCCGAAGGCCAGCCCTGCCAACTCAAGGACGATCACGGGCACGTAATCTACGACAGCAAGAAGGGCGAGTTCGTGCTGGGCCAGAACGTAAAGCCCGACTACATCTGGTTCGACGGAACGTAAGCGCTCCACGAACCCCATTCTTACGTAGCTCCGTGTGAGCCCGCATGCTTCGGCTTCCGTTTCTCAGGGAGCACGAGCATGTCGGAGCGCAGCAAGTTCTGGT
>NZ_JALLIK010000060.1:0-9676 GCF_023093595.1 Thauera aromatica
GACAACCAGAACTTGCTGCGCTCCGACATGCTCGTGCTCCCTGAGAAACGGAAGCCGAAGCATGCGGGCTCACACGGAGCTACGTAAGAATGGGGTTCGTGGAGCGCTTACGTTCATCCTCTTTCACGGCAAGCGACATCCGCAGGAATTGGGGGCGCCGGAGGTGGAGGCGTTTCTGACGCATCTTGCGGTAGCGGGGCGCGTAGCGGCATCGACGCAGAATCAGGCGAAATCGGCGGTGCTGTTTCTGTATCGCGAGGTTCTGGCTGTTGAATTGCCATGGCTCGACGGGGTGACGCAGGCGAGGGCACCGAAGCGGCTGCCGGTGGTGCTGACACGGGACGAAGTGGGGGCGGTGCTGGCGCGGCTGGAGGGGGCGCAGTGGCTGATCGGGAGCCTGCTTTACGGCTCCGGGCTACGGTTGATGGAGTGCCTGCGCCTGCGGGTGAAGGATGTCGACTTCGGCCGAAACGAGATTCTCGTGCGCGATGGCAAGGGAGCGAAGGACCGGGTGACGATGCTGCCGATTGCGCTGAAGTCGCCGCTGCAGGCGCATTTGGGGAGGGTGCAGTCGTTGCACCGGCAGGATCTTGGGGAAGGCTACGGCGAGGTCTATCTGCCGAATGCGCTGGAGCGCAAGTATCCGATGGCAGCACGGGAGTGGGGCTGGCAGTACGTGTTCCCGGCTGCTTCGCGCGCGGTCGACCCGCGGAGCAGCGGCGTGCGGCGCCATCATGTGTCGGAACAGTCGGTACAGCGGATGGTGCGGCAGGCGACGCGCGATGCGGCGATCGCCAAGCCGGCGACACCCCACACGCTGCGCCATTCATTCGCGACGCATATGCTGGAGGGCGGATACGACATCCGCACGGTGCAGGAACTGCTCGGCCATGCGGACGTGAAGACGACGATGATCTACACGCATGTCCTGAACCGGGGTGCTGGAGGGGTGATCAGCCCGCTCGATCGGGTTGGCTGATCGATTCCCGATCGAGTGGGGTGTCGAACTCGGGGGGCAGTAGTCGTTGGGCAGCAGCGCGGGCGTGTGCAGGTTGATTTCGGAGACGGCGGTTCAGCGCGACAGCTGCGCCGCCAGGGCCCGTACTTCGTCGGGCACGCCGGGGGCGGTGCGTGCGGGTGCGCTCGCCAAGGCGTCGATCAGCCGTGCGACCACGGCCTCATGCGGCAGGGTGACGCCGAAATGGAGCACGACCCCGCCGCGCATCACCGCCAGGGTAGGGAAGTTGTCCACGTCGATGTCGCCGACGAGTTCGGCGTCGTCCTCGATGTCGGCCCAGGCGAAGACGATGCCGGGACGGGCGCCCGCGATGCGCTCGAACGCCGGGCGGAAGTCGCGGCAGGTTCCGCACCAGGCGGCACACAGGGCGACGACGACGAGTGGGGCTTCGGCCGCGTGCGGGCGGTCGGCGAGGTCGGCGAGCGGGGTCAGGGGCGGCATCGATGCAGTGGATTCCGGGATTTCGATCGGACGAGCGGTTGCGCCGCTGCGGGGGCAAGATTACCAGAGCGGGCGGTGGGGTCGCGGTCCATGCCGCATCTAGCCGCCTGCATCTAGCCGCCTTTCGGGAAGAACTCCAGCTTGCGTTCCGTTGCTTCGTGCCTGTTCGCGACCTGCGGCCTGAGCGCGCCGATGACGTGCATCTCGCAGCGCTTGCAGTCGAAGCGCAGGGTCAGGGTCTGGTCGCCGTGGACGAGCTGCATCGGTTCGGGGCGGAGGCCTTTCACTTCCTTCGGACACTGGTTGAGGCTGTAGCGCAGGCAGTGCCGGGTGATCATCAGCGGCACTGCGCCGCGTTCCTCGTTCGCTTCGAAGGCGGCGTCGATCCGCTTCACGCCGTGCCTGGCGTAAAAGGCGCGGGCGCGGGCGTTGGCGACGTTGGCGAGATAGCTCAGGTCGTCCTGCGGGTAGGGTACCGGGGGTTCGACCGCTGCCGCCCGGGGTGGGCGCGGATGGGCTGCGAGGCGCGCCGCTTCGAGGCGTTCGACGGCCTCGCGACGCAGGGCGTTGAGCTGGGCGGCGGACAGGAAGGGCGCGGTCGGCTCGGCGCCGGCAGCCGCGCCCGAGGCCGGCGGCAGGGCGAGGACGATGTCGCCGGCGGTGAATATCGTGCCGCCGAGCTTGCCGAGTTGCTCACGGATGCCCGCCAGCGCGCGCCCGACATCGCGCGCCGGCTCCCAGGCGGTATCCAGCTCCGCGCTTGCGCCGATGCCGTCCTCGTCGGTGAGGCTGAGGGCAAAGCCGGTGGCGGTGGCGGCAAAGCGCGCATCGACGCGGATGCGGCGCTCGGCGGACTTCTTTTCCAGGGCGCGTTCGAATTCGTGGTCGTGGTTGCGGAGCAGCGCGGTGCCGGGTGCCAGCCCGGCAGGCAGCGGCTCGGACACGAACACCCGGTCGATGCCGCCGGCGCCGGCCTCGACCCGGTTGACGCGTAGGCCGGCGAGCTCGCCCTTCGGGCCGTACCAGGCCAGGCCGTCGCCGTTGTGCAGCGGGGCGCTGCGCTCGACATCGAAGAATTTGCGGCCCTTGGCGTCGATCTTCGCCACGCGCCCGATCGGCTCGCCGACGAATTTCGGCGACTCGAAGGCCTCGATGCCGTGCTGACGCTCGTTCGTGAAGTAATCGGTGTAACCGCGGTTGAAGGTCTTGTCGGCCTGCGGCGTGAACAGAAAGGTGCTGCGCCCGCTGGAGGCGCGGCGCCAGGCCGGGCCGTCGGCCTCGGGGCGATCGAGGAGGTCGTCGAGCAGGCGGCGGTAGTGGGCGGTGATGTTCTTGACGTAGGCGAGGTCCTTGTAGCGGCCCTCGATCTTGAACGAGCTCACCCCCGCGGCGGCCAGCGCGCGCAGGTTGGCGCTCTGGTTGTTGTCCTTCATCGACAGCAGGTGCTGGCCGCTGGCGAGGGTGCGGCCGTCCTGGTCCTTCAGATCGTAGGGCAGGCGGCAGGCCTGCGAGCATTCGCCGCGGTTGGCGCTGCGCCCGGTATGGGCGTGGCTGATGTAGCACTGGCCGGAAAAGGCCACGCACAGTGCGCCATGGACGAAGTATTCGAGCTGGCAGGTGGTGGCGGCGGCGATCTTGCGCACCTGGGCGAGCGAGAGCTCGCGCGCCAGCACGAGCTGCGAGAAGCCCACGTCCTGCAGGAAGCGCGCCTTGGATGCGTCGCGGATGTCGGTCTGGGTGCTGGCGTGGAGCTGGATCGGCGGCAGCTCGAGTTCGAGCAGGCCCATGTCCTGGACGATCAGCGCATCGGCGCCGGCGTCGTAGAGTTGCCAGATCAGCCGCTGCGCCGCTTCCAGTTCGTGGTCGAAGAGGATCGTGTTGGTGGCGACGAAGACCTTCGCGTGGTAGCGGTGGGCGTGGGCCGCGAGGCGGGCGATGTCGGCGACCGCATTGTCCGCCGCCGAGCGCGCGCCGAAGGCCGGGCCGCCGATATAGACGGCGTCGGCGCCGTGGTTGATCGCCTCGATGCCGAAGTCGGCGGTCTTGGCCGGAGCGAGGAGTTCGAGGACGTGGCGGGCAGTGTTCATCGCAGGGAGTTCCGGTTCGAAGGTTCGCCTTCGGGCGCGCGAGGGCGGAGCTTACAGCCGATCATGCCGGCGCCGGGCAAAGGGCAGCAGCACCAGCAACCCGGTCGCGTCGGCCAGCCAGTCGAATGCATCGCCGATACGGTACGCGGTCAGCGCCTGCGCCACTTCCATCGCCGCGCCGTACAGCAGCAGGCCGCAGGCGATGCGCAGCGCTTGCCGCGGCCAGGCTGCGAGCGCCAGCAGGGCGAGGGCGGCGAACAGTACGGCGTGCTCGATCTTGTCCTGCCAGGCCACCAGCCGGGGCACCTCGGGGGCCGGCAGCAGCGCCAGCCAGAACACGGCGAGCAGGACGATGACAAAAAGCAGGCGCAGCAGTTGACGAACGGTCGCGGGCATGCGAAGTCCTAAAGGCGTTGATCACGATCGCCGGCCACGGGAAGGCCGGAGCCGCGGGACGTTCCCGCCGGCTCCCGTCCGGCACAGGAGAACGATGATGGTTGCGGCAAAAGCGGTGTGGTGCACTACCTTGCTCGGCGCGCTGCTGTTCACGGCAGTGCTTGTTCCCGTGCCGGTTTGGGCGAGGGACGTGATCGTGCGCACCGAAACGGCCAGCGTCAAGGTCAGCGAGGTCGCGCGCGGCCTGGAAAACCCGTGGTCGCTCGCTTTCCTGCCCGATGGCCGCATGCTGGTCACCGAACGGCCGGGGCGGATGCGCGTCGTCACTGCCGACGGCAGTCTGTCGGCGCCGATCGCCGGCCTGCCCGAGGTGCACGCGCAGGGCCAGGGCGGGCTGCTCGATGTCGCCCTCGGCCCCCGTTTCGCCGAGGATGGCCTGATCGTGTTTTCCTACGCCGAACCCACCGCGCGCGGCGCGCGCACCGCGGTGGCGCGCGCCCGCCTCGACCTCGACGGTTTGCGCGTGCACGCGGTGCAACGCATCTTCGCCCAGAGCGAGGACCCCTCCGGCAGCCATCACTGGGGTTCGCGCCTGGTGTTCGCCCCCGACGGCAGTCTGTTCGTCACCCTCGGCGACCGCTATCACTTCCGCGATCGCGCCCAGGCCCTCGACAGCCACCTCGGCAAGGTGGTGCGCATCGCCGTGGATGGCAGCGCGCCGGCGGACAACCCCTTCCGCGGTCGTGCCGGCGCGCTGCCCGAGATCTGGTCCTACGGCCACCGCAATCTCCAGGGCGCGGCGCTGGACCCGCAGACCGGCGCGCTGTGGACGCACGAACACGGCCCGCAGGGCGGCGACGAGCTCAATCTCACCCGGGGCGGGCGCAACTACGGCTGGCCGGTGATCACCCACGGCCGCGAATACGTCACCGGGCGCAAGATCGGCGAAGGCACGGAGCGCGCCGATGTCGAGGCGCCGCGCTGGCAGTGGACGCCGTCGATCGCGCCGTCGGGAATGGCGTTCTACACCGGGGAGGCCTTTCCGCAATGGCGCGGCAACCTCTTCGTCGGCGCGCTGAAGCACCAGCTCGTCGTTCGCCTAGTGCTCGAGGACGGCAAGGTCGTTCATGAAGAGCGCATGCTCAGTGCGCTCGGCCGGCGGATCCGCGACGTCCGCCAGGGGCCGGACGGCAGGCTGTGGCTGCTCGACGAGAGCGGGGGGCGGATCCTGCGCCTCGATCCGGCCTGAGCCGCGGACGGCAAGGCGGTGGTGTTTCGTGCCATCATCGCGGTCCCGCGACGACACCGACAACATCAGGATGGAAAGCCCCTTCAAAAGCACGAAAGGCCTGCGCCACGTCTGGAGCGCCTTGCATTACTCGGTCGACGGCCTGCGCGCCGCATACCGCAACGAAGACGCTTTCCGCCAGGAGGTCTGGATCGCCCTGATCGCGGTGCCGGCCGCGCTGTGGCTGGGAGACTCGGCGCTCGAGCGGGCGCTGATGATCGGCAGCGTGCTGCTGGTGATGGTGGTCGAGCTGCTGAACTCCGCGATCGAAGCGGTGGTCGATCGGGTATCGCTGGAACGCCACCCCCTGTCCAAGCGCGCCAAGGATATCGGCAGTGCCGCGGTGTTCATAGCGCTGCTCAATGCGGCCGTGGTGTGGGCGCTGCTGCTGCTGGACTGAAGGCCGACGCGCGGTGCGCGGCATCGGCACCTGCATCAGGCCGGACGAGGGCCCCAGCTGCGCACCGGGCCGGTGTCGATGTGGACGAAATCCGATTCGGGGTAATAGCCGACGCCGCCGGCACGCAAGGCGAGCGCGGCATCGCACAGGCGCGCGGTGTCCACCCCGGCCAGGCGGATGTCGATCGCCTTGCCGTCCATGTGCAGGCTGCGTTTGGCCACCCCGCCGCCGGTCTTGCGCAGGGCCTGGTTGGTGGCCGGCGAACGGTAGCCGGAGATGATTTCGAACGTATCGCCGCCGCAGCGCAGGCTCAAGGCATGGAGCATGTCGTACAGGCGGGGGTCCATGGCGATGGCGTCTCCGGTGCGGAAGTCGCGCAGCAGCCAGTTCATGCGCTGCAGTGCCGGTTCGATGTAGCCGCGCCGGTCGCGGTACGCGAGCTGGAGACGCTCGTCGGTGTGGGTGTGGCGGAACGCGAGCCGGTGATCGTGGGCGAATGCGGCAGGATGGGCCCGTGCGCTGCCGAGGGAGAGGCCCAGCGGCAAAGTGGAAAGACCTTTGAGGAGCAGCCGGCGGCGTGCGCCAGAGTGATCGTGGGGAGTTCTCGACATGGATAATCGTCTGTCCGAACAAGCACTTGAATCGCGCATCCTAACCGAAACAGGCACCCGGACGGGCAAAAGTTTTGTAACTCTGGCGGCGTTGGTGGTGGGGGTGCTGGCCGCTGCTGCGGGGCAATCCGCCGTAGCGGCCGCGGCGACGGCGGGCACGCATCCCGGCTCGCCGGTTGTGGCTCCCGCCCTTCCCGCCCACGGGGCTGGCGACGCGGGGGGGGCGGTGGCGGGGGCGATGGACGACATGGCTGAGGCCATCGCCGGTGAACTTGAACTGCGCAGCGCGTCCGTCGACGCCAGTGTGGCGCCGTTCTACCTTGCCCGAGCCTATCGCCCGGCATGGGCCGGCGCGGCGCAGGCCGCGGCGCTGTTGGCCGCGGTGGAAGCCAGCCGCGAGCATGGGCTGGACCCCGCCGATTTCGCACTCGAACGCCTGCGCCAGGTCGTGGATGCCGATCCGGCCACGCTCTCGCCCGCGCAACGGGCCGAGCGCGAGGTGACACTCTCCGACAGCCTTGCCCGCTTGTTGCGCCAGTTGCGCTACGGCAAGCTCGACCCGCGCCTGTTGTACCGTGAGTGGAACTTCGCGCCTCAACCCGGCCCGTCGCTGCGGGCCGGCGAACTCGAGGCGGTGCTGGCGGCCCCCGGGCTGGGGGCGGCGATCGCGGACCATGCGCCTGCACTGCCCCTGTACCGGCTCTTGCAGCAAGCCTATGCGCAATACCGCGCTCAGGCCGCCCTCGGCGACTGGCCGCCGGTCCCTGCCGGGCCGACGCTGCATCCGGGCGAGCGCGACCGGCGTGTCGTTGCCTTGCGCGCCCGTCTCCAGGCGGGCGGGGAGCGCGGTCTGGAGACGGCCGATCCGGCATACTTCGATCCTCTCCTGGCCGAGGCGGTGCGCCGCTTCCAGCGTGCCCACGGCCTGGAGGCAGATGCCCTGGTCGGGCGTCAGACGATGGCGGCGCTCGGGGTCGGCCCGGCGCGGCGCGCCGACCAGATCCGTGCCAACCTCGAGCGCCTGCGCTGGGTCGCGCAAGATCTGCAAGGCGATCATCTTCGGCTCGATATCGCCGCCCAGACTGCCGAACTCGTGCTCGATGGCCAGCGCGCGTGGTCCTCGCGCGTGGTGGTGGGGCGGCCGTCGCGCAAGACCCCTTTGCTCCGCGACCGCGTGCAGCACCTCGTACTCAATCCGAAATGGGTGGTGCCGCCCACCATCCTCAAGCAGGATGTCATTCCCGCGATGGTGCGTGATCCGGGTTATCTCGCCGCGCACAGGATGCGTGTCGTCGACGGCAAGGGGCAGGCGGTCGATCCGGCCGCGATCGACTGGGCGGCGGCGCCCCGCGACGGCTTTCCCTACCGGATCGTGCAGGAGTCGGGCGCCGACGGCGCGCTCGGGCGGATCAAGTTCGCGCTCACCAACCCCTATACGATCTTCATGCACGACACCAATGCGCCGGAGCTGTTCGGGCGCAGCGTGCGTGCTTTCAGCTCGGGTTGCCTGCGCCTGGAAAAGCCGCTGGAGCTCGCCTTGCTGCTGCTCGACGATCCGCAGCGCTGGAGTGCGGAAACGCTCGTGGCCGAGCTCGATCGCGGGGCGACCCGCACGATTGCGGTCGGGCGCGAGATTCCGGTACTGCTGCTCTACTTCACCGCGGGGCTCGATGAAGCCGGCGGCGTGCAGCTGCGCCAGGATATCTACAGCTATGACGAGGAGATCATTGCCGCGCTGACGGAACGGCGTAGTGCTGAGTCGAGCGATGCCGTACGCCCGGTCCCGGGCCGGACGGGCCTCGAGCCCGCCGGCTGACGGACGCGGACATCGGGACGCGGGCTGCGGTTCAGCGGGGCGCTGCGGTGTTCGAGGCTGCGGTGCTGGTCAGGCCGAGGGACCAGTGCCCTGTGGCGCTCGGCGACCGGAGGATACGCTCCCCGACGAGGCTTGCGCCTGCGGCGATGCTCATTCGTCTTCCTGCCGCGGACGACGGAAGTCGTCGATGATCCACGCGGTGGCGCTCGCGCTCGTCAGCCTGAAGTCGGGGCGCACCCGCAGCTGCGCGAGTTCGTCGCCCGCCTCGTCGAATGCGCTGAGCAGGGCATAGGGTTCGTACTCGTCGGGAACGATGTCCAGCCGGACTTCCCACTGCCTGTCGAGGGCGAACACCGTCAGGCGCTTGTGCAGCGCGGCATGGTGTTGCTGGCGGTGGCGCAGGAGCACTTCGGAGGCGGTCTTCACCAGCGTGTTGAACGCGGCCTGATCCAGCGGCTTGGGGTTCTTCTTGTCGCGCCCCATGGTCCACGGGCCGACCAGTGCCGGTTCGGGCTCTCCATCCTGAAGCATTTCGACGGCCCAGCCGTCGTCATCCTCGTTCTTGATTACACGCGCCATCCAGCCGGCGTCGTGCCACAGGCGGTCTTCGCGGATCGCTATCGGAACGTCCGCCGCGGCGGCGGATTCAGGGGCGGAAAGAGGGGCAGTGTCGGTGGTCATGGGCGCGGGTCGAGCGGGATTTGGATCGGATTTGGCCGGAGCCGGGTATGGCCCGGGAGCGGCCGTGTGTCTGGAAGATGCCGCACGCCCAGGAGTGAAGCCGCGATCGGCGGCAAAATCGAAGCTGAGCTGGCTCATCTCATGCCGCCAGCGTGACCGGAATACCGTTCCATGAGGTCGGGCAGGCGGGGGTGGGACGCTTGTGCCGGATCTGCCCGTCCGGTCGGCTTTGTCATGTTGCGTGCTGCAGGAGATGCGGTCGACGGTTCGTTCAGGAGCAGGGGGTGTCCGCATTCCGGACAGACTCTGTAGGTGTGGGTTTGGTCCGAGGCGAACTCGAACTGTTCGATGGCGACCGGTATGTGGCAGTACGGACAGGTCTGATGGGATCGGCGGGTGGGGGACATGATGGCACTTCTCCTGTGACTGTATTTTTATACAGATACGGAGAGGCGGCAAGTCGTGCCGATCATGCCGTGCACCGGCATGGCGCATAAGCCGGCTCCCATCCGGCGAAGCAATGGAATAGGCCCTGATCTGCGCCGGATCCGGCGCGAACTGCTCTTTGCCGGCGAGGTTTTTGCCAGCCGGGCGTCGTGGGAACTCGCCACCAGGGCCCGGAGACCTACAAAAAGATAAAGCCCCGACGAATCAGGGCTTTATGGTGTGCGGTGGCGGACAGGGCGGGATTCGAACCCGCGTTGGGATATTATCCCAAACACGCTTTCCAGGCGTGCGACTTAAACCACTCATCCACCTGTCCGTGAAAGGGCGGCATTATAGCCAGAAGAGTGGGTAGGTGAAAGTTTTTTGTGCCTTCTTGGTCCGCACGCTCACTGGACTACCCTCCTCACCATAGAGGCCATGGTGTCGCGATGGGGCAGGGTTATCCACCGGGCTTGGCTGTGGGCAACTCGCCCGGCCTCCTTCGCTTGGCC
>NZ_JALLIK010000059.1:0-9382 GCF_023093595.1 Thauera aromatica
AGAGTAGACGCGTTTTTTGCAAGGTTTACAAGCGCTTCGCGTAAGTCATTGAAGGTCAACGATTATTTCAGCCGGCGCTCTGGTGGGGCAGAGTTGTGTATAACGAGATGACTTCAGGCCAGGGCAAACACGCAGCTGAAGGAAATTTCTTCAGCCAGTTCGGCCATCAAGAATTGAACATCAAGACCATCAGAGATAAGCAATGTTAACGCCAGATTTACATAGCAAGTGTAGGCCCGCTGCAATCCCTAAAACAAAACTCTCGGAAGCCAATTACCATCTGCGTAACGGGGATTACATTACTGCACTCTCCTTATATGATGAAGCTATAGCTGAAAACCCATATATCGAAAAATTTGCCAGCGCGAACAAAGAAGTCGCCGCCGCCCGCCTTAAGAGGAAATCAAGTACAGTAAAGCTCATCCCGATCGGTGGCGTTGAAGCTGAACAATCAGACGCATCTGCCTGGATTTCGACAAGCCACGACCCTCACTTTGAACTGTGCATCTCAGGCAAGCGAGATCATGAGGCAGGCTGGTACCGAGTCAGCCTGTTAATTGAGGCGAAAAATAAAAAAAATATCGCGAAATTTTATCCCGATTACGGCGAAGGCTATTCCGAAGCCTCGTCGATTACACTACCCTTTTTAAGCAACTCACTTAAAAGCAGACTCGTTCATTTCCCAAGCAAGGTACGCTCGATACGCTTCGACCCCAAGGAAGCAGAAGGTGCTTTTAAGGTTTTTGCCTTCGAGCTAAAAAAAATAAATCAAGAAAATATTACTGAAGAACTTTTTTCAGCCATTGCCAAAAGCAAGGAAGCGCTTTCTGCTGCAGCCCAAGATGCGCTGCAGAAAAAACTGGTCGATGACGCCGCAAGTGCAAAAAAAGACTACCTCGAACTGCTCAAGCAAGAGTATGAAAAGCTGTTCCAGCATACACCGGGCCAGGTCAGCTACGAGGAATGGATTGAAAACGTGGAGGCCGCCACCCTTCCCAGCGCGGAAGAAGCGCGTGCACTTTACGAACAGCTTGCGCGCAAGCCGCTGATCTCTGTAGTGATGCCGACCTACAACACCGATGCGGTTTTCCTTCGCGCCTGCATCGACTCGGTGATGGCACAGAGCTACCCGAATTGGGAACTATGCATCGCCGATGACGCCTCGCCCAAGCCCCATGTGCGCCAGATTCTGGAGGCTTATGCAGCGCAGGACGGGCGGATCAAGACCGTGTTCCGCGACAAGAACGGCCACATCTCCCGCGCGTCCAATTCGGCGCTGACGTTGGCCACGGGGGACTATGTCGCACTGCTCGACCACGACGACGCACTGCCTGAACACGCCCTGCTGTTCGTTGCCCAAGCCATCAACGCGCAGCCTGACGCGCAGGTCATCTACAGCGACGAAGACAAGATCAAAGCGGACGGGCAGCGCTTTGACCCCCACTTCAAAAGCGACTGGAACCCGGACCTGTTCTACTCGCAGAACTACGTCTCGCACCTTGGCGTGTACAAGCGCGACTTGCTGGAAAAGATTGGTGGCTTCCGCCCAGGTGTTGAAGGCAGCCAGGACTACGATCTGCTGCTGCGCTGTTTGCCACACGTCAAGGCACCGCAGATTGTCCATATTCCACGGGTGCTGTACCACTGGCGGACGGTGGAAGGCTCCACAGCGCTGGCTGCTGGTGAGAAAAGCTACACCACCGACGCCGGCATCAAGGCACTGACCGATTATTTTGCCAAAGCGAACCCAGCGGTGCGCATCCAACAAGGCTTGGTGCCCAATACCTACCGGGCGCGTTGGCCCATCCCCGACCCCGCGCCATTGGTCAGCCTGCTCATTCCTACCCGCGACCGTCGCCACCTGGTGGAAGTGGCGGTGCGCAGCATTCTGGAAAAATCCACCTACACGCACTACGAAATCCTGATCCTTGACAACAGCAGCGTCGAGCCCGACACGCTCGCCTTCTTTGACCAAATTCAAAAAGAAGACCAGCGTGTTCGTGTGCTGCGCTACGACCACCCGTTCAACTACTCCGCCATCAACAACTTTGGCGTACACCAGGCCAAGGGCGAGATCATTGGGCTAATCAACAACGATATCGAAGTCATCAGCCCGGAATGGCTGACCGAGATGGTCTCGCACGCTGTTCGCCCGGAGGTTGGCTGTGTTGGCGCTAAGCTCTATTACGACAATGACACGATTCAGCATGCAGGTGTGATCTGTTCATTAGGCGGTGTTGCCGGACATAGCCACAAACACTTCCCGCGCAAACACCCTGGTTATTTTTATCGTCTTACCCTCGCCCAAACTTTGTCCGCAGTTACCGCGGCGTGCCTGTTGGTACGCAAAACTGTTTACGAGAAGGTGGGAGGGCTTGATGAAGAGCACCTGAAAGTGGCCTTCAATGACGTTGACTTTTGCCTGAAGGTCAGGGCGGCTGGTTATCGTAATCTCTGGACGCCACACGCAGAGCTCTATCACTACGAATCCATCAGCCGTGGTCATGAAGACACGCCTGAAAAGCAGAAGCGGTTTCAGCTGGAAGTTGAGACCATGAAGAAACGCTGGGGCCAGCACTTGAATGTCGACCCCTACTACAGCCCGAATTTGACCAAGGCTCGAGAAGATTTTTCTGTGCGAGGCGCAAATGACTAGATTCCTATATTTGCATATCGGTTGTGGAAAAACCGGATCTTCCGCACTTCAGGTTTGGCTTAACCAAAATACTGCACATCTTCAGCAGGCCGGCATCCTGTACCCAGTTTTTGGCGATCAAATCAAAGATGATTACCAGATCACGTCCGGAAATGGTGTCCACCTTATTAATGCGCTAAAAAGCGGCATTGCGCTTGAGTTTTTGCAAAAACTTTATACAGGTGACGTTACTAAAGTACTGCTTTCGTCAGAGGCTTTTCAGATTTTATCCGAAAATGAAATCAATGAATTAATCTCTGCTGCAAGAGCTATTGACGCAAATGTTAGAGTAATTGCATATGTAAGGAATTTGTATGAAATGCTTTACTCATCATATATGCAGCTTGTAAAGCGCCATGGCTTCTCGGGAGATCTATTTTCTTACGGAAAATCGATTAAAACACTCCAGCAGTTCGAAGTAGTTGATGCCTGGTCAAATTTTTTTGGCGACATAAGAGTTCTTCACTATGATACCGAGAAAAAAGAACTCGGATCATCATTTCTCAAAGCGATCGATTTGCCTTCAGATGTACTGCCCATAATCAAAAAAAATAAGGTAAACAGATCCCTTTCAATGCTGGAAGCAGACGCACTCCGAAGCGTTAATTTCAATATCCAGAAAAAATTTACCGTAAATCCCAGCGGTGTCACAACCAAGGTCTCCGATGAACTCATCCGGCAGCACCCGGAGAGGGACGCTGGACCAATTTATTACTCTGAGATTATTGAATCTCTAAGGGATAAGTTTAGCCCCGTCATCGATCGATATAACGACACATATTTTGGTGGTCAACCAGTGTTGCGTCTTTTTTCTGATGCTGCGCCAGTGGACACACCTGCACCACGAGAAGACTTTGCGAGCGTGGTTAACGATGTGATTTCGGCCTTGATCACGGTAACGCGCTCAATCGACTTTGACGGCATTAGCCTACACTCGACCATTCAGCAACCAGCCTTGATCGTTAGCACCGCAAACTCTGCCGAAGCTCTTTCCTGCAACGGTTGGAGCTTATCCGATGGCAGGGTAGAGCGGTCCCAGGTGAACCTGAAAGCGCTTCAGCGACGCGACCAGTCTGCGATCGATACACTTTCTCCCGGGTGGTCTCCCGTCTCAATTTGGCTCGTCCAGGATCATCTTTGCATCTTGGTACTCAAAAACACAGAAAACAAACGGGCACTTTGGTATTTCGATGCGGACGGCCAGTTCATCGGCAATAGTGCTCAGACGATTTGGAGCCACGGCCCCTGGGTTCGAGAAGCGTTCTCAGCACTCTTCAGGCGGCTTTTATTGGAATGTGTTGCCCCTGGTCAGCACGAACCTCACCTGATTACAGAGGCAATTGAACCTCTCTCGGCCGAATTTTCGGCGTTCGCGGACGATCTTTTTGCTGGCGCCAACGACCTTACTGGCGATCGGACAAGCTCAGAGGGTCGCTTGTTGAACGCGTCGCCAGCAGAGGTGCAGGATGAAGTCTTGAAAGGTGCCTTGGGCGAGATGAACCTGGAGTGGCGAGGTCGGCAGCTTAGAGCCACACGCGGTATAGTGGTGAATGATTTTGTTTTCGCCTACCCCCTGTTCGAAGGATCGTCATTGTCCGCTTTGATTCTCGTTGGTTCTCATACCGGCGTGAGAATCGCCTTTTTCGACTTGACCAGGATGGATCTATGCTATCGCAGGGTGCCGGGATTTGCGAACTTGACGAAGCATTTGACTGACCTAGTTGGCCACTTAAGAATACGCTGGCCTCTTTTGCGGAAGTATTTTGAAACATCAGGACTCGTACCTACCGTTGGCGTTACACGGTCGGGTCACTTAGGCCATCGTCTGTGGAATGAGGTATCTGGTCTCCACCGTGTGCAACAGAGCGGTGGTGCACAGCACCTGCAAGCACTCATTCACTTTGACCAGCATGATGTTGGAGAAGTGTGGCTCGGAGCGCGTGAAGTATTAGAGAAACCGGGGCTGAATGTTGTTGTTGCAGGACCTGGCAAGATCAGTGTCGCTCAATGGGTCTATGAAAATAAAATGTTTCCTTTGCGAATCGGCGACTCATACATCCCCAAAGCTCTTGCGGATCGGCTGGCGATTCACTGCCGTTCCCTAACTGGGGGTCAAGTGACTGCCAAGAGTATGGGCGAGTTGCGCATCGTCTTTGGTTTGCGCTTCGAGAACCGAACCTGGTTGAATCAGACCGAAGGCTTGGCTGAACTCGCTTGCTACCTTGCAGGACGGATCCCAAAGCTCACCATCATCATTGACGGCCACGACCGCATCCTGGGCCGAAAGGCAGTGAGCTACGGTGAGCAACGAACAAACGGGGGGCTTGTGGAGCAGGAGAAGGGGGTCGTCCAAGCGATAGGAACTGCTCTTGCAGCGCAGAGGCATGGGGGTAGTGTAAGAGTGGTCGACGCAGTTGACATGGAGCTTAGCAGCACCATGGCATGGATTCTTTCCGCAGACTGCTTCGTAGCGCCTTGGGGTGCGGGTCTAACCAAGTACAAGTGGGTTGCTAATCTTGATGGGGTGATTTTCAGTAACCGTGAAGTAGTTGAAAAAAAATCTGATTTGAAAATTTACGAGAGCCCGAATGTTCGTGAGGGGGCAACGGAGTGTATCTATCTTCCGGTTCAATATGTCGTTGAACAGCCAAGCGCTTCAAGTCCGATTACTGTGGCCGGCGAAGGTGGGATACGTGAGAACTTTGTCGTAGATATGGCAGGACTGAAAGCGACCGTTGATCAGTTGCTGGCCCGAGTGCTGGGGAGTGGCGAATGAAAATAGCAGTGATCGGTGCAGGCTGGTACGGCTGCCACATCGCCTCAAGTTTCATGGCACTCGGATTCGAGATCGTCGTTTTTGAAAAATCGGGCCGGGTCATGGCCGCCGCTTCGGGCAACAATCAATTTCGTCTCCATCAGGGCTTTCACTACGCCCGTAACCATCGCACGCGCGTCCAGTCCCGCGACGGCTATGCGCGCTTCATGGAGCGTTACGCTCGCCTGTCGGCACCCATCGAGCACAATATCTACGTTGTGCCAGAACAGGACTCCCTGATCGATTTTCTAACTTATCGAATGATCATGAGTGCTTCGGGGCTGGAGTTTGTCGAGGTGGCACCAGAGAACTATGGGATCACCCACTGTCGTGGTGGCTTGCGCGTCGAAGAGCGCGCGCTGCTGACGGAAAAAGCGCGCACTTTCTTTACCAAACGCTTGGGCAGTGCCTTGCGCTTGCAGCACGCGGTGCGCTCGATTGAGGCTGGTGACGATGGCGTGTGGGTGGACGGGGAGCGCTTCGACTACGTGGTGGACGCGACCTGGGGTGCTTGCCTGCCAATCCAGCGGACCGTCTTCTTTGAACCGACCTTGCTGCTTTATTACCGATCAAGCACTGTAGGCAATTTTGCGCTGACGGCGGTCGATGGCCAGCTTTGCTCCATCTACCCCTGCGAAGAACCTGAAATGTTCACCCTTTCCAGCGTGACACATACACCGCTGGGTCGGTTTGAATCATCCGATGACGCCTGGGCCTTCCTCGGAAATCTACCCACCGCGGCCGTCGATGCAAAACGAAAGCTGATGGAAGCGCAGGTGTCAAGGTATTACCCCGCATTTCAGAATCAGTTCGAATACGTCGGACCTCAATTGTCGGTAAAAACCAAGATCGAAGGCGCCACCGACGACCGCTCGTGTTACGTGGAGAAGGAAGGGCGGACTTTCAAGGTGCTTTCGGGAAAGATCGATACGATCTTTCATGCATCAGACACGATTCTTTCGATGCTTGAAACAGAGTTTGAACTGGAGGATCTTTTGTCATGACCAGCGCGTTGATCGGTTATACCGGCTTTGTGGGAGGAAACATTGCGCGGCAAGCCAGTTTTGATGCGTGTTTCAACTCGAAGAATGTCGATGAGATCCGTGGTAAAGGCTTTGATTTGGTCGTTTGCGCTGGTGTCCCCGCTGTCAAATGGTGGGCCAACAAGAATCCTGCAGAGGACTGGGCAATTATCGAGCGTTTGATCGATATTTACAGCACCGTCAAGGCACGACGTTTTGTGCTCATTTCCACTGTGGATGTCTACCCACATCCTGCAGGTGTGGATGAACGCACATCCATTGAGCTTGAGGGACTGCACCCTTATGGGCGCCATCGGCTACTTCTGGAAAAAGCGCTTGAAGGTAAGTTTGAGGAGCTGCACGTTGTGCGCTTGCCCGCGCTTTTTGGCCCTGGGCTGAAAAAGAACGCCTTGTATGATTTTCTCTGTTCGAATCAGACAGAAAAAATCAATCTAGCGTCGTGTTTTCAGTGGTATCCGCTCACGAGAATCTGGGCTGATATTCAGAAGGTCATCGAGCGCCGTTTGAGCTTGGTGAACTTTGCTGTGGAGCCCTTGCCGATGCGGGTTATCAAAGAACGGTTCTTTCCCGGCATTGCTGCGGGTACTGCGCCCGCACCAGTCGCCTTCTACGATATGCAGTCTGTTCACGCGCAGGCGTTTGGTGAGGCCGATGAACGCTACTTGATGCGTGCGCCGGAAGTGTTAGACGAAATGGCACGCTGGCTGAAGTCGCCGGAGGTGCACTGTGCCTAAGCTCGCAATCTCAAACCTGGCCTGGACGGGCAATGACGACGAGATGCTGGCCCTGCTGGCTAACCTCGGTGTTGAAGGTGTTGAAGTCGCCCCCGGGAAAGTGGCGCCATGGGATGAACTGACGACGTCAGTGATGGACGCATTTCGACAGCGCGTAGCGAAGCACGGTCTTGAAATTTCGTCATTTCAAGCTTTTCTTTTCGGGCACCCCAACCTGCAACTGCTAGGTGACCCTGGCAGTTACGCAGCACTGTGCAAGCATATGGACAATGTTTGCCAGCTCGCTTCGGTGGCGGGTGCCAAGGTTCTCGTCTTTGGAGCACCTAAAAACAGACTGCTGCTAGGTCATCCCATGGAGACTGCGCGCGCCTTGGCAATAGAGCGCTTGTCAGAACTGGCCGAAATCGCTGAAAAGCACAATGTCTCCTTGGGTCTGGAGGCTGTACCGGTGGCGTATGGCGCTGAATTCATCTCTTCATACCAAGAGAGCCTTGCACTGGTACGGGCGGTTGATAGGCCAGGCTTGGTGTTTCACCTCGATGCAGGATGCACATGTGTGCAAGGTGATGATATAGGTCTGGCGATTCAAGAGACCGCAGCCGAGATTGCACACTTTCATATCAGTCAGCCACAGCTGTCCGACTTTACTGAGCCGACCCCTTACCATTTTGTGGCTGCAAACGCGCTTGCAAGCGTTGGATACGACCGATGGCTCTGCATTGAAATGCTCGAGACCGCTGAACCCAAGCGATCCATCAGGGGTGCGGTAGACTTTTTGCACAAAGTCTATTTAGGCAACTAGATAATCAAGTCATTTTTTCAGCCCAATTACTTGTAAAGACGCCTTCCATGTCTCTCCTTGTTGTGCTCGGAATGCACCGCAGTGGTACTTCTGCAACGGCGGGATTTTTTTCTTTTTTGGATTTTTTTCCGGGACTTCAGTTGCTCTCATCCAACGAGTTCAACCCGAAAGGCTATTTCGAAAGCACGAAGATTGTTTCCGAAAATGACCGTTTGATGCGGCATTTTGGTCTGTCCGGCTGGAATGATGTTCGCCCCCTGATTTTTGATGTGGAAAATAGTTCTGTATCAGAGATGAAAGAGTCGGCCACCAATGTTTTTCAGAGTGAGTACAGGAGCCAGGAAAGAAAGATCTTGAAAGATCCGCGTACCTGCAGACTTTTACCGGTCTGGAAGGAGGTATTTTCCGATCTGGGCGAAAAAACCCAATATGTGGTTACCTTGCGTAGCCCGGCAGATGTTGTTGCATCTCTCTCGCGACGAGATGGCATGCATCCCAATCAATCGGCCCTGCTGTATGCCATCTACTTGATGGATGCTGAACGCCATTCGCGCGGTGAGGCGCGGGCACTGGTTCGATATGCTGAGCTGCTGAACAACACCCAATATGTTCTTGGCGAGCTGGACGGCCATCTGGGTACCGCATTTTCAGCAACAGAGCCGGAAGTATTGGCCAAGGCATGCGCCTTTCTTGACCCCAAGCTTGACCACAAGTCAGCTGCAGCACCTCTACCAGATTCGCCCTTCGTCGATTTTGCGTATGAGGTTTACAACGCCTTCGATCGTCACTTCTATGACGCTTCGCCTGCCGTGTTTGACCAGCTACAAGACAAGCTCGATACGCTGCGGTCGGCGCTGGAGCCTTGGTTAGCCAGGTCTGCACGCACAGAAGCGCTGGAGTCACAGATCTTTGTGCATGGCCAGGCCATCTACGAGGCTGCCAGCCAAAATGCGCACGCTACCGTTTACTGGAGAACCCCAAGCCTCAACTACCTTGAATCGCGCAGCCTGGTTCAACCGTTCAACTTTGGGGACGAAGAGCAGACTTTGGTGTTTTCACTACCTGCCACACCAGATCGTTTCCTTTCCTTGCGCCTTGACCTGACAGATCGGCCCGCATTTTGTGAGGTGCGGGAACTTTCACTAAACGATGCGGCGGGCTGCGTTCGATGGACGGCTAATGGTAACCGGTCACTGAGCGGCGTCCTTCTCGCTGCGTAGCCATCGTTGGACAATTCACGCCATGTTCAACGACGACGGGATTGGCAGTGACGGCATCGGCGGAGAGGCGCAA
>NZ_JALLIK010000058.1:0-9323 GCF_023093595.1 Thauera aromatica
CGCAGCTCACCCCAAGGCTGTGGAAGCAACACTTCGCGGCCAATCCGCTGCGATCCGATCTCTTCGAAATCTCGAAGTAGGCAAGGACGCCGGGCAGTTACCGCTTACGGCTAATGGTGCGCATGGTTTTGTGAGTGCTTCTGACGACATGCAGGTCATCTGCAATGAAGGCGACGAATCCAGGTTCACTGTCATCGCAACTGGATTTGACCCTTACGCTGAACTGGCGATACCCGAAAGTTTTTTGACTGAAGCAGGTGAAGGCTGGACTCTAACGGCCACGGTCAGATTTCGATTGCTGAGCGAGGGCACACCTACTGTTGTCGGACGCTTGCAGTCATCGATCAGGCAAGCTGCAAACGAACTGCACGCGCTGAAGACATCAATCGCTGAAGTCTCGTCGTTAAAAGTGGAGCTGGCCGAAAAAGAGGCCACACTGCAAACGCAGGCATCCGAGTTTGAGGCATTGCGCGTTCAGCTGTTGCGTGCTGAAGCGCAGCTTGAACTCCTGAAGGACTTGATGATTTCAGACTCGGACCTGGATCGTCTTTGATGAACTACGAAAAGGCTGCTGAGCAGATATCACGAAGACCTGCCGTACACCGACTCTGCTACGGAGCCTTCCTTCAATCTCCGATTTGGATCAGCCCGGACGTGCTGGCAGTGCCGCTTGCCTCATTGGGTTTCAATACAGAAGTTGGCTACGTTGCATCCTACTTACGCCAGTTCTTTGGCGTCGAGCTGACATCTGAGCAAACAACCGCGGGATTGGCGCAAGGTGCGGAGAGCTTGCCCGTGATTACGGTGATTTACTTTCCTGCAGTCAGTGCGCCGTCGGAGGTTCTCGAAGCCGCAGCCCACGCGAAAATCGAGCAAGCCGAACAAATTATTGCTTGGGTAAGCGGCGAACGCTTGACTGAGTTTGCTTACGTTACCCTGACCGACCAAGCCCCGCCGTTCTTTCGGATGGTGCCCCCTCACTCTCGGCGGCGGCAACACCTCGGATTTGGCAATACAGCCAAGGCGCTCCAGGAAAAAGTAGATCGCATCAGAGAGGCAGCAGAAGAAGACCCTCGTTTTGCTTTTGCCATGTCTTTATTCGCTGATGCGACTCGAGAGAAGAATCCTCTGTTCAAGGTGTGCCGGCTTTTTAATGTGCTTGAAAGCCTTGCCTACGCACTGAAGGGCGAAGAGATCAAGTCGCGCCGGGCGGTCAAGATCATGCTCAACCTTGAAGACGGAGCAATGTGTCACCTGCAAGTGGATGGGCGTGAAATCAGCTACGACCGCATCGAGATTGCGGGGCGACTGCGGGATAAGTTTTTTCACGGTACTCCATTTCGCGAAAAGGATTTAATTCCGGAGGCGAGGTCTGTCTTCTACCTGATTGAGCATCACCCCGAGTTGATCGCCGATACCCTCATGGCTGATTGCGAATTAGCGCTTGCCCGCTGGGCGAACAATGCATCCCCTGCGAGGGATGCTGCACGTGCTCGATTTGCAGCATGAACTTGAACGTTTTTGCATATTTCTTATTTCAATAAATTAGGTGAACTCATGATTCTGGTAACAGGTGGTGCCGGCTTTATCGGCTCGAATTTTGTGCTGCAGTGGTGCGGCCAGACCGACGAGCCGGTCATCAACCTGGATGCGCTGACCTATGCCGGCAATCTGGGCAATCTCGATTCGCTGAAGGGCTCGGGCCAGCATGTGTTCGTCCAAGGCGACATTCGCGATGCGGCGCTGCTGCAGCGCCTGTTTGCAGAGCATTCGCCGCGCGCGGTGGTGCATTTCGCGGCCGAATCGCATGTCGATCGCTCCATCCACGGCCCCGAGGCTTTTGTCGACACCAACGTGATGGGCACCTTCCGCCTGCTGGAGGCGGCAAGGACGCACTGGGGCGCGCTGCAGGGCGAGGCGAAGCAGGCGTTCCGGTTTTTGCATGTATCCACCGACGAGGTGTATGGCACCCTGGGGCCGAATGGCCCGGCCTTTACCGAAACCACGCCCTACGCGCCCAACAGCCCGTATTCGGCCAGCAAGGCCAGCTCCGACATGTTGGTGCGGGCCTATCACCATACCTATGGCCTGCCGGTGCTGACCACCAACTGCAGCAACAACTACGGCCCCTATCATTTCCCCGAAAAGCTGATCCCGCTGATGATCGTCAACGCCCTGGCGGGCAAGCCGCTGCCGGTGTATGGCGACGGGCAGCAGATTCGCGACTGGCTGTATGTGGAGGACCACTGCACCGCCATCCGCCGCGTACTGCAGGCCGGCACCCCGGGCGAGACCTACAACGTGGGCGGCTGGAACGAGAAGGCCAACATCGACATCGTGCGCACGATCTGCGCCTTGCTGGACGAGCTGCAGCCGCGCGCCGATGGTCGTGGCTATGCCGAGCAGATCACCTACGTGCAGGACCGCCCCGGCCACGACCGCCGCTATGCGATCGACGCGCGCAAGATCGAGCGCGAACTGGGCTGGAAGCCGGCGGAGACCTTCGAGACGGGGATTCGCAAGACCGTGCAGTGGTATCTGGACAACCCGGAATGGGTGGCCAGCGTACAAAGCGGGGCGTATCGGGAGTGGGTGGGCAAGCAGTACGGGGGCGCCGCATGAAGATTCTGCTGACCGGCAAGGATGGCCAGGTGGAGTTTAATCTGCAGCGTGCCGCCTATGTGTGTACCGGCGACAAGGCCAGCGTGTATCTGGAAACCGACGTGATCGCCCCGCAAAGCGTGACGCTGCCGGATTGGCAGGTTGGGGTTCGGCATATTCTTCAGCAGATTTTTTGAAACGCTTCTTCAAATCCCACCCATGACCCCGCGCATCGAAGAGTTGTTGAAGCAGCCGGAAGGCAAGACGCTTGAGTTCAAGCGCGACTTGTCGTCTCCGCGGAACGTGCTCAAGACGCTGGTGGCCTTTGCGAATGCGGCGGGCGGTTGCCTTGTGGTTGGTGTGGATGACGCCCGACATGTGCTGGGTGTTGCGGATCCGCTGGGTGAGGAAGAGCGCATCTGCAGCCTGATCGTCGATGCCATCTCGCCACGACTCATGCCGAACGTGGAACTTGTCAGCATGGGTGAGCGCACCTTGCTGATCGTGGAGGTTTTCCCCAGCAGTGCTTGCCCACACTATCTCAACAGCCTGGGCCCGGAACAGGGTGTTTACGTACGCTTGGGTTCGAGCAACCGGCAGGCGGGGGCAGGATGGATTGCCGAGAGGCACCACGCGGCAGCAGGCCGGGTGTTTGATGAGCAGCCGGTGCCCGAGCTTGGCCGGGACGATCTCGATCTTGTTGCTATCGAACGACTGCTTGGGCAGCAGCGCACATTGGATGATCAAGGCCTGCTGACCTTGAAATTGTTGCGTCCCGAACAGGGCCGCCTGATACCCACGCAAGGGGCTGTTCTCTTGTTTGGTAAGGCGCGCGAGTACTACTTCCCTGATGCGTGGGTGCAATGCGGTCGGTTTCGTGGCACGGACAAGGTCGAAATCTTCGACCAGCAGGACATCCACGCCCACCTGCCCGATGCGGTGGAGCAGATTGAGCTTTTCCTGAAGAAGCACGCATTCAAATCCGCCCGTTTCGGCGCGATGCAGCGTGAAGATGTGTGGAGCATTCCGCTGGCGATGCTGCGTGAGGCGATCGTCAATGCCTTGGTGCACAGTGACTATGCGCATCGCGGTACGCCGATACGGGTCGCCTTTTTCGACGATCGTATCGACATCGAAAGCCCTGGTCTGCTGCTGCCTGGGATGACCGTCGAAGACATGAAAAGCGGGGTGTCCCGCATCCGCAATCCTGTCATTGCTCGGGTGTTTCGCGAGTTGCACTTGATCGAGCAATGGGGCAGCGGCATCAAGCGCATCTTTGCCGAGGCCGATCGGCTGGGCCTTCCAGAGCCGCGCATCACCGAACTTGCCACTGGCCTGCAGTTGCGCATCTTCCTTGCACACCCCCATGTATCGGGTGTGCTGACGGAGACTGAGCCGTCACGCCTTCCAAAAGGCAGGTCACGGCTAGAGTCACGGCTAGAGTCACGGCTAGAGTCCTCTCTTGCAGCAAAGCTCGTCGTTTTGCTGGGCGCCCAGGAGGCAGGCAAGGCGGCGCTTGCAAAAGCGCTGGGACATAAGTCGGTATCCGGCGAACTGCATAAACAGATCCGCAACCTGCTCGATCGCGGCGTCATTGAAATGACAATTCCAGATAAACCACAAAGCCGATTACAGCGCTATCGCCTCACGGAAAAGGGGCACCAATTGCTCAAGGAACAGGCAGATGAATAACAGAAAAGGCATCATTTTGGCGGGCGGCTCCGGGACCCGCCTCTACCCCGCAACCCTGGCTGTCTCCAAGCAGTTGCTGCCCATCTACGACAAGCCCATGGTGTATTACCCGCTGTGCACGCTGCTGCTGGCGGGGATTCGGGACATCCTGATCATTTCCACGCCGCAGGACACGCCGCGCTTCGAGCAGCTGCTGGGTGACGGTAGCCAGTGGGGCATTCGCTTGTCGTATGCAGTGCAGCCTTCGCCCGATGGACTGGCGCAAGCCTTCTTGATTGGCGAGGAGTTTCTGGCCGGCTCGCTGTGCGCGCTGGTGCTGGGCGACAACATCTTCCACGGCCACGACTTTGCCGCGCTGCTCAAGCGTGCCGCTGGGCGGGATGAAGGGGCGACGGTGTTTGCCTATGCGGTGCACGACCCCGAGCGCTACGGCGTGGCGGAGTTCGACGCCGACGGCAAGGTACTGAGCCTGGAAGAAAAGCCCGCCAAGCCCAAGTCGCGGTATGCGGTGACGGGGCTGTATTTCTACGATGCGCAGGTGGTGGAGTTGGCCAGGCAGGTGCGCCCGTCGGCCCGCGGCGAGTTGGAGATCACCGATCTGAACCGCCTGTATCTGGAACGTGGCGCGCTGCAGGTCGAGTTGATGGGCCGGGGCTACGCCTGGCTGGATACCGGCACACACGAAAGCATGCTGGAGGCGAGCCAGTTCATCCAGACCATCGAGCACCGCCAGGGGTTGAAGGTGGCCTCGCCCGAGGAGATCGCCTGGCGTAGCGGCTGGATCGACAACGACGCGCTGTGCGCGCTGGCTGCGCCCATGGCCAAGAACGGCTATGGCCAGTATCTGCTCAACCTGCTGCAGGACAAGGTGTTCTGATGAATGTGATCCAGACGGCAATCCCCGCGGTGCGGATCATCGAGCCGAAGGTGTTCGGCGATCAGCGGGGCTTTTTCTTCGAAAGCTTCAACGCGCGACACTTTGCGGAGCTGACCGGGGTGGAAACGGAATTCGTGCAGGACAACCATTCGCGCTCAGTCAAGGGCGTGCTGCGCGGCCTGCACTACCAGATCCGGCAGCCGCAAGGAAAGCTGGTGCGGGTGGTGAGCGGCGAGGTGTGGGACGTGGCGGTGGACATCCGCCGCGCCTCGCCCACCTTTGGCCGTTGGGTGGGGGTGACGCTGTCCGCCGAAAACAAGCGCCAGCTGTGGATTCCCGAAGGCTTTGCACACGGCTTTGTGGTGGTGTCGGAGGTGGCGGAGTTCTTGTACAAGACGACGGACTACTGGGCACCGGAACACGAGCGCTGCATTGCATGGAACGACCCGACGCTGGCGCTGCCGTGGCCGGTGGAGGGCGAGCCGTCGCTGTCGGCGAAGGACAAGTTGGGGGCGAAGCTGGAGGAGGCGGAGGTGTTTGGGTAGCCTTATCGCGCTTACAGGCGCATCGATTGGATCCATTTCCCGGAAGGCTGCACCTTGCCCTCACTACCGACGAGCTTTGTCATCCCGCTGTTCAACCATCTCGCAGAGACCCAGGCGATGCTGGCGTCGCTGCGGGCTTCGTTGCCGCCAGACCTGGACTACGAAATCATCCTGGTGGATGACGGCTCCACCGACGGCACGCGGGCGTGGCTGGCAACGCTGAGGGATGCGCGCGTTCGTGTCCATCTCAATCCGCACAACCTGGGCTTTGCGCGCAGCTGCAATGCCGGAGTGGCCCTGGCCCAAGGGGACGTGATCGGACTGTTGAACAACGATCTACTGTTCGAGCCCGGCTGGCTGGCGCCCATGCTGGTGGTGCTGAACACCCCGCGCCTGCGCGCAGGCGTGGTGGGCAATGTGCAGTTTCGCGTGGCCGACGGGGCGTTGGATCACGCCGGGGTGCGGCTGAACCTGCGGGGCCAGTTCGAGCATATCCGCAGCCTGCCGGCAGGCGGGAGCGAGGCGGTGGAGATGCCGGCGGTGACGGGCGCGTGCATGCTGCTGCGCAAGGCCGACTTCGACGCGGTGGGCGGGTTCGACGTGCGCTATGTGAATGGCGCAGAGGACGTCGATTTGTGTTTCAAGCTGCGCGGGGCCGGCCGCAAGGTGTATCTGGCGCCGCACAGCCGCATCCGCCACCACGTGAGCCTGAGCCGCAGGCAGGTGGACGAGCGTAACGAGAGCAATAGCCGCGCCTTGTTTGCGCGCTGGCGCAAAGAGATCAAGCGCACTTTGGCACAGCAATGGGCGGCGCGGCTGACGGGTGCGGCTCAGACGGACGAGGACGACGCGCTGATGAGCACCCTGGCGCCAAGCTTCGTCGCCACACCGCAAACCGCTGGCCTGACGCTGGCCGAGGCCATGTTGCAGCAGCAGGAGCAGCGCTGGGCGCATCTGCTGGACGGCGCTGTGCCAGACGACGACTTGCAGATGCGCTGTCACTTTGCCGGATTGAATTTCGACGCAGCGCTGAATGGTTTTTCTATGGCCCAGACCGCACGCCTGACGGTGGACGCCCTACCCTACGCGCGCAACTTTTATGTGTGCGGTCGCACCCTGCCCTGCCCGGCTGGGCAGACTTTGTGTCTGCATATCGACATCAACGGCCTCCAGCAGCTGCGCATCCCGCTGCGTGCCAATGCAAGCTTCAACGCGGGTCTGGTGAATCCGTTATGGCTGAACGGCGCACCGAATGGGGTGGCTTTGCGGGTGGAGCTGCTGGACGAGGCCGGTCAGGTTTGCGGCAGTGGGCATGAGCGGGTGGTGGTGGAGCATTTTGTGGTGGATGAGCGAGTGGTGGAGGCCGAAGCCCGGCAAAAGCAGTGGCTTGAAGAGAACGCGGACGCCTTCGCAGCACAGGCGGACTGGCACGAGCACAACGGGCATCCGCTGGCCGAAGTCATCCCGCTGCTCAACCACCTTGCAGAGACCCGAGCGATGCAGGCGTCGCTGCAGGGGTCTGCAGTACGACCGCGCGGAGCAGACCTGGGTACCGGCTGGCGTGACCTATCCGCTCGCGCCGATTGATCGACGATAACAATAAATTCTCGAATAAACTGTTCTGTAGTCGAGGACTTGATAACGGATTTCGGGTCGAACAAACAAATTTCGAGGGTTCGATGGCGACGATTGGCTACGCACAACTCATCAGCCGACTCTCCTTGGCAGTCCGGCCGCTGGCGAAAGCGGCGGAGATCAGTGGTTCGGTGAATCGGCGCGTGGATTCCGCCGACCGAGTGCTCTTCCCGCGAGGTGTCGCGATCGAGGACTCGCTGGTCGGCCATCTTGAATTTGCCTTGCGCCACGAGGGCGTGAATCTCGAGGTAATCGATGCTTTGTTCGAGCACCTCCCGCCACAGGACTTGCTGGCCCGCTTGCGCCAGGCGCCCAACGGCGCGCACATTCGGCGGGCCTGCCATCTTTGGGAGTGGCTGACCGGGCAGGCGCTCCCGGTTGAAGTCTTGCCGGCAGGGGGCTACGTCGACCTGTTTTCTCCAGAGGACGTCCTTACCGCCAAACAGCCCACCAACGACCGCAAGTTCCGCGTACGCAACAATGCGCTGGGAACGGCCGACTTTTCCCCAACGGTGCGGCGCGCGGCATTGCCGAGCGGACCTTCCTTGCCTGAGCTCCTCGACAAGGCGCGGGAGACCCTGGCATCGGTCACCGACGCGGCGCTCCACGAGCGCGCGCTGAGTTATCTGCACCTCTCCGAGACGCGCAGCAGCTTCGAGATCGAGCGTGAGAGCCCGAGCTCGGACAAGCAGGAGCGCTTTGTACAACTGCTCCGGCGTGCCGGAGAAACGACGCAGGTCACCGAGAACTGGCTGGTGAGCCTGCAGAACGCCGTCGTGCGCGACGTCTATAGCCAGGAGGCCTCCTACCGCACCCGGCAGAACTGGCTGGAGGACGCCACCGGCCGCGTCACGTTTTTTCCGGTGCCGCAGGCCGAGCTTGCGCGTGCAATGAAGGGATGGGAGGCCTTCATCAACGACGACCACCGCTGCACCGATGTTCTGGTCAAGGCAGCCGCCGCCGCGTTCGGCTTCGTCTACCTGCACCCGTTCATGGATGGCAACGGGCGCCTGCACCGGTTTCTCATCCATCACGTGCTGACGCACTCAGGGCTGCTGCCGACTGGAACGGTGGTGCCCGTATCCGCCGTCATCCTGAAGAACATCCCGACCTACCTCGAGGTGCTTTCGGGTTTCTCCCAGCCGGTGACGCGGCTCTGGCGCTACGTGCGTGCTGAAGAAGCGCCTCACGTAACCGCGCATCCGGGGAGCCGAGCCTACCGGTTCTTTGATGCCAGCAGAGAAGTGGCTTTCCTGCACCGTATGATCCAGCAAGCCGTGGAAGATGAGATTCCCCGCGAACTGGCGTGGCTGAGCGGCTACGACAAAGCCTTCGCGCGGCTGGATGCAGCGTTCGATCTCCCCAAGAAGGATTTGTCGGCGTTGATCCGCATGGCGCAGTCGAATCGGGGGCGGCTCTCTGCGAGGCGGCGAAAACAGTTTTTCCATCTACCGGCCGACGTGCTGAACCGTGTCGAGGACGTCGTCCGGGAGTCGTTCGGGCTTATCCCGGAGGATGGTTCCGAGGAAAGCTAGGGTTGGCGGCCGTGGCAATAAAATTGGCTCACAACCAAGCCGGATTCTGAAGAACGGCGCCTTGCTGTGCGGGCTACAATGGGCTTTGGCAAGTCTTATATTTCATCGCACCCGTCATGTCCCGCAAGAAGCTCCCCATCGGCATCCAGACCTTCGCGCGCATCCGCGAGGACGATTGCTACTACGTCGATAAGACCGGCGCGGCGCTGCGACTGATCGAAGAAGGCAACTACTACTTTCTGTCGCGTCCGCGGCGCTTTGGCAAGAGCCTGTTCATCGATACCCTGGCCGAGTTGTTCGAGGGCAACGAGCCGCTGTTTCGTGGGTTGGCGGTGCACGGCCGGTGGAACTGGTCGGTCCGGTATCCGGTGATCCGCATCAGCTTTGGCGGTGGGGTGATCCGTGACGCTGCCGATCTGGAAACCAAAATTGACGAGT
>NZ_JALLIK010000057.1:0-8859 GCF_023093595.1 Thauera aromatica
CGATAACGCGAGCACCTTCATGCTCAATAGATCATCTGGCCCCCACGGCGGTCACAAACCCACTCGCGCCCCCTTCGGCGGGCGTGACCGAAAAGTTCACAAGCTCTGAGCCGGAAACCGCTCGATCAGCCGCCGAAACCGCAGCGGAAGACATCGGGGTGTCGAATCAGCGTCCAGTGGCCGCCCCCCGGCCGATGAACAGCGTGCCGAACCAGACGACGAAAAGGATCAACGCTGCCCCCACCAGAAGCCCACCGGTCTGCTGCTGCTGCTCGAGCGAGTAGCTGTTGCAGGCCCGCAGCGGTGCGGCCAGATACAGCCAGCCGAGCACTGCAAGCATGCTGATCATATTGGTCCAGACGAAGCCGCGTCCGATCAGGGACAGCTGCGGCCAGGCGAGCCCGAGGGGCAGGCCGACGAGCAGGGGCACGGTGAGGAACTTGGCCAGTTCGACCGCGGGCGACACCAGGGCGGCATCGAGCACCCGCGGCAGCATCCAGTACGCCATCGCAAACACTGCCACCACCACCCACGCCGCCGGGCCGCCGCTGAGCGCGAGCATGCGCTGCTGCCATTGCGGCGGCAGCCAGCGCGCGGCGAGGAAACCGAGCGCGCCGAGCAGCGGAATCTGCACCAGCATGTGCGTGGCCATCGTCGCCTCGAGCCCGGCCCGCAGCGGCGCCAGCGCCAGCCCCCCGTACAGCAGGAGCAGCGCATGGCGGGCCGTTGCGCGCCCCGCCCTCATCGCAGCGCCTCGACGCTGGCGACGAAACCGTGCACATCCTCGGGATCGCTAATCCGGGCGAGACGCCCCTCGCGGTCGATCAAATGAATCGCGGCGTTGTGCTCGAAGCCACCGCGCCGGTCCGGGATCACCACCACGCCGAAGCGTTCGAGCAGCGCGCCCAGCGTCGCCCGATCCGGGACACGGGCTACGCGCCAGTGCCTGCCGTCGGCCCCGAAGCGGCGGGCGTAGTCACGCAGCTGGGCGGGCTGATCGTGCGCGGAATCGAAGCTCAGGCTCAGCAGGGCGAAATCTCGCTCCAGCGCCTGCGGCGGAACGCGGTCGCGGATTTGCCGGAAGGCCGCCCCCAAGCTCAGGCACACGGTCTCGCAGCGGGTATAGATGAATTCCACCGCCAGCAGCCGGCCGCGGTAGTCATCGAGCGAAAAGAACGCTCCGTTTTGGTCCTGCAGCATGGCGGCGGGCAGCGCCCGCGGGCTGCGCAGCACTTCGGCGCGGCGGGCGCTTTCCGCGGTGAACGCGCTCAGCCCGTCGGTCGCCTGCCACAGGATCGCGGCACCGGCGATGCCCGCCAGCGCCGACGCCAGCACCCCGTGCAGGCCGGCGCTCACGCGGCGGGCAGCCCCACCGGAATGCTGGCGCGCGCATGTTCGCGCCGGGCCAGCCCGAGCCGGAGCAGGAAGCGGACGATGAACAGCAGGCTGGCGGCGATCACCAGTGCCGCGAACACCGACCCTGCCCGATCGTAAGGCAGCCATTCCGGCAGATGCTGGGCGTAGCGGCGTGCCGCCCCTTCCTTGCCGCCCATCAGGAAACTCAGCACGAAGCCCATCCCGCCGACAACGAAGACCCAGAACGCGGCGCGATCGAGGATGCCGTCGCGCTCATCGCGGCGCGCCTTGCCGAGGAAGTACATGAAGCCGAACACCATCGCCACCATCCCGAGCAGGAGGTAGGTATGGAAATGCCCCGGCACCCACAAGGTGTTGTGCATCACGTAGTTGACCGGGATCGTGCCATCGATGAAGGCCGGCATCACTCCCACCGTCCACCCGAACAGGCCGAGGAAGAGCAGCCTGGAACTCATGTCCCAGTCGATGTCGGAGCGGTGCACGATCATCAGCGCGCCATAGCCGGTCACGAGCAGGATCGGGAAGGTGTTCATGTAGCCGATCACGTGCCCCATGACCAGCATCCATTTCGGAAAGGCGAAGTCCATCAGCAGATGGTGGGGGAAGATGAACAGCACCATCAGCGTCGACAGGGTCCAGGCCGCGAGGAACACCTTGCCCGACTTCCACGGCCGCTGCGTGTAGCGCGGCAGGATCTCGTAGACCGCGATCACCGCCATGTAGATGGTGGCGTTGATGAAGACGTGGCCGAAGAAGTAGATCATGGCCTTCGCCAGCAGCGGGTCGATGGCGAACTCCGGCAGATAAAGATTGACCAGCATCATGCTCAGGATCGTCGCACCGACGACCAGGGCGAGGAGATTGACGATGGTGACCATCGTGCTCGCCACCACCGCCGGCGGAGGTGCCTTGCCGTCATCCGCACCGAACAGCTGCGGCCACCCCAGCGCCCGTGCGAAGCTGCCGTAGCGGGCGATCAGCGCCCGGGCGACGTCGAGGTGCAACAGCACGAAGCCCACGCCGATCACCAGCATCCCGCCCAGGAACAGGGCCGCCGCACCGGCCGACCACATTCCCATCGTGTTCCCGGGCAGGGGATAGAGGAAGGTCCATGCCCCGTGGAAATTGCCAAGCAGTACGCTCCCCAGCACCATCACCACCCCGACCAGGAACAGCACCAGGTTCGCCATCAGGATCGCCGGCGACAGATCGACGTAGCGGCTGAGGAAGTGCCACATCACCGCCGCACCGGCCAGCCCTGCGACGCCGACCATGCCGGCGCCGTGGAGCGTCATCAGGCGGTAGAACCACAGCGCGCCGATTTCGATGAAGCGGGCCTGCTCGAGCCGCATCAGAAACCCGAACAGCATCATCAGCAGGATCACCGCGGCCGCCACCACCAGATAGGCGAGCACGCCCGTGCTCGCGCCGCGATCCGTGTCGGGCACACTCTTGTTGTCGGCCATCTCAGTTCCCCCCCACGGTGAGTTCGGCGGTCATCCCGTGATGGACGGTGCCGCAGTATTCGAGACACAGGATGCGGTAGCGGCCTTCGCGCTCGAAGGTGTGGCGGATCACGTTGGTGTAGCCGGGCATCGCCTGCACCTGGGCGACGAGCTTCAGTTCGGGATCGTAGATGCCGAAACCGTGATTGACATCCGCGCTGGAGACGCGGAACTCCACCGGGCGACCGGCTTCGACCCGATTCGGGCTGAGTTCCCAGTACCACAGGTAGCCCTTCGCCTCGACCACCTGCGCCGCAGTGCCCGCTTCGACCGCCCCACCACCGTAGGGCAGCGCCCGCAGCGTGTAGATCATCGCCGAACCCAGGATCAGGGCCAGCACCCAGAACGCACGTGCGCGCAATGCATACGCCCGCTGCGCCAGCCCGGCATAGTCCTGCTCCCGGCGCCGGGAGCTTGCCGCACCATAGGCGAACATCGCGGCGACCAGCGCCATCAGCGCGATCGATACCCACCAGGCTGTCTGCTGCATCAGCGATCCTCCCTCGAAAGCGACCGGAAATCCGATCCATGCCGTTTCTTTATAGTCGGTGCCGATATGTCATGCAATGATGTTCGTCTCCCGCCCATGGTGACGCCCCGCCTGGCGGCCGGCGGTCGTTCCGTCCGCAACCGCTCGCCGGTTTCAGGACAGCCGCCCGGTTTTCGCCGCCATGATGAAATCGTTGTCGTGCAGGCCGCCGATCTTGTGGGTGTACCAGACGATCTCCGCCCAGCCCCAGCCGAAATGGATGTCCGGATGGTGGCCTTCGGCTTCGGCCAGCTCGCCGACGCGGCACACGAACTCCATCGCGCGGCGGAAATCGGGAAAATCGAAGCGGCGGCTCAGACGCCGCCCGCCGTCGCCCAACGACCACTCCGGTATCTGCTGCAGCAAGGCCTGCGCCTGTGCTGCGCTCAGCGGCGGGATGCCGCCGCGGCAGGGAACGCAGGATTTATCGACCAGATCGCCGCCCATGATGTCCTCCTCGCCAGCAGGGCCGGCCGGAATCGGCCGCAGCCCGTGCTGATTCGAGAAGGCCGGAGCCGGCGAGTTCAATCAGCGCGGCGCGGGCAGCACCCTCACCCCGGCGGCGGCATCGGGGATCCTCCGCTGCACGACAAGGCCTAAGATACGGTCTGCACCGCTTGCAGCCCGCACCGATTGCAGCCCCGACGCCTCCCGCTCCACCACGTCCACGCCCCCCTGATGACGCCCGCCACGCCGATGACCGCTCCCCCGCATCCGCTGCGCGCCGTGCGCGGCGAGTTCGTCCATTTCCTCGCCGACCCGGCGGCGTACGGGGACCGCGCGCTCGAACACTTCGCCGACGGCGTTCTCGTCGTCCGCGACGGCCACGTCGCCGAACTCGGCCCCGCCGCCGCAGTGCTGGCCAAACTACCGGCCGGCACACCGCTCGCCGACTACCGCGGCAAGCTGATCCTGCCCGGCTTCATCGACACCCACATCCACTACGCCCAGACCGACATCATCGCCAGCCACGGCGAGCAGCTGCTCGCCTGGCTGGAAAAATACACCTTCCCCGCCGAAGCCCGCTTTGCCGACCCGGCGCACGCCGCCGAAGTCGCCGCTTTTTTCTGCGACGAACTGCTGAAGAACGGCACCACCACCGCGCTCGCCTTCGCCACCGTGCATCCGGCCTCGGTCGATGCGCTGTTCGCCGCCGCGCAACGCCGGCAGATGCGCCTGATCGCCGGCAAGGTGCTGATGGACCGTCACTGCCCGGACTTCCTGCGCGACACCGCCGCCCGCGGCGCGGTCGAATCGAAGGCCCTGATCGCGCGCTGGCACGGTCGCGACCGCCTGCTCTACGCGCTCACACCGCGTTTCGCGCCGACCTCGACGCCGGAGCAGATGCGCCTTGCCGGGCGCCTGTTCGCCGAGCACCCCGGTGTCTACCTGCAGTCCCACGTCGCCGAGAACCGCGCCGAGGCCGACTGGGTCGCCCGGCTCTACCCCGAAGCGCGCAGCTACCTCGACGTCTATGACCGCTTCGGCCAGCTCGGCGCGCGCGCAGTGTTCGCCCACTGTCTCTGGCTCGACGACGCCGACCGCCTGCGCATCGCCGACACCGGCACGGCGATCAGCTTTTGCCCGACCTCCAACCTCTTTCTCGGCTCCGGCCTGTTCGATCTCGAACGCGCGCGCGCGCTGGGCATCCGCGTCGGGCTGGGCACCGACATCGGCGCCGGCACCAGTTTTTCGATGCTGCAGACGCTGAGCGAGGCCTACAAGGCGCTGCAGCTCAGCGGCCAGACGCTGTCGGCGGCAAGCGCCTTTCACCTCGCCACCCTGGGTGGCGCCCACAGCCTCTACCTGGACGGGCGGATCGGCAACTTCCTGCCCGGCAAGGAGGCCGACTTCGTCGTCCTCGACCCGCGCGCCACAGCGCTGCTGGCGCGGCGCAGCGCCGGCTGCGCGACCCTGGGCGAACGCCTGTTCGTGCTGATGATGCTGGGCGACGACCGCGCCGTGGCCGCGACCCACGTGCTCGGCGAGGCCGCCTGGCAGCGCCCGGAATAGCGTGCATGTTTCAGCTCAGGACTCGCACTGCCGGCCGTACTGGATCAGCGCCGGCGCGATCGCTTCGAGTCCCAGCACGCGCCCCGCCGCACCGAGACGGATCGCCTCCTTGGGCATGCCGAACACCACCGAGCTGGCTTCGTCCTGAGCGACGGTGGTCGCCCCCGCATCGAACAGCTCGCGCAGGCCGCGCGCACCGTCATCGCCCATGCCGGTCATGATCACCCCCATCGCATTGCGACCGGCATATCTGGCGACCGAGCGGAACAGCACATCGACCGACGGCCGATGCCGGTTCACCGGCGGCCCATCGCGGACTTCGACCAGGTAATGCGCGCCGCTGCGCCGCACCGTCAGATGGCGGCCACCGGGGGCGATCAGCGCCCGTCCGGCGATCACGCGCTGGCCGTCCTGCGCCTCCAGCACTTCGATCGCGCACACCTGGTTCAGGCGCTGGGCGAACAGCTCGGTGAACTTCTCCGGCATATGCTGCACCACGACGATGCCCGGAATGGTGCGCGGCAAGGCACGCAGCACCACTTCCAGCGCCTGGGTGCCGCCGGTCGAAGTGCCGATCGCGATCAGGCGGTCGGTGGTCTCGGCCAGCGCCTCGTGCCCCGCCCCCGGCGCCGGCCTAGCCCCCCCTGCAGCGGCGGCGGGCGCAAGCGTCCCCTCCCGCCCCGGCGTCGCGGCGGCCAGCTTCATCGCCCGCATGTTCGCCCGTGCCGCCGAGCGCACCGCGCCCACCAGTTCGGCGGCCGAATCGTTGAGGAAATGCTTCAGCCCGAGCGTCGGCTTGGTGATGATCGACACCGCGCCGGCGGCCAGCGCCTGCATCGTGGTTTCCGCCCCCCGGCTGGTGAGCGTGGAGCAGATGATCACCGGTGTCGGGCGCTCGGCCATGATCCGCTTCAGGAAAGTGATGCCGTCCATGCGCGGCATCTCGACGTCGAGCAGGATCACGTCGGGCCAGGCCTGGCGCATCTTGTCGAGCGCGAACACCGGATCGGAGGCGGTGGCGATCACTTCGATGCCCGGCGCCCGGCGCAGCACTTCGCCCATCACCTGGCGGACGACCGCCGAATCGTCGACGATCAGCACCCGGATCGGGTTGTGCGCGCCCCTGCTCCCCGCTTCGCCCACGACCGCACTCATCACGCCCCTCCGGCATCCGCGCCGTCCGGCGCGGATGCCGGAGCCAAGTCGACGACATGGCGCACCCACACTTCCCCGCTACCGACGTCGAAGATCAGGCTGCGGTGCCCGTCGCCAGCCAAATGGGAAGCCCTAACCCGAAACCCGTGCTGGCGCAGCAGGCGCCGCCCGGCCTCGATGTTGCGGTTGCCGATCTCCATCAGTTCGTTCCCCTCCAGATTGCGCGGCATACGGAACATCCGCCCACCGCCGAACAGCTTGACCTGGTACTCGGCCGGCCGGGTGCCCTGCGCGCGCAGCTCGTGCAGGAACAGCGCGATCGCGTCGTCGGCATAGCGCCCGTCGAGCACCTGTCCGCTGCGCCGGCTTCGCGCCGGCAGCATGTAATGGCACATCCCGCCGTGGCGCAGGCGGGGATGCCACAGGGTGATCGACACGCAGGAACCGAGCAGGGTCCGGATGCGGGTGTCGCAGTCGCCGAAGTAGAAGTCGCCCGGCTGCAGGAAGATGTCGATCACATGGCGGCCGGCACGCATCACTGGATCCGCCGATACACCGTCGGCCGCTCCTGGCGCAGCGCGGTGCTGACGCCGTTGAGGCTCTCCGAATGGCCGACGAACAGCCAGCCGCCCGGCCTCAGCTGGCGGGCGATGCGGGCGACGATCTGCTGCTTGGTCGGCAGGTCGAAGTAAATGAGCACGTTGCGCAGGAACACGACGTCGAACTCGCCCACTCCGGCGAGCGGCTCGTTCAGGTTGACCTGGGCAAAGCGCACCCGCTGGCGCAGCGTGGGCATCACCTGCAAGGTGCCGGCGCGGCTACCGATGCCGCGCAGGCAGAACCGCCCGAGATAGTCGCGGGGGATGCCGTCGATACGGTTCATCGCGTAGATGCCGGCACGTGCCTTGTCCACGACCTCGCGGCTGATGTCCGAGCCGAACACATCCCAGGGGTGCTGCTCGCCGAGGCGGTCCATCAGCACCATCGCGATGCTGTAGGCCTCTTCCCCGGAGGAGCTGGCCGCGCTCCAGACCCGCAGCGCACGCCCGCGCGGCACGGCATCGAGCACCGGACCGGCGAGATACTCGAAATGCTTCGGTTCGCGGAAGAAGTAGGTCTCGTGGGTGGTCAGCAGATCGACCATGCGCTGGAATTCGTCGGGCGCACCACCGCCGGTGACGACCCGGTAATAATCGCCGTAGCTGGGCAAGGCCAGCGCCCGCAGGCGCCGGTTCAGGCGCCCGCTGACGAGATGCTTCTTCGATGACGGCAGGTCGACACCGGCGGCACGGCGCATCAGCGCGCGGAACTGGCTGAACTCGGTGTCGCTGATGGTGATTTCGCGGCGGTACATGCAGACTCGTCAGTGCATCGCATGGCCACCCTCGGCGAGGGTGGCGAAGGTGGCGATCTCATCGACCGAGAACACCCGGCCGACATCGAGCACGACGATGAAGCGCCCTCCGACCCGCGCCATCCCGGCGATGAAGTCGGTCCGGATGCGCGCCCCGAAGCTGGGCGCAGGCTCGATCTCCGAGCCCCCGATCTCCAGCACTTCGCTCACGCCGTCGACCAGCACGCCCAGCGTCTGCCGCTGCGCCCCCCCGTCGCTTTCCACCTCCACGATCACGATGCACGAGCGCCGCCCCACCGTCGAGCGCGCCCGGCCGAACCGCGCCGACAGATCGATCACCGGCACTACCGCGCCGCGCAGGTTGATCACCCCACGCACCGTCGGCGGCGTCATCGGCACCTCGGTCAGGCTGCCGTATTCGATGATCTCGCGGATCTGCAGGATGTCGATCGCGAATGTCTCGCCGTTCAGCATGAACACCAGGTACTGCCCCCCGCTCGAACCCGTGGGCGCACCGGCAACGGTCAGGTTGGTTTCCGACATGGCCTCGCCCCGCTCAGAAACGCACGTACTCGGCATCTCCGGCCGCCACCAGCGCCGGTTGCGCGAGCCGGCGCGGCGCCCCTCCGCCCGGACGCCCTCCGTCGGGACGGCGCACCGCCACCTCCGCCTCGCCCACCTCGCCCGTTTGTCCTTCGAGCCGGAACTGGCCTACCAGCTGCTGCAGCTGCGCCGCCTGGGCGCTCATCTCCTCGGCGGTCGCCGACAGCTCCTCAGAGGCCGACGCGTTCTGCTGCGTGGTCTGGCTGATCTGCCCCATCGCGATGTTGATCTGCCCCGCGCCCGCCGACTGCTCCTCCGAAGCCGCCGTGATCTCCTGCACCAACTCGGCCGTGCGCCGGATCGACGGCACCATCTCATCGAGC
>NZ_JALLIK010000056.1:0-6772 GCF_023093595.1 Thauera aromatica
TGCGCCTCTCCGCCGATGCCGTCACTGCCAATCCCGTCGTCGTTGAACATGGCGTGAATTGTCCAACGATGGCTACGCAGCGAGAAGGACGCCGCTCAGTGACCGGTTACGTCGGGCGAGCTTATGGGCAAGGCGGTCGATGAGCTGCGAGGTCGCTTGATTGATGCGGCCTGGTTGGACAGCTTGTTGGCACCGAATCCGACGCGGGACATCCTTGTGTGGATGAACGACGCCAAGGCCACCGAGTGTGCCTGGCAGGGGGGACGCTGGGAGGTGTTCGTCAGCCGTTGCCGCAAGGATTTCGGCTTCGACCCGGCCAAGGATGGCGAGCTGACCGCGGCAGAGAAGCTGGCAGCCAGGGCCGGCTCGTGGGGTGCGGTCTGGGAGTTGTACAAGGACGCCTATTCGAGCTTCCCAGCGGTCGTCGAGTTGCTCTCCAGGGTGCAGTACCGCATGGGCGACCTCTTCGCCGACACTTCGGCCTACCCCAAGGCGAACGACGAAGGTGAGTCTGACCTGCGCTACCGGCTCAATGCATTGAGCGCGATGACGGCGGTTCAGGCGCGCGCTGCGATTCTGGATGCTGAGAAGCAGCACGGCGAGCGCCGCTCATGGCTTTGGGCTCAGATGGGGAAGGCGCCGCTCGCGCGCGCGCTCGGGCATCTCGCGTTCGTAGCGCAACACACCGAGGCGGCTGCGTTCGGGAACTCGTTGGAGGCCCAGGCGGAGCGCTATCGAGAAGAGGCGTGGCGGGTCGATGCTGAAGCGCTGCAGGCTTTGGCTCAAGCGCACACCAAGGCGGACCAGGATGCGGTAACGGCCGCACAGCGCGCGGTATATCTGCCTTGGTTGGAAGCCTCGAGTTTCGCGTTCCAGAAGGCAGTGGCCGCGTCCGGCGGACTCAATCCGGGCGGCGTCTCGAAAGTGAGTGACCCCGCGGGCACCTGCGTGGTGTTTGTTGACGGTTTGCGCTTCGACGTCGCAAAGATGCTGGCGAGTCGTTTGGGGGTTCTGGGGCAGGTCGCGCTGAATTCGGGCTGGACTTCGCTGCCCTCGGTCACCGCATCGGGCAAGGCCTGGGTGTCCCCGGTTGCGAATCTGATTGCGGGCAAGGCCGACGATGCGGATTTCGAGCCCAACGTGGCCGAGACCATGAAGCCCCTGAACACGTACAACTTCCGCAAGCTGCTGGCAGACGCGGGATACGCGCCCCTGTCCGGTAGCGAGACAGGCGACCCGACGGCGAAGGCCTGGGTGGAGTGTGGCGACCTGGACCACTTCGGGCATGAGCATGGCCTGCGGCTGGCCCGCGACATTGACGGCCAGTTGGCCGAGATTGTTGAACGCCTGCAGGCGCTGGCCGATGCGGGCTGGCGGCGGTTTCGCATCGTCACCGACCATGGCTGGTTGCTGGTGCCCGGCGGCATGCCCAAGGCGGAGCTGGCCAAGTCGCAGGCCGAGACCCGCTGGGGGCGCTGCGCGGTGTTGAAGGACAGTGCGACGGCGACGCCGCTGACCTTTGGCTGGGATTGGTGCCCGCAGGTGCAGATTGCCTTCGCGCCCGGCATTGCCAGCTTTGTGGCCGGCGCCGAGTACGCCCATGGCGGACTGAGCTTGCAGGAATGCCTGGTGCCCGAGCTGACCATCGAACTGGAGGGTGGCGTGCCGGAGACAAATGTCTCCATTTCCAAGCTCGCCTGGCGCGGACTGCGCTGCAACGTCGAGGTGTTACCGCAGTTACCCGGATTGAAGGTAGATATCCGCACAAAGGCTGCAGCGGAAGAGTCCTCCATCGCCGCGGCGGTCAAGGACCTGGTTGAGGGGAAGGCTTCGCTGGCAGTGGCGGATGATTCGAACGAGGGGGCCGCGGCGGTCCTGGTGGTGCTCGACAGCCAGGGTAAGCTGCTGGCCAAGATGAATACGACTGTCGGCGAGTAAGTCGCCTGCGCTACGAATGAGAACAGAGCAAGAAGAACACGATGAATCTCGATGACCTCGACCACAAGGCGACTTCCGCCTTCGATGGCTTTATCGTCCGCAAGGACCTGGTGCGCACCTTCAGCCGCCAGTTTCCCGTGCCGACCTATGTGGTCGAGTTTCTGCTGGGCCGCTACTGCGCGACGACCGACGAGGCTGAGATTCAGGAAGGCTTGGAAATCGTCCAGCGACAGCTGCAGTCGCGTACCGTAAAGGCCGGGGAGGAAGAGCTCTTCAAGGCGCGGGCGCGTGAGACGGGCTCGGTGAAAATCATCGACATCATCACTGCGCGCCTGGATGCGAAGAGCGACTCCTATGTTGCGTCCCTGCCCAGCCTGAGGCTGAACGACGTGCGTATCTCGCCCGAGCTCATCAAGGAGCACGAGCGCATGCTGACCGGCGGCTTCTACGCCGAAATCACCCTCGGCTACGACGCCGCGATTGCCCAGGAGAAGGGTGGGCGGCCGTTTGGCATCGACGCTCTGCGTGCGATTCAGCTCTCCAAGCGGGATGTGCTGACCTCTCTTGCCGAGGGGCGCAAGCAGCTGACCACGACCGAGTGGCGGGACTTTCTGCTGCGCAGCGTTGGATTCGAGCCCGATGGGCTGAACGACCGCGCGAAGGATGCGCTGCTGCTGCGCATGGTGCCGTTCGTGGAACGCAACTACAACCTGGTCGAGCTCGGGCCGCGCGGCACCGGCAAGTCGCACCTCTTCCAGCAGGTGTCGCCCTACGCGCACCTGATTTCCGGCGGTAAGGCGACCGTGGCCCGGATGTTCGTGAATAACTCCAACGGCCAGCGCGGCTTGGTGTGCCAGTACGACGTGGTCTGCTTCGATGAGGTATCAGGCGTGTCCTTCGACCAGAAGGACGGCGTCAACATCATGAAGGGCTACATGGAGTCCGGCGAATTTTCGCGCGGAAAGGAGAGCATCCGCGCCGATGGCTCCATCGTGCTTGTCGGCAACTTCGACGTGGATGTCGAGCATCAACAGCGCATCGGCCATCTACTCGGTCCGCTGCCACCCGAGATGCGTGACGACACCGCCTTCATGGACCGGATTCACGGCTTCCTGCCGGGCTGGGACGTGCCGAAGATGAATCCGGCGCTGTTCACTCAGCACTTTGGCTTGGTGAGCGATTTCCTGTCCGAGTGCTTCACGCAACTGCGCAACCAGAGCCGGGTGTCGACGATGCAGGGCCGGGTGTTCCTCGGCGGAGCCCTGTCCGGTCGGGACATCAACGCGGTGAACAAGACCGTGAGTGGCTTGTTGAAGCTGCTGCATCCGGACGCAGATGAAGCGGTCAGCGATGAGGACCTCGAGTGGGCGGTGCGGCTGGCGCTGGAGGTGCGCCGGCGGGTGAAGGAGCAGCAAAAGCGCATCGGCGCGGCCGAGTTCCGCAACACCCACTTCAGCTACACGCTCGGCGCGGAAGGGGTGGAGAAGTTCGTGACCACGCCGGAGTTGCGCAGCCAGGAGGGCATCGGCGATGAACCGCTTGAGTCGGGCCAAATCTGGACGCTCAGCCCTGGTGGTGCGGACGAGCACCCGGGCCTGTTCCGGCTGGAGGTGACCGAAGGCCCCGGAAGCGGTGTTCGCGTGCTGAACAAGCCCGTGCCGCCGGCGTTCCAGGAGTCCGTGCGCTGTGCGGAGCAGAACCTCTACACCCGCGCAGCGCAGCTGGTCGGCGACCGTGACCCGCGCTCGCACGAGTTCTCGGTACAGCTTCGGGGGTTCGATGCAGCCAAGAGTGGGGCCAAGACCGGTGTCGCCTGCCTGATTGCGTTGTCGAGCGCCTTGCTAAGGAAGTCGGTCCGTGGAGGGTTGATTGTGGTCGGTGAGGTGACCATCGGGGGCACCATCGAACCAATTCACAACGCCGTGACCATCGCCGAAATGGCGGTCGAGAAGGGCGCGAAGTCGCTGCTGATGCCGGTGAGCTGCCGGCGGCAGCTGTTCGACCTGTCGGACGACATGGCGACGAAGCTGGACATTGAGTTCTACCAGGATGCCCGGGATGCGCTGTTGAAAGCCTTGGTGGACTGATATTGGCTGTGCTCAGTCCGGCAGGCGCAGTGCGCTCGCCGCCCGCTGCGGGTCGCCGTCCGCGCGCCAGGGCAGGCGGCCCAGCAGCGGTGCGGGAATGCGTTCTTCCAGCGCGGCGACGTTCTGCTCCGGGCGCAGCATCGCCGGGTCGACGTGGTTGGCGATCCAGCCCGCCAGGGGCAGGCCGCGGTGGGCGATGGCTTCAACCGTGAGCAGCGCATGGCTGAGGCAACCCAGGCGCATGCCGACCACCAGGATCAGCGGCAGGCCGAGGTCGACGGCGAGGTCGGCGCTGTCGTAATCCGCAGAGAAGGGCACGCGAAAGCCGCCCACGCCTTCGACCAGCACCACCTCGGCCTGCCGGCGCAGGGCATCGAAGGCGGCGAGGAGCGGCGCCGGCGTGATGTGTACGCCTTCCTCGGCGGCGGCGAGATGGGGGGCGATCGGCTCACGCAGGCAGCAGGGGTTGAGCAGCGCCAGGCCGGGGTCGAAGCTGCCGGCGGCGCGTAACGCGGCGGCGTCCTCGTTGATCCATTCGTCACCGATCCGCAGCGCACCGGCGGCCACCGGCTTCATGCCGAGGGCTATTTTTCCGCGGCTGCGGGCGGCATGGAGCAGCGCGCAGGTGGCGAAGGTCTTGCCGATCCCGGTGTCGGTGCCGACGATGAACCAGGCGCGGACGAATTTTTCGGTGCTCATGACAGCGGCCTCTTTGGTTGGGCGATCGGGTCGGAAACGGGGGCGAGGCGGAGGCCAGGGGCCGGGCGGCGCCGGTCCGGTGCAGCGGCGCCCCGGGGGCGGGATGCGGGTACGCCCGGGCGGGGGGCAGGGCAAGCTGCGGCCATGGTTCAGGGCTTGCGCAACGCCAGCAGGATCAGGTCGTAGGTGGCCGGCAGCTGGGCATCGGCGCGGCGATGGCGCTCGTAGTGCGCTTCCAGCCTCGCCCATGCCGCACGTCCGAGCGGTCGGCGGCGGCGCTCGCCGTCGACGGTGGCGGCGCCGATCGCCTTGATGTCCCTGAGCAGGCGGCGCAGGTCGGGGGCGCAGGCCTGCAGGGCGACATTCTCCACTCCTTCCACCTGCAGACCGCTGCCGGTGGCGGCGGCGGTCCAGTGCGTGGGCGCATGGAAGTCGATGGTGTGGCGGTGCTCGTCGATCGCGGCGAAGGCCTCGCGCAGCTCGCGCAAGGTGTGGGGGCCGAGGGTGGCGATCAGGGCCAGGCCACCGGGGGCGAGCACGCGCGCGATTTCGGCCAGTGCCGCCCGCGGCGTGCACCACTGCAGCGCCAGGCTGGACCACACCAGGGCGAGGCTGGCACTGGCCAGCGGCAGGTGTTCGAGGTCGGCGCACAGCGGCAGGAATGTCGTGGCCTCCGGATTGCCCGCCCGGACCTCGGCCGGCTGCCCGGCGCGCAGCCGCGCATGGGCGAGCATCGAAGGGGCCAGATCGAGGCCGATGTGGTGGGCTCCAGGGCACAGCTGGTCGAGGGCCGCCAGGCCGAAGCCGGTGCCGCAGCCGGCGTCGAGCGCCCGGGCGCCAGGGGCGAGGGCGAGGCCGCGGTCGAAGCCGATGCCGAACGCGGCCAGACGGGAGCAGATTTCGCGCTGGATATGGGCGGCGGCATCGTAGCTGGGCGCGGCGCGCTCGAAGGCGGTGCGGATCGCATGGCGGCGCGTGCGCGCGGGCGCAGGCGTGGCCGGGGAGGGGGGCAAAGGGCGCAAAGGGGGCAAGGGCCGGGGCGGAGTCATTGCAGGAACGCCCCGATCAGACGGGCGCAGTCGGCGGGACGCGACAGCGGCAGGGCATGGCCGCTGCCGGCGAGCACCCGCAGTTCGGCGGCGGGCAGGGCCGCGGCCAGCGCCTGCGCAGCGGCCAGCGGCATCAGCGCGTCGTTCTCGCCATGGACGATCAGGCAGGGCGGGCGGATTTCGCCGAGCTGCGGGCGCAGGTCGCTGTCGGCGAGGATCGCCAGCCCGTCGGCCAGCACCGGGTCGGGGGGGGCGCGGTCCGGATGCGGGGCGAGGGCGGCGCCGACCGCCTGCAGCGTGCGGCGCCGGTCGGCCTCGCCCAGGCACTGGAGGGCGATGAAGCGCTTCAGCGTGGCGGCCGGCTCGGCGGCGAAGCCGCGGCGAAAACCCTCCACCACCTCCGCGTCAAGACCGGGCGAGCCCGCCTCGTCGGCGACGAAGCGCGCGCTGGCGCCGATCAGCACCAGGCGGGCGACGCGTTCGGGATGGCGGCGGGCCAGTTCGAGCGCGAGCAGTCCCCCCAGCGACCACCCGACCACGATTGCACCTGCGGCGCCCTGCGGCAGGGTGGCGGCGAGGGCATCCGCCCACCCCGCCAGTCCGGGCGCCTGCGGGCGCGGCGCGCCGGCGCCGTGGCCGGGGAGGGCAGGCGCCAGGGTCGGCAGGGCGCCGAGCTGCGCCTGCAGCGGCGCCCACGCCGCCGGCGACATCGCCCAGCCATGGAGCAGCACCAGCGGTGCGGAAGAATACGGCGGCGAGGTGGAAACCGCGGTGGAAGGAAGCGGCGGGGAGGACACGGGAACGCGGTTCACCGGACTGCCCTCCTGGTGCGATGCGGGCACCTCCCCCGGGGAGGGGAGCGCTTCCCTTCGGGCGGCCGTGCGGGCGCGCTCACTGGACTACCCTCCTCACCATAGAGGCCATGGTGTCGCGATGGGGCAGGGTTATCCACCGGGCTTGGCTGTGGGCAACTCGCCCGGCCTCCTTCGCTTGGCCAAG
>NZ_JALLIK010000055.1:0-6308 GCF_023093595.1 Thauera aromatica
ACCGCCACCCTCGACTGCGACGGTCAAAGCTGGCGCGTCTCCTTCCCCCTGTTGCGACACCTCGTCGACCTCTGAGTCGCGCCCCCCAAACGGGGATTACCGGACAGATACCTTCAACCGCGGCACGATCAGCGCGCAGCTACTCGGCGTGGCGCTTGATGCGCAGGTGAGGGCGGCGCTGCAGCGCCTCGGGGTGGATGCTGATGTGGCCCTCACCGGCATGTCGGCAAAGTTCACCGAGGCCATCGGCAGCGTCAAGCTGCTCGCTGGGCAATACGACCGCCTGCGCCAGTCCGGCCTCAATGCTGCCGCCGCGCTCGAGCAAGGCCTCGACGCCGCGCTCAAGCGTGCGAGCAACCCGGCGGAATTCAAGGCTTTGGTCGCGCTGATCGAACGGCTGGGCCGCGAGGGCAAGCTGTCGGCCGAACAGGTCGCGCTGGCGATCGAGAAGATCGGGGAGAAGGCCGATCAAGTCACCCCCGGCATCAACAGCGTGGCCGAGGCGTTCAAGAATCTGCACGTCACCTCGGATGCCGAGTTGCGGGCAACGGCTGACCGCGCCCGGCAGTCCTTCGAGCAAATCCGCAGCAGCGGGACGGCAAGCGCGCGCGAGCTTCAGCAGGCCTTCGCCGCCTACGCCGAAAAAGCCATCGCCGCCAACGGCGGAGTGGCCTCGGCATCCCTGCAAGTCGAGGCCGGCATGCACAAAGTGCGCATCGCCGCCGATGAGGCGGGCAACGCTGTCGTCAGCAGCATGGGCACCGCCGCCGCGGCCACCTCCCAGCTCGGCGCTCAGGCCGAGGCTGCCGCAGCCAAGTACGCCGTACTCGGCGCGACCATCGCCGACCTGCCCGCGCCTGGGGGTACTCCGCCGGGAGGACCGCCGCCACCCGGCGGCGGGCGCAAAACCTACAGCCGCATGGATAACGGCCAGACCGCACTGCTCGCGCGCGCCGAACGCCTCGGCGGCCTCGCCCTGCGCAAGGAGATCGAGGCCGAATGGCAGCAGAAGGGCAAGAGCATGGGCCGCATGGCGGGGCTCGATCCGCGCTACGCGAAGATGCTTCAGGGCACCGTCGAGCGGCTCGACGAACTGCAGATGAAGCAAGAGCGCGACTCCGGCCGCTTCAGCGCCAACGAACCCCGCGTCGCTGGCTCCGCCCCGCGCGAAACCGTCACCACCTTCCGCGTCGAGATCGGCACTGGCGCCGGGCGCGTGGCCGCCATCAACACCGCCAGCCGGGCCGACGCCGACGCCCTGGTGGGCTTGCTGCGCCAGCTCGAAGACGACGCCCGGAGAGCCTGACCCATGACCCTCACTCTCTCCGACGGCACCACCACCCTCGCGCTCGACCCCGACCTCTACTGGGACGACGAATTCGCTTGGGGCGCGGTGGAGCAGGCGGTCGAGCGCAGCCTTACCGGCGCGCTCGTCGTCGATGCCGGCGTGCGCCAGGGCGGGCGCCCGATCACCCTGCGCAACGAGGACGACGCCAGCGCCTGGCTCACCCGCGCCGCCATGGCGCAGCTGCAGGCCTGGGCCGACGTGCCCGGCCAGCAGCTCACCCTCAGCCTGCGCGGCACCGCCCACGTCGTGCTCTTCCGCCACCACGACGGCGGCCCGTTCGAGGCCCGCCCGCTGGTCCACTACGCCGACCCGGCCGCCACCGACTGGGTGCTCGCCACCCTCCGATTCATCACCGTCGAGTAAGCCGACATGCCCATCCAGGAACAAAACATCGTCTTCGTCGAATCGCAGGTCATGGACGACGTGCCCGAGGGCGGTGGCGCCGCCACCGGGCGCGTCATCGAAGACGGCGCCATGAACAACGTCTTTGAGGACATCTCCGACCTCGACCGCGCCTACGGCCGCTTCAACCTGCGCAAGCTCTTCCTCGCCGTGCGCACCCTGTCCACCGACCTCTACGGCGGCGCCAAGACGGTGGTCACCGCGCTGCCCGCCGACGAGGCGCTGGGCTACACCCTGTTTTCCAGCAACGACCCGTTCGACACCCGCGCCCAGGCCGCCGACAAGGTCGAGTCCTACCTGTACAAGGGCCCCACCTGGCCCGGCTACCTGTACGAAAACCACATCACCGGCATGCGCGCGATCAACCTGATCCAGCGCGTCGGCTCCGCCCTGCCGCCGATCGGCAAGACCCTGTGCATCGTCCAGGACGAAGGCTTGAGCACCGAGAAAGAACAGTACGTGCGCGTCACCAGCGTCGACGTGGTCGAGCAGACCTTTGCCGACTCCGCGGTCGGAAACACCACCGAATTCCAGCGCTGGGTGGTGACGCTGGGCCTGTCCGACGCCTTGCGCCACAACTTTGCCGGCCACAGCCCCCGGTACTACGACAGCAACTACAGCTACAGCGGCCGTGCCCGCATCCGCGACACCACGGTGGCCGACGCCGCGCGCTACTACGGCGCCCAGCCGCTGTCGGCCATCGCCAGCGTGGGCGATCGCGTAGTGCGCGCGGCGAGCATGTATACCAAGCTCGTGCCCTCGGCGCGCACTGAATCTGCGCTCGCCAACCAGATGCTGGGCGAGCGCGACATCATGGCCCCCACCGCCGCAGCGCCGATCACCACCACCGTGGCCGACGCCCACCTTTCCTTCGCCGCCAATGGCCGCCTCACCCTGGCCACCGGCGTGCTGCCCGGCTCGCTTGCCGGCCCGCAAAGCACCACCGACGACGGCGCCGGCACCGTGCTGCGCTCGGGGGTGGCGGTGGGCAGCATCGTCTACGCCACCGGCGACATCATCTTCAACGCCGACCCCGGCTACAGCGTGGGCAGCACCGCATCCGTGAGCTGGCTGCCGGCGGTGGCGCTGGGCACCGCGGCCAACACCCTGTTCCGCCAGGTTACCGCCGAAAACCGCCGCTTCAACTGGATCGAGACCCTGCTCCCGGTACCGGCCCCCGGCGCGCTGTCGGTCAGCTACATGGCCAACGGCAACTGGTACGTGCTCACCGACGACGGCACCGGCCTGCTCGTGGGCGCCGACTCCGCGCTTGGCGCCGGGCAGCTCTCCTACGTCACCGGGGTCGCCAGCGTCACCCTCGGCGCGCTGCCCGACGCCGGCAGCCTGATCCTGTTCAGCTGGGCCAACCGCGCCGCGCTCGCCATCCGCGACACCAGCCACGTCACCCCCATCACCTGGTCCGGGGTGATCGGCGACCCGCTCGACGAACACGCCATCGCCCCCGGCAGCCTCACGATCACGTGGCAGGCCGGCGGCCTCACTCAGACCCTGACCGACGACGGCGCCCACCTGCTCGCCGGCAACGGCTACGGCGCGGTCAAGTACACCAGCCGCGAATTCTGGTTCCGCCCCGCGGTGCTGCCCGACCCCGGCACCACCCCGGTGGTCACCTACGACCGCGCCACCCTGGTGACCGAAACCTTTACCCCGACCCAGGACGGCAACGGCTTCGTCGGCTTCACCCTGGCGCAAACGCCCATCGTGCCGCGCTCGCTCAACATCGAGTGGGAAACGATCCGCAGCGAAACCGCCACCGAGAAGGCCACCCAGACCCTGGGCAACGTCGCCTACTACGCCTCGAGCAGCACGTATTCGGGCAGCACCAGCCTCTCCGACACCGACGCCTGGAAGCGGCCTACCTACGAGAATGGCAAGCTGCGCGAGCAGGAGGCAACCACTTCGGCCCAGCTTTCGAACGAGCAGATCGATAGCATCAAGGAAAACGCCGCTACCCGCAGCTTCGCCGAATCCGAATCGAGCGTCAGCGTGGGCAATATCGTGGTCAAGAAGCGCTGCACCGACGACGGTGCCGGCGCGCTCTACGGGCCGCAGGCCGGGTCGGTGGATTACGCCACCGGCCAAGTGTACTTCATCCCCACCGACGTCGTGCGCGCCGCCAGCTTCGGCATCGTGTCCACCGGCACCGTCTCGCAGTCGCTCGAAACCGAAGGAGGCAGCAGCACCAACAGCGCGAGCGCGGGCAGCAACACGACGATCTACCTCAACTACCTGGGCGAAGACGCCCGCGCAGGCGCCAGCGCGCAATCGGCCTCGTCCTCCACCGCCATCCGCGGCTCCTCGGGCGGCGAGTCCACTGCCGACACCGGCAGCTGGGGCAGCGAGGTGTTCACCGACACCTGGGGCAACGGCGCGCTCATCCGTGTCCAGTACGTCGTCACCTCCACCGTGCCCACTTCTGAATCCGTGACCCTGCCGGCGCAGGCGCTCAAAATCGACATCGCCCCTTATGCCGGTGACCCTGTCATCGCCGGATCGCTCGCCTTCCGCCTGGGCGGCAGCCTGTTCGTCGCCCGCGGCAGCCGCATCGTCATGAACCCCGACCGCCTCGGCAGCGGCCTCGAAGTGGGCACGCTCGACCTCGCCGCCGGCCGCGTCACCCTGGACTACTGGCCCGCCGGCGGCAGCGGCGCGGTGCAGGTGCTCGCCTGCCTCACCCAGTACGGCATCGAGCCGGCCATCGGCGCCGCCTTCCGCACGCCGGTGGCCCCGATCGCCCCCGAATCGCTCAACCTCACCGCCACCACCCTCGACGGCGAAACGATCAGCGCCACCGCCGACGCCGACGGCAAGATCACCGCCAGCTGGGTCTATGGCGCAGTCAACTACGAATTCGGCACCGTGCAGCTCGCCTTCGGCCAGTACGGCCCCGACCCCGAGCACGACCCGCAAAGCCCCGACCCCGCGCCCACGGTGTGGATTCCACGCCCGGTCGACCCCAGCTCGATCCGCTACAACGCCGTCGCCTACACCTATCTGCCGCTCGACGCCGACATCCTCGGCATCGACCCGGTGCGCCTGCCCGCCGACGGTCGCGTCCCCATCTACCGCGCCGGCGACGTGGTCATGGTCATGCACGCCGCCACCACCGCCCCGGCCACGGTCGCCAACGGCGGCACCGTCGACTGCGGCCGCACCCGCATCGCCTGGGTGCGCGTCATCGACGCCACCGGCGCCACCGTGCGCGACGGCTTCACCCTCGACCGCGCCACCGGCCTCGTTACCTTCACCGACGTCTCGGGCATGACCATGCCGGTGACGGTGCGCCACACCGTCGGCGACCTGCGCCAGATCACCGACGCCCAGATCAGCGGCCAGCTCACCCTGGCGCGCGCACTCACCCACGACTACCCGGCCGGCGACTCGCTCGTCGCCTCCTGCCTCATCCACGGCGACCGCCGCGCCCGCGTCAGCGCGGTGTGGGACCAGGCGACGTGGGACGGCACCTGGACCGACGCACTCAAGGGCAGCGAGGCCACCGCCACCCTCGACACCATCGCTCACCCGATCGAGGTCACCAACGAAGGCGCGGAAACCGAACGCTGGGTGCTGCGCTGGACGTCGACCACCAACGTCGAGCTGATCGGCCAGCGCCGCGGCCTGGTGTACAGCGGCCCCTTCACCGCCGACCTCGCCCCCATCAATCCGCGCACCCGCAACCCCGACGGCAGCGGCGGCGCGCCCTACCTGCGCATCCCGCTCGCGGCCAACGGCGGCGGCTGGTCCGCCGGCAACGTCGTGCGCATCAACACCGTCGGCGCCCTGGCCGACATCTGGATCGCGCGCAGCATCCAGCAATCCGACGAACCCCTGGGCGATGGCGAGGGCGGCGTGGAACTGTACGCGCTGGGCAACATCGACCGGCCTTGATTAACAGGAGAACAGAAGCATGACGACGAAAGCGGACACCAGCGTCAAGTGGTTTCACAGCGGCATGGCCGACGCGCCCGTGCTGCGCGGCCAGGCCGGCGCACTGATCGAACTGCTCGACGCCTGCCTGATCAACGGCTTTTCCACCCGCAGCCCGGACAGCGTGGTGGTGGCCGGCGGCGTGGCGACGGTCTCGATCAGCGCCGGCAACCCCTACGACAAGCACGCGGTCATTGCGATCAGCGGCGCAAGCGAGGCCGCGCTGAATGCGGAGTGGCGCATCGACACGTCCGCCGCAACCTCCTTCACCTTCCTCTGCCCCGGCGTGGCCGACGGCACGGTGACGGGCGCCGCGCTCAAGCGCGCCGGGGCAGGGTGGAGCAAGCCGTTCGCCGATACCAACGTGGCGGTGTATCAGTCGCTCGACCCTGCAAGCACGCAGCTGTATCTGCGGGTCAACGATGCCGACGCGCGCTATACGCGCGTGCGCGGCTATGAGCAGATGACCGATGCGAATACGGGGACGGGGCTGTTTCCGTGAGGTGCCCTACGTTTTCCGTCTTCCAACCGGTCGTCTTCATGCTGCCATTTCTTGCTGATCCTGTCGTGCGATCCAGTTCTGCAGGAACGTGGTCGGCGACAGATATCC
>NZ_JALLIK010000054.1:0-5770 GCF_023093595.1 Thauera aromatica
CCGCGCGGGGGAGTCTGCTTCGGGCTACGCCCTTCGCAGATTCCCCCGCGCCACATTCACCACACCAACGGAGGAAATCTCACCCTAAAAACCGCTACACTTATCCACAGTTGCCGTAATGACAGGCGGCTATCGTCCCTGGTCAGAATTCAAACGGAACACCTGGTCAGTATTGGACCGGCGCCAACAGCGTAGTGTCCTTTGTGCATGGCTGTTTTCTCCTGTGCAGACCCCGGTGCGGGGCCCGACTTCGTTAAGGGTGCGTTACTGGTTACGGTCTCTTGCAACTTCAAAGCGGCGCTTTACCTCCGCGGCATGTGCTTTGTCGCGGGTAAGTTCGGCCTGGCGGGCGGCGCCCTCGGCGGCCTGCTGGCTCAGCCGGAAGGGCGGGATCTCGCCGCGCAGCAAGGCCTCGACGTTCTGCCGCGACACGCTGCCGGCGTCGAGCACGCTGCGGATGGCCTCGTCGGTCATGCCAGACTTGCGCGCGGCGATCACCACCCGCCGCATCTGCTCGCCACGCTCGATCAGCGTGGTGATGGTCCTGCCCAGGCTCGGCAGGCGCTCGGCCGCCACCGCCCGCAGGGTGTCACGGGTCGCCTTCGGGCGCGACGCACGCGGGGCAGCCGCGGCGACGGGGGTCGGATTTGAAATCGCACCCTTTGAAACCGGAGCGGGCGCGACCGCGGGGGCGGGCGAGGCCTTGGCCACCGCCGCAGACGGAACGGGCGCCAGCAGCTCGCCCGGTTGCGCCAGTGCCACGCCCGGCGCATCGCTCCCCCCAGTGACGGGCGCGTTCGATGCTGCTGCGACTTCCAGAGCAGGATCGACCACCGCGGCAGCCGGCACAGAATCGGTCGCCGAGACAACCTGCTGCACGTTCTCGGGCACGAGCATGCGGGCCACGGCGAGCTTGCTGTCATCGTCGAGGGCGGCGATCTGCTGCGCCAGGGCATCGAGGTCGAGCGGCGCCGGCTGCGGCGGCTGACCTGCACTGCGCACAGCTGCGTTCTCGGCGCGCGTCACGGCAAGCTCCACCGCATCGCCGGTGGATGCAGCTTCGGCTTCGCGCTGCTGCAGGGTCCGCTCGATCCGGTTGGCGACGGCCGCCCCACGTGCCTGTGCGGCGACGTTGGCCGCGGTCATCCCGCCGCCCATGCCGACCCCAGCCTGCGGAGACCTATTGAGCCCGGGCGCCATCGCCGACCTGCAGCAGCACGCGAAGGCCGCGCTCGCCGAGCGCCGGAAGGATGCAGCCGATCGCGCAAGGGCTGCGCGGGCGCGCATGGCCGATCTCGACGCCGAGATCTCCCGCCTAGTGGATGCCGTTGCAGCTGTCGGGATCTCCGCGGCCCTGCAAGACCGGCTACAGACGGCTGAAGCTGAGCGCGAGCATCTCACGGCAGAGCTTGCCGAATCAGAAGACAGAGCCGCCGCTGTCCTCTATGACGCCCTGCAGCGCTACCGCAAGCTGCTCGGCGAGCTGGAGGCGGCCCTCGCCACCGATACGCCTCGCGCTCGCGAACTGCTGCGCCGCATGGTGGGCCGCATGGACATGGTCGCGCGCGAAGGCCAAGTGTGGGTGGAAATGCAGACAGGCCAAGCAGCTCTCGCTGTTGGCCTGTCTCTAAGTCGGGTTGCGGGGGCAGGATTTGAACCTGCGACCTTCGGGTTATGAGCCCGACGAGCTGCCAGACTGCTCCACCCCGCGTCGGAGAAACAAAACTATATACAACGCAGCATGGAAAAGCAAGTTTTTAGCGCGCTGCTGCATAAAAAAATCTGGTGCCGGCAATAGGAATCGAACCCACGACCTTCTGATTACAAATTAGAAGGTGCGCACCATAACTTAGAAGGCCCATCCTTAACAAACCTTTACGCATCAATGCATCTAGCGCATACTTGCGTTAACGGGTTATCACCAAAAACACCCGTTTTTGACCCAAAATGCTAGCCCGGTGATAGCCCGATTTATCCAAGGTGCGTAAATGGACAAGTCCAGGCAGGACAAAATACGGTTCTCCAAGACGGCGATTCAGGCGCTCACGCTGCCCGGGCCGGGCAAGCGGCTGACGATCTACGACACCGAGACGCCAAAACTGGCACTGAGGGTAACGGCTGCTGGCACCAAGACCTTCTATGTCGTCAAACGCTCCGGTGCGTCTATGGCGTGGTTGAAGCTGGGCACCTTCCCCGAGATAACCGTTGAGCAAGCGCGCAAAGCGGCGGCGCTGGCGCTGGGCGAGTTCGCCGGTGGCGCTGATCCTGCCGCAGCGCGCCGGGCCGTGCGTGAAGAACCTACATTCGCTGAAGCCTTCGAGGCGTTTCTCGACGGCAAGCGCAAGCGCGACGGCATCGCACTTGCGGACAAGACCAAGCGCAGCTATCGAGACGTGGCGCGGCTCTACCTGAGCACGATCCAGAGCAAGAAACTGTCGGCCATCACCCGCGAGGACGTGAAAGCGGCGCAGCGCAAAGCCGCGAAGAAAAGCACATCGCAGGCGTGCCAAGCGGTAGCGGTGGTGTCGTCCGTGTTCTCGTTCGCGCTCGACCAGGAAACCTACAGCGGCACCAGCCCGGCAAGCCGTGTCCAGAAGAACCCTCCCCCGTCGCGTGATCGGTTCGCGCAAGCGCACGAACTCCCCTATCTGCTCGCTGCCGTCGCGGAGAGCGACCAGCGCGACTACTTCCTGTTGTCCCTACTGACCGGGGCACGACGCGCGAACGTGCAGGCGATGGCGTGGAGGGAGATCGACCTCGACGGCGCGGTTTGGCGCATCGGCAAGACGAAGAACGGCACGCCGCAGAACGTCCCGCTGACAAACGAGGCGATGGCGGTGCTCAATGCGCGCAAGGCGGCGCAGCAGGCCGCGCACAAGGCGGGCAAGAGCGACAAGGCCATGAGCCCCTTCGTGTTTCCAGGCACCGGCAAGACCGGGCACCTGGTGGAGCCGAAGAAGGCGTGGTCGACCATCCTCACCAAAGCTAGCTCGCGGCGGCTGCTCGACTGCCTGGTGTGCGACGAACGCATTACCGCAGACGAGCGCGAGCGCTACGAGGGCCTGCTCGACACGGCACCCGCGACAGCGGGGCGCAAGCTGCTGAAGCTGGCGGCAGCGGTCGGTATCGACCGTGCCGACTACGACATGACCGACCTGCGGATTCATGACTTGCGGCGCACGCTCGGGAGCTGGCAGGTCAAGACCGGCGCGTCTATGGCAATCATCGGCAAGAGCTTGAACCACAAGACACAGCAGGCGACCGCGATCTATGCGCGGCTCGACCTTGATCCGGTTCGCCAGTCCGTGAATACGGCAACGAGCGCCATGCTCGAAGCGGCGGGCCTGAAGGACAAGGCCGATGTGGTGGCGCTGCCGAAGAAGCGGAGTGCGGCCTGATGCCTGAAATCTGCCGCTTCTTCGGCATCGTGGTCTACATGAACTGGCGCGACCATCCGCCCGCGCACTTCCATGCCGTCTACGGTGAGCATGAGGCGCTGATAACGCTCGACGGCAAGGTGTACGCCGGTTCGCTGCCGGGCCGGGCGCTTTCGATGGTGCGCGAGTGGCTGGCGCTGCATCGTGACGAACTCGAAACAGATTGGGTGCTGGCGCTGCAACGCAAGCCGCTGAATCCGATTGAACCCTTGGAGTGATGACCATGATCCTGCACACCACTGAAGTGAAGCCGCTGCCGGGCTACAGGCTGTTCATGCGCTTCAACAACGGCGCGGCGGGCGAAGTCGACCTGTCTGCCGAGTTGGAGGGCGAGGTGTTCGAGGCGCTGCGCGATCCGGCGATGTTCGCCACTGCGGGCCAGCATCCCGTCATGCGCACGGTGGCTTGGGCGAACGGCGCAGACCTTGCGCCGGAGTTCCTGCTCGACCTGATGCGGGCGCAGCGCGGCGAACGGGCCGCGTGATCTGAGTTCTGCCGCGCCTAGGCTGAGGCTGATCCCCGAGGCCGAAAACCAGGTTCCCTTGCCCGACCGGAACAAGTCAAGATAGTTGTCGCCTGATTCATGCAACCAACCGCCCTATGTCTTCAGCATGTACGTGCTCGCGAACGACAGCATCGCGCTCCGGATTGAGCGCGTGACCGCGCCGATCGGCGTCCAGTCGCGTGTCCCACAGGACCAGCGCGCAGGATGGCGCTCGCGGGCCTGGATATACGTCTGATGGCGTGCAGCCAGAATCTCCCGATCCTCCAGTGCGTGTCGTTGCGCCGGCGTGACATAGCGGATGCCGCTGTGGCGGTGCTCGAAGTTGTACCAGCGCACGAAGTCGCGTCCCCAGAGGCGGGCGTCATCAAGGGTGGTGAAGCCGCGCACCGGAAATTCGGGGCGGTACTTGGCCGTCTTGAAGAGCGACTCGACGAAGACGTTATCGTCGGAGACGCGCGGGCGCGAGTACGACGGTTTGACACCCAGCCAATGCAGCATGGCGAGCACCGTGGTGGCCTTGAGCGTGCTGCCGTTGTCGCCGTGGAGCACGGGTTTGTCTGTCATCGCGTGGACGCCTTCGGCCAGCGCAGTGCGCTTGAGCAGGCTCACCGCGTGGTCGGCGTCGTCGGCCTCATGGATCTCCCAGCCGACGATCTTGCGGCTGTAGAGGTCCTGGATCAGGTAGAGGTAGAACCAGCGCCCCTGCACCTGCGTCGGCAGGTAGGTCATGTCCCAGCACCAGACCTGACCGGGCGCGGTGGCCACATGCGTGGTCGGCGTGCGCGAGCGCTGGGGCGCCCGGGTGCGGCCCCGGTGGCGGGTTTGCCCGTGGGCGCGCAGCACGCGCTGGAAGCTCGATTCGCTGGCGATGTAGACGCCTTCGTCGGCCAGCGTCGGCACAATGCGCGCCGGCGGCTGATCGGCGAAACGCGGCTCATTGGCCACCGCCAGGACGCGGGCGCGTTCCTCGTCGGTGAGCGCATGCGCGGGCGTAGGGCGCTCGGCCAAGGGCCGGCGGTCGCCGACGTGCAGGCCGTCCTCGGCCTTCCAGCGTTGCAGGGTGCGTACGGTGATGCCGGCGACCTCGCAGGCCGGGCGCAAGCGCGCGCCCGCCGCATGCGCGGTGTCGATGTGGCGGACCATCGTTTGGCGATCTTCCAGGCCGATCATGCGTCCTCGTCCTTGTCCTTCGGAAAGATCGCCTCGAGCTTTTTTGACAGCACCAGCAGCGCGGCCGCTTCGGCCAGAGCCTTCTCCTTGCGGCGCAGGTCGCGCTCGAGTTCCTTGATGCGGCGCCGGTCAGCCTTCTTCTCGCGGTGGCTGATCCGTGCGGCGTCCTCGGGGTCGGCGAGCGCCTGCGTCGCCGTTGCGCGCCATTGCTCGAGCTCCTGCGGATACACCCCGTTCTCGCGGCACCAGGCGCTCTTGCTGGCCTCATCCATCGCGGCGGTCACCAGCACCGCCTCGAATCGGGCCGGCGCTGTCCAAGCCCGCTCGCGAGCGGGCTTGGACAGCGCATCCGCGCGCCACCGCTCCAGCGTCGCCGTTGAAATGCTCAGCTCACGGGAAATCGTCTCCACCGATGCGCTCTCCGGGGGTAACAACCGTGCTACCGCTTTGTCCTTGAATGCTTGTCCGTATCTGGCCACTTCGCTCTTCCGTTATCGCCCTCGGGTTTCAGATTCTATCGAGGCGACAACTATCTTGACCCAGAGGGGCTGCTCGGCGGTGCGCTGGGCTACCTGCATCGGCAGTGGCCGCGCCTGACGCGCTACCTCGAGCGCGGCGATCTGCCGATCGACAACAACCCCGCCGAGAACGCCATTCG
>NZ_JALLIK010000053.1:0-5565 GCF_023093595.1 Thauera aromatica
GTAGACGCGTTTTTTGCAAGGTTTACAAGCGCTTCGCGTAAGTCATTGAAGGTCAACGATTATTTCAGCCGGCGCTCTGGTGGGGCAGAGTTGTGTATAACGAGATGGTCTCAACCTGGTTTTGCTCATAGTCGGGTATTTCGTAAAAAACACCCTTGCGATTATCGAAAAATAGTTGCGCTCTAGTCTGGGACACGTCCACAGCATTTAGCCATCATCCCAGTTAAAGCTCGGTCGCGGGGGCAGATCAACTAAGGAGTCATCTTGGACTTCTGCCATTGAGACGATCTGCCCCAGGTTAAATGCGTCCATGCCGAGGCCGAAGGCCACAGAAACGCGATGAAACTGGTCTCGGGGAAGATCCGGGGCCTTCAGGCGCTCCGGCAGTGGTAATCTGATTCGTGGAAGCAGGACTCCCGACTGTTTTGCCGCTACCGGCATGACTTGCTCAAACGTTTCGCACGACGAACCTCCGCCACCGAGAAATACCCGAATTCCTACGTTCCAATTCGGCGATCGTCTGTACCGCCTCTGTCTTGTGATGCGCAGGACGGAAGTGACTGCGTTCGCAACATCTACAGTGTGCGCATGGTCTACGCACCTGACCTCATGCAAGGGAACTCCAGACGCCTGACTGAACTCATCTGCCGTTGGTACCGAAAAAGAGTCTTCCCAAAATCCATCGCTTTCCTGCGAACACGCATGGAGGCGACGCGACATGAGATAGTGGGTGCCGAGGTTGGTGACAGAGGCCCAGAAAATGGGAAAGCGATCTTCCCCGGTCTGGTCTTCTCGATGGACATTGAACGTGACTACATCGACGGTACCTGCACCAATATCGATCAACATGTGAAGGTCTGGTTGCCTTTGCGGACTTCGGGTGTAGCTGGCGATCTGTGCAACGAACTCAGGCACAATCTCAACGGACGCCAAGCTGCCGTCCGAGGGATGTATCAGCCCTTCAAGTGCTTGCTCGGTGCGATCGACATTGACGGAGGCGTCACCCAAACTAAGTATCCACGCGGCCTTCGCTACTCGCTCGTACTTGGCGCGAATCGCGTTGTCTTGCCAAGGCGTCGAGGGAGAGCCGAGGTTGACGTTCCATTCCAGAGAGCAATTCTGACTGAGCCCCGCGTGACGATAAAACCACCACGCCCGGATGTACCGCATGACCAGAGCCAAGAACACCGTCGCATCGATCAGGGCAGTTTTCGATGCGTGCCCTTCCAAAAAGGGCAGTTTCAGGTCCGACGCTACCCGGATCGCCCTGGGCGACCGGCCCAAGGTACATGATCCATCCGAGAGAACGGAAAACTCACCCGGCAAGACGAATTTCTCTTTACGCGCACTTACCCCTGTCCAATCGACGATGAAGATGTCCCCGCCGAAACCTATCGAAGCCTTCGTGTATGCGGTGCCGAAATCAATGCCCATGTAAACGGCGTAATTCTTTCCATCCCGCGATAGCATCGTTTGACCGCCAATAGCTATCCAATCGTCTGGCTCTTTAAAGTCATCTGGAAGGGTCAAGCGAAATGACCTAACCACTGGCTTGCCGATTCGAATAGGGGTACCTGTCGGCCTTTCCTCTCCGCGGGGAAGTGGTGGCGCTTTTCGTGAATCATGAAAACGGTTAGCGTTATTGCGCCGGATAGGATCGACGAGGTACGTGCGCGCACTGGTTGCTGCTGGAGGGCTGGCATGCCCATCATAGGTGACGTGTAGCGTCCCATTCGGTCGCCTTGTTACCTGCATTTTCCCGATCCCCCAGTTGGGATCGCGTTCAACAGTCAGTATTTTCCGCGGCTTCTTCTTGCGCTTTTTTCCCATTTTGGAAGATCCTCAGCCAAGCCTGACAACACCAGCACAAACAAAATTCTTTGTCGAATTTATTTGCCCGCGAAGCCTGATACGTTCGTCTTGGGTCTTACATTTTGCTTTAAGTTTATTAATTTTACCTTGTGTCATGTTGGCAGGCCCTCTCTTGCCCTGGGCCAAATACCGCTGCAATTGTTCCTCCAGCCCCGGAAGCTTGCGGTCCATATGTTGATTCAGAGAATAAATTTGGAATTGGGTTCTGTCGCTATTCTCATTTCTCTTACGCTCGAGGACCTCGCCAAAATACTCGTCAAGGCGGGCTTCGAGTTCATCGAGGATTTCCTCAATGTGAGCACCATCTACAGCCGACGCGGCATCCAACCAGTCTTCCCCGTGCAGCCGCGCGAGTGTGACCAACAAGTCTGCGTCTTCATCCGATAAGAGGCCGGTCGCGCCCACGCGCATCGCCGCGGCGGTTAGGAGTTCCTCAGACTTAATGCCCTCAAAACCCCAGCGCTTGACACAAAAAACGTAGTCCCCAGGCGAAAGCAAATTTCCAGCAACGGCCGGATCCAGGCGGATAGAAACGACGGGGTAGAAGTGCTCGCCGACATCGCGAAGCGTGTCGCTGACAAACCGAACAAGCGGATGAAACTGATTGACGACTTCAACGGCCCGGTTTGTTTGTGAACTCACCTTGTTCAGAAATCGACACGAACGGACGCTGCCGTTGGCCAAGAGGGTTTGCCCCAGAAGTTGTTTTCGTCGCAGGAAATCGTCGAACTGCGCTGCCACGCCGGGCGGGAGTTGAACGTCGACCAGCGACGAATCGTTGGGGTGTTGTTCGAATCGATGGCCTGGCGCGTGAGAATTCAGGAAGTCGTGCACGTATACCAACAGATCGGCCTCGGTGACGCGCCGCGAAAACTCTTGGGCTGCAGTGATCTTTTCCAACAGCAAGCCGCCATGGGCAATCATTTGCGCGGCGCTCTGCTCCAGTTGATTCTGGACCTGGCGCAGGTTCTCCAGTGCCTGTGCTGCTTGTTCGATACGCAGGTTTTCCTCGTCGACCGTGAGGGGGCGAGTCAGAAGTTCTGCTTCGAGCTTTGAGATCGTAGACCCAACCACAGGCTCAGGCTCTCCCAGAGCCTCCTCGAAAATCCTGAGTCGGTCCATCAGACGGACGATGATCCGATCGTCGATGGTGTTTTTGAAATAGAGGTTCCAGATATGAAGAAGATCCGATTCCTGCCCAAGGCGATCTATACGACCGATGCGCTGTTCGACGCGCATGGGATTCCAGGGCAGGTCATAGTTGACGAGGACGTGGCAAAACTGCAAGTCGACGCCTTCCGCTGCTACTTCAGTGGAGACCAGAACCTTTACCTTCTTGTCTTCCCGGAAGTCATCGATGATCTCCTGCTTCGACCGGGCCATATTTCCCCAGATCAAAATCGACTCTATCCCAGCTTGATTTAGCCGATCCGCAAGATACAAGGCGGTGGTCCGGAATGTGGTGAACAGGACAACCTGCTCTTCCGGTTTTTGCTTCAGAAACGCAGTCAAGACCTGGCGCAATCGGTCGAATTTCGAGTCGTTGCGTTCCAGTTCTTCTGCGGTAATCTTGCGTGGGAGCCTGGCCCGCAGAAATTTCTTCAACGAGATCGAGAGATCTGGCTCGGCATCTTCGAGTTCAAGTTCATCGGCAATGTCTTCAATCCAACTGTTGTCACCCGACATCCATGCACGTGCAGTCGCGGCTGGACAACTGCAAACTTGACGCTGCGGGGTGGCGAGTAGAAAACCGTCAGAGATGTCTCGTTGCCAAGCATACTCGCGCGTAAGTTCTGTGACGGCCTGGTAAAACTCTCGCTCAAGGTCAGTCATCGGTACGCGTTCCCGCTGGATGGTTCGCTGCGGCCGTTTCATGTGAACGTCGCGTTTTCTAGTACGCGTCACAGCGTGGCCCATCAAATTGATGCGTTCCAGAGACTCCGCGAGTTGGGCGCGGTAGCCTTTCCCCTGTAAACGCTCGTCCGTAGGCGGCTCGTTCACCAAGGAACGGAGTTGGAGTGAGTGCGCCAGAAGGGGCTGTTCCGCTGCTTCCTTGAGGCGATCGACGATTTTTACTGCACTCCCCGCTGGATCTAACGCCAGATCCCGAGCCTGTACCAGAGGGCGGTTGGCCGCGAGCATCTGCGCGAAATCATGGGAGTATCTAAAATGCTCCGGGTCGGTCAGCTTGAGCAGGTTGAAGAGATCGTCGTTTTTTAGATTGATCGGCGTTGCCGAAAGCAAGACCAAATAGTCGGTCGTATCCCGGATCAACTCGCCGAGCGTATACGCGGCGCTTTCGCTGTTCCGCATGTAATGCGCTTCATCGAATATCACCATATCGATGAACGGTTCGTTGTCCGCGTTCTCATAGAGTAAGTCGGCGAGTAGTCTCCGAGCGGTCGGCTTTTTCACGTCGGAGGTCTTGATCGTCTTCCAGTCCTTTGGCGGACGGACGGATTGGTAGCTGATAATCCACGCTTGCCCTTCACCGGTCGTGGCTCGAGGTTTCCTCAGTTCATCCAGCAATCCCTGTGCATCGAGAATAGTTGCGTTGATGCCAAATCGGCGCAGGAGTTCGTCCCGCCATTTTTCCCGAAGCATTGCGGGGCAAATGACGAGAAGACGGCGCATGTCAAATCGTGCCCGAAATTCCGTCCAGATGAGCCCAGCCTCGATGGTCTTGCCAAGACCGACTTCATCGGCGATCAGGATTCCGTTCGTGGGAGACTCCAGCAGGGTGAGAAGAGGTTTGTACTGGTGGGGATAGAAATCGGTATTCGTGATCCCCATGCTGTACACCAGATTCGCCAGCCGCCCCGCAAGGTGTACGTAGGTTAGGTTACGACGAAGATCAGAGGCCCTGCCATATGCGCCTTGGCGTATCAGCGTGTAGTGGTCGTCGAGATCGATTTCTGAGGCGAGTTCCAGCTCATTTTCTGAAACGAAATCGGTCGTGCCGTCGCTAAACTTCACTTGGACGTATTGGCGTGCCCCACGCCTCCTGATATTTCCGGTGCACGTACCTGTGCGCCCTGGGTTCAATACCAACCTGACCTCGCTTCCTTTCTGCCACATAATCACCCTCACCGCTATTCTTCAATATCATTATGCCGTATTGATGTGATATACAGGTACTTAAGTCATTTGGTCATTTTGAGCGAAGAAGGCTCATAGAACGAGCCCGCGCTGATAGGCGCTACAGTATAGCCACTAGCACGCGACTTCCACATGACATTTTGAACAGAACGGCATCTGATGGCCGACTGTTGTCGACTGCGGTCTGGATCAATCCACCCGCAAAGGAGCAAACCGACGACTCGAACACCCCGGTTTCCACAGTAAATTCATGAAGCACGGTGACGCAAAGTCATTGACACGTTCCGGGTGCCGGAAACCTTTCCCGGCTTGCCCAGCATGGGGTGCTGGGTCAACCGGGCAGCCGCATCACTGAAAATCTCATCCATCCGGGCCGTCGCGCCAGTTCGCGCAGCACTTGCTCGCGCAGCACTTGCGACGCCGGGCGATGGGCCGCCTCGGTTTCGGCCATGAACTCGGCGCGCAACTTGGGCTCCAGCTTAACAGGGTGTTGAAAATCTCGGGTTCACCTTCGGTTTCCAGCCCCCTGGGAAAAATCGACGTTGAAAAGCGCCCGCTTGCCTCGTGATCATGCCGATTCAAGCCGACTTTTCC
>NZ_JALLIK010000106.1:0-181447 GCF_023093595.1 Thauera aromatica
CCGAACGCTTCAATTTCGACTCACCCATCGGGTGACTTCCTTGATCAACGCCAAACCCTTAGCCTGCCAGTATTACGGGCAAACTGCACCTCACCAACTGAGGTTTCTAGGATCATTACAACAAAGCACCGTCTGGCCGTTGTGTCAGAACTGCAAACAACTTGCAAGTTGAGAGGCCCCCGGCATTTCGCCTTCCAATCGCGCGATACACTCGAGGGCAGAACAACGGACGGATTCGCTGTGCTTCCTCAAACCGGATCCATGCTACCTTCAGGGGCTGAATGCAAGCCCATGCCCAGCATGAACAACAGCCTGAGCACCATTGAACCACCACACAAAATGCCGGGCCATCGCTCGAACATCCTGATCGTCGACGATGCGATCTCGAACATCGAGACGCTCGCGAAAATCCTCGAGTCCGACTGCGATGTCAGCATTGCGACATCCGGCCCGAAAGCCCTGGATTTACTGACCCGCTCGGCCCGACCCGACCTGATCCTGCTCGATGTGATGATGCCGGGCATGGACGGTTTCGAAGTCTTCGATGCCATCAAGCGCATGCCGGCCCTGTGCGACATTCCGGTGATCTTCATCACGGCGATGTCCGATGCAGCGAGCGAATTCAGGGCGCTGGCCGCGGGTGCGATGGACTTCATCCAGAAACCCTTCAATCCGGCAGTCGTGCTGGCGCGGGTCCAGCTTCATCTGGGTCTGGTACAGCAACGCAAGGATCTCGAAGCGCTCAATCTCAAGCTGGCTCAAAGCCTGCTCGAAACCCAGCAGGCGCAGGAGAAAATGCGCGTGCTGGCCACTGCACTGGAGTACAGCCCGACCTCGGTGCTGATCACCTCCCCTGCCGGACTGATCGAATACGTCAACCCGCATTTCGTCCGCAGCACGGGTTACACCGCCGACGAAGTCGTGAGCAAGAACCCCAGACTGCTCAGTTCGGGCCTGACCGGACGGGATGTTTACAAGAACTTGTGGGCCACGCTGCATCGTGGCGAGGTATGGTCGGGCGAACTGATCAACCGCGCCAAGGATGGCCGGATCTATCGGGCCGAGGCGCATATTGCGCCGGTCAAGGATGACCAGGGTCGCACCTCCCGTTACGTCGCCATTCAGCTCGACATCACGTCAAAACATGAAGCCGAGCAGGCTGCCATCCGGGCACGACAGCGCGAGCTGGAAATCAGCGCAAACATCCAGCAGCAATTGCTGTTCGGACAATTGCCGTCGAACATGCCGGCCTACTCGATCGCCTGTTTTTCGGAAGCCTCGCAGGTCGTGGATGGCGATTTCTATACCTTCACGACCCTCGGCCCGGCCAGTTTCGAAGTGCTGACCGGCGACGTGATGGGCAAGGGCGTGTCCGCCGCGCTGGTCGGGGCCGGGGTCAAGAACACCTACCGCGAGGTCTTCCTCGACCTGATGATCGGCGCCAATGGCCAGGGCCTGCCCTCACCGGCCGCGCTGATCAATGCGATCCATGCGCGGACCTCTCCGCATCTGATCGATCTCGGCGTGTTCGTGACCCTGTCGCTGCTGCGCTTCGACCATGCGGCCAGCACCGTGACCTGGGTCAATGCCGGGCATGGCCCCACCCTGCTGGCGACCGGTCAGGGCGAGGTGCAGGAACTGCTCGGCGACAACATGCCACTGGGCGTGATGCAGGAAGAAATTTATGTCGAGCATGTCACCCCGATGCGGCAGGGCGACACACTGCTGGTGTTTACAGACGGACTCTCCGAAGCGACGGACGGCCAGCAGAACCAGTATGGCATCGAACGGGTCAAGAACGCTCTGCAACACAGTCAGCAAGTCGGGCTGAGCCCACAAAGCACCCTGGACAAGATGCGTGCTGAAGTGGGTCATTTCACGGACCACGGCAAGCTGCATGACGATCTGACCGTGATTCTCGTGCAGTCCCTGGCACCCGGCTCGGCTTCGAACGGGTGAGCCACACGCTGGCGTGCTGAATGCGCCTAGCTGACCGGGTTAAGATGCGTTCCCTGAGCACGGGGCAGGACTTTGCCTGACCTCCCCGCTGCCATGCAGGCTACGGGCCGAATGACCAAGGCTTGGTCGGGGGCTGCCCGATTGCACGAATGGACCCTTGATGACGGCCCTGATACGCGACCGCTTCCAGATCGAATGGCTACTGCTGATCGCCAGCCTGCTGGTGGTCGGCTGCGCGCTGGGCTGGTCTAACTATAGGGAGTACGACGGAATCGGCCGGCACGAGCATGACCGGCTGGGGGTGCAGGCCCGGGTCATCGAGCACTCGGTGAGCCGTACGCTCGATGTGATCAACCGCACACTGACCAACATCCGTGACAACCTGCCGGTCTGGCAGTTGCAGCAGGATAGGGTGGATAGAGCCAATTCACGCCTCGCCGCCTTTGCCGACGCGATGCGCAGCGTGCGTACTTTCCTGGTGCTCGACGCCTCGGGCAAGGTCATCGCAGCCAGCCGACCGGAACTGCTGGGGCAGAACTTCAGCGAGCGTCAGTATTTTCAGACACCGCGTGCGCAGCCCGACCCCGACCGCCTGTATGTCAGCCCGCCCTTCCGCACCGTGCTCGGCGTCTGGACGATGATCGTCACACGGATGGTTCCCGGCCCGGACGGCTCGTTTGCCGGGGTCATCACCGCCACCCTCGATCCGGAAGAACTGCGGGCGGAACTCGGCGCTGTGCTGTACGAACCGGACATGTGGGCGGCGCTGGCGCATGGCGACGGCCTGCTGCTGATGACGGAGCCGGCGGTCAATGAACTGCCCGGCAAGAATCTGGCGCAGCCCGGCAGCTTCTTCACACGACACATGAACAGCGGCCTGACGGCACAGGTGCTGGAAGGCACCGTGCTGGCCACTGGCGAGTACCGGCTGATGGCGCTGCACACCATCTGGCCGGCCGGACTGCGGATGGACAAACCGCTGGTGGCGGCGATCAGCCGGGACGTCGGCGCACTGTACGCGGACTGGCGTCAGCGTGCCTGGTACGAGGCCGGGCTGTTCGGTACGTTCGCGCTGCTGAGCCTGGTCTGGCTGCAGCGCAGCCAGCGGCGACGCAGATGGCTGCAGGCCCAGCAGGGTCAGGCCGACGCAGCCCTGGCCGAGAGCGAACGCTTCATGCGCTCGCTGGTGGACATCATCCCCGGCATGGTGGGCTACTGGGACAACGACCTGCGCTGCCGTTTCGCCAACAAGTCCTACCTGGAATGGTTTGGCAAATCCCCCGAAGAGATGCAGGGCATCGAGATCGCGGCGCTGATGGGCGAGGAGCTGTTCCGGCAGAACGAGCCCTTCATCCGCGGTGCGCTCGCCGGCCAGCCGCAGGAGTTCGAACGCACCCTGATCAAGCCCGACGGCAGCATCGGCTACACTTGGGCGCATTACATCCCGGATGTGGTGGGCGGGCATGTGGTGGGCGGGCATGTGCTGGGCTTTTTCGCACATGTAGCCGACATTTCGGCGATCAAGCGCATCCAGCAGCAACTCGAAGTCAGCAATGCTGAGCTCGAGAAGCGCAGCATCGAGGCCGAGGCCGCCAGCCGGGCAAAAAGTGCCTTCGTCGCCAACATGAGCCATGAGATCCGCACGCCGATGAACGCGGTGCTGGGTCTGCTGCAGTTGCTGGAACTGACCCGGCTGGACGCGCGGCAGCTGGACTATGTGCGCAAGGCGCAGGGTGCCGGGCAGTCCCTGCTGGGCCTGCTCAACGACATTCTCGACTTTTCCAAGGTGGAGGCCGGCAAGCTGGAGCTCGACGTGCTGCCCTTCCGGCTCGACGAGATGTTGCGCAACCTGTCGGTGATGCTGGCCGGAGCGGTACGCAGCCAGGCCGTCGAGGTGCTGTTCCAGCTCGATCCCGGGCTGCCGCATGCACTGCGCGGCGACGGACTGCGCCTGCAGCAGGTGCTGCTGAATCTGGCCGGCAACGCGATCAAATTCACCGAGCGCGGCGAGGTGGTGGTCGCGCTGAAGTTGCTGGAGGAAACGCCGGAGGCGGTGCACATCGAGTTTTCGGTGCGCGACACCGGCATCGGCATTGCGCCGGACGTCCTGCCCCGGCTGTTCAGCGCCTTCGAGCAGGCGGACGCCTCGACCACCCGACGCTTCGGCGGCTCTGGTCTGGGGCTGGCGATCAGCCGGCGACTGGTGCAGCTGATGGGTGGCGAGCTGGCGGTGGAAAGCGTGCCGGGACAGGGTAGCCATTTCCATTTTTCCGTCCGCTTCAGCCGCGATGCCGAAGCGCACGCACAGGAATCTGCCAGCACTCCACCCCGCCAGACGGCCCAGCCGCTGAGGGTGCTGATCGCGGACGACAACGCCACCGCCCGCGAGGTGCTCGCTGCGATGGCCGAATCCTTTGGTTGGCAAGTGACAATAGTCGCCAGCGGCAGGCAGGCACTCGAACAGTTGCGCGCGGCCGACGACGCTGGACAGCCCTTCGACGTGCTCTGCGTGGACTGGATCATGCCCGACATGGACGGCTGGGCAACCCTGCAGCAGCTGCGTTCCAGCCATCCGGGCCGTCTGCCGGCCATCCTGATGGTGACGGCCCATGGCCGTGAGCTGGTCGAGGAGCAACTGGTCAAGCACCCCCAGGCGCTCGACGGCCTGCTGGTCAAGCCGGTGACCCCGTCGATGCTGTTCGATGCAGTTTCCCAGGCTACCGGCGGCGAGAAAAGCATCCCTCAGTCCACCGGCGAGCAGCTTGCCCAGACGAAACAGCCACTCGCCGGCCTGCGGGTGCTGCTGGTCGAGGATCATCCGCTCAATCAGCAGGTGGCCCGCGAGTTGCTGTCCCGCGCTGGAGCAGAGATCGAAATCGCCAGCAACGGCCTGCAGTGCATCGAATGCGTCCGCGCTGCCGCCCGGCCTTTCGATGCGATCCTGATGGACATCCAGATGCCGACGATGGACGGCTACACCGCCACCCGCATCCTGCGCACCGAAACCGGCATCACCACGCCGATCATCGCGATGACCGCGAATGCCATGCCCGCCGACCGCGAGGCCTGCATCGCAGCCGGCATGAACGACCATGTGGGCAAGCCGATCGACATCCGTGTCCTGATCGACTGTCTGCTGCGGCATTGCCGCCGGACACCGGTCGGCCACGCACCCGCTGAGGTCCGCCAGCCACCTGCGCTACCCGAGATACCCGAGGACTTCGACCTGGCCGCTGCGCTGGCCAGGGTCGATGGCAACCCCGACCTTTTTGTCCAACTGGCACGACGCTTTGGTGCAGATGGTGCGGCCATCCTGGCAAACGCCATGGCCGCCTGGCAGCGCAGTGATCATTCAACGCTGGCCAAAGAGATGCATACGCTGAAGGGCCTGGCGGCCACGCTGGGCGCACAAGCCTTGCAGCAGCAGGCTGCCGACATCGAAGCGGCGATCAGGGAAGCACCCGACACCGACCTCCTGCGCCAACTGACCGACCTGGTGGTCGAGCTGGCATCGGCAGCGGCCACGCTGCGGACGGTGGCCGATGCGCTTGCCCCCGAGCAGAAAACCGCTGAAGGAGAGATGACTCCAGCTCAGTTCCGGGAACGACTCGAAGCGCTGGATGCCTTGCTTGCGGAGTCCAATATGCGCGCACTGGATGTGTTTGCCGCGTTCAAACAGGAGGCCGGGGCAGCGTTCGCCCAAAGCTTGGCCCCACTCGACGACGCCTTGCAGGCTTTCGATTTCACCACTGCCCGCAAGATAATCGACGGACTCGAAGCGGATCTGAAATCATGACATATCCTTACAACCTGCCGCCCGAGCTCCACGCACTGGCCCAGCTGCCAGAGCGGCCTCGCTTGCTGATCGTCGACGACCAGCCGATCAACCTGCAGTCGCTCTACCAGATATTCCAGGCCAACCATGAGGTGTTCGTGGCTACAAGCGGCCAGCAGGCGCTGGACTTCTGCCACAGCAAACCACCGCCCGACCTGATCCTGCTCGACGTTGTGATGCCCGGCATGGATGGTCTGGAAACCTGCCGACAGCTGAAAGCTGAACCCGCCTTTGCCGACATTCCGGTGATCTTCGTGACGGCCGGCACCACGCCGGCCGACGAGGCAGCGGCACTCGAAGCCGGCGGCGTGGATTTCATCGCCAAGCCCTTCAACCCTGCCGTGGTACGCGCCCGCGTTCGTACCCATCTCACGCTCAAGGTACAGACGGAACTGCTGCGCTCGCTGCTGCTCACAGGCGTTGCCTCACACGGCAGCCCGAGCAGCAATGCGCGAACTGCGCCCGGATGAGCGCCACACCGCCCTGGCCCCCGGGCCAGTAAAACTGAACTGAATCGGCCAGCGATGCGCCGCCGCAGTTGATCAGCCTGTCGGCGCGCGTCTAAAACTACCCAGCGGTGCGCGTTGAATTTTACCCAGGCAATTTAGCTGCTCGTCATGGAGCAGCCGATGTTCAGTGTAGTCGAGTTACTGACCGCGAGTGTGCGCAGAGAAGCCCGCGAAGGGCGTAGCCCGAGGCGGGCTTCTCTGCGCGGGGCGCCTTGACGGACGCTATCCCACCCAGGCCAGTTGTTCCACCGTCGTCCCGGCTGGAGCCCAGGTGGTAAAGAACGCCAGCTCACCACCGAGCACGCGGCGCCGAATCAGCAGCCCACGCGTCCATCTTCCGATCAGCGCGGCGTTATAGTCATTGGCGTCCAGGTCGGCCTGTTGGACATAGGCCCAATCATGCAGACGAGGAAGATGCTTTCTGCCGTATCGTGTCTTCGACTTTGCGCGAGCACCACGCCTTTTCATTCTGCGTGGCATGCTCAGCGCATCGGTTCACCTTGAGGCGATCGACTACCGCGCGAGATTGAAGGCACTGCATGCGTGAAGCCACGAAAAGCGCGGTCATACGATAACCCTCGCCGGAACGCGGGGTCGCGGACATAGCTCGGCGCCGCCTCGGCAGCGATCAGCGCCGGTGCGAACGCCCCTGCCCACGTGCACGCCGCCTGGCGGAAGAACGGCAGCGCCTCGCCTGCGCGCCCAGTGCGCGCGAACGCGTCATCGACCGCCACCACGGCCTGCCAGCCGCGCGCCGCGTAGTCGAGCGCGTAGCGCCCGATCACCGTCTGCTCGAACTCGGGCGTGCCGCGCGGCGGCAGGCCCGCCGGATCGAGGTCGTCGAGCGGGATCTGGAAGATTTCGGGGGCTTGGGCAGGGCAGGGAAAAATCAAGAAACCCCCGCAGCCACGTTGGACTGCGGGGGCTGATGGACTGCGCGTGCGATCACGCCGGCTGGCTTCGTGCTCCCCGAACGCGCTCACATTCCCGTTGCCGGTGCTGGCATCGCCCGCTCCTTCAGACGCTTGTCCCAACCACGTAGGGCTGTCCGCGCAGGTGGGGATGAAAGCGCCCGAAGCCTGCCTGGGCCGGCGAGTGCCGCGCCATCAGCTCGATCTGCCCCGAGAGCCGGTCCGCAGCCGAGAGCAGGATCGCATCGAGCGTGCAGGGCTCGCGCAGCCCGAGCCACTCCGGGGCGCCGCGTGCGCTCGTGAGCGCATGGATCAGGCCGACGTACTGGGGCTCGGGGATGCAGACGCGGGCGTTGGCGACGGCCGCCGCGATCCACTCGATGATGGTGTGGCGGTGGCCGATGAGCTTGCCGCGCGTCGTCATCTCGAGGCCGCTACCGCCCAGGCAGTACTCGTCGGCTTTACCGGCGTCATGGAGCAAGGCCGCCATCAGGAGCACGTCCGGGCAGGCGAGCGCCTGGCTCTCGGCCATCTTGAGCGCCTGCTCCGCCACTTCCAGCGTGTGGCGGAGGTTGCCGTGTGCACCGCTGTGGTGCCCTCTCAGCGAACTCGCGCCGAGCAGGTAGCGGTGCAGCCGCGACGCGTCCCAGAAGATGGCGTTGAACAAGTGCTGGAAGTGGGGTGACAGCCTCTGCCACAACGCACTGGCACGACTGACCAGCGTGCGCTCCTGCACCCAGGCTGTCGGGATCGTCTGGAATACGTCGACACTCGGCTCCGGGCGCTCGAGCACCGCGAGGCGGCTGATGCGTACCGCACCCCCCAGACTCTCGGGCCTGCCAAGCCAGCGGATCGACACTAGGCTGCCGACGCCGAGCCGGGCGTCGACCTTGCGCGAAGGCCACTCGACCATCAGGCTGGCGCGCTCGTGAAACAGCACCGCGCGGTTCAGGGCATAGTGATTATCGAGCGGCAAACGGCTGATCGATTCCACACGAAAGATCGGTGGCAGCTTCGCCACCACGTTGTCCGGAGCAGCGGAAGGGATGGGCAGGTGCTGTTCAGTCATGATGCTCTCCTTCATCGGCCTGTTCGGCGACCGACTCGGTTTCCGGCACGGTGTTTTCGTCCTGCCCGGTTTTCACCGGCAAGGTCGTGCCCAAGGTCTGCGTGATGAGTCGCTCGAAGGCCGAGCCGTCACGCCGCGTCAAGTTGGGCACGTAACGCGAATACACGCGAAAGAGCATCTCGGTGGTGGTGTGCCCGAGCTGGCGGGCGATCCACTCCGGCGCCTCGCCGCTGGCGAGCCACAACGTCGCCGCGGTGTGGCGACACTGATACGGGCGGCGCTTCTTGAGGTTGAGGTGTCGCAACAGCGGATACCACACCCGGTTCGTGACGTTCTTGTGGTCGAGCGGAGTCCCCAGCCGGTTGCAGAACACGAACTTGCTGAGCTTGCCTGTGGCTTCGAACTGCGCCTTGAGTGCATCAAAGACCAATTGGCTCATCTGGATGTCGCGCTGGCTGCCGTCGGTCTTGGTGTATTCCTCCTCGCCACCCACCACGGTCTCGCGAACCAAGATCAGGCGGTTCTCGAAGTCGACGTACTTCCACTGCAAACCATCGATCTCGCCCGTGCGCATGCCGGTGAAAAAGCGCACGGTGAAGTAGTGCTTGAAGTCGGGCCGCACGGTGTCGAGGACCTGCTTCACCTCGGCGAGCGTGAAGGGGTCGACATCGGTCCGCTTCGTCTTGAGCTGTTTCACGCTGTCGAACGGCGTGCGAAAATCAAAGCGGTCGGCCGCTTCATTGAGGATTTGCCTGAGCGGGTTCAACATCTTGTTGATCCTTGCCGCAGACAGTTTGCTTTGCTTGCCTTTCGCGGTCGCTTTGCCGAGCTCGGCGCGATAGGCAAGGACGTCCGCCTTGGAGATCTGGCCGACCTCCTTCTCCCCAAACTTAGGGATCAGCGCACGGTCGAGCTCCCGGCGGATCGTCGTGCGGTACGAGCGACGCCACTCCACCTCTTTCTCGGCGAACCAGGTCTCGGCGAAGTCCTTGAAGAGCGGCGTGCTCGGGACGCTGGCTGCCGCCGACGGCAACGCAACCACAGCAGCGGTTGCCGACCCGACCATCCCTCCATGGGCTGGATCGAACTTCGCGGCGTTCTTGCTGCCGGGGAAGAAGCGGCGGTAGTCGAAGGTTCCGGCGGCGATGTCGGCCTCGATCGCGCTCAAAACCTTCTCAAGCTTCTTTTTGTTCGGAGCGGTCTCAGGGAGCGCGGTGTACTCGCGGCAGCGCACACCCTGATAACGGAAGTCGAAGAAAAGAAACCCCGTTTGGCTATGCTTGCGAATGCTACCCATGACACACCCCGCCATTTGCCATCGGGATTGCGAAGCTGGAGACACTCGAGGTGAGCCCCATATCGCGCTCGATATGCTCCCAGATGTAGAGGATCTTCCTGCCGCCGAAGGGGCGGATGTAGTGTGTTCCTTCGATGAGCACCGAATCCTTCAGCCGCTCACGGATCGTCCGCGGGTCGTACTTGATGAGCCCCGCGAGCTCGTCGGTGGTTAGATAGGTCAGCGACATCACAGCCTCCTTGATCTGATCGGTTATCAGCGATCTACATTTAAGATCACCTGATAACAAATTTAATCACGCCTTTGCAGGATGTCAACATCAGGCGATAATATTTTTCATCACCCGTTAGAAAACAGGCTCAGGTGCTCACATGATCAGGTTCCGACTCAAGGAGCTCATCGCAGAAAAGGAGTTTCGGGAACGTCGCGTGATCACGATGACGGAGGTCGCGGCCCAGACGGGTATCAACCGGATGACCCTGTCGAAAATCGCCAACCACCCGGGCTACAGCACCGTGACGGATAACCTGGACAAGCTGTGCGACTACTTCGCATGCCGGCTTGAGCAGCTTGCCGAGCATCTACCCAACTTGAAGCCTGCCGACGACGACGGCGTAGGCGATGCCCAGAAGTAGCGGTCAATTGGGCGGTGATACCGGGCCAGGGAAGCAAGGGTCGAAACCGCTGGCTCCAAGTGATGGCCCGCCAGGACGAGGGCCAAGGATGGGCCAAAAACGGGCCAAGCGTGGGCCAAAAAGAAAATGGGCTAGGCCCCTTAAGACCTAACCCATTGAATTCTTTGGCGCGCCCGAGACGATTCGAACGTCCGACCCCTGCCTTCGGAGGGCAGTACTCTATCCAGCTGAGCTACGGGCGCGCGGGTCGCGCGGCTTGCTGCGCGCGAGGCCGGCAAGCATATAACGCTTCGCCGGCAAAGTCCATGGCGCGCTGCCACAACGGGGTGACGCCCGCTATAATCCCGGCTTTCGCCTTGCGCCGTACAACAAGTCAAAGGAACCGAGCATGCCCAAGCCCCACGCTCCGCGCCCCCACCGGCGACCCGCCCGCCTTGCCCTGCCCCTTGCCGCGGTGGCCGCTGCCGCAGCGCTGACCGCGTGCGGCAAGCCGGACGCGATCGACCCCGAACTCAGCGCCTCGCTGATCCAGCCCGTCGCCCGACTCGAAGTCCAGGCGGTCACCGTTGCCCCCGGCAGCCGGACCGGGGAGCAGATCTACACCTCGCTGTGCACCGCCTGTCACGACACCGGCGCGGCGGGTGCGCCGAAAGCGGGCAACGCCGACGAATGGAAGCCGCGCCTGGCGCTCGGCCTGGACGGCCTGACCGCCTCGGCGATCGCCGGCAAGGGGGCGATGCCCCCGCGCGGTGGCGGCAGCGACCTGACCGACACCGAAGTCAAGCGCGCGGTGGCCTACCTCGCCAACACCGCCGGCGCCGGCTACACCGAGCCGCCGGTCGAACAGTAAGGCAGGGCGGCGCCGACCGCCTCCGCAGCAAAAAGGGCAGCCACGCGCTGCCCTTTTTGCTGCCCGCCTTCCCCGGCTCCCGCCCGCGTCACCCTCGCCTCACGGCGGCGATGCAATCGTCCGGTGGCAGCCCGAGGGCCGTGGCTCAGCCGCCCTCGCCGCCGCGCCCCTCGAGCATCGCCATCAGGTTGGCCAGCCGCGCCTTGCCTTCTTCCTTCGACACCGGCGCGGCGGTTTTGCGGTCGTTCATCCTGATGTCGCCGCCCATCTCGGCGATGAAGCGGCTCGGCTCGCAGGTACGGAATTCCTTGCCCGATTTGCGCCGCTCGCACCAGGTGAGGTTGAGACTGCGCTGGGCGCGGGTGATGCCGACGTACATCAGGCGGCGCTCTTCCTCGACCTTGTCCTCGTCGATGCTGCTCTGGTGCGGCAGCAGGCCTTCCTCGACGCCGACGAGGAACACATGGGGGAACTCCAGCCCCTTCGACGCATGCAAGGTAGCGAGCTGGACGCCGTCGAAGTCGGGGTCGTCCTTGTCGAGCATCGACATCAGCGCGATCGTCTGGGTGAGCTCGATCAGGTTCTTGCCGTCCTCCTCGCCCTTCTTGCCCAGCCAGCCGACGAAGTCGCGCACGTTGCTCCACTTCGACTCGGCCTCGCGGGTGTCGCAATGCTCGAACAGCCAGGCCTCGTAGCCGATCGCGGCGAGCAGGTCTTCGAGCAGCTGCGCCGCCGGCTCGCGCGGCGCGCGGTACTGCAGGCGGTTGATGAAGCCGGCGAATTCGTGCACACCGGCGAGCTGCTTGGCGTTCAGGTGCTGCGCCGCGCCTTCCTCGAACACCGCCGCAAAGAGGCTGATGTGGCGGCGCCCGGCGTAGGCGCCGAGCGCTTCCAGCGTGCTCGGGCCGATGCCGCGGCGCGGCGTGGTGATGGCGCGGATGAAGGCGAGGTCGTCGTCCTCGTTGAGCAGCAGGCGCAGGTAGGCAATCAGGTCGCGGATCTCGGCCTTGTCGAAGAAGCTCTGCCCGCCCGACAGCACGTAGGGGATGCGCTGGTTGCGCAGCTGCTGCTCGAGGATGCGCGCCTGGTGGTTGCCGCGGTAGAGCACGGCGTAGTCCTTGAAGCGGGTGCGGTGCTCGAACTTGTGCGCGGCGATCTTGGTCGCCACCCACTCCGCCTCGTGCTCGGCGTCGCGGCAGTTGGTGACGACGATCTGCTCGCCGGTGCCGTGCTCGGACCACAGGCGCTTGTCGAACAGCTTCTCGTTGTGGGCAATGACGGTGTTGGCGGCCTCCAGGATGCGGCGCGAGGAGCGGTAGTTCTGCTCGAGCTTGATCACCTTCAGCTTCGGATAATCGGTCTGCAGCAGCTTCAGGTTCTCGACGTCGGCGCCGCGCCAGGCGTAGATCGCCTGGTCGTCATCGCCCACCGCGGTGAACGCACCGCGCACGCCCGAGAGCAGGCGCAGCAGCCGGTACTGGGCGCGGTTGGTGTCCTGGTACTCATCGACGAGCAGGTAGCGCAGCTTGTTCTGCCAGCGCTCGCGCACTTCGGGGTGGGCGTCGAACAGGCGCACCGGGAGCGCGATCAGGTCGTCGAAATCCACCGCCTGGTAGGCGCGCAGGGTGCGTTCGTACTCCTTGTAGAGCTTCGCCGCGACCGAGGCGATCTCGTTGTCGGCGAGCTGCGCCGCCTCCTCAGGCGTGATCATCGCGTTCTTCCACGACGAGATCTGCCACTGCATCTGCTTGGCGATGCCCTTGTCGCTGTCGCCGGCGACGTCGGCGACGATCTGCACGGTGTCCGAAGCGTCGAGGATGGAGAACTGCGGCTTCAACCCGCAGTGCTTCGCCTCCTGGCGGATGATGCGCACGCCCAGGGCGTGGAAGGTGCACACGGTGAGCCCCTTCGGCACCCGCCCGCCCATGAGATGGGCGACGCGCTCCTGCATCTCCTTGGCGGCCTTGTTGGTGAAGGTGATCGCGGCGATGTTGGCCGGGCCGATGCCGCACTCGTTGATCAGGTGCGCGATCTTGTGCGTGATCACCCGCGTCTTGCCGCTACCGGCGCCGGCGAGCACCAGGCAGGGGCCGTCGAGGTAGCGGATCGCTTCGCGCTGCGGGGCATTGAGGAGGGCGGACATCGTCGGCGGCACGGAAAAACGAAGCCACCCGGACGGGTGGCGGAGCGTAATTCTAGCCGATCATCCGTAGCGGGTCCGCCGGCGTTACAGATCGGCGCCGCCGCTCCTGCGAGCTCATCGCGTGAACAGCGGCAGGCCCGGCAGGTGACAAGACGCGGGGTCTCACGCACAATCGCCGCGCATCGGAACGTGGTCGCGCCCGCGGCCTCCCCCTTCCGCGCTCCGCCCCGAGACCGAAGAGAAACGCCGAACCCAGCCGATTTCCGCCTGTCGGATCAACGACCGAACCCGCACTCCATCGTCCATGCCCAAGACCCGCGCCGCGCTGCTCGCCACCCTGTCCGCCACGGCCTTGCTCGCGCTGCCGCTATCCGCCGCGGCGCAACGCCCAGGCAATGTCGGCGGCTGCGACATCCGTCGCGGCACCTTGTGCACCAACATGAACCTGAACGGTGCCCAGCTCGCCGGGGTGAATCTGGCCAACTCGCAGTTCACCCGCTCCGACCTGTCGGGCGCCGACCTGCGCCGCGCGACGCTCGACGAGGCCAATTTCTCCCAGGCCGAGATCGCCGGCGCCACGCTCGACGAAGCCTCGTTGATGCGCGCCAATCTGCGCGGTGCCCGCCTCGTCGGCGCCAGCCTGAAAGGCGCCAACCTGCGCAACGCGATCCTGCAGAACGCCGATCTGCACGACGCCGACTTCAGCGGCGCCCAGCTCGGGGGGGCGGATCTGACCAATGCCCGCGCCGAGCGCACCCGCTTCGACGGCGCCGACCTGCAGCGCGCCAACCTGCGCGCGGCCAAGCTGTCGGGCGCCTCCTTCGCCGGCGCCAAGCTGCAAGGCGCCAACTTCACCCGCGCGCAACTCACTGATGCCGACCTCACCGGGGCCGACATCGCGCAGGCGGTCTTCCTCAACGCACAGACGGACGGCTGCAAGGGCTGCCCCTGAGGCCTTCTGCCAGACACCGCGCTCGGTATGTGCCGGGCGGTTTCGAGCGTCAGACCACGCCGGCGCCGTGGGCCTGCTGGTCGGCCCAGTAGCTCGAGCGCACCATCGGGCCGCAGGCGGCGTTCTTGAAGCCCATCTTCAGCGCTTCGGTCTCGAACATCTTGAAGGTGTCCGGATGCACGTAGCGCAGCACCGGCAGATGGCCGCCGGACGGTTGCAGGTACTGGCCGATGGTGAGCATCTCGACGTCGTGCGCGCGCAAATCGCGCATCACCTCGAGGATTTCGTCGTCGGTCTCGCCGAGGCCGACCATCAGCCCCGACTTGGTCGGGATTTCAGGATGGCGCGCCTTAAACGCCTGCAGCAGCTTCAGTGACCACGCGTAGTCGGCGCCGGGACGGGCCTGCTTGTACAGGCGCGGCACGGTTTCGAGGTTGTGGTTCATGACGTCGGGCGGGGCGGCGTCGAAGATGTCGAGGGCGATCTCCATGCGGCCGCGGAAATCGGGCACCAGCACTTCGATCGCGGTCGCGGGCGAGGCGGCGCGGGTTTCGCGGATGCAGTCGACGAAGTGCTGGGCGCCACCATCGCGCAGGTCGTCGCGGTCGACTGAAGTGATCACCACGTAATTGAGCCGCATCGCGGCGATGGTCCGCGCCAGCTCGGCCGGCTCGGCGGCGTCGAGCGGCGCAGGGCGGCCGTGGCCGACGTCGCAGAAGGGGCAGCGCCGGGTACAGATGTCGCCCATGATCATGAAGGTCGCGGTGCCCTTGCCGAAGCACTCGTGGATGTTCGGGCAGGAGGCTTCTTCGCACACGGTGTGGAGCTTGTGCTCGCGCAGCGTGGACTTGATCTCGTTGAAACGTTCGGCTTCCGTGCCGGCACCGAGCCGGATGCGGATCCAGTCGGGTTTTTTCAGGCGCTCGGCAGGAACGATCTTGATCGGGATGCGGGCGGTCTTGTCGGCGCCGCGCTGCTTGCGAACGGGGGTTTCCATGGTCGCTGTTCTCTGTGGGTTCCGGTGGGAAAGGGGAAAGCGGTGTTGTCGGACGAGGGTGGTCGAACGACAGTGTTCGGTCGGGGGTGGCCCGAGCGCGGATTATGAACCGGACGGCGCCGCTTCGACAGCCCGCATCGGCGGCAGCAGGCGCTGCAGGTGCCCGAGCAGGCGCTCGCCCACCGCCGCCACATCGTCGGCGACGCCGAAATCGTGCATGCGGACCGTCCTGAGGCCGGGGTAGCCGCAGGGGTTGATCCAGCCGAAGGGGGTGAGATCGGCATTCACGTTGAGCGCCAGTCCGTGATAACTGCAGCCCTTCCGGACCCGCAGGCCGAGCGCGGCGATCTTGTCGCCGGCGACGTACACTCCGGGAGCGCCGTTCTTGCGCTCGGCTGCAATCCCGTAATCGGCCAGCGTATCGATGATCGCCTGCTCCATCAGCAGCACCAGTTCGCGCACTTTGAGCGCGCGCCGCGGCAGGTCGATCAGCAGATAGGCGACAAGCTGGCCGGGGCCGTGGTAGGTGATCTGGCCGCCGCGGTCGATGTGCACCAGCGGAATGCCGGCCGGGTTCTGCAACAGGTGCTCGGCCTTGCCCGCCTGACCGAGGGTAAATACCGGCGGATGCTGGAGCAGCCAGATCTCGTCGGCGGTGGCCGCCTCGCGGGCAGCGGTAAACACCCGCATCGCCTCAAGAGCCGGCGCGTAGTCCACCACGCCGAGGCGCTTGACCACGCAGGACGGGCGGGCGCGATCGAGTTCGCCGGCGCCCTCGCCCGGCGCCGGGAGCGCATCGTGCGCAAGGCCGGCGCAGCCGGCGCTCACAGCACCACCTTGACCATCGGGTGCGCGGTCAGCTCGCGGTACATCGAATCGACCTGGAACTGCGACACCGCGCGGAACGTGCAGGTCACCGCGAGGTAGTTGCCCTTGCTCGACGGGCGCATTTCGGCGCCGGCGGGGTCGAAATCGGGGGCGTGGCGCAGCACGACCTCGATCACCGCCTGGGCAAAGCCGTCCACCCGCGCCCCCATCACCTTGATCGGGAAATCGCAGGGAAATTCGAGCAGGCTCTGGCGCGTCCGCGCGCCTTGTTCATCCGCCATTTCGCATTACCGTCCGTTTGAAGTCCTGGTACCAGCCATGCATCTGCCGTGCCACCGGCCCGGGGCTGCCGCTGCCCACCGGGCGCCCGTCGAGCGTGGTGATCGGCAGCACCTCCTTGGTCGACGAAGTCATCCACAGCTCGTCGGCGGCACGCACTTCGGCTTCGAGCACCTCGCCCACTACGTGGTGCAGGCCGTGGGTGCGCGCCAGTTCGAGGACCACGTCGTAGGTGATGCCGGGCAGCATCAGGTGGCTCTTCGGCGGCACGCGCAGCACGCCGTCCCTGACCACGAAAATGCTCGAAGCCGCGCCTTCGGTCAGGAAGCCGTCGCGGAACAGCACGGTCTCGGCGCAACCGTGGTCGATCGCGTGCTGGCGCAGCAGGCAGTTGGCGAGCATCGACACCGTCTTCAGGTCGCAGCGCAGCCAGCGGATGTCGGCAGCGCTCACCGCCGCCACGCCGCGCGCGAGTTGCTCGGCGTCCGGCGCCGGCAGCGGCTCGCTCATCAGGAACACGGTGGGCTTCACTTCCGGCCCGGGGAAGGCGTGGTTGCGCTTCACGTCGGCGCCGCGCGTCACCTGCAGGTAGACCGACTGGTCCTCCCACGGGTTGCGTGCGACGAGTTCGGCGACGATCGCCTTCCATTCGGCCGCCGGGTGGGGGTTGTCCATCCGCATCGCCGCCAGCGTCGCCGCCAGGCGGGCGATGTGCTCGTCGATGCGGAAGGGCCGCCGCGAATACACCGGGATCACTTCATAGGCGCCGTCGCCGAACAGGAAGCCGCGGTCCATCGGCGACACCCGCGCCTCGGCCAGCGGCAGGTAGGCGCCATTGACGAAGGCGGTGTTGATCGCGCTCACAGCTGCTTGAACAGCATCACGATCGCATCCCACAGGCGGCCGAAGAAACCCGCCACCGGCACCTCCTGCAGCGCCACCACCGGGTACTGTCCGGCCGGTTTGCCATCCACGGTCAGGGTCAGGGTGCCGACCTCCTGGCCCTTGTCGAGCGGCGCCACCAGCGGCTGCCGGCTCTCCAGGGTGACCTGGATCTTGTCCGCCGCTTCCTTCGGCAGCGAAATCACGAAGTCCTGGGCGAAGCCGACCGGCAACTCGTTGAGCTGGCCTTTCCACACCCGGAACTGCGACAGCGCCTCGTCGGCTTTGTACAGCTTCACCGTCTCGAAGAACTGGAAGCCGTAGTTGAGCAGTTTCAGCGACTCCTGCGCGCGCACGGTATCGGAAGCCGCCCCCAGCACCACCGAAATCAGCCGGCGCGGTCCGCGCTCGGCGGTGGACACGAGGCAGTAGCCGGCGGTGCTGGTGTGGCCCGTTTTCATGCCATCGACGGTCGGGTCCATGTACAGCAGGCGGTTGCGGTTGGGCTGGCGGATGTCGTTGTAGGTGAACTCCTTCATCGAATACAGGCTGTAGTACTCGGGGAAGTCGCGCACGATCGCACTGGCCAGGCGGGCGAGGTCGCCGGCGGTGGTGTACAGCTGCGGGTCGGGCAGGCCGGTGGAGTTGGTGAAGTGGGTGTTGACCATCCCCAGGCGCTGGGCTTCGCGGTTCATCAGCGCGGCAAAGCCTTCCTCGCTGCCGGCGATCAGCTCGGCCAGGGCGACGCAGGCATCGTTGCCCGACTGCACGATCACCCCCTTGATCAGTTCGTCGACGGTCACCGGCTTGCGCGGCTCGATGAACATCCGCGAGCCTTCCATGCGCCAGGCGCGCTCGGACACCGGCACCACCTGCTCGGCGGTGATCGTGCCCGCCTTCATCGCGGCGAAGGTCAGGTAGGCGGTCATCAGCTTGGTCAGCGAAGCCGGTTCGATGCGGGTATCGGGGTCCTTCGCCGCCAGGGTCTGGCCGGTGGCGTGATCGATCAGGATCCAGGCGTTGGCGGCCAACGCCGGCGGCGGCACCGACTGCGCGAGCGCGCCCAGGGAAAACAGTGAAACGAAAACCGCGATCAGAAAACGCATGACGAAACCCGGGGAAGGTGAAAAGAAAGGAGGTGATAGCGCCCGATTATAGGCGTCACCCGAAAACAGGCCAAAAGCCGAAAGCCTTTGTTGCAACCATAGCCGCGATCCCCACCCACGCTCAACGCACGACCACCAGCGGCTTGAGCTTGAGCAACGAAGCCATGCGCTCGGCGGCGCTGCGCGCCGCGGCGACGCTGTCGTAGGGGCCGGCATGGAGGCGGAAACGCTCGCCGTCGGTGAACACTTCGAAGCGCTCGGCGAGGGATGCGGCCTGGGTCTGCACCGCATCGCGGAAACCTTCGGCATTGGCATAGGAGGCGAAGGCGCCCAGTTGCAGGAAGATGCCGCCGCTGGCCGAAGCGATCGGCGGCGCGATCCCGGCCGCCCCGGCAGCGCGCGCGGCGGCCGGCGCAGCCGACGCCAGCGGCGCCAGCGCGCGGGGCGCGAGGGCGGGCGCCTCAGCCGCCACCACGCCCTCGTTGCCGCGCGCCGGCAGCGGCGGCACCGGCCGGGCGCCGGCCACCAGCGGAGCCTCGTCGGGGAGGATCTGCTCGACTTCGACCTGGGCGCTGCCGACATTCACGTAGCCCAGCTTGTACGCCGCAGTGTAGGACAGGTCGATGACCCGTCCGCGCAGGAAGGGGCCGCGGTCGTTGACCCGCACCACCACCGAGCGGCCGTTGTCCAGGTTGGTGACCCGCGCGTAACTCGGGATCGGCAGCGTCGGGTGTGCCGCGGTCATCGCGTACATGTCGTAGGGCTCGCCGCTGGAGGTGGGACTGCCGTGGAAGCGGCGCCCGTACCAGCTCGCGTGGCCGCGCTGGCGGAACGGGCGCAGCTCGGTGGCGGGCACGAAGCTCTGCCCCATGACGTGGTAGGGGCGGTTGGCGAAGCGGTGCAGGGGCTCGGCGCGCGGCTCGGCGTCGGGCACCGCGTCGAGGTTGTCCGGCGGTGCGTCGTCCGGACCGTCGTCCTTGTAGTAGCCGCCTCCGCGCCGGGGCTTGACCGCCGCCGGAGCATCGGCGCGCGGCCCGGAGGGGTCCGCAGAATCGCCGGGACCGCGCAGCGGAGCGGAGCCGCAAGCCGACAGCAAGGCGGCGGCGGCGGCCAGGCTCAGGACGGAGGCGACCCGCGTCAGGGTCAGGGGGGAAGGCCGGCAAGGGCCACAGGCGGCGGACGGCGGCAGGGCGGCAGGTTGGCAATTCATCGTTCTTCTCTCTCGGTTCCGCGCTCAGCCCTTGTCGGCGAAGCGGCTGCGCTGGATGCTCATCAGGATACCGATGCCCAAACACAAGGTGACGAGCGCGGTTCCTCCGTAGCTGATGAAAGGCAGCGGCACCCCCACCACCGGCAGGATGCCGCTGACCATGCCCATGTTCACGAAAGCATAGGTGAAGAAGATCAGCGTGATCGCTCCGGCGAGCAGGCGCGAGGCGTGGGTGGGAGCCGCCGCCGCGATCGCGAAGCCGCGCAGCAGCAGCACGGCGTAGGTGGCGAGCAGCACGAGCGTGCCGAGCAGACCGAACTCCTCGGCCAGCACCGCAAAGATGAAGTCGGTGTGGCGCTCGGGAAGGAAGGCCAGGTGGGTCTGGGTGCCGTCCATCCAGCCCTTGCCGGTGATCCCGCCCGAACCGATCGCGATCGTCGACTGGATGATGTGAAAGCCCTTGCCGAGCGGATCGCGGGTAGGATCGAGCAGGGTGCACACACGCTGCTTCTGGTATTCGTGCAGCACCTGCCAGTCGACTTCGGGCTGGCACAGGGTATCGCCGAACGCGACGATCGAGCCCAGCCCGATCACCCCCGCCGCGAGCAGCGGAATGATCAGCTTCCACGACAGGCCGGCGAAAAAGATCACATACAACCCGGAGGCGGCCACCAGCAGGCTGGTGCCGAGATCGGGCTGGATCAGGATCAGTCCGACCGGCAGCGCCAGCAGCACGCCGGCGAGGACGAAGTCGAGGAAGCGGGTCTCGCCTTCGCGCTGCTGGAAGAACCAGGCCAGCACCAGCGGCATCGCGATCTTCATCAGCTCGGAAGGCTGGATCCGCGTCACCCCCAGGTCGAGCCAGCGCTGCGCGCCTTTTGACACTTCGCCGAACAGCTCCACCGCGACCAGCAGGATCACGCCGAGGGCATAGAGCGGGACGGCGAGCGCGAGCAGGCGCTTCGGCCTGAGCCAGGCGAGCAGCCACATCCCGCCCAGCGCCACGGCGAAGTGGATGAGCTGAGTGTCGACGCGCTCGGGCGAGGCGCTACGCATCAGCAGGTGGGCGTAGCCGAGCAGGGTGGCCAGCACCAGCAGCAGCAACGGGTCGAGCGGGCGCACCAGGGCGCGGACCAGGGCGAAGGGGTTGAAGCGGGGTTCGTTCATGGCACGCTCCGGGAAACGTCGGGCGGCGCGGCGGCCGGCGGCGCAGGCGCAGCGGCTTCGTCCTCCACCGCCTCGCCGCTTTCCGTGTCCTCCTCCGCCGGCGCCGCGGCGCGGCGCTCGAGCAGGTAGTAGTCGAGCACCTGGCGTGCGATCGGCGCCGCCGACTGGGCACCGAAACCGCCGTTCTCCACCAGCACGGCGAGGGCGATGCGCGGGTTTTCCGCCGGAGCGTAGGCGACGAACCAGGAATGGTCGCGCAGGCGCTCGCGCACCCGGCCTTCGACGTAGCGCTGGCCGCGCAGCGAAAACACCTGGGCAGTGCCGGTCTTGCCGCCGACGGTGTAGGGCGCCCCCTGGAAGGCGCGGCGCCCGGTGCCGCTGCGGTTCACGTCGACCATCGCATCGAGCACCGACTTGAGGTGCGCCTGGCGCAGCGGGATCTCGCGTAGCGGCGCGGGCTCGATCACCCGCCGCGCGCCGCTGCGCGGGTCGACCACGTGCCGGACCACGTGCGGGCGGAACAGCTTGCCGTCGTTGACCAGCGCCGCCAGCGCGTTGGCGAGCTGCAGCGGCGTATAGGCGTTGTAGCCCTGGCCGATGCCCACCGAGATCGTCTCGCCGGCGTACCAGCGCTGCTGCTCCGCCTTGCGGAAGCGCTCGCGCTTCCATTGCGGCGAGGGCAGCACGCCCGCGGCCTCGCCCGGCAGGTCGATGCCGGTGCGCGCGCCGAAGCCGAACGGCGCCATGAAGGCGGCGATGCCGTCGATCCCCAGATCGTTGGCGAGCTGGTAGTAGTAGGTGTTGCACGACTCGACGATCGACTTGTGCAGATCGACCATGCCGTGGCCGCCGATCTTGTCGTCCATGAAGCGGTGACCGCCGAAGTTGAAATAGCCGGCATCGTGGATCGCCTGCTTCGCCGTGCGCTTGCCGCCCTCGAGGCCGGCCAGGGCCATGAAGGGCTTGAAGGTGGAGCCCGGCGGATAGGCGGAATAGATCGCGCGGTGGAGCAGTGGATGGTCGGGCGAGTCGTTGAGCGCCTTCCAGTCCTGGGTGGAGATGCCATCGACGAACAGGTTGGGGTCGAAGCTGGGCATCGACGCCAGGGCGAGGATGCCGCCGGTGGCCGGCTCGATCGCCACCAGCGCGCCGCGGCGCTCGCCGAAGGCGTTCTCGGCGACGCGCTGGAGCTCAACGTCCAGCGTCAGCTCGAGGTCATTGCCGGCCACCGCGGCCGTGCGCGACAGGGCACGCACGGCGCGGCCGCCGGCATTGACTTCGACCTGCTCGACGCCGGTGGTGCCGTGCAGCTCGGCCTCGTAGGACTGCTCCAGTCCGGCCTTGCCGATGTGCTGGGTGCCGCGGTAGTTGGCGGTCTCGCCGCGCTCCTCGATGCGCTCGATGTCGCGCGGATTGATCCGGCCGATATAGCCCAGCACATGCGCTGCGGTGCTGCCCTGGGGATAGTCGCGCAGCAGGCGCGCCTTCACGTCCACGCCGGGCAGGCGGTAGCGCTGCGCAACCACGCGGGCGACTTCCTCGTCGCTCAGGCGGCTGCGCAGCGGCACGCTCTCGAAGTTGCGGCTCTCTTCGAGCAGCTTGCGGAAGCGGCGGCGGTCGCGCGCCTCGATCGGCACCAGCGCGGCCAGCTCGTCGAGGGTGAGGTCCAGGTCGTGGACTTCCGAGGGCGTGATTTCCAGCGTGTACGTGGCGAAATTGCGCGCCAGCACGACGCCGTTGCGATCGACGATGGCGCCGCGATGCGGCACCACCGGCAGCAGGGCGATGCGGTTGTCCTCGGCGCGGGTGAGGAAGTAGTCGTGGCGCTGCACCTGGAGGACGTAGAAGCGCAGCGCAAGCAGGCCGAAACACAAGAGCACGAAGACCGCCGCTGCCAGCACCCGGAGGCGGAAGCGGGCGAGTTCGGCGGCAGGGGCACGGAACGCGGTCACCGGTGGCTGCCCTCAGATCGGGCGGTTGTCATCGCGCTCGACCGGCTGGTATTGCGGCAGCAGCAAGAGGAAAGACAGCGGCGTCCACAGCACGGCGGCGCTGAAGCTCGACAGGAAATACGACCAGCCGGGAAACTCGGCTCCGGCGAGCAGGCGTACCCCCATCATCAGCGCCTGGCTCAACAGCAGCAGCGGCAGTACATGCACCGCCTGCTGCCACGGCGGAAACCAGAGCACCCGCCGCGCCAGGCGATTGGCGGAATAGGCCAGCACCACATAGGCGAGCGCATGCTGGCCCATCGCCGCCCCCAGGCCGACGTCGACCAGCAGGCCGAGGACGAAGCCGGTGCCCATGCCGATGCGCAGCGGCTCGCGCACGCACCAGAAGGCCAGCACCAGCGCCACCCAGCTCGGCAGCCCGGGCAGACGCCCGGTCGGGATGTATTCGAGGCCAAGGGCGACGAACAGGCTCAGGACCACGAACCAGAGCTTGACCGGCAGCAGGATCCGGCTCGAACGGTGGGTGGGCTGCATGGTTCAGCGCTCCTTGCCGGCTTCGGGCGGCGGCGGCGGATAGGCGGCACGGCCGATCACCAGCACATGCACGCTGCGCTCGACCGCCGCCAGCGGCGCGCACTCGATCCGGGCGAAGGCGTCGGCGTCGCGGTCCACGCGGAGTACGGTCGCCACCGGCAGGCCGGGCACGAAGACGCCGTCGAGGCCCGAAGTGACGAGCCGGTCGCCGGGCTGGAGATCGACATCGGCGAGCGCGTGGCGCATCTCCAGGGTGCCGCGGCCGTTGCCGTAGAGCACGCCGCGCACGCCGTTGCGCACCACGCTGACCGGGATCGCCTGCCCGCGGTCGGTGAGCAGGGTGACTTCGGACTGGATCGGGTGGACGCGGCTGACCTGGCCGATCACGCCCTGCGCATCGACCACCGCGAGCCCGGCCTCGACGCCCTGTTGCGCGCCGCGGTCGAGGATGACTTTGCGCGCGAAGGGATCGGGCGCGTTGTAGAGGATCTCGGCAGCGATGCTCTCGACTCCGACGCGCTGCGACATCTGCAGCAGCTCGCGCAAGCGGGTGTTTTCCTGTTCGAGCTGCTCGAAACGCAGCAGGCGCTCCCCGGCGCCGAGCTGATGGCGGCGCAGCTCGGCGTTCTCGAGCTGGATGTCGATCAGGGTGCCGAAGTAGCGCGCAGCGTTGCGCACCACGTCGGCCGGCGTCGCCGCCGCCATCTGCAGCGGATAGGTGATCACCGACAGGGCGTTGCGCATCACTTCCAGATAGCGGAAACGCAGATCCGCCACCAGCAGCAGCAGGCAGACGGCGACGAACAGGAGCAGGCGCACCAGCGGTGCGGGCCCGCGCCGGAAAATGGGAGGAGTCTGATGGCCGGAGAATGACATCCGCGAAGCCGGGAGCCGTCAGGTCGTACGGGTTGGCAGGGCCCCGGCGGGCGGGCCGGGACGGTGCATCACTCGGAGGTGAAGATGGAAGCGAGCTTGTCCATCTTGTCGAGCGCCATCCCGCAACCGCGCGCGACACAGGTCAGCGGCTCCTCGGCGACGACCACCGGCAGGCCGGTCTCTTCCATCAGCAGACGGTCGAGGTCGCGCACCAGCGCGCCGCCGCCGGTCAGCATCATGCCGCGGTCAGCGATGTCGGCGCCGAGTTCGGGCGGAGTCTGTTCGAGGCCGATCTTGACCGCGGAGACGATCTGGTTGAGCGGCTCGGTCAGGGCCTCGAGGATCTCGTTGGACGAGATCGTGAAGCTGCGCGGGATGCCTTCGGCGAGGTTGCGACCCTTGACTTCCATCTCGCGCACTTCGGAGCCGGGAAAGGCCGAGCCGATCTCCTTCTTGATCTTTTCGGCGGTGGTCTCGCCGATCAGCATGCCGTAGTTGCGGCGGATGTAGTTGACGATGGCTTCGTCGAACTTGTCGCCGCCGACCCGGATGCTGCCCGAGTACACGATGCCGCCGAGCGAGATCACGCCGACTTCGGTGGTGCCGCCGCCGATGTCGACGACCATCGAGCCGGTCGCGTCCGACACCGGCAGCCCGGCGCCGATCGCCGCCGCCATCGGCTCCTCGATCAGGAACACCTGGCTGGCGCCGGCGGCAAGCGCGGCGTCGCGGATCGCGCGGCGCTCGACCTGGGTCGAACCGCAGGGCACGCAGATGATGATGCGCGGGCTCGGCGACAGCAGGCGCGAGTCGTGCACCTTCTTGATGAACTGCTTGATCATCTGCTCGGTGACGACGAAGTCGGCGATCACGCCGTCCTTCATCGGCCGGATCGCGGTGATGTTGCCCGGCGTCTTGCCGAGCATCTGCTTGGCCGAGTGGCCGACCGCCTGGATCGAGCGCTTGGAGTTGGGCCCGCCTTCGGTGCGGATCGCCACCACCGAAGGTTCGTCCAGCACGATGCCCTTGCCACGCACGTAGATCAGGGTGTTGGCGGTGCCGAGGTCGATCGCGAGATCGTTGGAGAAATAAGAGCGCAGGAAACCGAACATGAAACCTTCCGAAGCCGGTGGATGTGTTTGTCGCGTGCCGCATCGCGAACGCCCGTCCGCTACCGCCAAGCGCTGTAGCCCCGGGCGGGGCAAAGAGACTTATGATAACCTACAAACCTTTGTGGATTCAGCAGGTTTTGTTACCTCATGTCGCTGTCCAATGAACAAGTCGGGCACATCGCCCGCCTCGCGCGGATCGCGCTTTCCGACGCCGAAATCGACGCCACCCGCGCCAAGCTCGACGGGATCTTCGGCCTCATCGAGCAGATGCAGGCGGTCGACACCGCCGGCATCGAGCCGATGAGCCACCCGCAGGAACTCGCCACCCGGCTGCGCGCCGACGCCGTCACCGAAACCGACCGCCGCGACGCCTTCCAGAAGGTCGCCCCGCAGACCGAAGCCGGGCTGTACCTGGTGCCGAAAGTGATCGAGTAAGCGCGCCGCGGCACCGCGCAAGGCCGGGCGCCCCGGCCCGCAGCGTTTCGTTCCCGCACCGCCGGGCGTTCCCCCCGCACCCCGGCCGGCACTCCCGCCCGCACACCCCGTCCGTTTTCCGCCCGCCATGATCAACGCCACCCTCACCGAACTGCGCCGCGCCCTCGACCGCAGGCAGATCTCCAGCGTCGAGCTCACCACCCTGTTCCTCGACCGCATCGACGCCCTGAACCCGCAGCTCAACGCCTTCATCACCGTCGACCGCGACGGCGCCCTCGCCGCCGCGCGTGCCGCCGACGAACGCCTCGCCGCCGGCCAGGGCGGAGCGCTCGTCGGCATCCCGCTCGCGCACAAGGACGTGTTCTGCACCGAGGGCGTGCTCACCACCTGCGCTTCGAAGATGCTGGCGAACTTCGTCAGCCCTTACGACGCCCACGTCGTGAGCCTGCTCAAGGCCGCCGGCGCGGTGAGCCTGGGCAAGACCAACATGGACGAGTTCGCGATGGGCTCGTCGAACGAAAGCTCCTGGTACGGCCCGGTGAAGAACCCGTGGCACACCGGGCGCGTGCCCGGCGGCTCCTCCGGCGGCTCGGCCGCGGCGGTCGCCGCACGCCTGGCGCCGATCGCCACCGGCACCGACACCGGCGGCTCGGTGCGCCAGCCGGCGGCGTTCTGCGGCATCACCGGGATCAAGCCGACCTACGGCACGGTGAGCCGCTACGGCATGATCGCCTACGCCTCTTCCCTCGACCAGGGTGGAGCCTTCGGCGCCTCGGCCGAAGACTGCGCGCTGCTGCTGTCGGCGATGACCGGCTTCGACGCGCGCGACTCGACCAGCCTCGAGCGCCCCGCCGCAGACTACGCCGCCGCCCTCGCCCCCTCCGCCCCGGGGGCGAACCCGCTCGCCGGCCTCACCATCGGCCTGCCGCGCGAGTTCTTCGCCGAAGGCATGGCCGACGAGGTGCGCGCCGCGGTCGATGCCGCGCTCGACGCGTACCGCGCCCTGGGCGCGACCACGGTCGAAGTCTCGCTGCCGAATGCGAAGCTGGCGATCCCGGCCTATTACGTAATCGCACCGGCCGAAGCCTCGAGCAACCTCAGCCGCTTCGACGGCGTGCGCTACGGCCACCGCGCCGCCGACTACGGCGACCTCGCCGACCTGTACAGCAAGAGCCGTGCGGAGGGCTTCGGCGCCGAAGTCAAGCGCCGCATCCTGGTCGGCACCTACGTGCTGTCGCACGGTTACTACGACGCCTACTACCTCCAGGCGCAGCGCCTGCGCCGGCTGATCGCGCAGGATTTCCAGGCCGCATTGCAGCAGTGCGACCTGATCGCCGGACCGACCACCCCGACCACCGCCTGGGCGCTCGGCCAGATGGCCGACGACCCGGTGCAGATGTACCTGTCGGACATCTACACGATCGCGGTCAACCTCGCCGGCCTGCCCGGCCTGTCGCACCCCTGCGGTTTCGGCGCCGAGGGCCTGCCGATCGGCCTGCAGCTGGTCGGCGACTACTTCGCCGAGGCCCGCCTGCTCAACGCCGCGCACCAGTACCAGCACGCCACCGACTGGCACCTGCGCCGTCCGGCCTGTGCGGCCTGACCCGCGCCGCATGCAACGAGAGACACGAACATGAGCCGATCCGATTGGGAAGTCGTCATCGGGCTGGAAGTCCACACCCAGCTCAACACCGCGAGCAAGATCTTTTCCGGCGCCAGCACCGCCTTCGGCGCCGAGCCCAACCGCCAGGCGAGCGCGGTGGACATCGCCCTGCCCGGCGTGCTGCCGGTGCTCAACCGCGGCGCGGTCGAGCGCGCAATCCGCTTCGGCCTGGCGATCGGCGCCCACGTCGCCGAAAAGAGCGTGTTCGCACGCAAGAACTACTTCTACCCCGACCTCCCCAAGGGCTACCAGATCAGCCAGATGGACCTGCCGGTGGTGCAGGGCGGCGCGATCACGATCCGCGTCGGCGAGGGCGAGCAGGCCTACGAGAAGACCGTGCGCCTGACCCGCGCCCACCTCGAGGAAGATGCCGGCAAGAGCCTCCACGAGGACTTCCACGGCATGACCGGCATCGACCTCAACCGCGCCGGCACGCCGCTGCTCGAGATCGTCTCCGAGCCCGACATGCGCTCGTCCACCGAGGCCGTGGCCTATGCCCGCGCGCTGCACGCGCTGGTGCGCTGGATCGACATCTGCGACGGCAACATGCAGGAGGGCTCGTTCCGCTGCGACGCCAACGTCTCGGTGAGGAAGAAAGGCGCCACCGAGTACGGCACCCGGCGCGAGATCAAGAACCTCAACTCCTTCCGCTTCCTGCAGCAGGCGATCGATTACGAGGTGCAGTGGCAGATCGACACCATCGAGGACGGCGGCCGTGTCGAGCAGGCCACCGTGCTGTTCGACCCCGACACGGGCGAGACGCGCATGATGCGCAGCAAGGAAGACGCCCACGACTACCGCTACTTCCCCGACCCCGACCTGCTGCCGCTGGTGATCGCGCCCGAGTGGAAGGCGCGCGTGCAGGACGAGATGCCCGAGCTGCCGGGGGCGATGAAGGCGCGCTTCATCGACGCGTGGGGCCTGTCGGCCTACGACGCCACCACCCTCACCGCCGCCAAGGAAGTCGCCGACTTCTACCAGGCCACGGTCGCCGCGGCCGGCACCGCACTCGCCAAACCGTGCGCCAACTGGGTCATGGGCGAGCTCGCCGCACGCCTCAACAAGGCCGAGCTCGACATCACCGCATCGCCGGTCGCCCCCGCCCAGCTCGCCGGGCTGGTCGCGCGCATCGCCGACAACACGATCTCGAACGCGATCGGCAAAAAAGTGTTTGAGGCCCTGTGGAACGGCGAAGGCGGCGGCAAGGCCGACGCCGCCGACGAAATCATCGACCGTCAGGGCCTCAAGCAGGTTACCGACAGCGGCGCGATCGAGGCCATGATCGACGCGGTGCTCGCGGCCAACCCGAAGTCGGTGGATGAATTCCGCGCCGGCAAGGAGAAGGCCTTCAACGCCTTGGTGGGACAGGTCATGAAGGCCAGCAAGGGTAAGGCCAGCCCGGCCCAGGTCAACGAGCTGCTGAAGAAGAAACTCGCCGGCTGAGCCCGCCCGTGGCGGGTGGTGCATCCACGGATCGCGCAGTGGCCCGGGCGGCCGCACGGACGGGGCGCGGAAGCGCCCGCGCGAGGCGGCGCGATCGTTTCGCTATACTTGAAGCAGCCTTTCGCCCGCCGCGGAGTCCCGCCATGTGCCAATTGCTCGGCATGAACTGCAACGTGCCGACCGACATCTGCTTCTCCTTCGCCGGCTTCCGCGCCCGTGGCGGACTCACCGACCACCACCGCGACGGCTGGGGGATCGCCTTTTTCGAAGGCGCCGGAGTGCGCGTCTTCCTCGACCCGGCGCCGAGCGCCGCCTCCCCGGTCGCCGAGCTGGTGAAGCACTACCCGATCCGTTCGCTGAATGTGATCGCCCACATCCGCAAGGCGACCCAGGGCGGGATCCGGCTCGAGAACACCCATCCCTTCCAGCGCGAGCTGTGGGGGCGATACTGGGTCTTCGCCCACAACGGCAACCTGAAGGAGTTCGCGCCGGCGCTCGGCGGACGCTTCCTGCCGGTGGGCACGACCGACTCCGAGCGGGCGTTCTGCTACCTCCTCGACCGCCTCGCCGCGCGTTTCCCGCAGGGGGCTCCAGCCCCCGCCGCACTGCACGCCGCGCTGCGCGAGCTCGCGCTCGAAGTCGGCCGCCGCGGCGAGTTCAACTTCCTGCTCTCCGACGGCGACTGGCTGTTCGCCCACTGCTCGTCGCGCCTGTGCTACATCCTGCGCAAAGCGCCGTTCGCCGTCGCCCACCTCGCCGACGAGGACCTGACGGTCGATTTCAACCAGCTCACCACGCCCGACGACCGCGTCGCCGTGATCGCGACGACGCCGCTGACCGACAACGAGGCCTGGACCGAGATCCCCCCTGGCAATCTGTTCGCCTTCCATGACGGCCTCCCGGTCGGGCTGGGCGAGACCCGCACGGTGGCACAGGACGTTCCGCGCCGCCTCCCGGACAATGGCCGCGCGCCGGATGCGGAATAATTCCTCGCTGCCCGGGCGCGAACGCGGTAGAACGCTTTCCTCTCCACCCGCCCCGCACCCATGCCACCGAACCCGCCCCCGAACTGTCCGCTGTGCGCCCTGCCTCCCGCTGACATCCTGTGGGAAGACGCGCGCTGCTGCGTGATCCGCGTCGCCGACGCCTTTCATCCGGGGCTGTGCCGGGTGGTGTGGCGCGAACACGTGGCCGAGATGACCGACCTGCTGCCCGCCGACCGGCACCACCTGTTCGCCGTGGTGATGGCGACCGAGGCCGCACTGCGGGCGCAGCTGCGCCCCGACAAGATCAACCTGGCGAGCTTCGGCAACATGGTGCCGCATCTGCACTGGCACGTGATTCCGCGCTACCGCGACGACCGCCACTTCCCCGAAGCGGTGTGGGGCGCGGCGCAACGCGAAGGCGCAGTGCATGCCCCCGCCGACCCGGTCGCCCTCGCCCGCGCCATCGACAACGCCCTCGCGGAACACTGACGGCGCGGCCGCAGCGCAGGCCGCTTCCCGCAGCGCCGAGAGCGGCGGTGACGGCCGCGGCGACCCGCTTCAGCGCCGTGCGCGCTCGATTCGGGCCGGCGGGAAACGGACCGTAAACCGGCTGCCTTCGCCCGGCGTGCTGTCGACGACGAGTTCGGCCTGGTGGCGGGTGACGACATGCTTGACGATGGCCAGCCCCAGGCCGGTACCCCCGGTCTCGCGCGAGCGGCCGCGGTCGACGCGATAGAAACGCTCGGTCAGGCGCGGGATGTCGGCGGCGTCGATGCCGATGCCGTCGTCGCCGACCCAGAACTCGCCGCCCCCTTCGGCGCATTCCGGGCCGCTGCGCCAGCCGATCTCGATGTGACCGCCGGCGGGGGTGTAGCGCACCGCATTGCTCGCCAGGTTGGCGAACGCGCTGTGCAACTCCTTGCGGCTGCCGAGCAGCATCCCGTCGCCGGTCAGCTCCAGGCGCAGCGTATGGCGTCCCGCCGACAACAGCCGGGTTTCGTCGTAGACCTCGCGCACCAGGACTTCGGCCTCCACCGCCTCCTCGAGCGGCGCCGGCGCGCCGGTTTCGAGCGCGGACAGGGTCAACAGCTCCTCGATCAGGCGCTGCATGCGGGTGGATTGCTCGCTGGCGAGGGTCAGGTAATGGAGGATCTCCTCGCGCGAGAAATCGTCCATGCCATCGATCAGGGTTTCGAGAAAGCCGCCGACCACGGTCAGCGGCGTACGCAACTCGTGGGAGACGTTGGCGACGAAGTCGCGGCGCATGTTCTCGAGCTTCTCCAGCTGTGAAATGTCGCGCGACAGCAGCAGCCGGCGATGGCCGGCGAAACGGATCAGCTGCACCTGCAGGGTGCGTTCCTTGCGCCGCAGCGAGCGCATCAGCAGTGGCTCGCGCTGGTCACCGGCCTCGAGGTAGCGGATGAATTCGGGCTGGCGCACGAGGTTTCCGATCGGAATCCGCAGGTGATCGCGCCGGTCGAGATCGAAATGCTGCTCGGCCACCGGATTGAGCCATTCGATGCGGTCGCCCTCGCCCAGGTACAGGACGCCGTCGGGCATCGCCTGGGCCGCCTGCTGGAAACGGCCGAGCTCGGCCGACAGTTTTTCCCGCACTTCGGCCTCGCGCTCGAAGCGGTCGCCGAGCTCGGCAAAAACGCTCCCCCACAGCCCTTCGCCGCGCGGCACCGGAGTGTCGACCGGCTGCCGCGCCCATTCGACCAGCAAGCGCAGGTGACGGGCGAGCATGATCGCCCAGCCGAGCACGCACAGGGCGAGGATCGCCAGCGCGGCATCGCTGTCGCGGTACAGGCCGGCGAGCGCGGCGAGCAGCAGCATCGCCAGGACCGGGAGCGCGATACCGAGGCCGATATAGCGCACGGATCGAAAAATCACACGTTTTCCATGAACCGGAAGGACACGCTCAGCGGACCGCCGGCGCGCTTTCCGGATGCACCGAAAAGCGGTAGCCACTGCCGCGGACGGTCTGGATCAGCCCGTCGTGCGCACCCGGTTCGAGCGCGCAGCGCAAGCGCCGGATATGGACATCGACGGTGCGCTCCTCGACGAAGACGTGATCGCCCCACACCTGGTCGAGCAGCTGCGCGCGCGAATGCACCCGCTCCGGGTGGGTCATCAGGAAGTGCAGCAGACGGAACTCGGTCGGCCCCAGGGCTAGCGTCTCGCCGCCGGCGCTGACCCGGTGGGTGGCCGGATCGAGGCGCAGCCCGCCCAGCTCCACCGCGTCCTCGGTGGCCTGCGGCGCCCGCCGCCGCAGCACGGCCTTGATCCGGGCGACGAGTTCGCGCGGGCTGAAGGGCTTGGTGATGTAGTCGTCGGCGCCGGTTTCGAGCCCGGCGACCTTGTCCTGCTCTTCCCCGCGTGCGGTCAGCATGATGATCGGAATGGCCCGGGTGCGCTCGTCGGCGCGCAGGCGGCGGGCGAACTCGATGCCCGACATCCCGGGCAGCATCCAGTCGAGCAGCACGAGGTCCGGCAGCGCGTCGCGCACGATGCGCTGCGCGCTTTCCGCATCGGCGGCACGCACGACGTGATGGCCGGCGCGATGGAGATTGGCGGCGACCAATTCCTGGATCGCCGGCTCGTCTTCCACGAGCAGAATGTTCGCTGGCATGCGCTGGACTCCCTGGTTGCGCGATCGATCGAAGGGGAGCTGCGGACGGCGTCCACGCCCGCCCGGGCGATCGCATGGCAGCCCGTAGTGTATTGCCGTTGCTTGACGGTTTGATGACACGTCATCGGCCTGAAATGGCCACGCCGGGGCACACCGCCTTCCGCGGGGGCAAAGCCACACTGCGCACATGGAAACGCAGCGCGGCGATTCGGGTATGATTGTGTCCCCAAAAACGGGACGGATGCCATGGCCGGACTTGACAGCAACACCCCGATCCCCACCGAAATCATTCTGCACAGCAGCTCGAAACGGCTTGAAATCGCCTTCGACGACGGCAGCCGCTTCTTCCTGCCGTTCGAATACCTGCGGGTGTATTCGCCCTCGGCCGAAGTACGCGGCCACGGCCGCGGCCAGGAAACCCTGCAACAGGGCAAGCGCGACGTCGATGTCGTGAACCTGGTGCCGGTCGGCAACTATGCGATCAAGCCCGAGTTCTCCGACGGCCACGACAGCGGACTGTACTCCTGGGACTACCTGTACATGCTCGGCCGCGATCAGGAAGAACTGTGGGCCGACTACCTCGCACGCCTCGAGCGCGCGGGCGGCACCCGCGACCCCGCCCTGGTCCCGCCCCCGGCTCCGCGCGGCGGCTGCGGGCATCACCACTGAGTTCACGATGAGCGACAAGACCACCCATTTCGGCTTCCAGACGGTCGCCGAGGAACAGAAGGAAAAAAAAGTGGCCGAGGTCTTTTCCTCGGTCGCGCACAAGTACGACATCATGAACGACCTGATGTCGTTCGGCCTGCACCGGCTGTGGAAGGCGTTCACCATCCAGGTGTCGGGAGTGCGCGAAGGCGACCGCGTGCTCGACGTCGCCGGAGGCACCGCCGACCTGTCGCTCGCTTTCGCGCGCAAGGTCGGGCGCAGCGGCCAGGTCTGGCTCACCGACATCAACCACGCCATGCTCGCGCGCGGTCGCGACCGCATGATCGATCACGGCTTCGCCATGCCGGCAGCGCAGTGCAACGCCGAAAAGCTGCCCTTCCCGGATGACTGGTTCGACTGCGTCACCGTCGCCTTCGGCCTGCGCAACATGACCCACAAGGACGTCGCCATTGCCGAGATGCGTCGCGTGCTGCGCCCCGGAGGCCGCCTGCTGGTACTCGAATTCTCGCGCGTGTGGAAACCGCTGGCGCCGTTCTACGACCTCTACTCCTTCAAGCTGCTACCGTGGATGGGCAAGCAGGTCGCCAACGATGCCGAAAGCTACCGCTACCTGGCCGAATCGATCCGCATGCACCCCGGCCAGGAAGAATTGAAGGCAATGATGGAACAAGCCGGGCTCGCCCGGGTCGATTACTTCAACCTGAGTGCCGGCGTCGTCGCCCTGCACCGGGGCTACAAGATCTGAACCTGGAGACCACCCACCGATGAAACACCTCTTCCTGACCCTGATCGTCGCCATCCTCTCGTTCGGTTTCGCCCCTCCCGAGGCCGAAGCCAAGCGCCTCGGCGGCGGCAGCAGCTTCGGCATGAAGCGCCAGGCCACCCCGACCACGCAACCGCGCCAGCCGGCCGCGACCCCGCAGCAGAGCCCCGCCGGAGCCACCCCCGCGGCCCAGCCCAAGCGCTCGTGGATGGGTCCGATCGCCGGCCTCGCCGCCGGCCTCGGCCTCGCCGCGCTGTTCTCGCATCTGGGAATGGGTGAAGGCTTCGCCAACTTCGTCATGATCCTGCTGCTGGCCGCCGCTGCGTTCTTCGTCTTTCGCCTGATCTTCCGTCGCGGCACCGCCGCCAAGCAGCAGGGGCAGGGGCTGCAGTACGCCGGCGCGCCGGGTAATGCCGCGGACAGCGTGCGGCCGTTCGAGGCCCAGCAGGCGTTCGGCGGCAGCGCACAACCCGCAGCAGAAAACTCCGGACTCGCCAAAGCCATCGCCTCCGGCTTCGATGTCGACGGTTTCGCCCGCCAGGCCAAGCTCAACTTCATCCGTCTGCAGGCGGCCAATGACAGCGCCAACCTCGACGATCTGCGCGAGTTCACCACGCCCGAAGTCTTCGCCGAGTTGTGCATGCAACTCAACGAGCGCGGCGGCGCCGCCCAGCGCACCGATGTCGTCGAGCTCAATGCCGAAGTGATCGACGTCGCCGAGGAAGATCAGCGTTACGTGGTCAGCGTGCGCTTCAGCGGTCTGCTGCGCGAGGAGGCCGACGCAGCGCCGGCAGCCTTCGACGAAATCTGGCACCTGACCAAAGCCGCCAGCGGCAGCGGCGGCTGGCTGATCGCCGGCATCCAGCAGGCCGGCTGAACGCCACCGTCCCCCCAGGAGGCCGCCGCGCCTCCTTTTTTCTGCCCGATACCATGCTGTCCAGCCTCTTCCTGTCCGCTACCAACCATCTCCTGGCCCAGTCCGGCTGGGCGCGGGCGCGCCTGCGTCCGCATGCCGGTCGCAGCGCACGCCTGGTCCTCGCCCCCTTCGCCGAAATCCGCTTTTCGGTCAGCGCGGACGGCCATCTTGCCGACCACACGAGCGAAGAGGCGCCCGAAGTCAGCCTGCACCTGGCGGTCGCCGAGTTGCCCCGGCTACTGGTCGATGGCCTGGAAACGGCGATGCGCCATGTGCGCATCGAAGGCAACGCGGAATTCGCCGAAGCCCTCGGCTTCGTATTCCGTCACCTGCGCTGGGACGCCGAGGAAGACCTGGCGCGCATTTTCGGCGACATCGCCGCCCATCGCATGGTCGAGGGCGGGCAGCGGGTCGTCGGCGAAGCGCAGCGTGCAATGGCGCGCGCGTCGGGCAGTCTGGCCGAATATCTCACCGAAGAAGCCCCCCTGCTGGTGTCCCGCCACGCCCTCCCCGCGTTCGCGCAGGAGCTGATCGCCGTGCGCGATGGCGTCGCCCGCCTCGACAAGCGCATCGCCCGGCTCGAAAAATCCGGATGAAGCTCCCGGACGCGAGGACGGCGGGAGCGAACCCTGCCCTCCCCGCCCCTTTCGCGCACGGGAGCCGTTCTTCCGCTCGCGGCGCCCATTTCAAGCACCGGTGGCAAAAACGGCGGACAACAAAAAAGCAGCCCGGCGAGCTGCTTTTTTGTTGTTGCCACCCCGCTGCGTAGCGGAGCGTGCGCTCAGTGGCCGCGCTTGCGCAGACGCTGGATCGCCGCAAGCTGGGCCACCGCTTCCATGAGCTCGGCCTGGGCCTTGGCATAATCCAGGCGTGCGCTCTGGTTGGCCATGGCCTCCTCGGCCTTGCGCTTGGCTTCGAGCGCCTTCGCTTCGTCCAGATCCTTGCCCCGGATCGCGGTGTCGGCAAGCACCGTCACCAGACCCGGCTGCACTTCCAGCAGGCCACCGGCGACGAAGACGAGTTCTTCCTCGGTCGCGTTCTGGGCACGCACACGCACCACCCCCGGCTTGATCCGGGTCATCAGCGGCATGTGGCCAGGCAGGATGCCGAGTTCGCCCGCCTCACCAGGGAGGGCGACGAATTCGGCCAGCCCGGAGAAGATCTGCTCTTCCGCACTGACGATGTCGACATGAACCGTCATAGCCATAGTGTTTCCTTTTCAAAACCGCGCGGCGCCGAGGCGCCGCGCGGGCGGGCGGATTACTGGAGCTTCTTCGCCTTCTCGATGGCCTCGTCGATGCTGCCGACCATGTAGAAAGCCTGTTCCGGCAGATTGTCGAGCTCGCCGCTGACGATCATCTTGAAGCCCTTGATGGTGTCCTTGAGCGAGACGTACTTGCCAGGCGAACCGGTAAACACTTCGGCGACGTGGAACGGCTGCGACAGGAAGCGCTGGATCTTGCGCGCGCGGGCGACGGCGAGCTTGTCGTCGGGCGACAGTTCGTCCATGCCCAGAATCGCGATGATGTCGCGCAGTTCCTTGTACTTCTGCAGGGTCATCTGCACCTGACGCGCAACCCCGTAGTGCTCTTCGCCGACGACCAGCGGATCGAGCTGGCGGCTGGTGGAGTCGAGCGGGTCGACGGCCGGGTAGATACCCAGCGCGGCGATGTCGCGCGACAGCACGACGGTGGAGTCGAGGTGGAGGAAGGTGGTCGCCGGCGACGGGTCGGTCAAGTCGTCTGCGGGCACATACACGGCCTGGATCGAGGTAATCGAACCCACCTTGGTCGAGGTGATGCGCTCCTGCAGACGGCCCATTTCTTCCGCCAGGGTCGGCTGGTAGCCCACCGCGGACGGCATCCGGCCGAGCAGCGCGGACACTTCGGTACCGGCCAGGGTGTAGCGGTAGATGTTGTCCACGAAGAACAGGATGTCGCGGCCTTCGTCGCGGAAGCGCTCGGCCATGGTGAGGCCGGTCAGCGCCACGCGCAGGCGGTTGCCCGGGGGTTCGTTCATCTGACCGAACACCATCGCGACCTTGTCGAGAACGTTGGAGTCCTTCATCTCGTGGTAGAAGTCGTTCCCTTCACGGGTCCGCTCGCCAACCCCGGCGAACACCGACAGGCCCGAGTGCTGCTTGGCGATGTTGTTGATCAGCTCCATCATGTTGACGGTCTTGCCCACGCCGGCGCCGCCAAACAGGCCGACCTTGCCGCCCTTGGCGAACGGGCAGATCAGGTCGATGACCTTGATCCCGGTCTCGAGCAGCTCGACCGAAGGCGAGAGCTCGTCGAACTTCGGCGCCTTCTGGTGGATCGCGCGCAGTTCGTCGGTCTCGATCGGACCGGCGTCGTCGATCGGGCGACCGAGCACGTCCATGATCCGGCCCAGCGTCCCCATGCCGACCGGCACCGAGATCTGCTTGCCGGTATTGGCAACCTTCATGCCGCGGCGCAGGCCGTCGGAAGAACCCATCGCAATCGTACGCACCACACCGTCGCCGAGCTGCTGCTGAACCTCGAAGGTCAGATTTGCTTCGGCGAAGGAGTCGGCCACGTCCTCGAGCTTCAGGGCGTCATACACCTTGGGCATCGAGTCGCGCGGGAACTGGATGTCCACCACCGCGCCGATGCACTGAACGATCGTACCTTGACTCATCGTCGTTTCCTTAATTCAATAATCCGTTACACCGCGGCGGCGCCGCCGACGATTTCCGACAGCTCCTTGGTGATCGCGGCCTGGCGGGTCTTGTTGTAGACCAGCTGCAGTTCGCCAATCACGTTCTTGGCATTGTCGGAAGCGGCCTTCATTGCCACCATGCGCGCGCTCTGCTCGGATGCCATGTTCTCGGCCACCGCCTGATACACCAGGGCCTCTACGTAGCGCACCAGCAACTCGTCGATGACGACCTGCGGATCCGGCTCGTAGAGGTAGTCCCACGACGTCTCGGGCGTGCCCAGCTTCTCGCCGGACAGCGGCAGCAGCTGCTCGAGCACCGGCTCCTGCTTCATCGTGTTGATGAAGCGGGTGTAAGCCACATAAACCGCGTCGAGCTCGTCGTTCTGGAACGCGTCGAGCATCACCTTGACCGGACCGATCAGCTTTTCCAGGTGGGGCGTGTCACCGAGCTGGGTGACGTTCGACACCACCTTGGCGCCCATGCGCTGCATGAAGCCCAGACCCTTGTTGCCGATGCAGCAGGCCCGGATCTCGGTCACGCCCGAGGACTCCCAGTCCTTCATGGCGGTCAGCGCGACACGCTGGACGTTGGTGTTGAGACCCCCACACAGACCCTTGTCGGTGGTCACCAGGATCAGCCCCACCCGTTTCACCTGGTCCTTGCGGACCAGGAAGGGGTGCTTGTAGTCGGTCACATTGGCCTGGGACAGGTTCGCGGCGAGGCGGCGGATTTTGTCGGCGAAGGGGCGGGCAGACCGCATCCGGTCCTGCGCCTTGCGCATCTTGGATGCGGCCACCATCTCCATGGCCTTGGTGATCTTGCGCGTGTTCTGCACGCTCTTGATCTTGGTACGGATTTCCTTACCGCTAGCCATATTCCGTCTCCGTCCGCGGCCTTAGGCCCAGCTCTTCTTGAACTCGGCGATCGCGGCCGCCAGAGCCTTCTCGCCATCGGCGTCGAGCTCCTTCTTGTCCAGGATCGAAGAGATGAGCGCAGCCTGCTTGGTCTTGACGAACTGCAGCATGGCGGCTTCGAAGGGCAGCACGCGGGCGACCTCGACGTCGTCGAAGTAGCCGTTGTTCACCGCGTACAGGACGATGGCCATTTCGGCGATCGACATCGGCGAGTACTGCGCCTGCTTCATCAGCTCGGTGACGCGGCGGCCGCGCTCGAGCTGCTTGCGGGTGGCATCGTCGAGGTCGGAAGCGAACTGGGCGAAGGCGGCGAGCTCGCGGTACTGCGCGAGGTCGGTACGGATGCCGCCGGACAGCTTCTTGATGACCTTGGTCTGGGCCGCACCACCGACGCGCGACACCGAGATACCGGCGTTGATCGCGGGACGGATGCCGGCGTTGAAGAGGTCGGTCTCGAGGAAGATCTGGCCGTCGGTAATCGAGATGACGTTGGTCGGCACGAACGCGGAGACGTCGCCGGCCTGGGTCTCGATGATCGGCAGCGCGGTCAGCGAGCCGGTCTTGCCCTTGACTTCGCCGTTGGTGAACTTCTCGACGTAGTCGGCATTGACGCGCGCGGCGCGCTCGAGCAGACGGGAGTGCAGGTAGAACACGTCGCCCGGGTAGGCTTCACGGCCCGGCGGACGGCGCAGCAGCAGGGAGACCTGGCGGTAGGCCCAGGCCTGCTTGGTCAGATCGTCATAAACGATGAGGGCGTCCTGGCCGCGGTCGCGGAAGTACTCGCCCATCGTGCACCCGGCGTAGGCGGCCAGGTACTGCATCGCGGCCGACTCGGAGGCGGTGGCGGCGACGACGATGGTGTATTCCAGGGCGCCGTTCTCTTCCAGCTTGCGCACCACGTTGGCCACGGTCGAAGCCTTCTGACCGATCGCCACGTAGACGCAGAACATGTTCTGGCCTTTCTGGTTGATGATCGCGTCGACCGCAACCGCGGTCTTGCCGGTCTGGCGGTCGCCGATGATCAGCTCGCGCTGGCCGCGGCCGATCGGCACCATCGAGTCGACCGACTTCAGGCCGGTCTGCACCGGCTGCGAGACGGACTGGCGGGCGATGACGCCGGGCGCGACCTTCTCGATCTTGTCGGTGAGCTTGGCATTGATCGGGCCCTTGCCGTCGATCGGCTGACCCAGGGCGTTGACCACGCGGCCGATCAGCTCGGGGCCGACCGGGACTTCGAGGATGCGGCCGGTGGCCTTGACCGTGTCGCCTTCGGTGATGTGCTCGTATTCGCCGAGCACGACCGCGCCCACGGAATCGCGCTCGAGGTTGAGCGCCATGCCGTAGGTGTTGCCGGGGAATTCCAGCATTTCGCCCTGCATCACATCGGTGAGGCCGTGGATACGGGTGATGCCGTCGGTGACGGAGACCACCGTGCCCTCGTTGCGCGACGTGGCGGCGAGCTGCAGGTTCTGGATCCGGCTCTTAATCAGGTCACTGATTTCAGAGGGGTTGAGTTGCATGTATGTATGCTCCTAGTTCTTTAGCGCAGCGGCCATGTTCGCGAGCTTGCCGCGGACCGAGGCGTCGATGACTTCGTCGCCGACAGCGATGCGGACCCCACCGATCAGTTCGGGGTCGATGCTGACCGTGACGTTGATGACGACCTTGAAGCGGGCTTCGAGGTCGGCCTTCAACGCGGCCAGCGCGGCATCGTCGAGCGGGAAGGCAGAGGCGATTTTCGCCTCCAGGACGCCTTCGTGTTCGTTCTTGAGTGCAACGAACAGGTCACGGATCTCCGGAAGCACCTGCAGACGTTCGTTCTCCACGAGGACGCGGATGAAGTTCTGCTGTTCGGCGTTCAGATCGCCAGCGACGTCCACCATCAGCTTGTAGAGCTGATCGGCGGACAGCTTCGGATCGTTGAAACACGCCTGCATGGTGGAGTCGGCCGCCACGAGGGCGAGCCGATCCAGCACTTCCGACCAAGGCCCCAGCGCATTCGCCCCACGAGCCAGCGCGAAGGCGGCATCGGCATAGGGACGCGCGATGGTGACGTTCTCGGCCATGACTTATTGCAATTCCTGTTTCAGGTTGGCAAGCAGCTCGGCGTGCACCTGGGTGTTGATCTCGCGGCGCAGGATTTTTTCCGCGCCGGCAACAGCCAGATGGGCGACCTGGTCGCGCAAGGCTTCCTTGGCGCGCTGCGCGGCGACGCCGGCTTCGGCTTCGGCGGCTTCACGCGCGGCGGCGATGATGCGGTTGGCTTCGGCGCGAGCCTCGTCGATCAGCTGGCTCGCCTGCTTTTCAGCGGAGGTACGCACATCACCCGCGGATTCGCGGGCCTTGCGCAGTTCCTCGACGACCTTCTTCTCGGCGAGCGCCAGGTCGGCCTTGGCCTTGTCCGCAGCTTCCAGCCCGTCGGCGATTTTCTTCGCACGCTCGTCCAGTGCCTTCACGATGGGCGGCCACACGAATTTCATCGTGAACCACGCCAGAATGAAGAACACAACGAGCTGGGCTATCAGAGTTGCGTTCAAATTCACGGTTCTTGGCCCTCAGGTTGGTTCAATAAAGGATGAACTCGAACCGATCAGAGCTGGAACGGGTTGGCGAAGGCGAACATCATGGCGATACCGACGCCGATCAGGAACGCGGCGTCGATCAGGCCGGCGAGCAGGAACATCTTGGTCTGCAGCGCGTTCATCAGTTCGGGCTGACGGGCGGAAGCTTCGAGGTACTTGGAACCCATGATGCCGATACCGATACAAGCACCGATCGCACCCAGACCGATGATCAGACCGGCAGCCAGAGCAACAAAACCCAGAACGTTTTCCATGACAACTCCTTAATGGGGAAGGTGAGTTTAAAAACCAGGTACTGCTTTGAAGGTGAAACCGAAACTTAGTGACTTTCGTGCGCCTGACCGACGTACACCAGGGTCAGCATCATGAAGATGAAGGCCTGCAGGGTGATGATCAGGATGTGGAAGATCGCCCAGACGGTGCCCGCAACAACATGACCGACGAAGCCGAACACGGTGGCGGTGCCGCCGAGCAGGGCGATCAGGATGAACACGAGCTCACCGGCATACATGTTGCCGAACAGTCGCATGCCGTGGGAAACGGTCTTGGCGACGAACTCGATGATCTGCATCGCGAAGTTGACCGGGTAGAGCAGCGGATGGCTGCCGAACGGCGCGGTGAAGAGCTCATGCACCCAGCCGCTGACGCCCTTGATCTTGACGTTGTAATAGAGGCAGAGGAGCAGCACGCCGATCGACAAGCCCAGCGCGGCGGACAGGTCGGCAGTGGCGACGACGCGCATGTAGGCGTGCGCCGGATCGCCGCCACCGGCGGCATAGACCCCTTCCCAGATGCGCGGCAGCAGATCGACCGGCAGCAGGTCCATCGCGTTCATCAGGAAGATCCAGACGAAGACGGTCAGGGCGAGCGGAGCGACGAACTTGCGCGACTCGGCACTATGAACGATGCCCTTCGCCTGATCGGCGACCATTTCCACGAGCATCTCGATGAAGCCCTGGAAACGCCCGGGCACGCCCGAGGTGGCGCGGCGTGCGGCAAGCCACAGCAGGAAAACGGTCAACAGACCGAGGGCGACCGAATAGAACATCGAATCGATGTTGATCACACTCCAGTCCACGATGTTTTCTTGCGCGTGACCGGTGTTGTTGAGGTGCGTCAGGTGGTGAACGACGTACTCGGATGCGGTGGGAGCGTTTCCAGCCATGGTCAGGTCTTTACCAAAAATGCAAATAAATTCGCTTTCAGCGCCAGTATCAGCCCGATCAGCAGCGCGCCCCAATGGACGTCCGGATAGAGCGCCAATACCAGCCCAAGTAATCCCACGATCGAGGCGAGCTTGACGAGCTCACCGGCGACGAAAGCCGCCACGGAGGCGGTGCCTTTGCGCCGCGTCATCGCCGTCAGCCGCCAGGCAAAGAACCAGCTCGGCAGCACACAGGCCAGCCCGCCGGCCGCGGCAGACAGCGCGCCGCGCGACCCGAAAAAAACGGCCGCGATGGCCGTTGCCAGAAGGGTTGCGCCGAGCTGCAGCAGAACTGCCTTGTGCATCCTTTCCTCGCCGGCGAGCCGCAACACACCGCGACCGCCCAAAAATCCCGTCAATACTAGGGGTTAACCGTAGCAAAGTCAAACCCGGGCGGGAGCAGGGACATAAAAGTCTTATCTCATATATAAGATGCAGGTGGCGGCCGATATTGACAGCCGCCGGACCCGCCCACCACCATCCGTGCCGTCCTTGCAGCGGACTCGGCCGGACCCCGCCGCGCACCTCCCCCGCGGGCTCCGCTGCACCACGACTTCCACCGGAGGGCCACATTGAGCCACCAGTTCGCGCTGCTCGGACGGCGCCGCTTCCTGCCGTTTTTCCTCACCCAGTTCCTCGGCGCGTTCAACGACAACGTCTACAAGAACGCGCTCGTGGTGCTACTCACCTTCCACGCCGCCCGCTACACCACGCTCGCCCCGGGAGTGCTGGTGAATCTGTGCGCGGGTCTGTTCATCCTGCCCTTCTTCCTGTTCTCCGCCACCGCCGGCCAGATCGCCGACAAGTTCGAGAAGAGCCGGCTGATCCGCCTCACCAAGCTACTCGAAATCGCGGTGATGGCGCTCGCCAGCGCGGCCTTCGCCCTCGGATCGCTCGCGCCGATGCTGCTCTGCCTGTTCTTGATGGGCGCCCAGTCCGCCCTCTTCGGCCCGGTCAAGTACGCCATCCTGCCGCAGCACCTGCGCGAGGACGAGCTCGTCGGCGGCAACGCCCTGGTCGAGTCGGGCACCTTCGTCGCCATCCTCGCCGGCACCCTGACCGGGGGCGTGCTGATCGCCCTGCCGCAAGGCATGGCCTGGGTGTCGGCCGTCGTCATCGCGCTCGCCGTGCTCGGCTATGCCGCCAGCCGCCACATCCCTGCAGCCGCGCCGGCCGCGCCCGGCCTGCGGATCAACTGGAATCCGCTCACCGAGACCTGGCGCAACTTCCACTTCACCCGCGGCAATCGCACCGTTTTCCTGTCGATCGTCGGGGTGTCGTGGTTCTGGTTCTACGGCGCGGTGTTCCTGTCGCAGTTCCCCGCCTATGCCAAGGACACGCTCGGCGGCGACGAGCATGCGGTGGTCCTGCTCCTCACGCTGTTCTCGATCGGCATCGGCATCGGCTCCCTGCTGTGCGAGCGCCTGTCGGGCGGGCGCATCGAACTCGGCCTCGTGCCTTTCGGCTCGATCGGCCTGTCGCTGTTCGCCCTCGACCTGTGGTGGAGCAGCCCGGCGCCGGGTGCAGCGGCGGCGGCGCTGACGATCGGGGAAGTGCTCGCCCGCGGCGAAAACTGGCGGGCGCTCGCCGACCTGGTCGCGATCGGCATGTTCGGCGGCTTCTACATCGTGCCGCTGTATGCCCTGATCCAGCGCCGCAGCGAACCCGCCCACCGCTCGCGCGTGATCGCCGGCAACAACATCCTCAACGCCTTCTTCATGGTGATCGCAGCAGCGATGGGTGCCGGGCTGCTCGCCGCCGGGGCCAGCGTTCCCCAGCTCTTTCTCGTCACCGCGCTGCTCAACCTCGCGCTCGCCGCCTACCTCTACACCCAGGTGCCGGAGTTCGTGCAGCGCTTCGCCGTCTGGCTGCGCCGCCTGCGCTGAGGCGAAAGCGTGGCTCCCCTCAGCGCAGGCGGCCGAGCAGGCCGTCGAGCTGGTCGAGGCTGGCGAAGCGGATCGTCACTTCGCCCGCCCCCTTCTTGTTGGCCTTGATCTTCACCATGGCGCCGATCGAGTCGGCGATCTCCTCCTCGAGTCGCAGCAGGTCGCGGTCGGGCTGGGGCGCAGGCTTTTTCTGGCGCGGATTGAGGACCTGCTGCACCAGGCGCTCGGTATCGCGCACCGACAGCTGGCGGGCGGCGACCTGGTTGGCGAGCTGGATCTGGCTGGCACCGTCGAGCGGCAGCAACGCGCGCGCGTGCCCCATGTCGATGTCGCCGGCCATCAGCAGCTCCTGCACCGGCCGCGCGAGGTTGAGCAGGCGCAGCAGGTTGGACGCCGCCGGACGCGAGCGGCCGACCGCGTCGGCGGCCTGCTGGTGGGTCATCGCGAACTCGTCGATCAGGCGCTGGATGCCGCCGGCCTCCTCGAGCGGGTTGAGGTCCTCGCGCTGGATGTTCTCGATCAGCGACATCGCCAGCGCGGCCTCGTCCGGGATCTCGCGCACCAGACAGGGCACCTCGGCCAGGCCGGCGATCTGCGCCGCGCGCCAGCGCCGTTCGCCGGCAATGATCTCGTAGGTATCGTCGTCCACCGGGCGCACCAGGATCGGCTGCATCACCCCCTGGAGCTTGATCGAGGCTGCCAGCTCCTCCAGCGAGCCCGGGTCCATCCGGGTGCGCGGCTGGTAGCGGCCGGGCTGCAGGGCGATCGTCGGCAAGGACTGCAGCGCACCCTTTTCGGCCTCGTCTTCGTGGTTGGCTGCGAGCAGCGCATCGAGTCCGCGGCCGAGGCCCTTGAGTCTGGGTTTGTTCATGGTCTTGTCCGGCTTCAGAAGGTTTTCGCGCGCTCGATCATCTCGTGGGCGAAAGCCATGTAGGCCTGCGCCCCCTTCGACGCCTTGTCGAACACCACGCCGGGCATGCCGTGGCTGGGCGCTTCGGCCAGGCGCACGTTGCGCGGCACGATGGCGCGGAACACCTTGTCGCCGAAGTGGCTTTCGAGCTGGGCCGAGACCTGCTGCTGCAGGGTCACCCGGGGGTCGAACATCACCCGCAGCAGGCCGATGATCTTGAGCTCGCGGTTGAGGTTGGCGTGCACCTTCTTGATCGTGTTGACCAGATCGGACAGCCCCTCCAGCGCGTAATACTCGCACTGCATCGGAATGATGACGCCATGGGCGCAGCACAGGCCGTTGAGGGTCAGCATCGACAGCGACGGCGGGCAGTCGATGAGGACGAAGTCGTAGTCGTCGTGGAAGGCGGCGAGCGCATTGCGCAGGCGTTTTTCACGCTGCTCGAGGTTGACCAGCTCGACTTCGGCGCCGGCAAGGTCGCGGTTGGCCGGGAGCACGTCGTAGCCCCCCGAAGGCGAGCTCACCCGTGCGCCGGCAAGATCGACCAGGCCGACCAACAGCGGGTAGACCGAATCCTTCAGGCTGCGCTTGTCGATCCCGCTGCCCATCGTCGCGTTGCCCTGCGGATCGAGATCGATCAGCAGGGTGCGCTGGCCGGCACGGTGGAGGGCGGCGGCGAGGTTGACGCAGGTGGTGGTCTTGCCCACCCCGCCCTTCTGGTTGGCGACACAGAAAATCTTGGCCATGGTCGATTCAGGCTATTCCGTTGGCAAGGGTTGGACGGCGGCCGCGAAACCCGCAGCGGATGTCGATAGCACGGCCTTCGCGGGGTGCCGCGGCACGATCGCTTCCGCCCCCCATCATGGCGCGCGGCGGATGACCAGCAGATGACGCTCGGCACCGAGCCCGGGCACGTCCAGCGGATGGATCGCGCTCACCGTCCAGCCCGCAGGCAGGGCGGCGATCTCGGCGTCCGGGCGCAGCCCCTTCATTGCGTACAGCGCGCCGCCCTCGGCAACGAGGTGGCCGGAGAGGGCGACGAAATCGGCCAGGCTGGAGAACGCGCGCGAGATCACCCCGTCGGCCGCGCCGCCGGGCAGCGCATCGCCCCGCACCTGCTCGACGCGCCGGTGGAGCACGCCGAAGTTGCCCAGGCCGAGCTCGATCTTCGCCTGCTGCTGGAAGCTCGCCTTCTTGCCCACGGCCTCGATCGAGGTCACGACCAGGCCGGGGCGCACGATCGCCAGCACCACGCCGGGCAGCCCGCCGCCGGAGCCGATGTCGGCGAGCCGATTCACCGCCGCCAGGTGCGGCAGCACCGCAAGCGCGTCGAGCAGGTGGTGGGTGACGAGCTCCTGCGGACTGCGGATCGCGGTGAGGTTGTAGACCCTGTTCCACTTCAGCAGCAGCTCGCCGAAAGCGAGCAGGCGGTCGACGGTTTCCTGCGCCAGCACGAGGCCGAGTCCGGCGATGCCCTCGGCGAGCTGGGCGGCATGGGGCACGAGACGTCCGCTCACGGGACGACCCTCCGGTCGCTACGCGACCCCCTCCACCGGGACGGTGAGCGCTTCCCTTCGCACGGCCGTGCGGGCGCGCTCATGCCGCAGGCCTCCGCGCCGGGGGCGCTTTTTCTGCCGCGCCGGCGCGCGCCGCCAGCTCGCGGCGCTTGAGCCACACCAGCAGCAGCGAGATCGCCGCCGGCGTCACCCCCTGGATCCGGCTCGCCTGGCCGATGGTCTCCGGCTTGTGCTGGTCGAGCTTTTGCTGCACTTCCTTCGACAGCCCGCGCACCTGGGCATAGTCGAGGTCGGCCGGCAGACGGGTGGCCTCGGCCCCGGCCTGCCTCGCCACTTCATCCTGCTGGCGGTCGATGTAGCCCTGGTACTTGGCGGCGATCTCGATCTGCTCGATCACCTGCGGGTCGGTCTCGGGCGCATCCGGCGCGCCGGGCAGGCTCATCAGCGCGGCGTAGGTAGTCTGCGGCCGGCGCAGCAGCTCGAAGTAGCGCTGCTCGCGCTCGAGCGCCTTGCCCAGCACGCGCTCCTGATCGGCCGCCGGAATCGCCTCCGGTCGCGCCCAGGCGGCCTTCAGCTGCGCGCTGCCGCGCTCGATCGCTTCGCGCTTGGCGCAGAACGCCGCCCAGCGCGCGTCGTCCACCAGGCCCAGTTCGCGCCCCTTCGCAGTCAGGCGCAGGTCGGCGTTGTCCTCGCGCAGGCTCAGGCGGTACTCGGCACGCGAGGTGAACATGCGGTAGGGCTCGGCCACGCCGCGGGTGATCAGGTCGTCCACCAGCACGCCGAGGTAGGCCTCGTCGCGGCGCGGGCACCACGGCGCGCGCCCCTGCGCCTGGAGCGCGGCGTTGGCGCCGGCGAGCAGGCCCTGCGCGGCCGCTTCCTCGTAGCCGGTGGTGCCGTTGATCTGGCCGGCGAAGAACAGCCCGGCGATCGACTTCGTCTCCAGGCTGGACTTGAGGTTGCGCGGGTCGAAGTAGTCGTACTCGATGGCGTAGCCGGGGCGCAGGATGTGGGCGTTCTCCAGCCCGCGCATCGAGCGCACGAGCGCGAGCTGGACGTCGAAGGGGAGCGAGGTGGAAATCCCGTTGGGGTAGATCTCGTGGGTTTCCAGCCCTTCCGGCTCGAGGAAGATGTTGTGGCTGTCACGGTCGGCGAAGCGGTGGATCTTGTCCTCGATCGACGGGCAGTAGCGCGGCCCCACCCCCTCGATCACGCCCGAGTACATCGGCGAGCGGTCGAGGTTGGCGCGGATGATGTCGTGGGTGCGCGCGTTGGTCTGCGTCATCCAGCACGGCAGCTGGCGCGGATGCTGGCCGGGGTGGCCGAGGAAGCTGAACACCGGCACCGGGTCGTCGCCCGGCTGCACCGTCATCACCGAAAAGTCGATCGTGCGCGCATCCAGGCGCGGCGGGGTGCCGGTCTTCAGCCGCCCCTGCGGCAGCGCGAGTTCCTTCAGGCGCGCGCCGAGCGAACTCGCCGGCGGATCGCCGGCGCGCCCCGCCGGGTAGTGTTCGAGGCCGACATGGATCAGGCCGTTGAGGAAGGTGCCCGCGGTCAGCACCACCGCCTGCGCCTCGAAGCGCAAGCCGATCTGGGTCACCACCCCGGTGACGCGGTCGCCGACCACGGTGAGGTCGTCCACCGCCTGCTGGAACAGCCACAGGTTCGGCTGGTTCTCCAGCCGGCGCCGGATCGCCGCCTTGTACAGCACGCGGTCGGCCTGGGCGCGGGTGGCGCGCACCGCCGGCCCCTTGGAGGCGTTGAGGATGCGGAACTGGATCCCGCCCTCGTCGGTGGCGGCGGCCATCGCGCCGCCCAACGCATCGACCTCCTTCACCAGGTGGCCCTTGCCGATGCCGCCGATCGAGGGGTTGCAGCTCATCGCGCCGAGGGTCTCGAGGTTGTGGGTGAGCAGCAGCGTGGCCGCCCCCATGCGCGCCGCGGCGAGCGCGGCCTCGGTCCCGGCGTGACCGCCGCCGACCACGATGACGTCGAAACGGGTGGGGTAGAGCATCATGCGCGCCGCGCCGGAAAGCTGGTGGAGAAGGGGCGCGATTCTACGCCGAAGCGCGCCCGAAGCCTAGTCCGCAAGCCCCGTGTTTCACGAAATAATCATGCTGAAACATTGGTTTATCTTTGCCTTGCGGAATCCGTGAGAGGCCCTATGGACGGCTGCCGGGGCCGTATCGGCGCCCGTGCCGGCCGCGGGCGGGAGCGGCACGGCGGTTCCGCCCGGCGCTTGCGTACCGGCCACGCCCGCACGCGCGGCGCGGCTCGCTGCCCTGGTCTGCAACCGGGACCCGCCGGGGCTATCCCGCGGCGCGCCCGCCCTCTATAGTGCGGGCCGAAACTTCAATCCCGATCGCGGCTCCGGATGCCCTCCCCAATGTTCCGTTCGCTCGACTCCCGTGACGTCCTCCTGACCACCCTCGCCGCGGCCGGCATCCTGCTGGTGACGATGGGCGCGCGCCAGTCGATGGGCCTCTTCGTCGGCCCGCTCAACACCGCCACCGGGCTCGGGATCGCCACCATCAGCCTGGCGATGGCGGTGGCCCAGTTCGTCTGGGGGGCGATCCAGCCGGTGGCGGGCGCCGTCGCCGACCGCTACGGCGCCCGCCCGGTGCTGGTCGGCGCGCTGCTGCTGCTCGCGCTCGGCAGCGCGATCACCCCGTTCATGGACTCCACCTCCGGCCTCGTGCTGACGATCGGGCTGCTGACGGCGGTGGGTTCCGGTGCGGCCAGCTTCTCGGTGCTGATCGGCGCCGCCGCACAGCGCATTCCGCTCGAAGCGCGCGGCACCGCCTCGGGGGTGATCAACGCCGGCGGCTCCTTCGGCCAGTTCCTGTTCGCCCCGATCCTGCAGAAGCTGATCCAGAGCGTGGGCTGGATGGGGGCGATGTGGGCGATGGCGCTGATGACGCTGGCCGCGCTGCCGCTGATCGGCCGCCTGACGCGCGCGGGCGCGCCCCCGGTGGTGCACGCCGAGGCCGACCACGGCGTGCTGCAGGCGATCGGCGTCGCGCTCAAGGACCGCAGCTACCGCCTGCTGCACCTGGGTTTTTTCACCTGCGGCTTCCACATCGCCTTCCTCGTCACCCACCTGCCGGGCGAAGTCGAGCTGTGCGGCCTGCCGCCCACGGTGGCGAGCTGGTCGCTGGCGATCATCGGCCTGGCCAACATCGCCGGCAGCCTCTACGCCGGGGCCTGCGTGTCGCGCTACCGCAGCAAGCACATCCTCGCCGCGATGTACGCCTCGCGCGCGCTGCTGGTCGCCGCCTACCTGATGATGCCGCGCACCGAATGGACCTTCTACCTGTTCGCCGCCGGCCTCGGCTTCACCTGGCTGGCGACGGTGCCGCCGACCGCGGCGATCGTCGGCAAGCTGTTCGGCGTGCGCTACCTGGGCACCCTGTTCGGCCTCACCCTGCTGTCGCACCAGATCGGCGGCTTCCTCGGCGCCTGGCTCGGCGGCCTGGCGCTCGTCGAGTTCGGCGACTTCCGCTGGATGTGGTACGCCGACATCGCGCTCGCGGGCATGGCCGCACTGGTCAACCTGCCGATCCGCGAAGCGAAGGTGACGCGCCGCCTGGCGCCGGCCTGAGCGCCACCCCGTTCGCGCGCCACCCCCTTTCCCGAATCCCCTTTTCCGATTCCCTCCCCGCGCCCGCCGGCGGCCTTGCTCAGGCCGCGAGCAGGCGGGCGAAGCGTGCGAGGTGGTCCTGGGTCGAGCCGAAGCGCTTCTCGATCGCGAACAGGCAGCGGAAGCAGTGCGCGATGTCGAGCTCCTCGGTCATCCCCATTCCGCCGTGGAGCTGGACCGCCTGCTCGCCGACGAAGCAGCAGGCCTCGCCCACCACCACCTTGGCCGCGGACATCGCCCGCGCCCGCTCCGCCGCCGTCCCGGCGCCCGCGCGCGCAGCGGCGAGGTAGGCCATCGAACGCGCCTGCTCGAGGTGGATCCGCATGTCCGCGATGCGGTGCTGCAGGACCTGGAAGGTGGCGATCGGCGCGCCGAACTGGGTGCGCGTGCGGGTGTATTCGACGGTCGCCTCAAGGCTGCGCTCGAGCACCCCGACCGCCTCCCCGCACACCGCCGCCAACCCGGTGTCGAGCACCGCGAGCAGGGCTTCGGCGGCATCACCCTCACCGCGCCCCTCGCCCTCACTTTCGCCCTCACTTTCGCCCTCACTTTCGCCCTCACCTTCTCCGAGACGGGCCGACGCGGGCAGGTAGACCTGTTCGAGGAACACGTCCGCCGCCCCGCCGCCATCGACCGTCGGATAGGCCGCCAGGCGCAGGCCGGGGGTCTCACGCCCGAGAGCGAACAGCGCCGCCCCGCCGCCGTCGGTACACGCCGACACCAGCAGCAGATCGGCGCGCGCGCCGTGCTCGACCGCCGTCTTGCGACCCTCGAGCAGGTAGCCGGCGCCGACCCGGGTCGCGCGCGTCGACAGCGCCAGGGCATCGCCGCGGGTGCCGCGCTCGTCATGGGCGAAGGCGGCGATCAGCGTGCCCGCCGCCATCGGCCGCAGCCAGCGGCGGCGCTGGGCGGGGGAGCCGAGGCGGACGATCGCCTCCGTGGCCAGCACCGCGCTCGCCAGATAGGGCTCGGCGAACAGGCCCTTGCCGAAGGCGGACATCACCAGCAAGGTGTCGACCGCGCCGCCACCCACGCCGCCGTCTTCCTCCGGCACCCGCAGCGCGAGCAACCCCAGTTCGGCCAGCGTGCGCCAGAGGCCGGCCTCCCGTGCGCCACGCTCGCCGCCGGCGCCGCCCAGGATCGCGCGCCGGGTGTCGAAGCCGTACTCGCGGGCGATGAAGCGCGCCGCGGTGTCGCGCAGCAGCAACTGTTCGTCGGTGAAGGAAAAGTCCATCGCCTCGCTCCTTACAGGCCCAGCATGCTGCGGGCGATGATGTTGCGCTGGATCTCGTTCGAGCCGCCGTAGATCGACAGCTTGCGCATGTTCAGGTACTGCGAGGTCGGGGTGCGCGCGTGGACCGGCAGCGGGCAGTCGCCCGCGTAGCCGGCCGCCATCGCCTCGCGGTCGTAGGGCAGCGCCTGCAGGCCGAGGGCCTCGGTCATCAGGGCGAAGATCTCCTGCTGGATCTCGCTGCCGCGGATCTTCAGGATCGAAGCTTCCACTCCCGGCGCGCGCTGCTCGGCCTCGGCCGAGAGCACGCGCAGGTTGGTGATCTCGAGCGCGATCAGTTCGATTTCGACGCGCGCGACGCGGGCGGCGAACAGCGGCGCCTCGAGCAGCGGACGGCCGTCGCAGGTCTCACTGCGGGCGAGACGCTTCAGCCGCGCCAGTTCGCGGCGGGCGATGCCGATCCCGGCGATGTTGCTGCGCTCGTGGCCGAGGAGGAACTTGGCGTAGGTCCAGCCGCGGTTTTCCTCGCCGACAAGGTTGACCACCGGCACGCGGACGCCTTCCAGCCACACCTCGTTGACCTCGTGGGCGCCGTCGAGGGTGCGGATCGGGCGCACGCGGATGCCGGGCGAGCGCATGTCGATGAGCAGGAAGGAGATCCCGCGCTGGGGCTTGGCCGCAGGGTCGGTGCGCACCAGGCAGAACATCCAGTCGGCGTAGTGGGCGAAGGTGGTCCAGGTCTTCTGCCCATCGACCACGTAATGCGCCCCGTCGCGCACCGCCCGCGTCCGCAGCGCGGCGAGGTCGGAGCCGGCGCCCGGTTCGGAATAGCCCTGGCACCACCACGCCTCGCCCGCCAGGATCGGCGGCAGGAAGCGCTGCTGCTGCGCCGCGCTGCCGAACGCCATCAACACCGGCGCCACCATTTTCAGCCCGAACGGCACCAGCCGCGGCGCGCCGGCTTCGGCGCAGGCGTCGTCGAACAGGTACTGCCGCACCGGGTCCCAGCCGGTGCCGCCGAACGCGACCGGCCACGACGGCCCGCCCCAGCCGCGCGCATGGAGCACGCGCTGCCAGGCGAGATAGTCTTCGCGCTCGAGGTAGATGCCGTTGAGCACTTTGTGGCGCACGGCGGCGGGTAGGTGATCGCGCAGGAAGCTGCGCACTTCGTCGCGGAACGCCCGTTCTTCGGCAGTGAAATCCAGGTCCATCGTCATCCCTTCGCTACGGTCGGCCGGCTGCACGGGGGAGGCATTCCCGCCCGCCCCCTCGCCGATCCGGCTCATCACAGGCCCTCGGCGCCGGCTCGCCGTCAACTGGCCATCGAACAAGCCTCATGCCGCCCCCCGCCGCGCGAACCGCCACCACGGCAGCACCCGGCTCATCGACAGCACCGCACCGCTCGACATCGGCGCATAGCCGGGCAGGGCGGCGAGGCGGCGCTGCCAGGCGGGGGTCGCGAGCAGGGCGAGCAGGGCGCGGGTGGCGGGCTGATCGAGGCTGCTCTTGAGGCAGGCGAGATAGTAGTTCTCCTCGGCCAGGGGGACGAAGCCCAGGCCGCGCGCACGCGCGCTGGCTTCGATGCCGAGGCCGGCATCGGCGTCGCCGCTCGCCACCGCCTGGGCGATCGCGGCATGCGAAGGTTCCTCGCGGCCATAGCCTGGCACCACCGCAGGATCGATCCCGGCTTCGGCGAGCAGCTCGTCGAGCAGCACCCGGGTGCCGGTGCCCCGCACCCGGTTGATGAAGCGCGCCTCGCGCACGGCCAGATCGGCGAGCGAATGCAGGCCGAGCGGATTGCCCGGCGCCACGATCAGCCCCTGGGTGCGCCGCGCGAAGCCGATCAGCTTGTGCTGGCCGGGGCGCAGCAGCGGTTTGTAGGTGCGCCGCGACAGCGAGTCGGGCGCAGGCGCGAGCCGGGTGTGGAAGCCCGCCATCGTGCACCGCCCTTCGTTGAGCGCGCGGATCGCATCGACGCTGCCGGTGAAGCGGATGTCCAGGTGCAGGCGCTCGCTGCGCGCGTGCTCGCGCAGCGCGGCAAGCGCCTCGTCGTGGCTGGCATAGAAGGTCAGCACGTGCGCCGAATCGTCGAAGGCCACCGCGAAGGCGCGTTCGAGGTCGGCGCGCAGGGCCTCGATCTGCGGCAGCAGCCGTGCCTGAGCCTGGCGCTCGGCCCACAGCAGCTTGGCGCCGAACTCGCTCAAGCGCGCCGCCTGCCCCTTCTCCCACAGGATCAGGGGCTGGCCGAGCTCGCTTTCCCAGCGTTTGAGCTCACCCCAGACGTGGCGGTAGGACAGCCCCAGCGTACGCGCCGCGGCCGAGATCGAACCCTGCTCGCGCACCGCCTGCAGCAGATCGAGCAGGGGATTGCGGATCGGCGCGGTGCCGGCGCTGCCGCCGAGGACGTAATTCAGTCTGACTCTGTGCATGTTTCCGGCTCATCACCGCCCTGCAGCCCTCCGCAGGACTGCGCGCAGGGTACCGCATTCCGGCCGTCATCGACGCTGCGCCAAGCGCGGGCACCGTCCTTGCCGGCGGCTCCGTTGCGGCACAACGAAAATCCATCGAGGCTGAACCGGGGCCCCCGGACGCCTCTGCGGAAGCGTTTTCCTATGCACCGGATTTCATACCGGAAAAGGCGCACACAGACTGAAGTCATGAAAAACCATGAATTCAAGTCAATGAAAAATAATAGATTTTTATGACTTGATACATAAACATTGATTTTAATTTGTTAATTTGTATCATGAAAAAACCGCGCATCAAAAGCGCGAATCGACTTGCAGAAGACGTTTCAAAAACGGAGTTTGCTATGCATACGAGTTCCTATCCGGTCACGGAGACACATGGCCGCTACGGCGTCGAGCGCTGGAGCGGCGGCGACACGGTGCACGCCGAAGACACCGTCGCCGAGGAGACCCCGGTCGCCCTGGTCTACAACGGTTTCTCGCAGGCGGTGATGCTGGCCACGCCGCAGGACCTGGACGATTTCGCCCTCGGCTTCAGCCTCAGCGAAGGCATCATCGAGCGCCCGGGCGAGCTCTACGACATCGACGTCATCGAGCACGGCAGCGGCTGTGAAATCCGCATGCACCTGGCCGGCGAGCGTTTTGCCCACATGCGCACCCGGCGCCGCGCGCTGGCCGGACGCACCGGCTGCGGCCTGTGCGGCATCGAAAGTCTCGAGCAGTTGCTCCAGCGTCCTTGCCCGAACCGGAGCACCGCCGCCACCGCCGTGGCCTCCGACGCGCTGCTGCGCGCGCAATCCGAACTGCACGCCCTGCAGCCCCTGTTCCACCTCACCGGCGCGGTCCATGGCGCGGCCTGGTGCCGACTCGACGGCAGCGTCGCGCTGGTGCGCGAGGACGTTGGCCGCCACAACGCGCTCGACAAGCTGATCGGCGCCATCGCCGCCCAGGGTGGCGGTTTCGGCGACGGCTTCGTGCTCATGACCAGCCGCGCCAGCTACGAGATCGTGCAGAAGGCGGCCGCGGTCGGCATCCCGGTGATCGCCGCGCGCTCGGCGCCCACCGGGATGGCGGTGCGCGTGGCCCAGACCGCCGGGGTGACCCTCGTCGGTTTCGCCCGCGATGCCCGCCACAGCGTCTATTCCCACCCGCAACGGATCCACTGAAACGAGGCCCCTGTGATGACCAGCGAAACCACCCGGACGGTGCGGAACGTTCCCACCTACTGCTACAACTGCGTGGCCGGCCCCGACTTCATGACCGTGAAGGTCGTCGACGGCGTCGCCACCGAGGTCGAGCCCAGCTTCGCCGCCGCCGACGTCCATCCGGCGCGCGGACGGGTGTGCGTCAAAGCGCACGGCCTGGTGCAGAAAACCTACAACCCGCACCGCATCCTGCAGCCGATGAAGCGCACCAATCCGAAGAAGGGGCGCAACGAGGATCCGGGCTTCGTGCCGATCTCGTGGGACGAGGCGCTCGGCATCATGGCCGACAAGCTCAACGCGATCCGCGCCAAGGGCCTGATCGACGAGTCCGGCCTGCCGCGGGTCGCGGCCAGCTTCGGCCACGGCGGCACACCGGCGATGTACATGGGCACCCTCCCCGCCTTCCTCGCCGCCTGGGGGCCGATCGACTTCAGCTTCGGCTCCGGGCAGGGAGTCAAGTGCGTGCATTCCGAGCACCTGTACGGCGAGTTCTGGCATCGTGCATTCACCGTCGCCGCCGACACCCCGCTGACCCGCTACGTGATCTCGATCGGCAGCAACGTCGAAGCTTCCGGCGGTCCGTGCGCGGTCACCCGCCACGCCCAGGCGCGGGTGCGCGGCTACAAGCGTGTGCAGGTCGAACCCCACCTCTCGATCACCGGCGCCTGTTCGGCCGAATGGGTGCCGATCCGCCCCAAGACCGACCCCGCCTTCATGTTCGCCCTGATCCATGTGATGGTGTGCGAACACGGCCTCGCCCGGCTCGACCTGCCCTTCCTGCGCGATCGCACCTCCTCGCCCTACCTGGTGGGGCCGGACGGGCTCTACCTGCGCGACCCGGACAGCGCCAAGCCGCTGATCTGGGACAGCACGCGCGCGCGCGCCGTGCCCTTCGACACGCCGGGTGCGGTGCCGGCGCTGGAGGGCCGCTTCCGCGTCGCCGCGGCGATCAGCGTCGACGCCGACGACAGCCGCCGCCCCCTCGTCGAAGTCGACGGCGTCCCGGCCTTCGTCAAGCTCGTCGAACACATGCGCAAATACAGCCCGGAGTGGGCGGCGCAGGTGTGCGACATCCCGGCCGACACGATCCGCCGCATCGCCGGCGAGTTCCTCGACAACGCCGGCATCGGCGGCACCATCGAGATCGACGGCGCGACCCTGCCGCTGCGCCCGGTGGCGGTGACCCTGGGCAAATCGGTCAACAACGGCTGGGGCGCATTCGAGTGCTGCTGGGCACGCACCGTGCTCGCCACCCTGGTAGGGGCGCTCGAAGTTCCCGGCGGCACGCTCGGCACCACCGTGCGCCTGAACCGCCCGCACGACGACCGCCACCTCAGCGTCGTCGCCGGCGAGGACGGCTTCATGGCGCAGAAGTTCAACCCCACCGACAAGGAACACTGGGTCGCCCAGCCCACCGGGCGCAACGCCCACCGCACCCTGGTGCCGATCGTCGGCAACTCGGCCTGGAGCCAGGCGCTGGGACCGACCCAGCTGGCGTGGATGTTCCAGCGCGAAGTGCCGCAGGACTGGAATCTGCCGACGCCGACGATGCCCGAGATGTGGTTCATCTACCGCTCCAATCCGGCAATCTCGTTCTGGGACACCCAGACCCTGGTGGACACCATCGCCACCTTCCCGTTCACGGTGTCGTTCGCGTACACGATCGACGAGACCAACTTCTTCGCCGACCTGCTGCTGCCCGAGGCCACCGACCTCGAATCGCTGCAGATGATCCGGGTCGGCGGCACCAAGTTCGTCGAGCAGTTCTGGACCGCGCGCGGCGTCGTGCTGCGCCAGCCGGCGGTCGAGCCGCAGGGCGAGACGCGCGACTTCACCTGGATCAGCACCGAACTGGCGCGCCGCACCGGCCTGCTCGAGGCCTACAACAAAGCGCTCAACCGCGGTGCCGGCGGAGTGTCGCCGCTCAAAGGCGAGGGTTACGATTTCAGCCTCGACCCGGCCCGCGAACACGATGTCGACACAATCTGGGACGCCGTCTGCCGCGCCGCCTCGGCCGAGCTTTCCGGCGGACGCGAAACGCTCGACCTGGCCTGGTTCAAGGAACACGGCTTCTACACCGTGCCAATGTCGCAGAAAGCCTGGTATCTGACCCCGACCCTGGCGGAAAAGGGGCTGCGCTACGAGCTGCCCTACCAGGAACGCCTGCTGCGCATCGGCCGCGAGCTCGGCAACCGCCTGCACGAAAACCGGATGCACTGGTGGGACGAACAGCTCTCCGAATACACCGCGCTGCCCGAATGGCACGACGTGCCCGGACGCTGGGAGCAGGCCCTGGTGCGCAGCGGGGCGAAGGCGGAAGACTTCCCGCTGTGGCTGCTGGCGACCAAGAGCATGCAGTACCACACCGGCGGCAACGTCAGCATCGCGCTGATGCGTGAAGTCGCGCAGAACGTGCGCGGCCACGCCGGAGTGATCATGAACGCCGACACGGCCAAGCAGTACGGCATCGCCGACGGCGACCGCGTCGAGATCCGCTCGCATATCGGCGCCACCTACGGCAAGGCGGTGCTGGCAAACGGCATCCGCCCCGACACGTTGGTGATCATCGGCCAGTTCGACCACTGGGCCACTCCCTTCGCCAAGGATTTCGGCATGCCCAGCCTGAACACGATCGCACCGATGTCGATGGAGCTCACCGACGCCACCGGCTCGGGTGCCGACATCGTCCGCGTCGCCATTCGCCGCATCTCCGGGAGGCCAGCGCAATGAGCCGCTATGTGATGACCATCGACCTGCGCCGCTGCGTCGGCTGCCAGACCTGCACCGCCGCGTGCAAGAACACCAACGCCACCCCGCCCGGGGTGCAGTGGCGGCGCGTGCTCGACCTCGAGACCGGGACGTTCCCCGACGTGCGGCGCAGCTTCCTGCCGATGGCCTGCATGCACTGCGAGAACCCGCCGTGCGAGGAAGTGTGCCCGACCCAGGCCACGCAGAAGCGCGGCGACGGCCTGGTCGCCATCGACTACGACGTCTGCATCGGCTGTGCGAACTGCATCATGGCCTGCCCCTACGAGGCGCGCTCGATCGTGCACGAAGCGCGCTTCGCCTACGGCGACCAGCCGATCGCCTCGGAAGCGGTGCGCTTCGATCCGGCACGCATCTCGGTGGCAACCAAATGCACTTTCTGCAAGGACCGCATCGACGAGGCCGCGCGCAGCGGACGCATTCCGGGCCGTGACCCGGAGGTCACTCCGGCCTGCGTCAACTCGTGCATCTCCGGGGCGATGGCCTTCGGCGACATCGACGACCCCGACAGCGCGGTCAGCCGGCTGCTCGCCGAAACACAGCATTTCCGCATGCACGAGGAGCTCGGCACCGGGCCCAGCGTGTATTACATCTGGGATCAGGCATGAAACACGTTCAGCAAAGACCCGCCGGCCATCTGGCGCCCCGCCGGCAGCAAAACTGGGACTGGCGCGCCGCGGGCAACTTCGTCTGCGGGGGGGCGGGCGGCGGCCTGCTGTTCCTGGCCGCGCTCGCCCACCTCGCCGGCGCCGAAGTGCGCCATCTGATCGGTGCCGGCCTGCTGCTGGTGGGCACCGGACTGTTCTGCGTATGGCTCGAAATCGGCCGCCCATGGCGCGCGCTCAACGTCTTCCGTCACCTGCGCACCTCGTGGATGACGCGCGAAGCTTCGGTGGCGCCGCTGCTCTTCATTTCCGGCGCGCTCGCCGTCGCCGGCCTCCATCCGGCGCTGCCGGTGCTCGCCGGGCTGTGCGGGCTGGCCTTTCTCTACAGCCAGGCGCGCATTCTGGCTGCAGACAAAGGCATCCCGGCCTGGCGCCATCCGCGCTGCGCGGCCGTGGTGGTGGCCACCGGTCTCGCCGAAGGCGCCGGCCTGCTCGCCCTCGCCGCGCCAGTCCTGCCTGCACGCCTGCTGCCGGCGGCCGCGCTCGTCCTGATCCTCGCCCTGCTCGCCCGCCTGTGGCTGTGGAAGCGTTATCTCGCCGGCCTCGAGGCCGACGGCGCCCCGCTCGGCAGCCTGCAGGCGCTGAGCGCGATCGAGCGCCGCTTCGTGCTGTTCGGCCATCTCGTGCCGGCCGCTTCCGCCATCGCGGCGGCGATCGGGGTACCAGGGGCGACGGCCGCCTGCATCCTCGCCGGACTGATGGCGGTCGGCGGCGGCTGGTTGTTCAAGTACACCCTGGTCCGGCGTGCCGCATTCACCCAGGGAATCGCCCTCAAACACCTGCCGGTACGCGGCCGCGGTACGCCCGGACCGGCAGTCAAACCGGGCTGGAGCGGGGCGTCTCGCTACGGCGCGGCGACGATCCCGGTCACGTCGTCGGCCATGTCGCCGAGGCCGCCGAAGCGCCGGTAAAAGTCCGGCGAAGGGGGCGGCAGCGGCCCGCTCGGCGTCTCACACAACGCCAGCAGGTGCTGCTGGGCGAGACGGTAGGTCAGCCGGTACAGGGACTGGCACAGGTTGCGCGCCAGCGCGCCGCTCCATTTGTTCGGCGTCATCTGCGCCGGCAGTTGCGGATCGTGCAGCAGGACACGCCGGAACTCGTGCATCAGCAGGGTCTGGACCAGGAAGCATTGTTCGGGATCGAGGCTGCGGGCGGCGCTGAGGGTGCGCAGCACGGGGCGAAAGCGCGCGATGAATTCATCGTAGGTGGCGCCGATCGCCTCCAGATCCCAGCATTCCCGGGCCAGATCCTTGAGCGGCAGGCCGGTCAGCGCGTCGAGGCTGTGGGCGTCGAGCGGCACCACCTTGTCGCGCGTGCCGGTGCCGTCGAGGATTTCCATCAGGGTCGCCGAATCGGACGAGGGACGGACAAGCACGCCCGGCGCCACCGCACCGTACCCCGCCCACGACAGTTCCCGGCGCAAGGCATCGCGCAGGCGCACGGACAGGGTCGCGGGCAGGATCACGACCTGCCACCGGCCGTCCCACTCCACGCAGCGCACGTCGTAGATCCGCCGCGAGGCATGCTCGGCGCGGCGCAGGCCGGACGGGGTCAGACGGTAATAGCTGCGCCGCCCGATCTGTTCGGACGCCAGCCAGTCGTCCTGCACCAGCCGGTACACGCTGGTCCTGACCACGCGCTCGTTCAGCCCCAGCGGCTCGACCAGGCGGATGAAGTCGCTGAGCCAGACGCCGCCCCCGTGCGCGGCGATCAGATCCCCGTAGACGGTGATGATCAGCGAATTGGCGCTGACGCGGCGCTCGCTCAGGTAGTCGTTGATCCAGCGATCGATGACGCGGCTTTTCATCCAGTTGTCCGTTGAGTGGGCACGGCGGGCCGTGCGGGCTGCAAGCGCGGGGAAGGCAGCCCTCGATTCTACGGTTTCAATCGCAGACCACCAAAACCCCCGGCCAAACCCCCGGCCAACGGACAGCGCGGCCCCCGGGCGCGGCGGTGCCCTATGCACATCCGTTCATATTGATCACTTGCCGGGCGATCCATAGATTCCGGCAATGCACCGCCACCTTCGGGGCCAGGCCTTCGCGCCCGCCGCCGATCCAAGCCATCCACCGCGCCCCCGCGCAGGAGACATCGCATGCAACCCGTCCGCTTCATCCGCCACCGGCTGGCGCGCCTGGCCGCCGGCACCGCCCTCACCCTGCTGTCCTTCGCCGCGCTGGCGCAGGCCGCCCCCGCCATCGTCGTCGCCTCGACCACCTCGACCGAGCAGTCCGGCCTGTTCGGCCACCTGCTGCCGCGCTTCACCCAGGCCAGCGGAATCGAGGTCAAGGTGGTGGCGCTCGGCACCGGCCAGGCGCTCGACATCGGCCGCCGCGGCGATGCCGACGTGGTGTTCGTGCACGACGAGGCGGCGGAGCAGAAGTTCGTCGCCGAAGGCCATGGCGTCGACCACCGCAAAGTGATGTACAACGACTTCGTCCTCGTCGGCCCCGCCAGCGATCCCGCCGCCACCCGCGGCAAGGACATCACCGGCGCGCTGCAAAAGATCGCCGCAGCCGCTGCCGCGTTCGTCTCGCGCGGCGACAAAAGCGGCACCCACGCGGCCGAATTGCGCTACTGGAAAGCCGCCGGCGTAACCGACAAGGGTACCGGTTACAAGGAATGCGGCTGCGGTATGGGCCCGGCACTGAACATGGCAGCCTCGGCCGGCGCCTACGTGCTCGCCGACCGCGGCACCTGGCTCAGCTTCAAGAACCGCGCCGACCTCGCGGTGCTGGTCGAAGGCGACACCCGTCTCTTCAACCAGTATGGCGTGATGGTGGTGAATCCCGCGCGCCATCCGCACGTCAAGGCCGCCGAAGCGCGCAAGTTCGTGGACTGGGTAGTCTCGGACGAAGGCCAGGCCACGATCGCAAGCTACCAGATCGATGGCGAGCAGCTGTTCTTCCCCAACGCCGAGCGGTAAAAGGCGTCACCCCCCGCCCACCGGCAGCGCCGTCTTGTCGATCACCCGGCGCAGGACGAAGCTCGAATGCACGCCGGTGACGCCGGGAATGCGGGTGATGCGATTGAGCAGCAGCTCCTGGTAGGCGTCCATGTCGGCAACGACCACCTTGAGCTGGTAGTCGGCGTCCTGGCCGGTGATGAGCAGGCATTCGAGCACTTCGGCAATGGCGCCGACCTCCGCTTCGAAGCGGCTGAAGCGCTCGGGGGTGTGGCGGTCCATCGAGATGTGGATCAGCGCCATCAGCGCCAGGCCGAGTTTTTTCGCGTCGAGCAGGGCACGGTAGCCGAGGATGAGGCCGGCCTCCTCCAGCGCGCGCAGGCGGCGCAGGCAGGACGAGGGCGACAGCGCGATGCGGTCGGCGAGGTCCTGGTTGCTGATGCGGCCGTCCTGCTGCAGGACATCGAGGAGCTGGCGGTCGTAGCGGTCGAGTTGCATGATCAGCGCCATCCACGGATTAGATCGGCAGATCATTGCACGAAACATACGATATTTGAAATATCGTTCTCATAATGGGCGAATTGCAGTGCAACAACGCAATCGTCTGCCGCAGCCCCCGGCGTAGACTTTCCTCCATCGAACCACGCCCCCGAGGAGCGCGCCATGATGCTGCCCGACCCCGCCGCCAAGTACCGCCCTTTCCCGACCATCGCCCTCGCCGACCGCCAGTGGCCGGGCAAGACCATCGAGCGTGCCCCGGTGTGGATGAGCACCGACCTGCGCGACGGCAACCAGGCGCTGTTCGAGCCGATGAACGTCGAGCGCAAGATGCGCATGTTCCGCACCGTGTGCGGCATCGGCTTCAAGGAGATCGAGGTCGGCTTCCCGTCCGCCTCGCAGACCGACTTCGACTTCGTCCGCACACTCATCGAAGGTGGCCACATTCCGCACGACGTCACCATCGAAGTGCTGACGCCGGCACGCCCGGAGCTGATCCGGCGCACGCTGGAGGCGGTGCGCGGCGCGCGCCGGGCGATCATCCACGTCTACAACGCCACCTCGCCGGCCTTTCGCGAAATGGTATTCGCCATGGAGAAGGCCGAAGTGGTCGCGCTCGCGGTCTCGGCGGTACGCCTGATCAAGGACATCGCCGCCACCATGCCGGAAACCGCGATCGTGCTCCAGTACAGCCCGGAGACCTTTTCCGCCACCGAGCTCGAGTTCGCCGGCGAGGTGTGCGATGCGGTGACCGCCGCATGGGGCGCGACGCCGGCCGACAAGGTCATCCTCAACCTGCCGGCGACGGTCGAGGTCGCCACCCCCAACGTCTACGCCGACCAGGTCGAGTGGATGCACCGCCACCTCGCCCGCCGCGACAGCGTGGTGCTCTCGCTCCATCCGCACAACGACCGCGGCACCGGCGTCGCCGCCGCCGAACTCGGCCTGATGGCCGGTGCCGACCGCATCGAAGGCTGCCTGTTCGGCAACGGCGAGCGCACCGGCAACGTCGACATCGTGACCTTGGCGCTCAACCTGTACACCCAGGGCGTGGCGCCCGGGCTCGATTTCTCCGACATCAACGCCGTCGCGCGCACGGTCGAATACTGCAACCAGCTCCCCATCCACCCGCGCCATCCCTATGTCGGGGATCTGGTGTTCACCGCCTTCTCCGGCTCCCACCAGGACGCGATCAAGAAGGGCTTCGCCGCCCGGCAGGCGCTCGGTGGCGGACACCGTGGCGACATGCAGCCATGGAACATCCCCTATCTGCCGATCGACCCCGCCGACCTCGGCCGCAGCTACGACTCGGTGATCCGCGTCAACAGCCAGTCGGGCAAGGGCGGCATCGCCTACCTGCTCGAGACCGAATACGGCATCGTCATGCCGCGGCGGCTGCAGGTGGAGTTTTCGCGCGAAGTGCAGCGGGTCACCGACGCCACCGGCGGCGAAATGTCGGCGGCGGCGATCTGGGCGCTGTTCCGGCGCACCTACCTCGACACCGTCGACCCGGTGCGCTATGTCGAGCACCACCTCTTCGAGCACGGCGCGGCACAGGGCATCCGCCTCGTCGTCGAGATCGGCGCCACCCGCCACCTCCTGGTCGGCGGAGGCAACGGCCCGATCGACGCCGCGGTGCACGCGCTGCACGGCGCCGGCCTCCACGTCACCGTACGCAGCTACGAGGAGCGCTCGCTCGCCCCCAGCGACGCCGCCGGCGAGGCGCGCGCCTGCGCCTTCGTCGAGCTGAGTGCCGAAGGCTGCGGTGAACGCTACGGCGTGGGCGTGGACGGCAACATCGTCACCGCCTCGATCCGCGCCCTCGTCAGCGCAGCCAACCGCCTCGGCGCCGGCGCGGGCGAGGCGGGCAAGGATCGTCACACCCTCGCCGCCTGACCGTCCAGCGCCCGCCGGCTGCATTCCGGCGGGCAGCACGACCGCCGGGCGCCCCACCCAGGCGGGACTCCCCCCGCCCGCCCCATTTCCTGTTCTGGTCCTGTCCAGATCGCCTGGCGGCGCCGCAATAATGCTTATATCATCGACCGATTCTATGTCATCGATATAAGACGATGCTTCTTTCGCGCCCTCTTTCACGTCCGCTCCCACTCCTTTTCCGTTTCGCCCTGGGCCTCTTTCTGGGCGCTTCCGGCGCCGTCTGTGCCAACACTGGGAGCGGCTTTCCGGCACCGCCGGCGATGCACGCCGAGCGCTACCACGACGGCATCGATCCGGCCGACTACTGGGTCAGCGAAAAACTCGACGGCGTGCGCGCGCACTGGGACGGCAGCCGCCTGCGCCTGCGCAGCGGACAGCCGATCACCGCCCCCGCCTGGTTCACCGCCGCACTGCCGGCGGTGACGCTGGACGGGGAGCTGTGGATGGGACGGCGCAGCTTCGACCGCCTCTCCGGCCTGATCCGGCGCAACGCGCCCGACGATCCGGCGTGGCGCGAAGTGCGCTACATGGTGTTCGAGCTTCCCGGCGCGGAGGACGAGTTCAGCACCCGCGTGCACCAGCTGCGCGCACTCGCCGAGCGCGCTGCCGTGCCCTGGCTGGAGGCCGTGCCCCAGACCCGGGTCGCCGACCTGCGCGCACTGCGCCGCCGCTTCGAGGAAGTCGTGCGCGGCGGCGGCGAAGGCCTGATCCTGCACCGCGCCAGCGCGCGCTGGACACCGGGACGCAGCAGCGCACTGCTCAAGCTCACCCCCTGGCACGACGCCGAAGCGCGCGTCCTCGCTCACCTGCCGGGCAAGGGCCGGCTGCAGGGGCTGACCGGCTCCCTGCTGGTGGAAACGCCCGACGGCCGTCGCTTCCGCCTCGGCAGCGGACTCAGCGACGCCCTGCGGCGCGCCCCGCCGCCCCCCGGCACCCTGGTCACCTACCGCTACCGCGAACTCACTCCCGCCGGCCTGCCGCGCTTCCCGCGCTACCTGCGCGTGCGCGACCTGCCCTGAACGTCGCCTCCGGCCCGGGCTGCACCCGGCCCGACACGTCTTCCCGACGCCTCTTCCCGGCCGCGCGGACACGGCACACATGGCAACCGCCGCATCGGCTTCCTACACTGCGAAGAAGCCCCTTCTTCATCGCCGGCCCGGACGGCACGGGAGGACGCATGCGGGAAACCCATCAGGTGTTCAACCAGGTTCCGCCCCTGGTCGACTACAACCTGTTCGCCTGCGATCCGGCACTGCACGACGCCCTCGCCCGCGAGGGCGGCGGTGCCCGGGCCACCGCCCTCGATGCCCTCGGCGCACAGCTGGGCGGCGCCGGAATCCTCGCCCTCGGCGACCAGGCCAACCGCCACCCGCCCGTGCTCGCCACCCACGACGCCTGCGGCCGGCGGGTGGACCGGGTCGATTTCGACCCCGCCTGGCACCACCTCAGCGCCCTCCTCTACGCTTCCGGTGTGCACAGCGCGGCCTGGCTCGACCCGCAGCCCGGCGCCCACGTTGCGCGCGCCGCCGCGTTCTATCTCCACGGCCAGGTCGAGGCCGGCAGCCTGTGCCCGGTGACGATGACCTTCGCCGCGCTGCCGCTGCTGCGCGCCGAACCGGCGCTGTGGCGCACCCTCGCGGGGCGCTTCGCCGCACGCGACTACGACGCCCGCGACCTGCCGCTGGCAGCCAGGCGCACCCTCACCGTGGGCATGGGGCTGACCGAAAAGCAGGGCGGCTCCGACCTGCGCGCGACCACCACCACCGCGCGCGCACTGGGCGCCGGCGGGCGCGGGGCGGAGTACGCCCTGGTCGGCCACAAGTGGTTCTATTCCGCCCCCGCGGCCGACGCTCACCTCGTCCTCGCGCGCAGCGCCGACGACGCCCTGTCGTGCTTCTTCGTGCCGCGCTGGCGGCCCGACGGCACGCGCAACGCGATCCGCATCGAGCGCCTGAAGGACAAGCTCGGCAACCGCGCCAACGCCTCCGGCGAGGTCGAGTTCGACGACGCCTTCGGCGTGCTGGTGGACGAACCCGGGCGCGGCCTTCCCGCCCTGCTCACGATGGCGGCCCGCACCCGGCTCGACTGCGTGCTCGGCAGCGCCGCGCTGATGCGCCGCGCGCTCACCGAAGCGCTGCACCACGCCCGCCACCGCCGCGCCTTCGGCCGCCCGCTGCTCGAGCACGCGCTGATGCGCAACGTCCTCGCCGATCTCGCCCTCGAGAGCGAAGCCACGCTCGCCCTCGCCCTCCACCTCGCCGCCGCGGTCGATGCCGGCGGCGAAGGCGAGCCGGGCGAGGGCGAAGCGGCCGCCAGCCCCGCCGGGGAAAGCACCGGCGGCGACGCCGCGGCCCTCGCCCGCGCCCGGCGCCGCATCCTGACTCCGGCGGCGAAGTTCTGGGTGTGCAAGCGCGCGATCGCGTTCACCGCCGAATGCATGGAAATCTGCGGCGGCAACGGCTACATCGAGGACGGCCCGATGCCCCGCCTGCTGCGCGAAGCGCCGGTCAACTCGATCTGGGAGGGCGCGGGCAACGTGATGTGCCTCGACGTGCTGCGCGCCCTCGACCGCGAGCCCGAGGCCGCCACCCGCTTGTTCGACGACCTCGCTGACAGCTGTGCCGGCGAACCCCGCCTCGTCCGCGCCCTGCACGCCCTCCTCCCCGCCTTGAGCACGTCGGCCGCCCAGCAATGGCAGGCCCGCGCCCTCGCCGCCGGCCTCGTGCTCCTGACCCAGGCCGTGCTGCTGCGCCGCCACGCCCCGGCCGCAGTGGCCGACAGCTTCATCACCAGCCGCTTCGCCGACACCGCCGCTGGCACGGGCGACCCGCTCTTCGGTCTGCTCGCCGACCCGGCGGCGGCGCCGATTTTGCTGGCACGGGCCTGGCAGGCATAGGCACGGTGCGCCGGCGGCGGCCGATACAATGGCCGCCTCATCCATGGATCCGGGGCCCCGATGAAACTCAACGTTGAAGACTACCGGCGCGCCGCGCGCGCGGTCCTGCCACGCTTCGTGTTCGATTACGTCGACGGCGCCGCCGAGCGCGGCGACTGCCTGCAGCGCAACCGCGGCGGGCTCGACCGCCTGGCGATGCTGCCGCGGGTGCTGCGCGACACCCGCGGACTCGACACCCGGATCGAAGTGTTCGGCGAAACCTGGCAGCGGCCGTTCGCGATCGCACCGATGGGCTTCAACGGCCTCACCCGGCCGCAGGGCGACGTCCTGCTGGCGCGCGCCGCCGCCGCCGCGGGCGTCCCGTTCGTGCTGTCGACGGCGTCGAATGCGCGCCTCGAGGCCGTCGTCCAGCCGTCGTCCGCGCTCAACTGGTTCCAGCTCTACGTCATGGGCGAACGCGCCATCGCCGAGCAGATGGTGCGCCGGGCGCGGCGCGCCGGCTACCGCGCGCTGGTGCTCACCGTCGATGTGCCGGTCAGCGGCTATCGCGAACGCGACGTGCGCAACGGCTTCAAGATGCCGTTCCGCCCCTCACCCGCGACCCTCGCCAACCTGGCGACGCGGCCGCGCTGGCTGCTGCGCTTCATCGCCCACGGCATGCCCGGCTTCGTCAACCTCGCCGAAGAGGAAGGCAGCGACACTCTGCAGCTGCAGGCCGCCCTCCTCAGCCGCGAGATGGACCGCAGCCTGAGCTGGGACAGCCTGGACTGGCTGCGCCGGCTGTGGGACGGACCGCTGCTGCTCAAAGGCGTGCTCCACCCCGAGGATGCGCGCCAGGCGCGCGCTCGCGGCGTCGACGGGCTGATCGTCTCCAACCACGGCGGCCGCCAGCTCGACGGCGCGATGTCCACCATCGGCGCGCTGGAAGCGGTGCTCGATGCGGTCGAGGACCGCCTGCCGGTGTTCGTCGACAGCGGTTTTCGCAGCGGGCTCGACGTCGCCAAGGCGCTCGCCCTCGGCGCCCGCGGCGTGTTTCTCGGCCGCCCGCTGCTCTACGGGCTGGCGGTCGATGGCGAAGCCGGTGCCACCGCGGTGCTCGAGCTGATCGCCACCGAGCTCGAACGCACGATGATCCTCACCGGCGCGCGACGCATCGCCGAGCTCGAGCGCGGCCTGGTGCGCGCAGCCTGACCCGGCGCCCGGCTCCGCAGCGCACGCGGGAAGCGCCGGCCGGCGCCGCGCGCGTACCGGAAAGGGTGGTGAGGGGACGGAAACGTGCACCGCTTTTGATCCGGGTCATGGCGGGCGGGATATCTGGTTGCGCGCGCAACTTTTCATCCTTATAGTTGCACGCGCAACCAAAACAAGATTGCCCGCCCCCGCCCCCAAGGAGAGCCCACGATGCATACCCCGACCACCGAACCGCGCCCGTCGATCTACTACGACTACCGGGTGCACGCGCCCTGGCTGCCGTCCGCCCATCCGCCCCGGCAGCGCAGCAAGGTACTGATCGTCGGCGCCGGCCCGGCGGGCATGGTCACCGCCCTCGAACTCGCCCGCCACGGCGTGCCCAGCGTGGTCGCGAGCGCCGAGCTGCAGGTCTCGCAAGGCAGCCGCGCGATCGTGTTCACCCGCCGCTCGATGGAAATCCTGCAGCAGCTCGGGGTCACCGCGCGGATGACCGAAAACGGCCTGCCGTGGCGCTTCGGCAACTCCTATTACCGCGGCCAGCGCGTGTTCCGCATGGAAGCGCCGCACGACCCCGACGACCGCTTCTTCCCGATGCTCAACCTCCAGCAGCAGTACCTGGAGGAATACCTGCTCGAGGCCTGCGCGGCCAGCCCGCTGATCGAGGTGCGCTGGGGCAACAAGGTCACCCGCGTGGACCAGATGGAAGGCTACGCCCGGGTCGGGATCGACACCCCGGCCGGGCCCTACACGCTCGACGCCGACTGGGTGGTCGCCGCCGACGGCGGCCGCTCGGGCATCCGCACCGCGCTCGGCCTGCAGATGGAAGGGGCCTCCTACGAGGGCCTGTTCGTCATCGCCGACATCCGCATCGACCTGCCGCTGCCGACCGAGCGCCTGGCCTTCTTCGACCCCGACTGGAACCCGGGCAACACCATCCTGATGCATCGCGAGCCGCACGGCATCTGGCGCGTCGACTACCAGCTGCCGCCCGGCGAGACCCCCGAGGAGGCACTGCGCCCCGAATCGCTGAAAGCGCGCATCGACGCCCAGCTGGCGATGATCGGCCACCCCGGCGCCGAATGGGAACTGGACTGGAGCTCGGTGTACTCCGCACGCGCCCTGACCCTGCCTGACTACGTCCATGGCAGCGTGATCTTCACCGGCGATGCCGCCCACCTGCTGCCGATCTTCGGCGTGCGCGGCGCCAACACCGCCTTCCAGGATGCCCAATCGCTGGGCTGGCAGCTCGCCTTCGTCATTCGGGGCCTGGCCGGCACGAAGCTGCTCGCCAACTACAGCGCCGAGCGCGTCGGCGCCGCCCGCGAAATCATCGACGAGGCCGGCAAGAGCACGCGCTTCATGACCCCGCCGTCGCGCGGCTTCCGCCTGCTGCGCGACGCGGTGCTGTCGCTGTCGCTGAGCGAAGCCTTCGTCCGCCCGCTGTACCACTGGCGCACTTCGCGCCCGCACGAGTACACCCGTTCGATGCTCAACAGCGCCGGCGACGACAACGCGCTGTTTACCGCCGGCCCCGCCCACGGCGCGCCGCCGCAGAACATCCGCCTGGCGGCCGACGACTTCCTCCTCGACCACCTCGGCGGCGGCTTCGACCTGCTCTATTTCACCGCGGCAGCGGCCATTCCCGCACCGCTGCAGGACGTGGTCGCGGCCGCGCGCGCGCGCGGCGTGGCGCTGAAAGTGATCGCGGTCGGCGCGCCCGCGCCCGTCGCCGGCGCCGACCTGACCCTCGCCGACGCCGACGGCCACTTCCGCCGCCGCTACGGCATCCAGGCCGGCGGCGGCGCTTACCTGCTGCGCCCCGACCAGCACGTCTGCGCACGCTGGCTGACGCTCGACGCCACCCGCCTGCACGCCGCCCTCGACACCGCCCTGCCGCAATAAGGAGAACCGACCATGACACCCACCAAGACGCTGGACATCGCCGGACTGGAAACGGTGTACGACGCCCTCGCCACCGCCATCGACCAGGCCGGGCAGGACAAGGCCGAGCTCTTCCTGGTCAAGCTCGCCCTCCTCAACGCCAACGCGCTGGGCGACGCCGGCCTCTTCCAGCAGCACCTGCAGGCCGCGTTGAACGACCTCTGACGCCTCGTCCGCCCGGACCGGGAGCGCTCCGGGACCCCGGGCGCCCCCGGGTCGCCCGGGCCGGCCGCACGCCGAACACCGATAAAATCCCCGCTTTCCTCCACGCCCTTGCCCCCATGCCCCACTCCGACCGCCCGCGGCACGCCCCGGTGCCGCCGCTCGAGCGCACCTTCACCTACCGCTTCAACCTCCTGCGCAAGGACATCGAGCGCGCCAGCGCGCCCGGCTACGCGGAGGCGGTCGGCGTGTCGTTGAGCGACGGGCGCAGCCTCGCCGCGATCGGCAGCTTCGCCCCGCTGTCGATCAAGGAGCTGGCGAGCCGCTCCCATCTCAACAAGAGCCAGGCCAGCCGCGCCGCCCAGGCCCTGGTCGACCAGGGCCTGGTGCGCAAGGACGACAGCACCGAGGACGGGCGGGGCGTGGTGCTCACCCTCACCGCCGCCGGGCAGCAGGTCTGGGCGCGGACGATGGAGTACGTCCACCGCCGCAACGAGCAGATCCTCGCCTGCCTCGACGACGAGGAGCGGGCGACGCTGAGCGCCCTCCTCGATCGCCTCATCGAACACAACCAGCACGGCGGCGACGCCAACCCCGGGCGCTGAGGCCGGCGCCGGCGCACTCAGCGCCCGCGCACCGCCACACCAGCGCCCGCACCCGCCGGCCGCCCCGCATCTCCCCGGCGGTAATCGCAGACTCCTTCGGGGAAAATCTCCCTCAGGCGAGCGGCATGAGGACGCATGTCCACCGGGTGGTACACCCCGGCCGCGACCGCCGCCTCCACCGCCTGCAGGTGGCACTGGAACAGATCGCCGGCGAGCGGCCCTCCGGCCGCGCTGCGCGAAGTGCCGAAGCTGCGCATGGCGCGCGTGCACGCTCCCGGCGCGGCGCCGTTCCAGTCCCCGTCCCAGACCCCCTGGCCACGGGCGATGATCCCCCCGCGGGCATCGAAACACGCATCGTCGGCGCGCGCCGGGCGGTTGCCGGCGACCCCGCGCCGTGGCTGCGCGCGCACCGCCCCGACCCATTCGTCCATCACCCGCAGGGCCTCCAGGGTGGGATCGAAACCCGGTTCGGCAACCCAGATCAGCTGCCGCGCGCTGTCGCCCAGCGCACGCTCGATCCGCAGCCGGGTCGCGAACGAGGCGCTGAGGTGATGCATGTTGAGCTGCGCCTCGAGGTCATGACGGACATCGATCACCGGAATGTCCAGATACCCCATGAACACCTGCCCGCTGCGATACGCCGCGGCGATGGCCTCGGCATCGCCGCGGCTGCGCGGAGCGGGGCCGTGGCCCGCGGCACGTTCCATGTTGTGCGCGCCCCACATCGACAGCCATACCGGCAGCGCGCCGTCGAACAGCCGCCATAGCCGTTCCGGCGCCATCTGCGCGGCGGGCTTCCAGCCGCCGATGCGCGCATTCAGGTCGAGAAAGGCCGCCGCCGAAATGGCCCCGCTGCGCAAGGCCTGCAGCCCGTACTGGACGCCGACGTTGTCCCAGGTGCGGCGCGCGTGGCCGCTGGCATCGCGGCCGTAGATCGACACCAGATCGTCCCAGTAGGTCCAGTTCACCGCCTCCACCACGTCGTCGGCATAGTGGCGGGCGAGCGGGGTAAAGCGCGGATTGAGCACCAGCGGCGTCAGCCCGCGCCACCCCTGGACGCACTCGCTCGCTCCCGTCGGCAGCCGCGGCCAGCGCCCCTGGAGCAGGAAGTTGGGCGGATAGAGCGCGGCAAAGCGGTTGGCGGCGCCGTCGAGGGCGTTGAGCCCGCCGACCGCGCGCCGACGCCGATGATCGCGCCAGTACGCCGGGTCGGCAGCGGCAACGTCGAAGTAGTATTCGAGCAGCTCGCAGTCGAGCACATGGATCGTCTGCGTGACCATGTCCGGGTAAGCGTACTGCGCGATCGCGCCATCGATCAGGCCGGGCAGGTTCTGGGCGAACAGGTATTGCTGCAGCCCGCCGCCCGAGCCGCCGAGGCCGATCGTGTGCAGCGGCGCGCCGTAGCGCGCGGCGAACTGGCGCTTCACCCGCAGCGCGGTATCCCCGGCGAGGCCGATGTTGTAGTGGTTGCTGGTGTGATTGCCGGTCGACGTCGCCAGCGCGTAGCCCTGGGCGAGGATCTCGTGGTTGCGGTCGAGCACCTTGCTCAGCGACAGCCGCCCCTGCCGTCGGCCGATGCCGACCCCACCGCCGAACAGATAGACCAGGCGCCGGTTCCAGTAGCGCCCGTCCGGCGCCGCGGGATCTTCGCCGGGGTCGGCGAGGACCGCAATGGCGTAGAGGAAGCGGTTCAGCGTGCCACGCTCGAGGCGGACGATGAAGGGCACGCGGCGGGCGCCGTGCGCGATCAGCTCGACGTCGCCCGCCGCCGGCGTCCAGGGCAGGAAGTGCGCCGCGCCGATGGGCTTGTAGTAGTAATCGACCCGGGTCGCGACCCCGCAGTCGCGGCTGAAGCCGATGAGGCGATCAGTGCGTTCGCCGTCCGCGCGCTCGGCGTACACCGCAACGCCGTGGCCACGCCGGTTGTCGACCCGCGGCTGGCCCAGCCCCGAGCGCGCGCTCTCGCACAGGAACGGATACTGCAGCGGGGGCGCGCCCGCTACCCGCGCCGAGCCGACGCTGCCGAGCGCGACGGGGTAGCGCTCGGGGATGGACACCGGGTCGAATTCGCCCGCGGTTTCATCGGCGATCGCGACCACCCGGATGGGCGTCTTTTGATCCTGCAGGCCGAACGCGACCGCGCCGGCGAGCGCACCGAGCAGCACGACCGGCAACAGCACGCGGATGGGGGAAAAGCGGCGGGGCAAGGGTTTCACGGTGAATCCCCCGGAGTCGGTTGCAATCCTCGATCCCTATGCACGATGGGACACGGCCACCGCCGCGGCGTTCTCCTGCGGCCCGGGCGCCGGCAACACATCCGCCGCCGTGCCTTGCGCACGCGCGGCGGGTGCCCCTCCTGCATATTAGACGACGGCGTTCAGCCCGCGCAGCGCCGCCAGCGACCTCGCCCCCGTGCCCAGGTCGCGCCACGCGGCGGGGTGACAGGTGAACAGCAGGATCTGGTGGCGGGTGGCGGCATCGAACAGCACCCGCTTCATCTGCGCCAGGCGCTCGGCATCGCTGTGCACCAGCGCATCGTCGAGGATCACCAGCGTCGGCCGGCCCGCTTCGGCGAGCAGGTCGGCATAGGCGAGACGGCTGAGGACGCCCATCTGCTCGCGTGCGCCGAAGCTCAGGGCCTCGAAGTCGCCGGTTTCGAGGCCTCCGCCGGCGCCGGCGAGCGGGCGGGTGAGCGGGCCGGGAACGAGGTCGTCGTCGATGTCGACGCAGGCGTGCGGGAACAGCAGCTGCAGGTAGCGGTTGAGGTGCTTTTGCAGCGGTGCCTGCAGGCGGCGGGTGAGGGCGCGGCGCTGATCGCGCAGCAGGCTGCGCAGCAGATCGAGCGCCTGCGCCCGGCGGCGCAGCTCGGCGGCGCGGCGGGCGGCCCGGGCGTGGTCGCGGGCGCATTCGGCGCGGCGCGCCTCCAGCCCCTGGGCGCCCTCGCTCTGGAGCTCGATTTCGAGGCGCACGAGCTGGTCGCGGCGCTCGGCATGGCGCTTTTCGAGCTGCTCGGCGCTGCTGCGGAAGCGATCGACGTCCTGTTCCAGGATGTCGGGGCGGGCCGCGGCGATTTCGGCCGCGAGCGCTTCGCTGCGGGCGGCCAGGGTGAGCTGCTCGGCGCGTGCATCGGTGAGGGCGACGCTCGCTGCGGCGGCGCGGCGGGCACGTTCCGGGGCCGCAAGCTGGGCGCGGGCGGCGGCAAGTTCGCGCGCGGCGGCGGCGAGCGCGGTTTCGGCATTGGCGGCGGCGAGCTGGGCGCGGTGCAGCCCCTCCTGGATCGCGGCGAGCGCGTGGGCGGCGGCCGCCTCGGCCGCCTCGGCCTCGGCGACGGAAGCGGCAGCGGAAGCGGCAGCGGAAGCGGCGGGCGCGCCGGCCTCCGCCGCGGCGGAGGCGGCGAGGCGGGCGAGCGCCTGCGCGGCCTCGGCGGCCCGCGCCTGCAGGCGGGCATGTTCCGCGCGCAGCGCATCGATGCCGCCCGGAGCGAGCGCATCCAGGGTGGCCTGGGCGGTGGCGAGCTCGCCGCCGAGGCGCGCGTGCTCGAGCTGGCGGCGCTCGGCGGCGTCCACCGAACCCAGCCCGAGACGGACGAGCAAGGCCTGCTGGCGGGCTTCGAGGTCGGCGCCACGGGCGGCGAGCGCGGCAAGGTCGGCGCCGCCGGGAGCGATCTGCAGGCGGCCGAGGCCGGGCAGGGCGAGGCTGGCGGCGGCAAGCAGCCGGCGTTCGCCGGCACCGCTCAGGGTGTCGCCGTCGAGTTCGAGACTGCACCCCGGCTCCAGCACATAGACGAGCCGGGTGGCCGCCGCCGCCTGCTGCAGGCGTAGGTCGGCGAGCGCGCGGTCCTGGGTGCGCAGGGTCTCGAGGTCGGCCGGACGCAGCTCGTTCGCCGCCACCGCATGCTGCAGCGCCAGCACCTGGGCGTGGGCGGCTTCGGCGCGCGCCAGCTGGGTCGCGCTGGCGGCGTGACCGGTGCGGCTGGCGGCGGCCTCGCGCGCGAGGCTGTCGCGGGCTTCGGCCTGGCGCGCCGCACGCAGGGCGGCACGCGCCGTCTCCAACGCCTGCGCGGCCTGGGCGCGCCGTACCGTCCACTGTTCGAGCGGCGCGCGGGCGCTGTCGAGCGCCGCGCGCGCAGCCTCGAGCGCGGCGGTGCGGGCGGCGGCAGCCTCGTCCTCGCGCGCGAAGCCGTCCACCTGGCTGCGCAGCAGGGCGAGCTGGGCATCGACCTGGGCCGCGCGCGTACGGGTCGCGGCGAGCATCGCCTCGCGCTCGCGGACGGCCGCCAGACGCTCGGCGGCCGCCTGCTGATGGGTGCGGAACGCACGCCAGGGCTGCTCCGCCTCGTCGGCGGCATGTTCGGCGCGCAGCGCGGCGAGCGCATCGACGCGCTGGCGGTAGCGGGCGATCGCCTCATCGAGCGCGCCCAGCTCACCGGCCAGGGCGACCTCGGCTTCGAGCGCCTCCTTGTAGGCGCCACGCGGACGGCCGCCGGCTTCGGTGAGCAGTTCGGCGCGCTGCGCCTCCACGGTGGCAAGCAGGGCGTCGCCGCCGCTGGCGGCGACTTCGCCGAGCGCGCCTTCGAGCGCGCCGCGCAGATGGTCGCCGGCATGGCCAACCGCTTCGCGCAGCGCCTGCGCGCCGCCCTGCTCGATCCACAGCAGTCCCGGAATGCCCCAGTGTTCGGCCTTGCTCGCGCCGCGTCCGGCGTGCTGGAAGCCGAGTAGCGCAGCGAGGCGGTTTTCGGCCTCCTCGCCATCGAGCGTCTCACCCCCGATCTGCAGCGTGCAGCGCTTTTTCGCCAGGAAGGTCTTCACCAGCCGGCAGGGCTGGCCGTCCAGCTCGAAGTCGAGCGCCACCGTGGGCGCGGCGGCGGGATCGCCCCAGGGGCGCAGATCGTCGACGCTGGCGGAGCGGTGGCGCTCGAAGAAGGCGGCGCGGATGGCGGCGACCAGGGTGCTCTTGCCCGCCTCGTTGGGGCCGGTGAACAGGTTCAGGCCGGCATCGAGGCCGTCGATTTCGAGCGCGCTGCGGAACTGGCGGAACTGGTCGACGCGGATGCGGGTGAGCTTCATCGGTCCCCTCCGGGCGCAGTGGCAGAAGCGGCCGCGGCCGGGGCGCGGCGTTCGAGAAGGCCGGCGAGCAGCACCAGGGCGTCGCGCGCGGTCTGCGCCGCCGCCGGCTCGGCGCCGTGCTGGGCGCCCTGCAAGCGGGCGATGACTTCGCCCAGATAGCCGTCGGCGGCGAGGCCCTCGAGGTCGGCGACGGTCGGTTCGAGCTGCAGCGCGCCGAGCTCGGCGACCAGGCTGCGCGCACGCCCCCGGGCCTGGCCGAGCGCATCGCTCAGGCGGCGGTGGCCGGCGAGGTCGGTACGGCCGCCGACCTTGAGCTGGACCACGTCGTCCGCGCCGAAGCCGGCAAGCTCCGCGAGCAGGCGGTCGACGTCGCTCGCCACCTGCAGCTCGGCGCTGAGCGCCTGCCACCGATAGCGCCCGCTGGCGAGCACGCTGACCGCGGGCAGCGCACCGGGCGCGGCAAGCTCGACGAGGAGCGCCTGGCCGGAATCGTTGGCGCGGAAACGGTCGGTCTCCGGGGTGCCGGCGTACCAGCAGCGGGCATCGATCCGGCGCGTGCCGTGCCAGTCGCCGAGCGCGAGGTAGTCGAGCCGGGCCGATGCGGCACGGCCGGCGGCGATCGGGTTGGCGGCGTCGATGTCCTCGGCGAGGATGCCCTGCACGCTGCCGTGGGCGAGGCCGACGCGCACCAAAGCGGGCGGAGTGTCGGCGCCGGCGAACCACTCGGTGAGGTCATTGAAGGTATTGCGCTGGGTCAGCGGCGCCGGCAGCACCACCGCCCCGGCCGCTTCGAGCAGCACCGGCCGCGCCTCCAGGCAGACGGTGACGTTGGGCGGGATCGCGTGCAGGCGCGCCGCGCGCGTCCACACCGACTCGGCGAGCGCGGCGTCGTGGTTGCCGGGCAGCAGCAGCCACCGCCCGGCAAAGCCGGCCATCGCGTTGAACAGGCGGTGGACGGTGCGATCGGCGACGGTCTGGGCGTCGAACACGTCGCCCGCCACCAGCACCGCATCGACCGCATGCTCCTGGGCGAGGCGGGCGAGGCGCTCGACCGCGGCAAAGCGCTCCTCGGCAAGGAGCGCGGCTTCGTCGGGCTCGAACTGGCCGAACAGCTTGCCGATCTGCCAGTCGGCGGTGTGAAGGAAGCGGGGCATCGGAGCGTCTCGGACGAAGTCGGGGGAAGAGCGGGCGGCAAGGCGGCACCGCCGATGATGATAAATGAGCCGGGCCGGCGCCGCAGGATCGCACCGCTCGCCCCGCACCCGCTCACGATGCCAGCTGCAACGCCGCGAGGCGCGCGTAGAGGCCGCCCTGACGGCGCAGGTCGGCCGCGGTGCCGGTCTCGACGATGCGCCCGTGGTCGATGACGACGATGCGGTCCACCTGCTGCACGGTGGCCAGGCGGTGGGCGATGATCAGCGTGGTGCGCCCTTCCATCGCCGCTGCCAGCCCCTGCTGGACGAGGACCTCGGATTCAGCGTCGAGCGCGCTGGTGGCCTCATCGAGGAGCAGCAGGCGGGCGCCGCCGAGGATCGCGCGCGCGATCGCGATGCGCTGGCGCTGGCCGCCGGACAGGCGGGTGCCGCGCTCACCGAGGAAAGTGGCGTAGCCTTCGGGCAGGCGGGCGATGAAGGCATCGGCGGCAGCGGCCTGCGCCGCCGCGACCACTTCGTCGTCGCCCGCCGTCGGCCGCCCGTAGCGGATATTCTCCAGCGCGCTGGCGGAAAAGATCACCGGCTCCTGCGGCACGAAGGCGATGCCGCGGCGCAGGTCGCGCAGCGCGAGCGCGCGGATGTCCTCGCCATCGATGCGGATGCAGCCCGCCGACACGTCGTAGAAACGCAGCAGGAGCTGGAACAGCGTGGTCTTGCCCGCCCCCGACGGCCCCACCAGTGCCACCCGCTCGCCGGGCGCGACTTCCAGGCAGATGTTGTCGAGCGCCCGCACGCCGGGCCGCGCCGGATAGGCGAAGCTCACATGGTCGAAGACGATCCCCACCTGCGCCGCCTGCCGCGGCGGCGGCGGCGGCGCGCTCGCCTCGCGGATCGCCGACTCGGCCTGCAGCAGCTCGAGCAGGCGCTCGGTGGCGCCGCTGGCGCGCATCACCTCGCCCCACACTTCGGCCAGCGTGCCTGCCGCCCCCGCCACCAGCCCGGCATAGAGGACGAAGGCCCCCAGCTCACCGAGGCTGAGGGCGCCGGCCTGCACCTGGCGCGCGCCGATCCACAGCACGAAGACGATCGTGCCCATCACCGCGGCGATGATCAGCGCGGCCAGCAGCGCCCGCACCCGGGTGCGCCGCAACGCGGTGTGAAAGCTGGTCTCGGTGCGCTCGGCGAAGCGCCGCGCCTCCCTGTCTTCCTGGACGAACGCCTGCACGGTGGGCATCGCGTTGAGGATCTCGCCCGCCAGCGCGGAAGCGTCGGCGATGCGGTCCTGCGATTCGCGCGACAATGCCCGCACCCGCCGGCCGATCGCCGCGATCGGCAGCGCGAGCAGCACCATCAGGCCGAAGATCAGGGCGAACAGGTGCACGCTGGTGACCGCCAGCATCGCCATTCCGCCGATGAACTGGAGCAGGCTGCGCAGCCCCATCGACACCGAGCTGCCGACCACGGTCTGCACCAGGGTGGCGTCGCCGCTCAGCCGCGACAACACTTCGCCGGTCTGCAAGGTCTCGAAGAACTGCGGCGACTGTCCCAGCACACGCGCATAGACCGCGCAGCGCAGGTCGGCAGTCACCCGCTCGCCGACCCACGACACCGCGTAGTAGCGCGCCGCCACCACCACCGCCCAGAACACCGCGAGGACGAACAGCGCGACGAACCGTCCCCCCCCGCCGATCCCGCCGAGCAGCGCGCCCTCCACCGTCTCCCCCTTGCCGAAGCCGGCGTCGATCAGGTCGCGGAACACGACCGGCATCGCCAGCAGGGTGACCGAACCCAGGCACAGCAGCACGAAGGCGAGCACGACCCGGCCGCGATAGGGGCGCAGGAAGGGCAGCAGGCCGCGCAGCGCGGACAGGCGGCGGACCCCCGCGGCCGCATCGGCAGGCATCGCCGGGGCCGCGTCCGGCACGGCGGCAGGCGCGCCGCGGGCGGTGTTTGCGGTCTTCAGAACCCGTTCTCCCTTTCGTTCCCGCAGGGGTCCAGATTGGGCCGAACGCCCCGCCCCTGTCCACCCCCGCGCTCACCGCGGGCGATTTTTCGCGAACCGCCGCGCCAGCCCCCTCGAAACCACGGCCGGTCTTACGATACCGTTCCCGGCCCCTCCTCCATCGCCCGTCCACACCCGCAGACAAGCACATGAAAGTCCACATCCTCCAGCATGTCCCGTTTGAAGGCCCCGGCGTCATCGAACACTGGCTCGCCGAGCGCGGCGCCGACATCGGCTACAGCCGCCTCTACGCATCGGCCGCCCTGCCCGATCCCGCCGGCGTCGACCTGGTGGTGGCGATGGGAGGGCCGATGAGCGTCAACGACGAGGCCGAATTCCCCTGGCTCGCCGCGGAAAAGCGCTTTCTCGTGCAGGCCGCCGCGCAAGGGGTGGCGGTGCTGGGGATCTGCCTCGGCGCCCAGCTGATCGCCAGCGCACACGGCGCGCGGGTGTCGCGCAACGCGGAGAAGGAAATCGGCTGGTTCGACATCGAGGCCGTCGCTGCCCCGCCGGGCACGGCAGACAACGCCTGTTTCCGCTTTCCGGCGCGCACCACGGTGCTGCACTGGCACGGCGAAACCTTCGAGCTGCCCGCCGGCGCGCGCCGCCTGGCGTCGAGCGCGGCCTGCGCCAACCAGGCCTTCCAGCTCGGCGAGCGCACGATCGGCCTGCAGTTCCACCTCGAAATGACGGCCGAAACGCTGCGCGCGATCGTGGATAACTGCCGCGACGAACTCGTGCCGGCGCGCTGGATCGAGGACGAGGCGGCGATCCTCGACGCGGCGCCGGGCCATTTCCGCTCCACCCATGCGCTGATGGGCGAGGTGCTGGACTATCTGAGCCGCCCGCCACGACGCTGAAACCCATTCCCCGGCGGGAACGCCGGCAGCCGCGAGCGAACAACGCGAAGCCGGACGTAGAATGTCCCCGCCCCTGTCGACGAAGGAGCCCACGATGTTCCGCCCAGCCTTCCCCGTTGCGCTCCGCCCTGCCGCCGCCCTGCTCGTGGCGCTCGTCCTCGTCCTCGCCGGTTGTGCCAGCCTGGGGCTGCGCGAACCGCTGCGGATCAACGTCGTCGGCATCGAACCGTTGCCCGGCCAGGGCATGGAAATCCGCTTCGCGGTGAAGCTGCGGGTGCAGAACCCGAACGAGCGCGCGATCGATTTCGACGGTCTCACGCTGGAGCTGGACCTCAACGACAAGCCTTTCGCCACCGGGGTCAGCGACCGCCAGGGCAGCGTGCCGCGCTTCGGCGAAGCGCTGATCGAGCTCCCGGTGTCGGTATCCGCCGTCGCCGTACTCCGCCAGGCGCTCGACGCGCTCGAAGGCACGCCCGCCGCCGAAGTGCCCTACACCCTGCGCGGCCGGCTCGCCGGCGGACTGCTGGGCGGCATGCGCTTCTCCGATTCCGGCACGCTGAAGCTGCCCGAGCCCTTGCGCCCCCCTCCCGCCCGGCCAGCGCTGAACGCACCCCGCCCTTTCCGCCCATTGCCAAATTTTGCCAAGCAAGTCTGGCGCGTACTGCACGGCCAGCGCGACATTCCCGCCTGGATGCAGGATCCGGACCCCTTCGCCTGACACAATCGCCCGGCGCTCACTGGGCCGGTTATCCTCACGGTCCGCTTACCGGAGTTCCGCGGCGGCGCAGTGCTCAGCTCTGGGCAGGGGCCTGAGGGGCGGCGTCGACGGCGACTTCGGGGGCGGGTTCCGGCAGTTGTGTCGCCAGCACCTTGTCGATGCGCTTGCCGTCGAGGTCGATGACCTCGAAACGCCAGTTCTCCCAGGTAGCGATGTCGCCCGTGCCCGGCAGACGCCCGAGCAGCCACATGACCATGCCCGACAGGGTGTGGTAGCGGCCTTTCTCCTCTTCGGGCACCGACTTGATCCCCAGGCGGTCCTTGAGCTCGACGATCGGGATCAGCCCGTCGAGCAGCCAGGATCCGTCCTCGCGCTGTATCGCCCATGCCTCCTCGGTGTCGTGCGACAGGAATTCGCCGGTCACCGACTCGATGACGTCGTGCAGGGTCACCATGCCCTGCACCTCGCCATATTCGTCGATCACGAAGACGACATAGGTGCCGGAGGCGCGGAACTGGTCGAGCAGTTCCATGCCGGTGAGCGATTCGGGCACATACACCGGCGCCTGCAGATTCCTGGTCAGATCGACGGTTTCGCCGCGCAGCATCTGGGCGAAGATCTGCTTGGCGCTGACGATGCCGAGAATGTCGTCGAGCCCGTTCCTGCATACCGGGAAGCTGGAATGCGCCGATTCGGCCACCAGGGCGAGGTTCTCGTCGAGCGGGCGATCGGCGTCGACGGTGACGATGTCGGCACGCGGCACCATCAGCGAGCCGATCTGGCGGTCGTCGAGGCGAAACACGTTGCGCACCATCTCATGTTCGCTCTTCTCGATGACGCCGGCTTCCGAGCCCTCGTTGAGCAGGGCGTGGATCTCCTCCTCGGTCACACTCGGTCCACCTGTTTCGCGCTGGCCCATCAAGCGCAGCAGGACCGCGGTCGAACCGGCCAGCAGATGGACGAAGGGGCGCGAAGCGATGGCCAGCACGTTCATCGGCCGCGCCACCAGACGGGCGATGCCTTCGGGGTTGATCTGGCCGATGCGCTTGGGCACGAGTTCGCCGACCACGATCGAGACGTAAGTGATGACCACGACCACCAGGACGGTAGAGCCGACTTCGCTGATGCGCTGCTCCACCCCCAGCGACTGCAGCCAGTCGGCGAGCGGGCCCGCCAGGGCCGCCTCGCCGACGATGCCGTTGAGGATGCCGATCGAGGTGATGCCGATCTGGATCGTGGACAGGAAGCGGGTCGGATCCTCGCCGAGCTTCATCGCCACCTGGGCCGCGCCGTCTCCATCTTCCGCGAGCCGGGCGAGTCGAGCGCGGCGCGCGGTCACGAGCGCGATTTCGGACATCGCGAAAGCACCGTTGAGCACGATGAGGGCGATCAGCAGGGCAATTTCCATGGTGTGAGGTCAGCGAAGGGCGTAGGAGTGGGGGCAGGAGCAGGGGCGAGCGGGGAGCGGCCCGCAGGCATGGCCGAAAAAAGACGGCAGGAAACGCGCCCGGAATCGCCGCAAAGGCGCGAGGCGAGCCCGACGAGCCCGGTCACGGCAGGCTTCGTGCGTTTCATGTGCGGGGACAAGCGTTGTACGGACCAGGGACGGCACCAACCTGGAGCGTCTTCCGGAGACGGGCGGTTTCCATCGTCCGGGGATGCGGAGAGAATTCTCCGGGGGGCGAAAAAACGACTCATAAGGCGGAGTGCATGGCACCCCGCGCAATCCTTGATCCGTTGGGACGAAATCGATCATGCCCGAGATGGATTGGCATGTCGACCGCCGGGAAGGGGCCGGGGCTACCGCACCTCTTGACTTTGCCGCGGCGCGACCTACACTCGCGCTCCATCAAGGGGAGTAGCTTTTCACGCTGCAGCGTCGTCATCACGGCAGGACTGTCACAGACAGTCTCCCGGTGCTGCAGGCAACGAGTTCGTTGCAAGCGAGACCTTGCCCGAGGGCAAGGTCCGTGCGCGCAAAGTAGCGCCAAGGGTCTGTGTCCTTCGGGAACAGGCCCTTTTTGTCTTGTGCGGAGCGCGCGATGGAATCGATCGGAACGTGGTGGATGTGGGCGGCCTTTGCCGCCATCGTGGCAACGATGCTGCTGGTGGACCTGTTCGCCTGCGGCGGCGGCAGGCAGCACCGGGTGTCGCTGAAGGAAGCGGCGGGCTGGTCGCTCGCCTGGGTGACGGTTTCGCTGCTGTTCGCCGGCGGGCTGTGGTGGTACCTCGACGGCACGCTGGGACGCGCCCTGGCCAACGAGAAGACGCTCGCCTTCGTCACCGGCTACCTGGTCGAGAAATCGCTCGCGGTCGACAACGTCTTCGTCTGGATGATGATCTTCAGCTTCTTCGCCGTACCGCTCGAGCTGCAGCGCCGCGTGCTGCTGTACGGCATCGTCGGCGCGATCGCGCTGCGCACGGTGATGATCTTCGCCGGCAGCTGGCTGATCACCGAGTTCCACTGGCTGCTCTACTTCTTCGGCGCCTTCCTCGTCGTCACCGGGATCAAGATGGCGTGGTTCTCCGAGCACGACCCCGACCTGGAAAAGAACCCCTTCATCCGCTGGATCCGCAACCATTACCCGATCACCGAGAAGCTCGAAGGCGAACGCTTCTTCGTGATCCGCGACGGCGTGCGCTGGATGACGCCGCTGTTCCTCGCCCTGGTGCTGGTCGAGATCTCGGACGTGATCTTCGCCGTCGACAGCATCCCGGCAATCTTCGCCATCACCACCGACCCCTTCATCGTGCTGACCTCGAACCTGTTCGCCATCCTCGGCCTGCGCGCGATGTACTTCCTGCTCGCCGATCTCGGCGACCGCTTCGAGCTGCTCAAGTACGGGCTGGCGGCGATCCTGGTCTTCATCGGCACCAAGATGCTGATCGTCGAGTGGGTGAAGGTTCCGGTGCTGGTGTCGCTGGCGGTGGTCGCCACCCTCCTCGCCTGCGCGGTGGCCGCAAGCCTGTGGTATGCGGCGCGGAAAGCAAAACCGCTCGCCTGATTCAGGGGCTGCCTGCGTCGCCCCCCGCATCCGCCTCGCGGGCGGCGCGCAGGTCCCGATACACCGCCGCACGCATGATCAGCATCGACACCACGGGCGCGGTCATCAGCACGAAGCCGCTGATCAGCAGTTCGTGGATCACGAGGCGCGACTGGGTCACGGTGAAGTACAGCATCGACGCCACCAGGATGCAGCCGGCGCCGAGCGCGATCGTGATCGCCGGGCCGTGGATGCGCTGGTAGAAGCTGTGCAGCCGCGCCAGGCCGAGCGTGCCGATGACGGTGATGAAGCCGCCCAGCACCAGCAGGAAGGCGACCGGGACGGCCGCCCACCAGGGTAGGGATTCGGCGCCGTTCATTCGATCACCTCCCCGCGCATCAGGAACTTGGCAAGCGCGATCGTGGACACGAAGCCGAGCAGGGCGATGATCAGCGCCGCTTCGAAATAGATCTGGCTGCCGTGGCGGATGCCCAGCAGCAGCGCCAGCACCATCACGCACATCCACAGCGTGTCGAGCGCGAGCACGCGGTCCTGCGCGGACGGGCCGATCATCAGGCGCAGCGTGCACAGCAGCATCGCCAGCACCACGCAGGCGAGCGCGAAAAAAATCGCCGCCGAGAGCAGCGTCGCCGTCGTCATCTCCGGTCTCCTCGGGCTTCGGGCGTCTCGAACACCTCGATGATGGGCTGTTCGTAACGCGTCTTGATGGTCTCCACCCACCACGCCTCGTCGTGCAGGTCGAAGACGTGGAGCAGCAGTTCGTAGCGCTCGGGGAGGATTTCCACCCACACCGTGCCGGGGGTCGAATTGATCAGGCAGGACAGCAGCGCCAGGCCGTGGGGGCTCTTCAGGTCGAGCGGTACGCGGATGAACTGCGAGTTCACGTCGGCCGAGCGGCGCAGCAGGATGATCTGGGTGACGTTGACGCAGGAGCGCACGATCTCGATCGCGGCCATCCACAGCAGCCGGGCCAGCGCCAGCGGGCGGCGGATGCGCGCATGGCCATGCGGCTGCAGCGGGCGCGACAGCAGCGGCGCGACGATGCCGAGCACGGCACCAAGCAGCCAGTGCGCCGGCTCCGCGCTCTGGTTGAGCAGCAGCCACATCGCCAGCAGCGCCAGCGACAGCAGCGGTGAAGGCAGCCAGCGTCTCATCGCCCCCCCTCCGCGGCCGGAAGCCGCTGCACGGCGGGCTCGCCGAGCACGCGCACGGTGTAGTCGCCGCCGCGCAGCAGCCCCTCGGTGGTGCGCCCGAGGTATTCGAACACCGTGCCCGCCTGCACCGTCAGCAGCACGCACAGCATCACCAGCGCGCCCACCGGCACCGCTTCGGAAAACTGCAGGCGCGGCGGCGTGACCACGCCCGCGGCCCAGAAGGTGCGCACCCCCAGGCGCATCAGCGCGATGATCGCCGCCAGCCCGCCGACCACCATCAGCGCGATCAGCAGCCAGGTCATTGCCGGCACCTTGTCCGATGACGCGGCGAGCATCGCGTGGAAGAGGCTGAACTTGGCGACGAAGCCCGCCAGCGGCGGCATCCCGGCGATCACCAGGGCGCAGGCGGCGAAGCTCAGGCCGAGGAAGGCGAGGGTACCGGGAATGCCGACTCCGACCGGATCCTCGGGCTTGTCCTCGATCGCGAAGGCCTCCATCGTGATCGCCAGCAGTGCCGCGCCCGGCGGCCGGATGCGCTCGGTGAGCTCGATCAGCAGCATGAACGCCGCCATCGCCAGCGTCGAGCCGAGCAGGTAGTACAGCCCCGAAGCCAGCACCGCGCCGCCCGAATGGCCGATCACCGCGAGCAGCGTGCCCGAGGACACGATCGCGCCGTAGCCCGCCATACGCCCGCCGTCCTGGCTCGCGAGCATGCCGATCGCACCGAACAGCAGGGTCGCCATGCCGCCGACCATCAGCGCGGCGAAACCGAAGCCTTCCAGGGCGTGCGCAGCGTCCCCGTCCCCCGCGCCGCCATCGCCGAACACCGCCAGCCACACCCGCAGCACCGCATACACGCCGACCTTGGTCATCAGCACCAGCATCGCCCCCACCGGCGCCGAGGCCGAGGCGTAGGTGGTGGGCAGCCAGAAGCCGAGCGGCCACATCGCGCCCTTGGTCAGGAAGGCGAGCGCCAGCACCACCGCGCCGATCTGCAGCAGCCAGGCGTCCTGCGCCCCGAGCAGGGCCACGCGGGCGCCGAGGTCGGCGATGTTGAGCGTGCCGGTGGCGGCGTAGATCAGCGCCACCCCGATCAGGAACAGCAGCGAAGCCACCAGGTTCACCGCGAGGTACTGCATCCCGGCCTGGATGCGGCGCAGGTTGTAGCCGTGCAGCACGAGGCCGTAGGAGGCCGCCAGCATCACCTCGAAGAACACGAAGAGGTTGAACAGGTCGTGGGTCAGGAAGGCGCCGTTGAGCCCCATCAGCAGGAACTGGAAGAGCGGATGGAAGCTCACCCCGACGCGGTCCCAGCGCCGCGCCGAGAACACCAGCACGGCGAGCGCGATCGTCGCGGTGAGCACCAGCATCAGCGCCGAGAGGCGGTCGGCCACCAGCGCGATACCGAACGGCGCCGCCCAGTTGGCGGCCAGATACACGCCGATGCCGCCCGGCCAGTGCCCGCCGTCGGCCAGCACCAGCAGCGCGAGCGCGACTACCCACAGCAGCATCCCGCTCGCCAGGCCGAGGGCGAACTTGAGCCCGTGGCGCTTCTGGTGGATCGGGATCATCAGCGCCCCCACCACCAGCGGCAGCAGCACGGGGACGATGATGAGGTGGTTCACCCAGGGCAGAGAGCTCATTGCCGCGGCTCCTCGCCATCGACGTGGTCGCTGCCCGACAGGCCGCGCGCGCCGATCATCATCACCAGGTAGAGCGCGGTGGTGGCGAAGCCGATCACGATCGCGGTCAGCACCAGGCCCTGCGGCAGCGGGTCGGCGAACTGCGCCGGGTCGATGCCCGGGGCGGGCGTGATCGGGGGTTTGTCCACCCACAGCCGCCCCATCGCGAAAATGAACAGATTGACCGCATAGGACATCAGCAGCAGCCCGGTGATGAGCTGGAACGTGCGCGGGCGCAGGATCAGCCAGATTCCCGCGCCGAACACCACGCCGACGGCGATCGCAAACACCGCTTCCATCAAGTCCGCCCCCCGTCCGCCGCCGCCGATCCATCCGCCGCCACTTCTTCGCCGGGCTGGCGATGCCCCCGCAGCGACTGGTGGGCGAGCGCCACCAGCATCAGCATCGTGGTCCCGACCACCGTTGCGAACACGCCGAGGTCGAACACGAAGGCGCTCGGCAGGTGCAGTTCGCCCACCAGCGGCCAGTCCACATGGGCGGTATGGGTGGTGAGGAAGGGATGGCCGAACCACCAGGCACCGAGGCCGGTGGCGCACGCCAGCAGCAGGCCGAAGCCGAGCCAGCGGTGCGGGCGCAGATGCACGTGGCTCTCGACCCACACCGTGCCGGCGAGCATGTACTGGACCAGGATCGCCACCGCGAAGATGAGGCCGGCGACGAAGCCGCCACCGGGCAGGTTGTGGCCGCGCATGAAGAAATACACCGCGATCACCCCCATGAAGGGCAGCAGCAGGCGCAGATAGATGCCCGCCACCAGCAGGTAGCCGCTGTTGGCCTGCTCGGCGGGGCTCTGCCCGCTCGCCGGATCGGCCTCGAAGCGCTGCTGCGGCGGAATGCCCGCGCTCTCGGGCGCCGGGCGGAAGCGGCGCAGCAGGGCATAGACGGTGAGCGCGACGATCGCAAGCACGGTGATCTCACCCAGGGTATCGAAGCTGCGGAAGTCCACCAGCAGCACGTTCACCACGTTGCTGCCCCCGCCGCCGCCGAGGGCATTGAGGAGGAAGAAGTCGGCGATCGTGTCCGAGGCCGGGTGCACCAGCACCGCATAGGTCAGCGCCGCCAGCGCCACTCCGCCGCCGAGCGCGAGCGCGAGGTCGCGCGCACGGCGCGCCCACACCCGCCACAGCGGCTGGACCGGGCCGGCGATCGACTCGAGCCGCGGCGGCAGCCAGCGCAGGCCGAGCAGGATCAGCACCGTGGTCACCGTCTCCACCATCAGCTGGGTCAGCGCGAGGTCGGGCGCCGACAGCCACAGGAAGGTCGCCGCGGTGACGATGCCGGTGCCGCCGACGAGCGCGAGCGCGGCGAGGCGGTGGTATTTCGCCATCCACGCCCCGGCCACGGCGCAGCCGGCGCCGATCGCCCAGAGGCCGGCGAAGAGCGGGTCGAAGTCCTGCAGCGGGAGCGCGGTCCACGCCGGCGGCGCGCCGGCGAGCAGCAGCGGCCCCCCCAGCAGCGCCGCCATCAGCAGCAGCAACTGCGGCTGCAGCCGGCGCGTGCCGACGCGGTGCAGCAGCCACTCCGCGCTGCGGGTGAGCTGCAGCATGGTGGTCTCATAGGTCTGGGCGCCGTTGAAGCGGTGGATCAGCGGCACGCGCTCGCGCTGCGCGAGGTCGAAGTGGCGGCGCAGCACCGCGTAGAGCAGCACCCCGCCGACGAGCGCGCCCACGCTCATCAGCAGCGGCAGGTTCACGCCGTGCCACACCGCCAGGTCGTAGTCCGGCGTCGCCTCGCCCAGGGTCGCCACCACCGCGAGGTGCAGCAGCGGCCCGATGCTGACCCCGGGGGCAATGCCGACGACGAGGCAGGCGAGCACCAGCAGTTCGACCGGAAAACGCATCCAGCGCGGCGGTTCGTGCGGCTCGCGCGGCAGGCCCTGGGCCGGCGCGCCGAAGAACACCGAGATGAAGCGTAGCGAGTAGGCGACGCTGAACATGCCCATCGCCACCGCGGCGTACGACATCCACCAGTTGCGGTCACCGCCGACGTGCAGCGTCTCGGCGAAGAACATCTCCTTGGACAGGAAGCCGTTCAGCAGCGGCACCCCCGCCATCGCCGCGCTGGCGACGATCGCCAGCGTCGCGGTCACCGGCAACGAATGGCGCAGGCCGCGCAGCAGGCGCAGGTCGCGGGTGCCCGATTCGTGGTCGATGATGCCGGCGGCCATGAACAGCGAGGCCTTGAAGGTGGCGTGGTTGAGGATGTGGAAGATCGCGGCGACGATCGCCAGCGGCGTGCCGATGCCGATCAGCACCGTGATCAGGCCGAGGTGGCTGATCGTCGAATACGCCAGCAAGCCCTTGAGGTCGTGCTGGAAGATGGCGACGAAGGCACCGATCAGCAGGGTGCATACCCCCGCGCCGCCGATGATCCAGGTCCATTCCGGCGTGCCCGCGAGCGCCGGCCACAGGCGCACGAGGAGGAACACCCCCGCCTTCACCATCGTCGCCGAGTGCAGGTAGGACGACACCGGGGTGGGCGCCGCCATCGCGTGCGGCAGCCAGAAGTGGAAGGGAAACTGGGCGCTCTTGGTCAGTGCGCCGAGCGCGATCAGCACCAGCGCGGGCCGGTAGAGCTCGTGAGCGCGGACGGTGTCGCCGGCGGCGAGCACCGTGTCGAGGTCGTAGCTGCCGACAATGTGGCCGAGCACCAGCACCCCGGCGAGCAGGCACAGGCCGCCGCTCGCCGTCACCGTGAACGCCATGCGCGCGCCGCGGCGGGCGTCGGCGCGGTGGTGCCAGTAACCGATCAGCAGGAAGGAGGTGAGGCTGGTGAGTTCCCAGAACACCACCAGCTGCACCAGGTTGCCCGACAACACCACCCCCAGCATCGAGCCCATGAAGGCGAGCAGGAAAGCGAAGAAGCGCGGCACCGGATCTGCCGGCGACATGTAATAGCGCGCGTAGAGAACCACCAGCAGGCCGATCGCCAGCACCAGCATGGCGAACACCCACGCCAGACCATCGACCCGCAGCACGAAGTGCAGCCCGTTCGCCGGCAGCCAGGCGAACTCCGCGCGCACGACCTCGCCGCCGGCGATCTGCGGCAACAGCATGGCGACGATCGCCATCCCGCCCACCGCCACCGCGATCGCCAGCCAGGACTCGCGGTTGCGGGCGTCCTGCGGCATCAGGGCCGCGACCAGACTGCCGAGGAAGGGAAGGAAAATGAGGGCGGCGAGCAGCATCGAAGAGGGATCGAACGGCAGGTCGGTTCGGACGTGGTGGTGAGGTCGGGGGGTGCTGCGGCAGACCCCGGTGCGATACGGAATTTATCACAGCAAGTTCAATGCCAGATTCCCTGGATATGTGGTCGAGCGCGAAATTCTCCGAAGGTCGCATGGTTCACCCGGCATGCACCCGCGCCCTGCGGGTGCCGGGGGCTCACGCCAGGCCAAGCCGCCCTGCCAGCCCGCTGCGCCTGACCACGGCCTTCTCCAGCTCGGCGACGCTGAACACCAGCAGGCCGGCGCCGATCACCTTGCACCATTCGACCGGGCTCAGCGCCGCCGACCCGAAGATGCCCTGCAGCAGCGGCGCGTGCGTGTAGGCGAGCTGCAGGGGAATGCAGGCGGCGATCGCGACCAGGACGCAGGGATTGCCCGCAAGCCCCTCGCGACTTATCACCGGGCGCAGGATGAAGCGGCTGTTGAGCAGATAGAACATCTCCGCCGCCACCACGGCATTGACCGCCATCGTGCGCGCGGTCTCGACGCGGGTGCCGGCGTTCAGCTCCCACAGGAACAGCCCCAGTGCGCCGCTCATCATCAGCAGCGACACCATCAGCACCCGCCACACGAAGAAACCGCTGAGCAAGGCCTCAGCGGGCGGTCGCGGCGAACGGTTCATGATGCCCCGCTCGGCAGGCTCGAAGGCCAGCGCCAGGCCGAGGGTGCTGGAGGTGACCATGTTGATCCACAGCACCTGCGCGGGGGTGAGCGGCAGGGTGAGTTCGAACAGGATCGCGGCGATCACCACCAGGGCTTCCCCGCCATTGGTGGGCAGCATGAAGAGGATGAACTTCTTCAGGTTGTCGTAGACCGCGCGGCCTTCGCGCACCGCCTGCGCGATGGTGGCGAAGTTGTCGTCGGCGAGCACCATGTCGGCGGCCTCCTTGGCGGCCTCGGTGCCCTTCAGGCCCATCGCCACGCCGACGTCGGCGCGCTTGAGCGCGGGAGCATCGTTGACCCCGTCGCCGGTCATCGCCACCACCTGGCCGTCGTCCTGCAGCGCCTGCACCAGGCGCAGCTTGTGCTCCGGCGCCGCGCGCGCGAAGACGTCGATCTCCATCGCCACGCGACGCAGCGCAGCGTCGTCCATCATCTCCAGCTCCGCGCCCGTGATCGCGGGCTTGCCCGCGCCGATCGCCAGTTGCGCACCGATCGCGCGCGCGGTCTCGGCGTGGTCGCCGGTAATCATCTTGACCCGGATGCCAGCGTGGTGGCAGTCGCCGACCGCCCGCACCGCCTCTTCGCGCGGCGGATCGATGATGCCGACCAGGGCGAGCAGCACGAAACCGCCCTGCATATCCGCGAAGCCCAGGCTCGAGCCCTGCGGCGCCGCACGCCGGCAGGCCAGGGCGAGCAGGCGCAGGCCTTGCGCCGCGGTGTCGGTCGCCATGCGTCGCCAGTCGTCAATTTCCAGCGCCTGTTCGCCGTCATGGCCGAGCTGGCTGGCGCACATGTCGAACACGGCTTCCGGCGCCCCCTTGACGAAGATCCACGAGGCGTCCTCACTGTCGCGGTGATGGGTGGCCATGAAGCGGTGCTGCGATTCGAAGGGCAGGGTGTCGAGCCGGGGCCACGCAGCGTGGGCGAGATGCTGGCTGAAACCGGCCTTGCCGCCGAGCACGAGCAACGCGGCTTCGGTGGGGTCGCCCTCGATCCGCCACAGCATGTCGTCCTCGTACAGGCGGGCATCGTTGCACAGCACGCCAGCGCGGATCGCCATCGTCAAGGCGGGATACTGCTCGGGGTCGATGATGCGGCCATCGATGCTGAGGTCGCCCACCGGCGCATGACCGACGCCGCCGACGTCGAACACGTGGCCGGTGCAGACCACGCGCTGCACCGTCATCTCGTTGCGCGTCAGCGTGCCGGTCTTGTCCGAGCAGATCACCGTCACCGCGCCGAGCGCCTCCACCGCAGGCAGGTGGCGGATGATCGCGTTGCGGCGCGCCATGCGCTGCACGCCCATCGCCAGGGTCACGGTCATGATCGCGGGCAGGCCCTCGGGGATTGCCGAAGCGGCCAGCGCCACCACCATCATGAACATCTCCGCCGCGCCATGCCCGCGCCAAACGGTGCCGAGGAGAAAGGTCAGCGCCGAAAGGCCGAGGATGACCATCGCCAGCACGCGGGCGAAATGGTCCACCTGACGCAGCAGCGGAGTCGTCTGACGGCCGATGTCGGCCAGCATCCGGTTGATCCGGCCGAGTTCGGTATCGGCACCGGTGGCGACGACGATGCCGCGCCCTACCCCATGGACGACCAGCGTCCCCGAGTAGGCCATGTTCTGGCGATCGCCGAGCGGCGCCGCGACGGCCACGGCGTCGACGGCCTTTTCCGCCGGCAGGGATTCGCCCGTCAGCGCGGCCTCCTCGACGCGCAGCTCGGTCACCGCGACGAGTCGCAGGTCGGCCGGCACGCGGTCACCCGAGCTCAGCACGACGACATCGCCCGGCACCAGCGCCCCGGCGTCGATCTCCTGGCGCTGGCCGTCACGGATCACCGTGGCGCGTGTCGAGAGCATGGCACGGATCGCATCGAGCGCGGATTCCGCCTTGCCTTCCTGGATGAAGCCGATGATCGCGTTGATGATCACCGCCATCATCAGCACGCCGGTGTCGATCCAGTGTTCCAGCAAGGCGGTGATGACGGCGGCGCCCATCATCACGTAGAGCAGGATGTTGTGGAACTGCAGCAGGAACCGCTGCAGCGGCCCGCGGCGCTTGGGCGGGGCCAGCCGATTCGGGCCGTAGCGATCCAGCCGCGCCCGCACCTCGGCGTCGCCCAGCCCTGCCGGACCGGTCCCGAATTCCCGCTCGACCTGCCCGCAGGGCAACGCATGCCAGTCGCCCTGGGGCGGCCTCTCGGGTAGGGGTGCAGCAGAACGATTCGTCATCGGACGCGCCTCGCCTCGCAGGTCATGAAAGGTGAATGCCGGTTCTGCATCTGAATAAATCCTGCCACATGCGCGTACCGTCCTGCAGGGTCCGGGCGATTTTCTCTCGCAACGCTTGCCAAATCAGCGCCGCTCTCGTTAGCCACCCGATTGTAGCGAGCTCCGCCCGCTGCACTTGCGCCTTGGTTCTCCGGGTAGCTCTTCCGGCATTGCCCCCTGCCTGCCCCCAAGCGAAAGTACTACCATCCTGCCAACATATGCCGGCAATGATGGAAGCTCGCTCGATGACCCTCAACCAGAATCCCGAACAACGCGCCCGCGACCAGATCGACGCGCAGCTCACCGCCGCTGGCTGGGCGGTGCAAGCCAAGAAGAAGATCGACTTCAGCGCCGGCCTGGGGGTCGCGGTACGCGAATACCAGACCAGCGTCGGCCCTGCCGACTACATCCTGTTCGTCGAAGGCAAACCGGTCGGCGTGATCGAGGCCAAGCCCGAGACGGCCGGCCATCACCTCACCGCGGTCGAGAGCCAGACCGAGGGCTATGCCAACGCCCAGCTGAAATGGGTCAAGGCCAGCGAGCCGCTGCGCTTCCTCTACGAAGCAACCGGCGTCATCACCCGCTTCACCGATGCCCGCGACCCCAGGCCGCGCTCGCGCGAAGTGTTCAGCTTCCACCGCCCGGAAACCCTGCGCGAATGGCTTGGCCAGAGCGCTACGCTACGCGCTCGCCTGCAAGGCATGCCGCTGCTCAATCCACACACGCTGCCGGCCAGCGCCTTGCGCCTGCGCGACTGCCAGGAAGTGGCGATCAGCAAGCTGGAAGAATCCTTCAAGACCGACCAGCCGCGCGCGCTGATCCAGATGGCCACCGGGGCCGGCAAGACCTATACCGCCATCACCGCCATCTACCGCCTGCTCAAGTACGCCGGCGCCCGGCGCGTGCTGTTCCTGGTCGACACCAAGAACCTCGGCGAACAGGCCGAGCAGGAAATGATGAGCTACCTGCCCATCGACGACTCCCGCAAGTTCACCGAGCTGTACCCGGTCCAGCGCCTCAAGTCCTCCTTCATTGCCAGGGACAGCCTGGTCTGCATCAGCACCATCCAGCGCATGTACGCCATCCTCAAGGGCGAGGAGCTGGACGAGACGCTGGAAGAGCGCAGCCCGGCCGAACAGCTGACCCAGCCCAAGAAGCCGATGCCGGTGGCCTACAACCCGGCGATCCCGCCGGAGTTCTTCGATTTCATCTTCATCGACGAATGTCACCGCTCGATCTACAACCTGTGGCAGCAGGTGCTCGACTACTTCGACGCCAGCCTGATCGGCCTCACCGCCACCCCGGACAACCGCACCTACGGCTTCTTCAAGAAGAACGTGGTCAGCGACTACAGCCACGAGAGGGCGGTGGCCGATGGCGTCAACGTCGGCAACGAGGTCTACCTGATCGAAACCGCCGTCACCAAGCAAGGCGGCCAGCTCAAGGCCGAACAGCAGGTGGAGCGCCGCGAGCGCCTGACCCGGCGCAAGCGCTGGGAGCAGCAGGACGAGGACGCGGCCTACAGCGGCAAACAGCTCGACCGCGACATCGTCAGCCCCGACCAGATCCGCACCGTCATCCGCAGCTTCCGCGACAGGCTGCCGGAGATCTTCCCCGACCGCATCGAGGCGGACGGCCGTTACCAGGTGCCCAAGACGCTGATCTTCGCCAAGACCGACAGCCACGCCGACGACATCATCCAGTGCGTGCGCGAGGAGTTCGGCGAGGGCAATGCCTTCTGCAAGAAGCTCACCTACCGGGTCGCCGACGGGCGCAAGGACGCCGAGGGCAACCTCGTCGAGGAAGGCGAAGACCCGCGCTCGGTCCTCGCCCAGTTCCGCAACGCCTACCACCCGCGCATCGCCGTCACCGTGGACATGATCGCCACCGGCACCGACGTGAAGCCGCTGGAGTGCCTGCTGTTCATGCGCGACGTGAAGAGCCGCAACTACTTCGAGCAGATGAAGGGGCGCGGTACCCGCACCCTCGACAAGGACGATCTGCAGAAAGTTTCCTCGGCGGCGAAAACCGCCAAGACCCACTACGTCATCGTCGATGCCATCGGTGTCACCAAGTCGCTGAAGACCGCCAGCCAGCCGCTGATCACCAAGCCCGGCGTGCCGTTCAAGGATCTCGCCATGGGCGTGATGCGCGGCGCCAGCGACAGCGATACCGTCAGCTCGCTGGCCGGGCGGCTGGCGCGTCTGGCCAGGCAACTGGAGCCGGTCGAGCACAAGAAGGTGGAAGCGCAGACCGGCGGCCAGCCGCTCAGCCACATCGTCGCCGGCCTGTTCAACGCCATCGACGCCGACCAGGTGGAAGCCCGCGCCCTGGAACTGGCCGGCCAGCCCGAGGGCAGCGACCCCGGCGATGCGCTGCGCGACCAGGCCCAGGCCGCGCTGGTCAAGGACGCCGCCAAGGCGCTCAACGGCGAGCTGATCGAGCTGCTCGACCGCATCCGCCGCGAGCGTGAGCAGATCATCGACCACGACACCCTGGACGAGCTGCTGCATGCCGGCTGGCAGGCGGACAGCGCCGAGGTGGCCCGCCAGCAGACCGAAGACTTCGCCGCCTGGCTGGACGCGCACCGCGACGCGCTGGTGGCGCTGGCCATTTATTTCAACGTGCCGCAGCGCCGCCGCGAAGTCACCTTCGAGCAGCTGCGCGCGGTGGTCGACGCGCTCAAGGCCGACCGCCCCAAGCTGGCGCCGCTGTCCGTCTGGCAGGCCTATGCCCGGCTGGAGGACTACAAGGGCAAGCACCCGCTCAGCAACCTCACCGCGCTGGTAGCGCTGATCCGCCGCGTGTGCGGGCTGGACGACACGCTGACGCCCTTCGAGGAAACCGTGGCGCGCAACTTCAAGGCCTGGATCTTCAAGCGCCACGCCGGCAAGGGCGAGAAGTTCAACGCGCAGCAGATGGAATGGCTGCAGATGATCCGCGACCATATCGCCAGCTCGGTCCATATCGACACCGACGCGCTAGACTTGCCGCCCTTCGACCGCGCGGGCGGGCTGGGCGAGTTCTACGAGCAGTTCGGCGATGCCTACGAGGCCGTGCTGGATGAAATCAATGAGGCGTTGGTGGCGTGATGAGTGACGAAGCAGGAAGTGCAGTAAGAGCCCAGCTTGGCTGGGTAATCCGCCAAGACGTGGATAAGGCAGGCCCTGCGGCGACCGACGGCGAAGAATTTATCTACGTCGACATCAGCAGCATCGACCGTGACAGCAAAAAAATCACGGATGCCAAGAAAATAGCGACCAGCAGCGCACCGAGCCGCGCCAAACAGCGACTGCAAACTGGCGACGTTCTTGTTTCCATGACGCGACCGAACCTCAACGCCGTGGCCATGGTCCCCCGCGAACTTGATGGGGCAATCGGCTCCACTGGATTTCATGTCATACGCACAGAGCACGTTGATTCCAGATTCGTTTTTTATCTAACTCAAACTAGAGATTTCATCGAGTCACTGAGTCAGCGTGTTCAAGGCGCTCTTTATCCAGCAGTTCGACCAGCTGACATCGATTCTTTTGAATTCTTGTTGCCTCCCACCGCCGAGCAAGTCCGCATCGTCGCCAAGCTGGACGAACTGTTCTCCGAACTCGACCAGGGTGTGGAAAACCTGCGCACCGCCCAGCAGCAGCTCAAGGTCTACCGCCAGGCCCTGCTCAAGCACGCCTTCGAGGGCAAGCTGACCGCCGAATGGCGGGCGCAGAATCCCGACAAGCTGGAATGCGCCGAGGCGCTGCTGGCGCGCATCCAGCAGGAGCGCAAGGCGCGCCAGCAGCAGCTGACGGAATGGCAGGAAGCCCGGCAGGCCTGGGAAGCCAACGGCAAGAGCGGCAGCAAGCCGGCCAAGCCCAAGGCTCCGAAAGTATTGCCACCGCTGACGACCAAAGAGCTGGCGGAGTTGCCGGGATTGCCGGCGGGTTGGGCGTGGATGAAAATCCATCAACTCTGCGAGGTTGTCAGAGGGGGATCACCACGCCCAGCAGGAGACCCCAAGTTCTATGACGGGAATATCCCATTTCTTAAGGTTGCTGATCTTACCAAGGGCTCTTCTCCGTACCTGACAAGCTACACATACACAATAAAAGAGGCAGGGCTTAATAAAACTCGACAAATAAAGCCAAACACACTGCTTTTGACGAATAGCGGTGCAACCCTTGGTGTTCCTAAAATCTGCCTGATCTCAGCAACAATGAATGACGGTGTGGCCGCATTCCTCGGGCTCCCACAAGATCAACTCCTTTACCATTACTATTTCTGGCAGAGCCAAACGGAGCGGCTGCGGAACATTGATCAGGGTGCGGCGCAGCCAAACTTGAATACTGACCTGATCAAAGAGACCCCAATCCCCGTCTGCTCGCCAGTCGAGCAAGCGACCCTGACCCAAACAATCGAAGCAGCCCTTTCTGGAGCTGACCAACTCGAGCAAACAATCACCACCTCCCTGCAACAAGCCGAAGCCCTGCGCCAGTCCATCCTGAAAAAGGCCTTCTCCGGCCAGCTGGTGCCGCAGCACCCCGACGACGAGCCGGCCAGCGTGCTGCTGGAGCGCATCCGCGCCGAGCGTGCCGCCCAGCAGCCCGCCACAAGGCGCGGGCGCCAGCGCAGGGCTGAGGCATGACCCCGGACCATCTGGCCGAACTGCTGCGCGGCGGCGAAGGGCTGACCGTCGAGTTCAAGCGCGCCCGCGCGGCGCTCAACCGCGACATCTACGAGACCATCTGCGCCTTTCTCAACCAGCGCGGCGGCACCCTGGTGCTGGGCGCGGCGGACGACGGCACGGTGACCGGCATCGCCCCCGAGGCGCTGGTGCAGATGCGCAAGGACCTCGCCAACACCCTGCACAACCCGCAGAAGATCAACCCGCCGATGCCGCTGGTGCCCGAGCCGGTCGAGCTGGACGGGCAGACCCTGCTGGTGCTGAGCGTGCCGGAAAGCTCGCAGGTACATAGCTGCAACCAGCGCATCTACAGCCGCAACGAGGATGGCGACTTCGACATCACCGGCCACGGCCAGCTGCTGGCCGAGCTGTACTTGCGCAAGCAGGTCGGCTACAGCGAGAACCGCATCTTTCCGCAGATCCGCCTCACCGACCTGCGCAGCGACCTGATCGAGCGCGTGCGCCGCAACGTGCGCCTGCAGCGCGCCGGCCACCCCTGGGCCGAGCTGGACGACCTGGAGTTGCTGAAAAGCGCCCGCCTCTACCAGCGCGACTACCAGACCGGCGCCGAAGGCATCTCCATGGCCGGCGCCCTGCTCTTCGGCCGCGACGAGGTGGTGCTGGGCGTGGTGCCGCACCATCGCACCGACGCCCTCCTGCGCGTGCAGGATCTCGACCGCTACGACGACCGCGACGACATCCGCACCAACCTGCTGGAAAGCTACGACCGGCTGATGGCCTTCGTGAACAAGCACATCGCCGACCCCTTCTACCTGGAGGGCAGCCGGCGCGTCAGCCTGCGCGACCGCATCTTCCGCGAGGTGGTGGCCAACCTGCTGATCCACCGCGAATACCTCAATCCCTTCCCGGCCAAGCTGATCATCCAGCGCGACCGGGTGGTCACCGAGAACAGCAACAACCCCCATGGCCTGGGCCTGCTGCGCCCGGACGACTTCGCGCCCTCGCCGAAGAACCCGGCCATCGCCCGTGTGTTCCGCGAGATGCAATGGGCCGAGGAGCTGGGCTCGGGCGTGCGCAACCTGTTCAAGTACGCCCGTGCCTTCGGCGGGCACGACCCGATCCTCAATGAGGCGTCGATCTTCCGGGTGACGGTGATGCTGCCAACGCTGCCGATGAGTGCGACAGCCAGCCAGACTGGCGTCAAGCCGCAGCCAGAATCAGGGGCAGAGTCAGGGGCAGAGTCAGGGGCAGAGTCAGGGGCAGAGTCGCAGGCGCGCCGCGTGCTGGGCGCGCTGGTCGACGGACCGCGAAGCAAGGCCGAACTGGTCAGCCGACTCGCCCTGCCGTCGGTCAGCGGCGCGCTGAACCGCAGCATGCGCAGTTTGCTCGACGCCGGCCTGATCGAATACACCCTGCCCGACAAGCCCAACAGCCGTTTGCAACAATACCGCCTGACCGCTGCCGGCCGGGCGCATCTGAATCTGCAGGACTGAATTCCCCATGAGCACCGATGCCATCGTCTCCAGAGTCTGGAGCTTCTGTACCACCCTGCGCGACGACGGCGTGGGCTACGGCGACTATCTGGAACAGCTGACCTATCTGATCTTCCTCAAGATGGCCGACGAATACGCCAAGCCGCCGCACAAGCGCGACATCGGCATTCCCAAGGGCTATGACTGGGCGAGCCTGCGGAACAAACGCGGCGCCGAGCTGGAAGTGCATTACGTCAACACGCTGATGCGGCTCGGCGGTAAGCCGGGCCTGCTCGGGCAGATCTTCACCAAGGCGCAGAACAAGATCCAGGACCCGGCCAAGCTGAGCCGGCTGATCAGCATGATCGACGAGACGCGCTGGGTGAAGCTGGGCGCCGATGTGAAGGGCGACATCTACGAGGGCCTGCTGGAGAAGAACGCCGAGGACACCAAATCCGGCGCCGGCCAGTACTTCACCCCGCGCGCGCTGATCCGTGCCATGGTCGAGTGCGTACGCCCCGCGCCGGGCAAGACCATCGCCGACCCGGCCTGCGGTACGGGTGGCTTCTTCCTCGCCGCTTATGACTACCTGGCCGCCAACCCGGCGCTGGACAAGGAACAGAAAGCCTTTCTCAAGAACGCGACCTTCCATGGTAACGAGATCGTCGCCAGCACCCGCCGCCTGTGCCTGATGAACATGCTGTTGCACAACATCGGCGAAATCGACGGTCAGAGCAGTATTTCCCCCAACGATGCGCTGATCGCCGATGACGGCCGGCGCTTCGACTATGTGCTGGCCAACCCGCCGTTCGGCAAGAAAAGCTCGATGAGCTTCACCAACGCCGAGGGCGAGGAAGAAACCGACGAACTGACCTACAACCGCCAGGACTTCTGGGCGACCACCTCGAACAAGCAGCTCAACTTCCTCCAGCACATCCGCAGCATGCTCAGGACCACCGGCCAGGCGGCCGTGGTGCTGCCGGACAACGTTCTGTTCGAGGGCGGCGCCGGCGAGACGGTGCGCAGGAAGCTGCTGGAAACCACCGAACTGCACACCATCCTGCGCCTGCCGACCGGCATCTTCTACGCCCAGGGCGTCAAGGCCAACGTGCTGTTCTTCGACAACAAGCCGGCGCGCAAGGAGCCGTGGACGCGGGAAGTGTGGATCTACGACTACCGCACCAACATCCACCACACGCTGAAAAAGAAGCCGCTGCGCTTCGAGGATCTGCAGGACTTCATCGCCTGCTACCGCCCTTCGAGCCGCCACGAACGCCGGGAAAGCTGGCACGAGACGAACCATCCGGAAGGGCGCTGGCGCAAGTACGGCCTCGAGCAGATCCTCGCCCGTGACAAGACCAGCCTCGACATCTTCTGGCTCAAGGACAAGTCGCTGGCCGACCTGGAGAACCTGCCGGAGCCGGACGAACTGGCCGAGGAGATCATCGAGAACATCGAGGCGGGACTGAACAGCTTCCGGGAGATTCTCAAGGGGCTGGGCTAGGAGCCCCCGCGGGAACCTTTCCCCCCTGGACATGGGATCCGAGCCCGATCCCCGCCTAAAATGGCGGCTTCCGCCTTCGCCTCGCTCCCCATGCCCGCCTCCGCACCCCGCTACATTCCGGTTGGTTCTTCCGTTTCGGTGGCCCCCGCCTCGGTCGCCGACGCCATCCGCATCCGCGGCGCGCGCCAGAACAACCTGCGCAACCTCTCGCTCGACCTGCCGCTCAACCGCCTGACGGTGGTCACCGGCGTGTCCGGTTCGGGCAAGTCCTCGCTGGTGTTCGACACCTTGTACGCCGAGGGCCAGCGCCGCTACGTCGAGACCTTCTCGCCCTATGCGCGCCAGTTCCTCGACCGCATGGACAAGCCGCAGGTGGATCGGATCGAGGGCGTGCCGCCGGCGATCGCGATCGACCAGACCAACCCGGTGCGCACCTCGCGCTCGACGGTGGGGACGATGACCGAGCTCGCCGACCACTTCAAGCTGCTCTACGCGCGCGCCGCGCAGCTGCACTGCCGCGGTTGTGGCAAGCCGGTGCGGCGCGATTCGGCCGACAGCATCGCCGCCGACCTGCGCGCGCGCGCGGCGGCGGCGGGCGATCCGCGCCTGGTGGTGTGCTTTCCGCTGGCGGTGCCGGCGAACTTCAGCACGGACGAGGTCGCCGGGCTGCTCGCCGCGCAGGGCTATACCCGGATCCAGGAACGCCTCGCCGGGGCCGGCGCCGAAGGGCAGGACGTGCTGCAGGTGGTGCAGGACCGCTTCCGCGCCTCGAACGCCGAGGATGCGCGCCTGGCCGAGGCGCTGGAGACGGCGCTGGCGCGCGGCCATGGGCGGCTGTCGGTGCATGTGTCGGGCGCGGGGGGGGCGTCGGAGCGCACGCCGGGCGAAGCAGTGTGGCGCTATTCCTCCGGCCTGCATTGCGCCGACTGCGACATCCACTATTCGGAAGCGACACCCGGCCTGTTCTCGTTCAACTCGCCGATCGGCGCCTGCGACACCTGCCGCGGCTTCGGCCGGGTGATCGGGGTGGATTTCGGCCTCGTGGTGCCGGACGAATCCAAAACGCTCGCCGAAGGCGCGATCAAGCCGTGGCAGACCGAAAGCTACCGCGAATGCCAGGAAGACCTGGCGAAGATGGCGAAGAAAAACGGCGTGGCGATGGACATCCCGGTGCGCGACCTGCCGCCGGAGCATCGCGCCTGGCTGTTCGAGGGCGACCCGAAGTGGAAGAACTGGGACAGCTCGTGGCCGCGCTACTGGTACGGCGTGCGCCACTTCTTCGACTGGCTCGAGAGCAAGGCCTACAAGATGCACATCCGCGTGCTGCTGTCGCGCTACCGCAGCTACACCGAATGCCCGGCGTGCCACGGCGCGCGGCTGAAGCCGGATGCGCTGCTGTGGCGCTTGCCGGTGGGCGACCGGGGCCTGCCCATTCACGAACTGATGGCGTTGCCGGTCGATCGCATCCGGGCGGCGATCGAGGCCCTGGCGCTGCCCGGTGCGGCGGACGAGGCCACCGCGCTGGTGCTCGGCGAGATCCGCAGCCGGCTCGCCTATCTTGCCGACGTCGGCCTCGGCTACCTGACCCTGGACCGCCAGTCGCGCACCCTGTCGGGCGGCGAAGTGCAGCGCATCAACCTGACCACCGCACTCGGCACTTCGCTGGTGAATACCTTGTTCGTGCTCGACGAACCTTCGATCGGGCTGCATCCGCGCGACATCGGCCGCATCCTCGGCGTGATGACGCGGCTGCGCGACGCCGGCAACACCCTGGTGGTGGTCGAGCACGACCCGCAGGTGATGGTCGCCGCCGATGAGCTGCTCGAGATCGGCCCCGGCCCCGGCGAGCGCGGCGGCAATATCGTCGCCCGCGGCACGCCGGCGGAGATCGCCGCCAACCCCGATTCGGTGACCGGGCCCTGGCTGGCGGGGAAGAAGCACATCGACGTCGATCGCCCGCCGCGCCCGGTGGAGGGCGCCACGCCGCACCTCACCTTGATCGGTGCCCGCCAGCACAACCTGCGCGACCTCAGCGTGGGCTTTCCGCTGCGGCGCCTGACCTGTCTCACCGGGGTGTCCGGCTCGGGCAAATCGACGCTGATCCAGGACGTGCTGTTCCCGGCGCTGGCCAAGCATTTCGGCGAAGGCGCCGAATCGCCGGGGGCCTTCGACCGCCTCGAGGGTGTGGATAACTTGCGCGGCGTGGTGATGGTGGACCAGTCGCCGATCGGCAAGAGCTCGCGCTCCAACCCGGTGAGCTACGTCGGCGCCTGGGACCCGATCCGCGCCCTCTTCGCCGCCCTGCCGGAGGCCAAGCAGCGCGCCTACACCCCCGGCACCTTCAGTTTCAACGCCGGCCACGGGCGCTGTCCGACCTGCACCGGCTCGGGCTTCGAGCACGTCGAGATGCAGTTCCTGTCCGACGTCTGGCTGCGCTGCCCGGACTGCGACGGCAAGCGCTATCGCCCAGAAGTGCTTGAATTGCAATGGAACGGGCTGTCGGTGGCGGATGTGCTGGCGCTGACCGTGCACGAGGCGCTGGACGTATTCGGCGCGCATCCCAAGGTTCTCGCCGCGCTCGCGCCGCTCGCCGACGTCGGCCTCGACTACCTGCGCCTCGGCCAGCCGGTGCCGACCCTGTCGGGCGGCGAGGCGCAACGCCTCAAGCTCGCCGGCCACCTCGCCGAAGCCGCACAGCGCAGACCTGTACGCAAAGCCAGTGCTGTGGATAAGTCTGGGGGCAAAGCTGGGGACAAGCCGGAGCCGGGCCTGCTGTTCCTGTTCGACGAGCCCACCACCGGCCTGCATTTCGAGGACGTCGCCACCCTCCTCGGCGCCTTCGACAAGCTGCTGCAGGCCGGCCATTCGCTGATCGTGATCGAGCACAACCTCGACGTGATCGCCGCTGCCGACTGGATCATCGACCTCGGCCCCGAGGGCGGCGAAGGCGGCGGCGCGATCGTCGTCGAAGGCCCGCCCGAGACGGTGCGCGCGCACGCGAGTTCGCACACCGGCGCCGCGCTGCGCGATTACGCCGAGGCGCTGAGGGAAATCGGGGCCAGGCAGACAACAGGGAACACGGCGGGGGGTAGGGGCGACGCGGCGGGTCGCCCCCACATCGCCGCAGAGGCGCGGGCGGAATACCGCATCGCCGCCCCGGCGATTGAAATCCGCCACGCCCGCGAGCACAACCTGAAGAACGTCAGCCTGCAGATCCCGCGCGACCGCTTCACCGTGATCACCGGTCTGTCCGGCTCGGGCAAGTCCACGCTGGCCTTCGACATCGTCTTCGGCGAGGGCCAGCGCCGCTACCTGGAATCGCTCAACGCCTACGCCCGCCAGTTCGTCCAGCCCGCGAGCCGGCCCGACGTCGATGGCCTGTTCGGCATTCCGCCGACGGTGGCGATCGAGCAGCGCACCAGCCGCGGCGGCAGGAAGAGCACGGTGGCGACGCTGACCGAGATCCACCCCTTCCTGCGCCTGATGTACGTCAAGCTGGGCACGCAGTTCTGCCCCGACTGCGAGGTCCCGGTGACGCCGCAGAGCTTCGAGGCCATCGTCGCCCAGCTCCAGCGCGAGCTGCGCGGCGCCTCCGTCGAAGTCCTCGCACCGCTGGTGGTCAACCGCAAGGGCCTGTACACCGACCTCGCCAAGTGGGCGCGGGCCAAGGGCCACGCCCAGCTGCGCGTCGATGGCGATGACCTGCCCACCGCCAAGTGGCCTCGGCTGGACCGCTACAAGGAGCACAACATCGAGCTGCCCGCCGGCAGGGTGGTGGTGCAGCCCGAGCACGAGGCCACGCTGCGCGCGCTGGTGGAACAGGCGCTGGAGATCGGCAAGGGCGTGATCAAGGTGCTCGACACCGGCAAGCCCGGCGCGGCGCCGATCACCTTCTCCACCCTGCGCGCCTGCCCGAGTTGCGGCACCGGCTTCCCCGAGCCCGATCCGCGCCTGTTCTCGTACAACGCCAAGCACGGCTGGTGCCCAAAGTGCTACGGCACCGGACTGAAGACCGCGGCGCGCATCGAGGACCCGGACGCGCTCGACCTCGGCGATGCGGAAGAAGTCATCGTCAGCGACGAGCCCTGCCCCGCCTGCGCGGGCGCTCGCCTCAACCCGGTGGCGCGCGCGGTGCGCTTCCGCGAGCTCGGCCTGCACCAGCTCGCCGCCTGGCCGGTGGACAAGGCCGCCGCCTTCTTCGCCGATCTGGCGCTCAACGCACGCGAAACCGACATCGCCCGCGACCTGGTGAGCGAGATCCGCGGCCGCCTCGCCTTCCTCCAGCACGTCGGCCTCGGCTACCTGGCGCTGGACCGCGCCGCGCCCACGCTGTCGGGCGGCGAAGCACAGCGCATCCGCCTCGCCGCCCAGCTCGGCTCCAACCTGCGCGGGGTGTGCTACATCCTCGACGAGCCCACCATCGGCCTCCATCCGCGCGACAACCGTCTGCTGCTCGACACCCTCGAAGCCCTGCGCGACCGCGGCAACACGCTGCTGGTGGTGGAGCACGACGAGGACACCATCCGCCGCGCCGACCACGTCATCGACCTCGGCCCCGGCGCCGGCGTGCGCGGCGGCCGCGTGGTGGCCGAGGGCACGATCGACGATCTGTTGAACGCGCCCGCATCGGCCACCGGCGAATGCTTCCGCCACCCGCTGCAGCATCCGCTGCGTCCGCGCCGCGCAGTGGCGGACGGGCATGCGGCGATCCGCATTGAGGGCGCGAACCTGCACAACCTGCGCGACCTTTCGGTGCGCATCCCGCTCGCCCGCCTCACCGTGGTCACCGGCGTTTCCGGCTCGGGCAAGTCCAGCCTCGCACGCGACGTCATCCACGCCAACCTGCGGGCGCGGCTGGGCGACCCCGAGGCCACCCGCGCCCGCCGCCGCGGTCAGGCCCAACCCGACGAGGTCGACCAGGCGCTGGTCGGCTGCAAGGCGATTCGCGGCTGGCAGCAGGTCGGCCGCGTGCTCGAAGTCGACCAGACCCCGATCGGCAAGACCCCGCGCTCCTGCCCGGCGACCTACGTCGGTTTCTGGGACGCGGTTCGCAAGCTCTTCGCCGACACCTTCGACGCCCGCACCCGCGGCTGGAACGCCTCGCGCTTCTCCTTCAACACTGGCGCCGGGCGCTGTCCGGTGTGCGACGGTGCCGGCCAGACCACGGTGGAGATGAGCTTCCTGCCCGACGTCAAGACGCCGTGCGAGGGCTGCGGCGGCGCACGCTTCAACGCCGAGACCCTGTCGGTGCGGTGGAAGGACAGGACCGTGGCCGAAGTGCTGGCGATGGCGGTGGACGAGGCGGTGGACTTCTTCTCCGCCCATCCGGCAATCGCCCACCCGCTGCAGCTGCTGCAGGACGTCGGCCTCGGCTACCTGACCCTGGGTCAGCCCAGCCCGACCCTGTCCGGCGGCGAAGCGCAGCGCATCAAGCTTGTGACCGAGCTGGCCAAGGTGCGCCGCCGCCCGGGCGATGCCGAGGACACCGGCGGCGTGCCGCTGCCCGCCGACAAGCACAGCCTGTACGTGCTCGACGAACCCACCGTCGGCCTGCACATGGCCGACGTGGATAAACTGATCCGCGTGCTCCACCGGCTGACGGATGCCGGCCACACCGTACTGGTGATCGAGCACGACCTCGACGTCATCGCCGAGGCCGACTGGCTGATCGACCTCGGCCCCGAAGGCGGCGACGGCGGCGGCCGGGTGGTGGCCGAAGGCCCGCCGGAAGTCGCGATGGCGACGCCGGAATCGCACACCGGGCGCCATCTGCGCGAGTTCCTGGCGACGCGGGGCGGGGGGAGCTAAATGCCAGCATGGCCGTGTACGAGCCCGGCAAGCCTGCAAGCCGCGCCTTTTGGCATAATCACCCCGTGCTTTCCTTATTTTCCACCGCCTCCGGCGCCGCCTGGCGTCGACCTTTCGCCATGGAGTGGATCCTTCTGGCGGGGGGGCTTTTCGTCGTGGCCAGCTTCCTCGCTTTCTCGCTGGATGAGGAGCGGCGCGTCACCGACACTCGTGAACACGAGCGGCTGACGACCCAGGCAAGGGTGATTCACGACAATCTTGCCCGACAGCTCGAGGGGGTCAACCGTGCGCTGGAAAGCGTGCTGGACGATCTACCCCTCTGGCAAGGCCAGTCTTCAGGCATGGCACACGCAAACAGGCGCTTGCGCGCCTTCACGGAAGCAATGCCCGGCGTGCGCACCCTGATCATCATGGACGAGAAGGGCGTTGCCGTTGCCGCCAACAGGCCGGAACTCATCGGCAGGAACTTCCGGGATCGCGCCTACTTCCAGGCCGCCATCCGCACCCCCGATCCGGAAACCTTGTACGTCTCGCCTCCGTTCAGGACTTCGCTCAATGTCTGGGCAATCAACGCCGTGCGCATGGTTTCCGGGCCGGACGGCAAGTTTGCCGGAGTCGTCACCGCAACGCTCGATCCGGACGCATTCGCCACCCTGCTCGATTCGGTGCGCTATGCCCAGGATATGCGCGCCGGGATCATCCATGGCGACGGCGAGATTTTTCTGGCCGCACCGCCGCGCCCGGAAATCTACGGCAAGAATCTGTCCACCCCGGATTCGTTCTTCACCCGCCACAAGGAGAGCGGGCGCGACGAGAACACCTTTCAGGGCGTCATCCGTTCGACCAATGAGGAGCGGATTGTCACCCTCCGAACCATCAACCCGGCCGCGCTCAAGATGGACAAGGTGCTCATCGCCGCCGTCAGCCGGGAGCAGGGCGCGGTTCATGCCAGATGGAAAAGCAGGGCCCGCTCCGACGCCCTCTTGTTCGCGCTGCTTGCGCTGACCAGCTGCACGGGGCTGGCCGTGCTGCAACGCCGTCGCCGCAGCGCGGCCGAACAGATGGCACAAGCGGAAGCGGCGTTGCGCAAGAAAGACGCGGCAATCGACCGGTTCTTTTCGGTCAGCATCGACCTCTTTGCGATTTCGGACATAGACGGCCGTTTCCTCAAGCTCAATCCGGCCTGGGAACGGGTTCTCGGTTATCCGGTTTCCGAACTGGAAGGCGCCCATTTCATCGATCTCGTTCATCCGGACGACCGGGAGGCAACCCTGAAGGTGGTGCCGCCACTTGCCAGCGGCGAGATGGTTTCCGATTTTACCAATCGCTGTCGGGCAAAAAATGGCGAGTACCGCTACATCGAATGGCATTCGGTGGCGGTGCCGGAGGAAAGCATGATCTACGGTGCCGCCCGCGACGTCACCGAGCAGTACCGGACCGAAGAAAAATTGCACGAACTCAATGCCAGACTGCTTGCCCAGGCTGAACTGCTGCAGACCCAGGCCTATGTCGATGGCCTGACCGGGATACCGAACCGGAGAAGGTTTGATGAGGCCTTCATCGCTGAATGGCGGCGCTGCCGGCGCGAAAAGGTGCCGCTGGCCGTGCTGATGATCGACATCGATCACTTCAAGCACTACAACGATCACTACGGCCACCAGGCCGGCGACGCGACGCTGAAAGCCGTTGCCCGCGTGCTGCAGGCCGGCTTGGGCCGCTCCTATGACCTGGTGGCCCGCTACGGTGGCGAAGAGTTCGTCTGCATTTTCCCCGACTCAAGCCTGGCAGGGGCGAGTGCAAAGGCTGAAGCCTTGCGGGCCACGGTCGAGGGATTGGGCATCCCCCATGCCGGCCCATCTGCTTCGGGCGTCGTGACCCTCAGCATCGGCGTGGCGGTCGACACGCCGGGCGAAAACAGTGCTGCGGAAATGCTGCTGGCCGTTGCGGACAAGGCGCTCTATGCCGCAAAAAATGGCGGGCGTAACCGGGTAAATGTCGGGCAGGTCGCAAGCCATTTCAACCGTGCCCGGGGCGTACGCCCGGACAACCTTTCCCAAGCGGACGACCACCAGGGCGTCGGTCCGGAACCACCACACGGAAAAGACTCATGAGCCTGCGCAAACTGTACGTATGGGATCTTCCCACCCGTCTTTTTCACTGGTTGGCGGCGATCCTGATCGTCGCCGCCTATATCACCGGCGGGATTGGCGGCGAGTTCATCGTATGCCACGGCCGCGTCGGCATCGCCATCACCGGCCTGCTCGCCTTCCGCCTGGTGTGGGGCGTGATCGGCTCGACCTATGCGCGCTTCGCCGATTTCGTGCCCGGCCCCGCCCATCTGTGGGCGCATCTGCGTGGGCACTGGAGCGGCCTCGGGCATAACCCGCTCGGCGCGCTGTCGGTGCTGGCCCTGCTCGGCGTGATGATCTACCAGGTGCTCACCGGCCTCTTCGCCAATGACGACATCGCCTTCTCCGGTCCGCTGCGCACGCTGGTGAGCGCCGACACCAGCAACTGGCTGAGCAGCCTGCACCGGCAGAACTACTGGCCGATCCTCCTCCTCGTTGCGCTGCACGTGGGCGCCGTGCTGTTCTATGCGCTGGTCAAGAAGGACAATCTGGTCGGGCCAATGATCACCGGCCACAAGCTCGTCGCCGAGGCCGAGGCCGAGGCCAAGCCGGCGCAAGGCGGCGGCGCAGTGGCCTTCCTCATCGCCCTGGCGATCGCCGCCGGCGTGCTCTACCTCGCCACCGGCAGCTTCATCGAAGCGCCGCCGCCGCCCGTCGCCCCTTGGTGAGCCCCTGCGAAACCGGAGTCTGTCACCGGTTCTGCGCATAAAAAAAGCCACCGCTGAGGTGGCTTTCTTGCGCGTGGGCGAAGGAGCTCACTCCATGCGGTATTTGTCGTGACAGGCTTTACAGGTTTCGCCGGTTGCGCCGAAGGCTTTCTGCACTGCGGCCTTGTCGCCGCTGGCGGCGACCTTGGCGAGGTTGGCGGCGGCAGCGTTGAAGTCGCCGGCGAGCTTGCCGACGTTGTCCATTTCCTTGAAGAGCTCGGGCTTCACCCGCGTCTTGCGCTCGCCGATGTCCTTGTCCGTACCCGGACCGTAGAGCGCACCCATGCCCGAGCCGGCGATTGCGGCGATGGCGTTGGCGGCGGCTTCGACCTGCTTGGCGTTGTATTCGCCTTCGAGGTTGGCCTTGATCTTGCCCATGTTCCAGCTCATGAAGCTGTAGCCGGCCTGGCGGAACTTGATCTGGTCCTCGGGCTTGACCTGGGCCGAGGCGGCCGTCGCCAGCGACAGGGCGAGCACGCCGAAAGCGGTGCGGAGAAGGGGTTTTTGCATGGTGACCTCGTAGCGTGGGAAGGAAACGAGCGAACCGGGCCGGCCTCGCGCAAGCCCGGTTCATTAGGTTAAAATTATATTCTAAAAGGATCGACACCGCCCCGCCACGCCGGTAGCGCCGGGGCGGTAGCCGCTTACTCGATGCGCACGGGCACGAAGATGCGCGCTTCGCCGCGCTGCACCAGCACGGCGAAGCGGTTGCCGGCACGCTCGAGGAGGGCGCGCAGTTCGCCCACGGAAGCGAGAACCTGGTTGTTCACCGCGAGGATGATGTCGCCGCGCTGGATGCCGGCGCGCGCCGCGGCGCCATCCACCCCTTCGACGACGACACCGCCGCGCAGCTTGAGCTCGCCGGCTTCCTGCGCGGTCAGCGCGCGCACGCTGAGGCCGAGCTTGGGACCCAGACTCTCGACCTGGCTCGGCGCCGCGGGGGCGGCGCTGGCGACGGTGCTGTCGGTGCGCAGCTCGTCGAGGGTCGCGACCAGGTCGCGGCTGCGGCCGTTGCGCCAGATTTCCATCCGCACCTCGGTGCCGGGGCGCTTGTCGCCGATCACGCGCGGCAGTTCGGAAGAGTCGGTGATGCGCCGCCCATCGACGCCGAGCACCACATCACCCGCCTGCAACCCGGCTTTCTCCGCCGCGCTGCCCGGATCCACGCTGGCCACCAGCGCGCCGCGCGCATCCGGCAGGCCGAAGGACTGGGCGAGATCCTTATCCACCTCCTGGATGGCGATGCCCAGGCGGCCGCGCTGCACGCGGCCATGAGTGACGAGCTGGTCCTTGACGTTCATCGCGACGTCGATCGGGATCGCGAACGAGATCCCCATGAAGCCGCCCGAGCGCGAATAGATCTGCGAGTTGATGCCGATCACTTCGCCGGCGAGGTTGAACAGCGGCCCGCCCGAGTTGCCCGGGTTGATCGCGACGTCGGTCTGGATGAAAGGCACGTAGGTCTCATCGGGCAGGCGGCGCGCCTTTGCCGAGATGATGCCGGCGGTCACCGTGCTGTCGAAGCCGAAGGGCGAACCCATCGCCACCACCCACTCGCCGACGCGGGCCTGTTCGGCATTGCCGATCTTCACCGCCGGCAGGTCCTTGGCGTCGATCTTGAGCAGGGCGACGTCGGTGCGGCGATCGATGCCGACCACGGTGGCCTTGAACTCGCGCTTGTCGATCAGGGTCACGGTGACTTCGGAGAGCGTGGCGTCGGCGTTTTCACCGGCGACGACGTGGGCGTTGGTCAGCACGTAACCGTCCTTGCTGACGATGAAGCCGGAGCCGATTCCCTGCCGCGCGCGCGGCCCCATGCCGGGCTGGCCGGGCATGCCCGGCACCGGTACGCCGAAGCGGCGCAGGAAATCGTAGAAGGGATCGTTGGCGAAGGGGTGCTCGCCCATCGTGCCCTGCGCCTGGCGCTGGACCACGCTGATGTTCACCACCGCGGGGCCGACCTGTTCGACGAGGTCGCCGAAATCGGGCAGTCCGAAGCGGTTCGGCGCCACCATCGAGGAGGCCGGTGCGGAGGCCTGGGCGAAGGCGGGCGACAGAAGGCTGCCCTGCGGGAGCGCGGCCGCAAGAGCAACGGCCAGGGTGCTGACGGCTAGGATTTTTCGCATAGCGGGATTCATCGAAAGTAATGGGGAAGGAGTCGGCCTGCTGGCAATCGACCTGCAGTGGTGGACGCGGGTTCCGCCGTCCTGTTCCCGAGGAGACTCCGGCTTTCAGATCGGGGGCGTTCGCGGCGGGTTCAAGCCGGCCTCCGCTCATTGCAGGAGCATCCGGGTGCGCAGGACGCGGGGCGACGGGGTAACATCCGGAAGCTGCCGGCCTATGGTTTCATAATCCTTCCTGCGTGTCGTCGCCATGACCCTTACCGACCTGCGTTATCTCGTCGCGCTCGCCCACGAGCGCCATTTCGGGCGCGCTGCCGAAAAGTGCCACGTCTCCCAGCCCACCTTGTCGGTGGCGATCAAGAAGGTGGAGGATGAACTCGGCATCCAGCTCTTCGAGCGCAGCGCCACCGAAGTCAAGATCACCGAGACCGGGCGGCGCATCGTCGCCCAGGCGGAAAAAGTGCTGATGGAGGCGAGCCAGATCCAGGAGATCGCCGCCGCCGGCAAGGACCCGCTGGCCGGGCCGCTGCGGGTCGGAGTGATCTACACCATCGGCCCCTACCTGCTGCCGCGGCTGATTCCGCGCGTGCACCAGCTCGCGCCGAAAATGCCGCTGATCATCCAGGAAAACTACACCGCGAGGCTCGCCGAAGCGCTCAAGCGCGGCGAGCTCGACGTCATCGTCATCAGCCTGCCGTTCGACGAGGCCGGGGTGGTGGCGCAGCCGGTCTACGATGAGCCGTTCCGCGTGCTGATGCCGGCCGAGCACCCGTGGACGCGGGAAGCGCGCATCGACCCCGGGCACCTTGCCGAAGACCAGCTGCTGCTGCTCGGCGCCGGCAACTGCTTCCGCGAACAGGTACTCGAAGTGTGTCCGAGCTGCCGCAACGTCGGCGGGCTGCAGCGCACCCTGGAAGGCAGCTCGCTGGAGACGATCCGCCACATGGTCGCCACCGGGCTCGGCGTCACCGTGCTGCCCAGCTCGGCGGCCGACGAGCTGACGGCGCAGAACCCGCTGATCGCGGTGCGCCCTTTTTCCGAACCCGAACCTTCGCGGCGGGTGGCACTGGCCTGGCGGGTGACCTATCCGCGCAGCGGCGCGATCGACGTGCTGCGCACGGCGATCCTCGACAGCGCGCTGCCGGGCGCGCGGCCGGTCGGGCGCGCACCCGGGCTCGAAGCGCTGGTCAGCGCCTGATTCATAGCCCATGTAGATCGAAGAGATTTTTTCGATCGATTGGATCGATCAATCCGATTGCTTTAGCATGGAAGCATGGGCTCGGCGTTGTGCCGACGCTCCTTCCGATACACCTCGCCACTTCACCACCGCGCACGGAGAACGACATGAAAATCGATATCGGCATCAGCGAACAGGACCGCACCCAGATCGCCGACGGGCTGTCCCGCCTGCTCGCCGACAGCTACACCCTGTACCTGATGACGCACAACTTCCACTGGAACGTCACCGGGCCGATGTTCAACACCCTGCACCTGATGTTCGAGCAGCAATACACCGAGCTCGCGCTGGCGGTGGATCTGATCGCCGAGCGCATCCGCGCCCTCGGCTGCCCCGCGCCGGGCACTTACCAGGCCTTCCAGAAGCTCACCAGCCTGGCCGAACCCGAAGGCGTGCCCAACGCCCAGGACATGATCCGCCAGCTCGTCCGCGGCCAGGAAGCGGTGATCAAGACCGCACGCAGCATCGCCCCGGTCGCCGACAAAGCCGCCGACGAGCCGACCCTCGACCTGCTGACCCAGCGCATGCAGGTGCACGAGAAGAACGCCTGGATGCTGCGCAGCCTGCTCGAAGGCTGAGGCGGAAATCCTCCATTGCGAAGCGCGAAACGGGCCGCAAGGCCCGTTTCGCATTGGTGCGCCGCCGCACCCTGACCGACAGGCGGGCTGCGCCTCATCCGCCGGCATAGCGCAGGCGGGAAGCGGGCCGCGGCGGGCGGGCGATGTGTTCCAGCGGCAGGACGTGGGTCTGCTTGATCTTGTGCAGGGCGATGTCGGTCTTGATGTTGGCGACACCGGGCAGGCGCAGCAGGCGCTTCATCATCAGCTCGGAAAAGGCGGCCAGATCGGGGGCGACGATGCGCAACACGTAGTCGGCGCTGCCGCTCACCGAAAAGCACTCGAGCACTTCGGGAAGCGCGGCGACGCCGCTCTCGAAGGCATCGGGGCGCTGTGCGCCATGGCGTTCGAGGGTGACGTGGGCGAAGGCGGTGACGCCGAGGCCGAGCGCAGCCGGGTCGAGCAGCGCCGCATAGCCGGCGATGAGGCCGGCGTCCTGCAGGCGCTGCAGCCGGCGGCTGACCTGCGAGGCCGACAGGTGCACGTGCTCCCCGAGCACGGCGTTGGTGGCGTTGCCGCTGCGCTGCAGCGCGTCGAGGAGAGCGAGGTCATGGCGGTCGACCGTGATGGCGTTCATTCTTCAGCTTCTTCATGCACGAAACGTGCACATCATCGCATTTTAAGGCACTAAAAAGCGCACACCGTGCAGGGCATGCGCAGCATAATTTTCCGACCATTCCGGAGGAGACCAGCATGAACCTGACCGAATCCCTGCTCCATGCGCTGAAGGCGCATGGCGCCCGCCAGATCTTCGGCATTCCCGGCGACTTCGCCCTGCCGTACTTCCGCATCATCGAGGAGTCGCAGATCCTGCCGCTGTACACCCTGTCGCACGAGCCCGCGGTCGGTTTCGCCGCCGACGCCGCGGCCCGCGTCGGCGGCGGGCTCGGGGTGGCGGCGGTCACCTACGGTGCCGGCGCGCTCAACATGGTCAATGCGGTAGCCGCCGCCTACGCCGAAAAATCCCCGCTGGTAGTGCTCTCCGGCGGCCCGGGCAAGGGCGAGTCGCGTTCCGGCCTGCTCCTCCACCACCAGGCCAAGACGCTCGATTCGCAATTCCAGATCTTCCGCGAGATCACCTGCGACCAGGTGCGCCTGGACGATGCCGCGCGCGCCCCGGCCGACATCGCCCGCGTGCTCGCCAGCGCCCGGCGCAACTCGCAGCCGGTGTACATCGAGATTCCGCGCGACATGGTCGCCGTGCCGTGCGCGCCGGTGGCTGCCAAAGCGCCGCCGGCGATCGATGCCGAGGCCCTGTCTACCTGCGTCGACGAGATCCTCGCGCGCCTCGGCCGCGCCCGCGCGCCGGTACTGATGGCGGGCATCGAAGTGCGCCGCTTCGGCCTCGAGGACAAGGTCGCCGAACTGTCGCGCCGCCTCGGCCTGCCGGTGGTCACCAGCTTCATGAGCCGCGGCCTGCTCGCGGAGCAGGATGCGCCGCTGATGGGCACCTACATGGGCCGCGCCGGCCTGCCCGAAGTCACCCGCCTGGTGGAGGATTCCGACGGCCTGTTCCTGCTCGGGGTGATCGTGTGCGACACCAACTTCGCGGTGTCGGAAAAGCACATCGACCTGCGCAAGACGATCCACGCCTTCGATGGGCGGGTGACGATGAGCTATCACACCTATCCGGCGATTCCCCTCGCCGCCCTGGTCGACGGCCTCCTCGCCCGGGTCCCGGCGCGCGGCGCCGCGGTCGGCGGCGAGCGCCAGGTGTTTCCACGCGGCCTGGTCGCCGACGACGCCCCGGTGTCGCCGTCCGACATCGCCACCGCAGTCAACGACCTGATGGCCACGCACGGCAAGCTGCCGATCGCGGCCGACGTCGGCGACTGCCTGTTTACCGCGATGGATATCGAGAACACCGCCCTGGTCGCGCCCGGCTACTACGCGACGATGGGCTACGGCGTGCCCGCCGGCTTCGGCGTGCAGGTCGCCACCGGCCAGCGTCCGCTGATCCTGGTCGGCGACGGCGCCTTCCAGATGACCGGCATGGAGCTGGGCAACTGCCGGCGCTACGGCTGGGATCCGATCGTGCTGCTGTTCAACAACGCGAGTTGGGAGATGCTGCGCACCTTCCAGCCCGAATCGAGCTTCAACGACCTCGGCGATTGGGGCTTCGCGCAGATGGCGGCCGGCCTCGGCGGCGACGGCGTGCGCGTCCATACCCGCGCCCAGCTGAAGGCGGCGCTCGACGCCGCGTTCGCCACCCGCGGCCGCTTCCAGCTGATCGAAGTGATGATTCCGCGCGGAGTGCTGTCGGAGACGCTGTCGCGCTTCGTCAACAGCGTCAAGCGCCTGACCGTGGCCAAGCCGGACTGAAGCGGTGCGCCCGGCGGGGGCGGTTTCAGCCCGCCTTGGGCGCCGCGGTGCGCTTGCACGCGGCCGGCTTGGCGGTCGCGGGGGCTTCGCCGGCGGCGTCGGCATCGCCGCCGGCTTTCGCCGCTGCGCTCTTGGCGCCGGCTTTCGGTGCCTTCGCTTCGAACTCGAAGCCGACCTTGCCGTCCTTGCCGCGCACCAGGTAGGCGGAGAACTTGCGCCGGGTGCGCGCCGAGACAAAGCCCTTGAGCAGCTCGGTCTTGCCTTCGGCAAGGAGCTTCGCCATCTGCTCGCGCTCGATCGGCTGCTGCAGGATGACTTTGCCGGAGCGGAAATCGCAACGCTTGCCCGGTCCCACGGATTTTTCGCAGACGTAGGCCATGCCGTGCTCGAACACGCGGGCGGCGCATTTCGGGCAGGCGCCGACCGGCGTCTGTTCCGAGAAATCCACCGCCTCGGCCTCCTCGCCTTCCTTGGGCTGGCCGAAGTCGAAAGTGGGCTGCTTGTCCTCGTTCAACACGATGTCGGCGTTGAACAGGCGCCCCATCTTGTTGCGGAAGCCGAGCAGCGGGCCGACCTTGCCCGCGCGCAGCAGGGTCTCGATCTCGTCGTACTCGAACTGGCGCCCGGCGACGATCTTCCAGGTGCTCCAGTCGCAGCTCTGGCAGGCGAACTTCTTGTAGTTTTCCTTCACCACCCCGCCGCACTTCGGGCACGGGGTCTGCAGGGTGACGAACTCGCCCGGCACGGTGTCGGACTCGTAGCGCTTGGCGCGCTCGACCACCTCGCGCGTCATCTCGGCGATCTCGTTCATGAAGGCTTCGCGGCTGAGCTTGCCGTGTTCCATCTGCGCGAGCTTGTATTCCCAGCCGCCGGTCAGTTCCGGCGAAGTCAGCGCAGTGACGCCCAGACCCTTCAGCAGCGTGATCAGCGAGAACGCCTTCGCACTCGGGATCAGCTCGCGGCCTTCACGGTGGATGTACTGCTCGCCGATCAGGCCTTCGATGATCTGCGCCCGCGTCGCCGGAGTGCCGAGGCCGCGCTCGGCCATCGCCGCGCGCAGCTCCTCGTCGTCGACCATCTTGCCCGCGCCTTCCATGGCGGAGAGCAGGGTGGCTTCGTTGAAGCGCGCCGGCGGCTTGGTCTGCAGCGCCTTCACCACGATGTCCTCGGTGGCGACGGTCTCGCCCTGCTTCACCGCCACCAGCTGCGGGCCGCCGTCCTTGGCGTCCCCGGGTTTTCCATCTTTCTCGTCGCTGGCGGCTTCCTTGCCATACACCGCGAGCCAGCCCGGATTGACCAGCACCTTGCCCTCGGTCTTGAAGACCTCGCCCTCGACGCGGGTGATGCGGGTGGTGATCTGGTACTCGGCCGCGGGGTAGAACACGGCGAGGAAGCGCTTGGTGACGAGGTCGTAGATCTTGTGTTCGGCCTCGGACAGGTTCTTCGGCAGCGCCCCGGTGGGGATGATGGCGAAGTGGTCAGAGATCTTGGCGTTGTTGAAGATGCGCTTGTTCGGCTTCACCCAGCCCTGCCGGGCGATCTCGCCGGCGAAGGGCGCGTACTGATCGGGCAGGGTGCGCAGCACCTCGCTCACCGTGGCGAGGTAGTCCTCGGGCAGGGCGCGGGCGTCGGTCCGCGGGTAGGTCAGCACCTTGTGCTTCTCGTACAGCGCCTGGGCGAGTTGCAGGGTGACGCGGGCGGAGAAGCCGAAGCGGCCGTTGGCTTCGCGCTGCAGGCTGGTGAGATCGAACAGCAGCGGCGACAGCTGGGTGGAGGGCTTGGACTCCTCGCTGACCACGCCCGGCTTGCCCGCGCACTTGGCGCGGATGGCCTCGGCCCGGGCCTGGTCCCACAGGCGGAAGGCGGTGGCGTGCTCGTCGCCTTCGGGCTTCTTGAACTTTTCGTCGAACCAGCGCCCGGGGTATTCGCCGGCGGCACAGGCGAAGCGCGCTTCGAGTTCCCAGTAGTCGCGCGACTGGAACTTGCGGATACGGTCTTCGCGCTCGACCACCATCGCCAGCGTCGGCGTCTGCACGCGACCCACCGTGGTGAGGTGAAAGCCACCGGTCTTGGAGTTGAACGCGGTCATCGCCCGGGTGCCGTTGATGCCGATCAGCCAGTCCGATTCGGCGCGGCAGATCGCGGCGTTACGCAGGCCCTCGACGTCCTGCGCGGCGCGCAGGTGGGCGAAGCCGTCGCGGATCGCCTGCGCCGTCATCGACTGCAGCCACAGGCGCTGCATCGGCTTCTTGGTGCCGGCGTGCTGGGCGATGAAGTTGAAGATCAGCTCGCCCTCGCGGCCCGCGTCGCAGGCGTTGATGAGGCCGGTGACGTCCTTCCTCTTGATCAGCCGGGTGAGCAGCTTCAAGCGGTCCTCGGTCTTCTCGATCGGTCTGACCGCGAAGTGGGGCGGAATCACCGGCAGGTGGGCGAAAGTCCATTTGCCGCGCTTGACCTCGAATTCCTCGGGCACGGCAAGCTCGAGAAGGTGGCCGACGGCCGACGACAGCACGTAGTCGTCGGACTCGTAGTAGTCCTTCTCCTTGGTGAAGCCGCCCAGCGCACGGGCGATGTCCTGTGCGACGGAGGGCTTTTCCGCGATGATCAGTTGCTTGCTCATGCTTTGGCAGGAAGGGGGCTGGGCGCCGCTAGGCGCAGGGTTCAGGAAGCGGCCGATGATAAGGACAGCACGCCGGCGCGTGCAAGCCGCTCGGGAGATGCGCTCAATGCACGACCGGTTCGTAGTCCCAGTCGTCTTCCTCGGTCAGCAGTTCGTCCACCATCAGGGTGTCGATCGGTTCTTCCTGCTGCCACAGCACCATCAGCACGATCACTTTCAGGCGATTCAGCGTGATGGTGAAGTCGTGCAAGGCCATCGCCCGTTCGATGATCAGTTCGCGGTGAGCGGCACCGAGCACGCCGGCGCTTTCCAGCAAGCTGAGGAAGCCGCGGCAGGGGGCATCGAGCTGGGTCTGTTCCGCTTCGGTGTAGATACGCACCGAGCCGGCGCTCGGTGCACACCCCGGATGGATCTCGCGCGCCACCCGGCGCAGGCCGGCGAGCCACTCCAGCGCTTCCGAGATTTCTTCCTGCTCGAAGCCGGCCGCCGACAGCTTGCGCGCCAACAGCTCGGATTCGGGGCAAGCGTCGGCGTGGATGTAGCTTTCGAACAGGTATACAAGGATGTCGAACAAAACGGCCTCTTCTGGATTCGGCGGTGCGGGACGCATGCGGCAAACGCGCCTGCCGACCACTTCGGCCGTGGCGCAGGCGGTGTTTCGGGACGGGTGGCACCCGCTTCAGGTGCGTTGCAGGCGGCTGCCGGGCAGGCGGACGAGGCGCCCGTCCAGCTCCAACGGCAGCAGGATGGCGTAGAGGGCATCGACCGTCAAGCCGCAGCGCTGGGCAAGGGTGTCGATGTCCACCGGGTCGTGGCCGAGGATCTGGAGCACCCGTGCAGTGTCGGCGTCGAGGGCGAGCGCGGCCTGCGCCGGAGCGGCGGGGGACGATTCCGGGGCACCGGCGCCGGAGGCGCGGCGTCCGCGGTGGCGTGGGGGAGCAGGGAAGGGCGGGGAGGCCCAGCCGAGTCGGCCGCGCAGCTCCTCGACCACATCCTCGGCGGTTTCCACCAGCTTGGCGCCCTCGCGGATCAGACGATGGCAGCCGCGCGCCAGCGGCGAGTGGATCGAGCCGGGAATGGCGAACACTTCGCGCCCGCTTTCGGTCGCCAGGCGGGCGGTGATCAGCGAACCGCTGTTGACCGCCGCTTCCACCACCAGTACGCCGTGGGCGAGTCCGGCGATCAGGCGATTGCGGCGCGGGAAGTTGTGCGGCAGGGGCGGCGTGCCGAGCGGCAGCTCGCTGACGACCACGCCGGCGGCCGCGATCTCGCGCGCCAGCGCGGCATTCTTTGCCGGATAGATGCGGTCGATGCCGGTCCCGATCACCGCCACCGTGCCCCCGCCTTCCGCGCCGGCGGCGAGCGCGCCGCGGTGGGCGGCGGCGTCGATGCCCAGCGCCAGGCCGCTGACGATGGCGAAACCCTGGGTGGCCAGGGCGCGGGCGAAGGCTTCGGCGTTGGCATCGCCCTGCACGGTCGACGAGCGCGCGCCGACGAGGGCGAGCGCCGGGCGCTGCAGTAACTCCGGGCGGCCCTTCAGGTACAGCAGAGGCGGCGGGTCGGCGATGTCGAGCAGGCTGCGCGGATAGGCTTCGTCGGCCAGGGTCAGGAGGTGGTTGCCGCTTTCGGCAGCCCAGGCCAGGCCTTGTTCGATGCGCTCTTGCGGTGGCGGGGCGAGCACGGCCGCCGCCGCCTCGCTGCCGACGACCGCGGCGAGCGCGCCGCGGCTGGCGGCGAAGATGTGCTGCGGCAGGCCGAAAGCGGCAAGCAGGCTGCGCTGGTGGGCGGCGCCCAGGCCGGGCACCGCGCTCAGGCGCAGCCAGTGGGCGAGATCGTCGGCGTCGGTTGCCACGCTGCGGTGCCGGGGGCGCTCAGGGTCTGCGCACGGCGTCGGCGAGGGTCACATGGCCGTCGGCGTCCATCACCAGGGCGTAGGCGACGCGCTCGAAGACGCGGAACACGAACGCCGTGCCGTAGCGCTTTTCCGGCAGCTGGAAGCTTTCCTTGCCGTCCTCGCCGTTGAATTCGGCGCTGCCGCGGTTGCGGAACAGCGCCAGCACATGGCCGCGCTCGATGCCGTCGCGCTCGCCGAGGTTGAGGGCGACGACGTTGAGGCGGCCGGTTTCGCTGACGCCGCGATGGATCGAGATGATCCGGCCTTCGAGCGCCTGCGCCGGCGCGTGCGGGACGTAGGAGAACACCGCCGGGCGCTCACTCGGCAGCATCAGGTCGCCGACGCCGATTTCCTCGACCGCGGAGACGATTTCGAGCGTTGCCGGAGTGCCGCGTTCAGTGACGCGGGCGGTGCCGAGGTAGGCCGCCTCCCAGGCGAGGGTCTCGCGCGTCAGCGGGTCTTCGAGGGGCCGCGCGGGGCGGTAGATGTGCCAGACGTCGGCGCTGTCGCCGACGTCCTTGGCGAAGACGGTGTCGCCCGAGCCGGTCAGCACCCGGCTGGTCTCGGTGGCGACGATCGTCGCCGAGCCTTCCAGGCGCGGCCCATCGACCACCAGCGGGCGGCTGAGGAAAGGTTCGATGATCTGCAACGGAATGCTCGGCACCGCGGTGTCGAGGGCTTCACTGTAGATCTGCGGCTGCAGCCGGACCTCGCGGGAGCCGTCGATGCGGCGGCCGATCGACAGCCAGGGGCCGCTGCGATCGAGCAGGATCACCTGCCCCGGGTAGATCAGGTGGGGGTTGCGGATCTGGTCGCGGTTCAGGCGCCAGACTTCGGGCCAGCGCCAGGGCTGCTGCAGGAAGCGGCCGGAGATGCCCCACAAGGTGTCGCCCGCGACCACGGTGTAGCTGTCGGGGGCGTTATCAACGAGGCGCACGCCGGACTGGGCCTGGGCGGCGATGCTGAACAGGGTCGCGATGCCGAGCAGCAGAGGGAATATAATTCGGATCATCGATCGCTTCCGGTAGAAGGGGGGTGTGCCGGAACCGTTCCGGAACGCCGCCCGCCCGTCGGGGTCGAAACGGCAGCGCGGTGCAGGCTTGGTCGCGCACGTGCCGCGCCCACGTACCACGTACTTCCCGCCCCGTTCTCATTACATGTGCATGCATGCGGGAGCGCTGGAAATTCTGCACGCAAAGATTCAACCCGGCAAGGCATTCATGGCTCTCCTACCTATTCTCCGCTACCCCGATCCCCGCCTGCACACCGTCGCCAAACCGGTGGCGCGGATCGACGACGACCTCCGCCGGCTCATCGAGGACATGGCCGAAACGATGTACGAAGCGCCCGGCGTCGGCCTCGCCGCGACCCAGGTCAACGTGCATCGGCGCGTCGTCGTCATCGACGTCTCCGAAGACAAGAGCAGCCTGATGGCGCTGATCAACCCCGAGATCCTCGAGCGCGCCGGCGAGCAGGTGTGTGAGGAAGGCTGCCTGTCGGTGCCCGGCGTCTACGAGAAGGTCAAGCGCGCCGAGCGGGTCAGGGTCCGCGCCCTGAACGAGCAGGGCGAGACGGTCGAGTTCGAGGCCGAGGGCCTGCTCGCGGTCTGCATCCAGCACGAGATCGACCACCTCGACGGCAAGGTCTTCGTCGAATACCTGTCCCAGCTCAAGCTCGGCCGCATCAAGAGCAAGCTGGCCAAGCAGGCCCGCATCACCGCATGACGGCCGCGCCCGCTTCCAATGGCGGCACGTTGCGCGTTGCCTTCGCCGGCACGCCCGAATTCGCCGCGCGCGCGCTCGATGCCATCCTCCAGGCCGGCTACGAAGTTCCGCTCGTGCTGACCCAGCCCGACCGCCCGTCCGGGCGCGGCATGAAGCTCACCCCGAGCGCAGTCAAGCAACTCGCCCTCGCCCACGGCATCGCCGTCGACCAGCCGGAGAAGCTGCGCACCGCAGAGCAGCGCGCCGCGCTCGCCGCCTGTGCGCCCGACGTGCTGGTGGTGGCGGCCTACGGCCTGCTCCTGCCACCGGCGGTGCTGGCGCTGCCGCGCTTGGGCTGCATCAACATCCACGCCTCGTTGCTGCCGCGCTGGCGCGGCGCGGCACCGATCCACCGCGCGATCGAGGCTGGCGACGCCGAGACCGGCATCACCATCATGCAGATGGATGAAGGGCTGGATACCGGGGCGATGCTGCTGGTGCGCAGGACGCCGATCCTGCCCGCCGACACCACCGCCCGCCTGCACGACCGCCTCGCCGCGCTCGGCGGCGAAGCCATCGTCGATGCGCTCGGCGCGCTCGCTGCCGGCACCCTGCAGGCCACGCCGCAGCCGGACGAAGGCATCACCTACGCGGCCAAGATCGGCCGTGCCGAAGCGACGATCGACTGGACGCGGCCGGCGGCGGCGATCGAGCGTGCGGTGCGCGCCTTCGACCCCTTTCCCGGCGCCGTTTCCGTACTGCACGACAGCGCGGTGAAGTGCTGGGCGGCGCAGGTGGTCGCCGGCTGCGGCGCACCCGGCACCGTGCTCGCGGTGGACGATGGCGGCATCACCGTGGCCTGCGGCGAAGGTGCGCTCCGCCTCCTCAGCCTGCAGCGCGCGGGCAGCAAGCGCCTGCCTGCCGGGGAATTCCTGCGCGGCTTCGCGGTCTCTGTCGGCGAACGCTTCGCCGCCGCGTCCCCGGCGTGAAGCGGCGCGGCGGCGGCCGGCTCTTGATTCCGCCTCCCCCGCCTCCATTTTCATTCTCGATCAATCTCGTGCAGGAAGGATTCCGCAATGTTCGGTAACTGGATCAAGACTTCGATACTGATGGCCGGCATCGTCGCCCTGTTCGGCGCGATGGGCGCGGCCATCGGCGGCCAGCAAGGGATGCTGATCGCGCTCGTGGTCGGCGGCGCGATGAATTTCTGGGCCTACTGGTTCTCGGACAAGGCGGTGCTGAAGATGTACCACGCCCGCCCGGTCGATGCCGCCTCCTCGCCCTACCTGTACAACATGGTGCGCGAGCTCGCTCAGCGCGCCGGGCTGCCGATGCCCAAGGTGTACATCATCGACGAAGCCCAGCCCAACGCCTTCGCCACCGGACGCAACCCGGAAAACGCCGCCGTCGCCGCCACCACCGGCATCATCCGCATGCTCTCCGAGCGCGAGCTGCGCGGGGTGATGGCGCACGAACTGGCCCACGTCAGGAACCGCGACATCCTGATCTCGACGATCTCGGCGACGGTCGCCGGCGCGATCTCGATGCTCGCCAACTTCGGCATGTTCTTCGGCGGGCGCGACGGTGAGGACCGCCCCAATCCGGTGGTGTCGATCGCGATGATGATCCTCGCTCCGCTCGCCGGCATGATCATCCAGATGGCGATCAGCCGCACCCGCGAGTTCGGCGCCGACCGCGGCGGCGCGGAGATCTCCGGCGACCCCGAAGCGCTCGCCGCGGCGCTGGCCAAGATCGACGCCTACGCCCGCGGCATTCCGATGCACACTGCCGAACAGCACCCCGAGACCGCGCAGATGATGATCATGAATCCGCTCTCCGGCGGCGGCCTGCGCGGCCTGTTCTCGACCCACCCGTCCACCCAGGAACGCATCGCCCGCCTGCGCGCGATGCGCTGAAGCGGCGGTCCCCGCGTTCCCCCGCCGCTGCCCGGCCGGCGGCGGGGGAACGCCGCGCCCGCGGCACGCATGCCCGATTTTTCACCTTCCCGCCCTGGCCGGATCGTGTACGCTTTGCCTTTCGCCGACCCGCAACGGACAAGCGCGGCGGCTTTCTTCAATCACCCGGAGGACAGACTCATGAGTACAGTGACCCTTGGCGGCAACCCGATCGACGTGGCGGGCCGTTTTCCCCACGCCGGCGATACCGCGCCCGCCTTCAAGCTGACCGGCGCCGATCTCGCCGACATCGGCCTCGACGCCTTCCCCGGCAAGCGCAAGGTGCTCAACATCGTGCCCAGCCTCGACACCCCGGTGTGCGCAACCTCGACGCGCAAGTTCAACGCCGAAGCCGGCAAGCTCGCCGACACCGTGGTCCTGGTCGTTTCCGCCGACCTGCCTTTCGCCGCGAAGCGCTTCTGCGAGACCGAAGGCCTCAACAACGTGCACACCCTGTCGACCTTCCGCAACCCGGGCTTTGCCCAGGCCTACGGCGTGGCGATCACTTCCGGCCCGCTTGCCGGCGTCACCGCGCGCGCCGTGGTGGTGGTCGATGCCAATGACAAGGTCGTGCATGCCCAGCTCGTGCCCGAGATCAAGGAAGAGCCGGATTACGCCGCGGCGCTGGCGGCGCTGAAGTAAGGACACAGGATGCCGCTCACCGCCTGGCCGGTGAGCGGAGCGAGGGCGCCCCGGAGCACATCGCCCGGGGCGCCCTCGTTTTTCCGCAAGGAGAAGAAGTCAGCGAAAACCCCCTGGGGCGGCCAGGGGGCAAAGAGCCGGGCGGGAATCAGAGGATAAAGCTGCCTTCAGCCAGATCGTCCGCCACGCCGGTCACGATGATTTCCATTTCGCTGTCACCGCCGCCGTCGAGGTCGATTTCGAGGGTGTTTTCGTCCGCGTAGCGAACCTCGTTGCCATCGCCCGAGAACGCGTCGCCGCCGATCCAGGTCAGCGTGGTGTCGCTGAGGCCCGATAGATCGAGGGTGTCTTCCGCGACGTCGAAGTCATTGATGGTGTCGGTGGAGATCGTGCCGTCAGACTGGGCGGCGGCGGTATAGACAACGACGTCGGCACCGTCACCGAGGGTGTAGGTGTCGCTGCCGAGGGTGGCGTGGATCTCCGAGCCGCCGTCCCCCATCAGCATGGTGTCGTCGTCGTTGGAGCCGGAAATGCTCAGGTGCCCGGTGAAAGCGGTGGCATCGACATTAACGCTACTGGAAAAGCCGGTGCCATCGGCGCCGTCCGCGCCGTCCGCACCTGCAGTCCCATCATTACCGGCGGTGCCGTCCGCGCCGTCCGCCGGGCTGCTGCCGTCGGTGCCGTCCGCGCCGTCCGCGCCGTCCGTGCCGCTTGCCACCTTGGTGCCGCCATCGCCACCGTCGCCCCCGATACCGCCATCGCCGCTGATGCCGCCGCTGCCTGCGGCACCGCCCGTGCCCGCCGCTCCGCCGTCGCCGCCCGTGCCGCCAGCACCGCCGAGGATGCTGACATCGTAGCTTCCGATGATGAACACTTCGGTCACGGCGCCGTTATCGACCGCCACCCCGCCATCGCCGCCATCACCGCCGGCACCGCCGTCGCCACCGTTGCCACCGTCGCCGGCCGTACCGCCCGTGCCACCGTCACCGCCGGCACCACCGGCTCCGCCGTCCGCGCCGTTCTGGTAAGTCGTGCCGCCGGAATTGATGCCGTCGCCACCGTCCCCGCCATCGCCACCATCGCCACCGGCGGTGCCGTCGCCGCCGTCACCGCCGGCGCCGCCATTGCCGCCGGCCCCGCCATCACCGCCGTCCCCTCCGGCCCCGCCCTGGATCAGGATTGCTCCGGTGGTGGCGTCGATCAGGATGGCGGATGCATCCTGATCGACACTGAGCGCGGCGCCTCCCGCGGTGCCGCCACCTCCCGCATCTCCGCTGGTGCCATCGTTGCCGCTGGTGCCGTCACCACCGTTGCTTCCATCGCTCCCATCGGTGCCGGGAATGCCGGCGGTCGCGGCAACAGGATTGCTGTTGCCCGGTCCTTGGACATACGCATTGCTGCCATCATTACCGTCCGGGCCATCGACTACGGGGGCGGTCGCATCCGCACCGTCAGCGCCCCCGGTGCCGGCGTCACCGGCCGCCCCATCCTCGCCGGGTACGCCATCGTCTCCGGCAGCCGATGCTGCGACCACGAACGGGTTGTCCCCCCACGGGTCGCCGCCTTCGTCGACCACCGCTTCCTTGTCCACCCACTTGATACTGTCGCCGCCATTGACGCTGGTGGCGCGAACGCCGAGCGTGCCGTAGGTTTCCGGATCGAACGCGTCGAGGCCGAAGTCGGCCAGTGAGAACGTCGCCGTTTCGCCCGCGCTGATGAAGCTCGATTTGGTTTCCCCTGCCGCGCCGAGTCCGGTGCCGGACAGCTTGGCGTAGTCGTCCCAGACGATTTTTTCGCTCGTCGCGTTGCCGTCATCGTCCCACACCGTGTTGGCGCCGTTCATGTTGAGGCTGTTGTCCGACTTGACCAGGGTGTAGCCCTCGGAGCTCGCATCGCCGTTCGAGAACCACAAGGCGTTGAGGTCGAAGGACCCCGCCAGGCTGCTTACGGTGAAGGTTTCCGCTTCCGTGTCATACACGACGGTGAATTCCAGTCCGGCACTCTCGGCCCCGAATGTCCAGGTGTAGGTACTCATGATCGACGCTTCCTCTGATTGACTGGATCGACCGGGCCGCCTCCTGGCCGCCCGCGCTTTCAGACCAACGTTCTACAGGGCCGCCGAAAGATATGAATCTGTCATTCTCACCGCGACGCCCGTGCGGCTGCTCCGCCGCTCCCTTCGCACCACTTCTCCGCTGCATTGCATGCACAAAGACCCCAGCGTGGTTTCCAGCTCGAGTTCGAAGCAGATTTCGTTGTCCATCTCAGTGTCGCCCTCGAGTTCGAAGTAGACGCCACCGGCGCTGACATCGCGCGTGATCCCCTCGAGTGCGGCGATGTGCACCGGCATTCTCGCCTGTACCCGTGGATGGGCGCGCTTGCAGAAGGGGGCGGATTTCTGCTTCATGATGGGAAATTGTGGCGAGTTGAGCGGAGGCGGGCATCGGCCAATGCTCCCGCTTCGTGACGGAGGGATCTCCTGAAATTTTCGGGAGGTTTACGGCGACAGCTCCCGATCGGGGCAGGAGTTTCCTCCTATGGCGTCCACCGGTGGCGCTCGTTCGGGAGCAGGCGTTCAGCCGGCGAAGGGCTGGCAGGCGGGCCGGAGTGGAATAAAGCGAGCGTGAAGCAGGCCGCGCTGTGACGATGACGCACGGAGCGGGCACAGCAAAGTGGGGGAAGGTTGTGCCGTGCGAGTCCCTTAGCCGGGAATCGTGATGTTCAGGCGGGCGCTTTGGGGATGCCGTTCGGCGCCGTGCAGCGGGCCGAGGCGTTCGCTCAGCCTGTTGTGAAAAGCGAAGGCAAGCAGGCCGCTGCGGTTGGAGACGCCGAACTTGCCGTAGATCGAGGTGAGGTGGTTGCGCAGCGTGCTTTCGCTGATGTTGAGGCGGCGGGCGAGGGCTTTGCCGGCATCATCGCTGTGGCGCAGCAGGCAGATCACGATGTCCTGTTCACGCTCGGTGAGCTGGGCGAGGCGGGCGGCGACGGGGTCGTCGTGGGCGCCGCTGCTGTGGCGTGAGAACTCGACGAAGATGCGCCCGGTAGCGGCGCGGTCGAGCCAGATCTGGCCGGCGACGACCTTGTCCAGCGCCGCGAGAAACAGTTCGGGTGCGGTAGTGGCGTCGATCACGCCGCGCGCGCCGGCGATCACCGCCTGGTCCTGGAGGGCACTGTCGGCAAGGCGGGTGAGGAGCAGTACCGGGACCTGGGGCGCGGCGGCGTGCAGCGCGCCGACGGTGGCGATGGTCCGAGCAGGAGCGGTGTCGAGATCGAGCAGGACGAGGTCGGCGCGCGCGGCGAGCACGGCCTCGACAGCGCCATCGAGGGTGTCGGCACGGCCGGCGCGGGCGAAGCGCGGTGCGTGCTGGTCGAGCAGGGTTTCGATGCCATGCACCAGCAGGCGGAAGTCGCTGATCAGGAAAACACGGATCGGCATGGACGTGTGCCTCGGGACGAATATTGTCGAGCGCCGTTCGGAGGCGAGGGCGGATGCTCTCGTTATTGCAGACGGCGGCGGCAGCCACCAGCCGCAGCCACGGGCGAGTGTGACAAAGTACCGCTTCGTCGTCCAATCGCACGGTCGGCTTGTTGCCGTTGCGGATGCCACCGCCGGCGGTGGCGCCGGTTCACAACTCCCCCACCTGCAGCGCCTGGGCGATGAACCGGCGCCCCACCCGCGGCCGCGGCACGCGCTCGTCGAACCACTGGCGCACGTCGGCCTCCAGGCCGATGCCGTGCATGTAATTGTAGAGTGCCTTGTTGAGCGCCTTGCCGAGGCGGTCGTGGTCGACGCCGGTGGGGTCGATGAAGGCGATGTCGTTGTTCGCGAACGTGACCTTCGGCAGCGGCACCAGGGTGACACCGAATTCCTCCGGATTCTTGCCCACCGGCGAATGCACGGTGCACGCGAAGCGGTGGAAGAAGCCCGACTGGATGCAGCCGGCGGCGAACAGCTGGCGCACGTATTCGAGCGCATCCACGGTGTCGTGCACGGTCTGGGTCGGGAAGCCGTACATCAGGTAGGCATGGACCAGCACGCCGGCTTCGCTGAAGGCGTGGGTGACGCGCGCCACCTGCTCCACCGAGACACCCTTCTTCATCAGCTTCAGCAGGCGGTCGGAGGCCACTTCCAGCCCGCCCGAGACCGCGATGCAGCCGCTGTCGGCGAGCAGGCGGCACAGTTCGGGCGTGAAGGACTTCTCGAAGCGGATGTTGCCCCACCACGAGATCGCCACCCCGCGCCGCAGCAGCTCCTCGGCCAGCGCACGCAGGGCTTTCGGCGGCGCCGCCTCGTCGACGAAGTGAAAGCCGCTCTGCCCGGTCTCGGCGATGATCGCCTCGATGCGATCGACCAGCACGCTGGCGGCGGCGCCGTCGTAGCGGCCGATGTAGTCGAGGCTGGTGTCGCAGAAGCTGCACTTCTTCCAGTAGCAGCCGTGGGCCACGGTAAGCTTGTTCCAGCGCCCGTCCGACCACAGCCGGTGCATCGGGTTGAGCATGTCGAGCACCGACAGGTAGCGCTCGAGCGGCAGGCCGTCCCAGGTCGGGGTGCCGATCTCGGCGAAGGGCACGTCGGGCTCGGCACAGTCGAGATAGCGCACCGCGCCGTCGGCATCGCGCACGAACGTGCGCACCAGGCGCGCGCGCTCGCGTTTGCCCTGCAGGTGTTCGAGCAGGGCGAGCAGCGGGCGCTCGCCATCGTCCAGAGTGACGTAGTCGAAGTCGTCGAACACGCGCGGCTCGGCCAGTTCGCGCAGCTCGGTGTTGACGAAGCCGCCGCCGAGCACGGTGACGACTGCGGGGTGGCGCGCCTTGATTGCCCGGGCGATGCGAAAGGCGCCGTACACCGAACCGGGAAAGGGGGTGGACACCAGCACCACCTGCGGTGCGTGGCGGGAAACGGCTTCGAGGGCGAGCTCGTTCAGATACGCGTCGACCAGGGTGGGCGGCGCGGCCAGCGCGGCGGCGAGCGGTTCGAAAGTGGGCTGGCTCATCGCCAGCGACTCGGCGTAGCGGACGAACTCGAAGCGCGCATCGACCGCCTCGCGCAGCAGGTCGGCAAGTTCGTTGAGGTACAACGTGGCGAGGTGGCGGGCGCGGTCGGCGAGACCGAGCGCGCCGAAGGCCCAGGCCAGCGGATCGCCGCCGTCGGGATCGTCGGGGTCAAGGTAGGCGTCGAGCACATCGAAGCGCGGCCCTTCGGGCAGGAAAGTGCGGCTGGCGATGCGGTGGGCGAGAGTCGGGTCGCGCCCCTGGAGAAAGGCGATGGTCGGGCCGATGGTGTAGCGGTAACGGGCGAAATGGTCGAGAAAGCCCTGGACCAGCGGCGTGCGCCGTTTTTTCGGCAGGGCCTCGGCGCGGGCGCGAATCGCGTCCAGCCCGGCGGGCGACAGCAGGCGCAGCACCAGGGCGAGGGCGAGGTCTTCCTGCACCGCGTCGATGGCGCGCGAACGCAGGAAGCCGGTGAGATAGGCGGTGGAGGGGTAGGGCGTGTTGAGCTGCGTCATCGGCGGGATGACGGCGAGCACGCGCAGGCTGGCAGAGGGCATCGGCGGGGGGAGTGCGGAGACGGCATCCATATCCGGGAGCCGGATCGGCATCAACCCATGGATTCGAGAGGCCGCCTTTCGATCCAGGATGGCTTCAGCGCGTCGTCTCGCCCGCGGCCGGATGGTCGAGGCGGCGTTCCTCGACCGGCGCCGGCGCCGCGCCGCTCTCGGCCACGTCCGCTTTCGGGCGCACGCTTTCGATCGCGTCCTTGCCCGCTTCTTTGAGCCGCTGAGCGGCATCACGCGTGGCTTCGGCAATGCGCTGCGCTGCATGTTCGGCCGCTTCCTTGGCATCGCGCACCGCTTCTTCCTTGCCTGCCGCCTCGACTTCGTCGCGCACCTTCTGCTCGGAAGTTTCGACGATCGCCTGCGCTGCGGCGGCGCCGGCTTCACCGAGCTTCTTCGCCGCTTCACCCGCCTTGTCCAGGGCCTCACGCGCGGCGGCGGCCGCTTCGGCTGCGGATTTTTCCGCCTTTTCCGCCGGAGTGTCGGGAGCACAGGCGGCGAGCAGGATGCTGGCCGGAACGGCAAGAGCGAGAATCAGGGGCTTCATGGCAGAGCGCTCGGGGAGTGGATCGAAATCGGTGACACCGTGCGCAGAAAGACCGCGCTGGAGACGCGCAGTTCGGCACAGCCAAAAACAAAAGGGCCGCGCGGGCCCTTTTGGCGATGGAACGGCGGCACTTACTTGACGCGGTTCTTGTACTCGTCGGTGCGGGTGTCGATTTCGATCTTGTCACCGATTTCGACGAAGGCCGGCACCGGCAGCTCGAAACCGGTCGAGATCCTGGCCGGCTTCAAGACCTTGCCCGAAGTGTCGCCCTTGACCGCGGGTTCGGTATAGACGACTTCGCGCACCACGCTGTTGGGCAGTTCGACCGAGATCGCCTTGCCGTTGTAGAACACCACTTCGCACTGCAGGCCGTCTTCGAGGTACTTGAGCGCATCGGTCATGTTGTCGGCTTCGACTTCGTACTGCTCGTAGTCGGCGTCCATGAACACGTACATCGGGTCGGCGAAGTAGGAGTAGGTGACTTCCTTGCGCTCGAGGACGACGACTTCGAACTTGTCGTCGGCCTTGTACACCGACTCGGACGGCGCGCCGGTGAGCAGGTTCTTGAGCTTCATCTTGACGACCGCGGAGTTGCGGCCGGATTTGTTGTATTCGGCCTTCTGCACCACCAGCGGGTCGCTGCCGACCATGATGACGTTGCCCGAGCGGAGTTCCTGAGCGGTTTTCATGCTGTTTCCTGAGATGAGCGGCGCGGCTCCGGGGCCGCACGTGCTTGAAAATTCAAGCGCGCGATTCTACCCCGTGACGGCCTCGATGTGGGAACAGAATCTGGTCAAGCGTGTAACGAGATCTTCCCCGGCCGCCAGGCGCCCGCACCAGTGGCGGGCGTGGGCATCGAGCGCCGGCAAGGCCTCGGAAAACGCCGGCCAGGCCTGCGCCAGCGCGGCAGCACTGGTGCCGAAGCCGTTCCACGCCTGCCACAGGGCGACCAGGGCCGCGGCCGGCGCGGGTGCCACGCCGGCCAGATAGCGGCCGAGGAAGGCATCGAGCTTGTCGCGATGCGCCGCCCCGGCCTGCGGGTAGATCTGCCAGACGAAGGGTTTCGCCGCCCACTGCGCACGCACGAAGGAATCCTCGCCGCGGACGAAATTCAGATCGCACGCCCACAGCAGCTCGTCGTAGCCGGCCTGGTCGGTAAATGGCAGCACCTGCACCCCCAGGCGGCCGCGCTGCAGGCGATCGCCCGCCCGCAGCGCGTCGACACCGAGCGCGCGCGCCAGGTCGCCGAGCACGCGCGACTCCGGCACCCGCAGCTCGATCGCCCGGCTCCCGCCCTGCCAGGCACCGATCAGCGCCGCCAGGCCGGGCTGCTCGTAGGCGAACAGCGACACCCACAGGCTGTCCTCCGCCACCGGCCCGCGCCCTGCCCGCCACGCCGCACGGCGGACAGGATCGGCAACGAAGGCATCGCGCCGCGCCAACAGGTCGGCTTCGCGCAGCAGTCCGCCGCTGTCCGTATCGAAGCCGGGAAAGAAAAAATGCTTCACCAGGGGCAGGCGCGGATGGGGCGAAGCCAGGCCGTGGCAGCCTGCCACCCAGTCCTCCGCCGACAGGTATTCGAGGTTGATCCACACCGGGCGCCGGGCCTGGCGCGCCATCGCCTGCAGATGCGCCTCCGGCAGCTCGCAGGCGAAGGCCTCGATGACGATTTCACCGGGCACGAGCACGGGAAAAGCTTCGCCCCAGCGGCGCAGCTCCACTCCCGCGACCACGCCCCCACGGTCGGGATCGATCGCCCGCGCCGGCGGACAGATGCGCCCGAGCACCGACCAGTCATCGACCCAGAGCCGGACCGCGCCTTCCCCGCGCAGAGCCAGATCACAGGCCAGCCGCCAGCAGACGCCGATATCCCCAAAGTTATCCACAACCTGGCAGAAGATTTCCCAACGGGGTCGGGAATTTTCGGGCAAAGACATCATTTCGGTGAGCAATCCTGGGAAAAGAGGCAGGAGAATATGTGGACAACCGGACAAATCCGCAAACCGGAAAAAAGCATGGACATTTCGCGCACACGGGACGAACCGCCTTGCCAACCTCTTGTTCCATGGTTCAAACGCTGCCACGGAAAGGGCACAGCCGACTTATCCACAGATTTTGGCCGACTGTTTACTTCTTTGTTATTTAAATAAATAGAAAAACAGAAGAACAAAACACGATGCTGCGAAGCACGCCCCAAGGCCCGCCGGAGCAAACCCGACATCATTTCGAAAGCGTAGAATGCCCGACAGAAGCTCTTCGATATGCAGGACCGGGCCGGCGCACCGCAGCGGGCAGCGGCAGCTGGATGGCAGTTGGCAATCTCAGCGCTTGGGGGACATCATCGTGACGCCACGACACGCTATTCCTTGCCTTTTCCTGCTTCTCGTCCCCACCGGATCCGCAGTCGCTCAGCTCGGCCTGTCTCCCCCGGCGACTACGACCCCCCGCGAAAATGAAGACGCGCAGGAAACCGGCCTGCTCGAGCAGACCCGGACGAAAGTGCGCGGCTTGACGGTGTGGCTGGGGGAAACGGTGAATGACTGGTTCGGCGACCGTCCCTTCGAAGACGGCGGCAAAGTGACCCACGGCCGGTTGGGGCTGCGCTTGCTCTGGCGCCAGGACGAAGGCTGGGACACCAACGTGCGCCTGCGCGCCCGCTTCGATCTGCCCAACCTGCGCGAGAAGGCCTACATCTTCCTTGGCCGCCAGAACGAGCGCGAACTGGTCACCGACCAGCCGGAAACCTTCACCCGCGAGCAGCAGCTACTGCAAGAACGGCGCAAAGAGGATCAGAGCGGCTTCATCGGGCTCGGCTACGCCTTGCGCCGGAACATCGACCTGCGTGCGGGGGTGCGCGGCGGCTACAAGGTCTATGCCCAGGCCCGCCTGCGCAAGCAGTGGGCCTTGTCGGTACAGGACCGGATCGAGTTCAGGGAAACGGTGTTCTGGACGGTCAAGGACCATTTCGGCTCGACCACGTCGTTCAACTACGAGCACGCCTTCACTCCGGCGCTGGCGTTGCACTGGCAGAACGCGGCCACGATCACCAAGGAAACCGACGGCTTCGCCTGGTCGAGCAGCCTCGGCCTGTTCAGGCAATTCGGCGATCAGCGCGTACTCTCGGGCGAGCTCGTCGCAACCGGCGAAACCGGGATGCGGGACAAGCTCAGCGAATACGGCGTGCGCGTCAAATGGCAGCAGCCGGTGTATCGGGACTGGCTGATCGGCGAATTGATCGCCGGCCATTTCTGGCCGAAGGGCGACGAAGAGCCCGAACGCGAGCAGCGCTGGGCGGTCGGGGCCAACCTCGAAATGCGCTTCTGAACCGGTGCTTCAGGCCGGATCGCGGTCGTAGTCCGCGAGTTGGCGCAGATCGGCCGCTTCCAGCCAGCGCCATTGCCCGGGAGCGAGCCCGGCATCCAGTTCCAGGCCGCCGACGCGGCTGCGGTGGAGCGCTTCGACGCGGTTGCCGGCGGCGCCGATCATGCGCTTGACCTGATGGTACTTGCCTTCGCGGATCGTCAGCCGCAAGGTCGTCGGGCTGGTGAGCACACAGGCCGTGGCGGCGATCGGTTCCGGTTCGTCGTGGAGCTGGACGCCGCCCAGCAGGGTGGCGACGAAGGCTTCGTCCACCGCATGCTTCAGCGTCACCTCATAGACCTTGGGGGTGCGCTTCTTGCCCGAGCTCCACTGGTGGATGAACTGGCCGTCGTCCGACAGCAGCAGCAGCCCGGTGGTGTCCTGGTCCAGCCTGCCGATGCACTGCACGCCGCGTTCCAGCAGCTGCGCAGGTAGCAGGGTGAACACCGAAGGGTGGAAAGTGGGCTTGTGCGAGCATTCGTAGCCCGCCGGTTTGTGCAGCACGATGTAGGCTTGGGCGCGAAAGTGCCAGACCTTGCCATCGACGCTGAATTCGAGCCCGGGCGAACCATCGCTGCTGCCGGGGTCGAATTCGGCATGGGGTGTATCGCAGACGGCGCCGGCCACGCTGACGTAGCCGCTGCGGACCAGGGCGCGGCATTCCTTGCGGCTGCCGAAGCCCTGGGCATGGAGAAGTCGTTCGAGTTGCATGGCGCGCATGTTATCCCGGCTGCGCGCCGGTGCGGGGTAAACTGCGCCCCTGCCCGTCGTCGGGGAAGCCTCATCCGCCCCGGATTCGCCGGCTTCCTCCGGCGCAGAGCGGTGCACGGCACCGTGGCCCCGGGGCGTTCCGGAGATGGATTTGAAATTCGAGCACCTGATCGAGGTCAATGACCTCGCCAATCCCCTGCAGACCCTGCTGACGCGTGAAGAGCTGTGGTTCGGCCTGCTGTGCCGGGCCGAGGACGCGCGCGCCTTCCTCCCCGGCCTCGAAGCCTGCCGCATCGTCGAACGCAGCGACACCACCATGGTGCGCAGCCTGCACTTCGGCCACGCCGTGATCCGCGACCGGGTCACGTTCGAGCCGCTGCAATGGATCCGCTTCGAGTCCGAAGCGACGCCCGAACACGCCGGCGGCAGCCTGACGATCAGTATCGAGGAGCCTGAGCAAGGCGCCCTCTTCCTGCGCTTTTGCTATCGCACGACGCTGCCCGAAGGCGGCGAGGATGGACGCTATGCCGAGTTCGTGCGCGCGGCCTACCACCAGTCCGACGTCGATACCGTGCGCGTCATCCGCATGATCGCCGAATCCGGCGGCCTGCAGCAGTAAGCCTTTTCCCCGCATGCCTGCACTGCGCCGCAGTGGGTGCAGTGCAGGCATGCGTGCGCACCGCGCACCGTTTCGTTTTCCCTTCCCCTCAGTCCAACAGGAATGACACGCCGATGTGGTTCAAGAACTTGCAGATCTACCGCCTTCCCGCAAATTGGGACATCACCCTCGAGCAGTTCGAGGCGCAACTGGCGAAGAAGCCCTTCCACCCTTGCGCCAGCCAGGACATGGAAAGCCGTGGCTGGCTGGCGCCGCTGGGCAATGAAGCGCTGGTCCATGCGGTCGGCGGCCAATGGCTGGTCGCGCTCGGCTTCGAGCACCGCCTGCTGCCGTCGGCCGTGGTCAAGCAGGAAGCCGACGAGCGTGCCGAGGAGCTGGCCGAGCAGCAGGGCTACAAACTCGGGCGCAAGCAGATGAAGGAGCTGCGCGAGCAGATCACCCAGGAGCTGCTGCCGCGCGCGTTCACCCGCCGCCGCCGCCTGTTCGCCTGGATCGACCCGGTGAATGGCTGGCTCGTGGTCGATGCCGCAAGCCAGAGCAAGGCCGAGGATCTGATCGAGCAGCTGCGCCACAGCCTCGACCGCTTCCCGCTCACCCTGCTGCGTACCGAACGTTCGCCGATGTCGGCGATGGCCGACTGGCTCGCCGGTGGCGAAGCGCCGGCCGGGTTCACCATCGACCAGGACTGCGAACTGCGCTCGATCGCCGAGGACAAGGCCGCGGTGCGCTACGTGCGCCATCCGCTGGAAGGCGACGAGGTCAAGGGCCATCTCGAAGCCGGCAAGCTGCCGACCCGGCTGGCGCTGACGTTCGACGACCGGATCAGCTTCGTGCTTACCGAAAAGCTCGAGATCAAGCGCCTGGATTTCCTCGATATCGTCCGTGACCAGCTCGGCGAGGCCGACAAGGACGACGCCGAAGCCGTGTTCAACGCCGAGTTCGCCCTGATGACCGGCGAACTGTCGCATCTGTTGCCTGCCGTGGTGGACGCTCTGGGCGGCGAGATCGGTGGCGAAGCCGTTTCCGCTTCCACTCATGATCCCGCGCCTGCACTGGCGACTGCGGACGATCCTCCTTTCTGAACGTTGGTCTGGTAGTAAAGCGGCCTGGGGACATGCCACAGGCCGTTCTGCCTGTTCTGGTTTGTTATAGGGTTTTTAAATCTTTTAAAAGACTATAAAAACAATGCACTGCCCATTTCTGTGGATAACACGTTTTTGTTTTTTGTAAACAACATTTTGTCCTCTGTACAAGAGGATGGACAGGCGTGCGGGAAAGGCGGGACGGTTTGTTGATGGAAAAAGGGTCGGGAGCGTTTTTACGACTTGTTCACAATTTCACCCTCCCCCGGGCCACAGCTTGTCCACCGGGTCGTGGCCCATCCGGCGGCAGGCGGTATGCCTTTCGGAACCACGGCAGGACAAAGCTGCGTTACAGTGCCGCCATGGAAAACACCCTGATCATCGAATGGTGGCACTGGGAGATCGCCGGCCTGGCGCTGGTGCTGCTGGAACTGGCGGTGCCGACGTTCTTCGTCCTCTGGTTCGGTTTCGGCGCAATGCTGGTCGGGCTGGTGCTGCTGGTGCAGGCCGACCTGTCGTTGACGGCGCAGATCTCGACCTGGGTCGTCGCTTCGGTGGCGATGACGGTGCTGTGGTTCCGGGTGTTCAAGCGCTCGCAGCACAAGACCCTGGTGGGTACCGCGGGTGGCGAGGTGATCGGTGAAGTGGGGCTGCTGGTGAGCGCGGTGGCGCCCTTCGAGCGCGGCCGGGTGCGCTTCCAGCGCCCGGTGCTGGGCGCCGAGGAATGGGCCTGCATGGCCGAGAGTGCGATCGCGGCCGGCGAGCGGGTGCGTGTGGTCAGCGTCGAAGGCAGCTTCGTCAAGGTGGCGAAGGCCTGAACAATCACGAAGCGGGGGAGTGGTCATGACCGAAGGCCTGGCGATTGCCGTTGCAGTGCTGATTTTTGTTGTCATCACCATCGCCAAGGGGGTGCGCCTGGTGGCGCAGGGCGAGGAATGGGTGGTCGAACGTCTCGGCAAGTACCACGCTACGCTGCGCCCGGGGCTCAACATCCTGATCCCCTACCTCGACAACGTCGCCTACAAGCTGGTCACCAAGGACATCATCCTCGACGTCCAGGAACAGGAAGTGATCACGCGCGACAACGCGGTGATCCTGACCAACGCGATCGCCTTCGTCAAAGTCACCGACCCGGTCAAGGCGGTGTATGGGGTGACCGACTTCTCGGAGGCGATCCGCAACCTGATCATGACGACCTTGCGCTCGATTGTCGGCGAGATGGAGCTCGACGAGGCCTTGTCCTCGCGCGACAAGATCAAGGCCCGGCTGCGTGAGAGCATCGCCGACGAAGCGGTGGACTGGGGGCTGACGGTGAAGTCGGTGGAGATTCAGGACATCAAGCCTTCACCGTCGATGCAGAAGGCGATGGAACTGCAGGCCGCCGCCGAGCGCGAGCGCAAAGCCGCGGTGACCAAGGCCGAAGGCGCCAAGCAGGCGGCGATCCTCGAAGCCGAGGCGCGCCTCGAGTCCGCCAAGCGCGATGCGAGCGCGCAGGTGATGCTGGCCGAGGCTTCGGCCGAGTCGATCCGCCGTGTCACCGCCAGCATCGGCGAGGAGGCCGGACCGATGATGTACCTGCTCGGCGAGAAATACATCGCCGCGCTGGAAAAACTGGGCGAGTCCGGCAGCGCCAAGGTCGTGGTGATGCCCGCCGACCTGCACGAAACCCTGCGTGGCCTAGTCGGAAAGCTCGGTGCGCGCGCCTGAGTACGGCAAGACTGGCTGCAGGGGGTACAGAAGCGTTTCAGTGAACCGGATTAAAGGATCGACATGAAGTTCGAGCTTGGAAACACCGCGCGCGCCCTGCTGGCGGCGCTGACCCTGGGTACGGCTGCTGGCGGCGTGCTGGCACAGAATTTCATCACCGACAAGGCCGAGGTCGAAAAACTGCTCACCGGCGCCACCTTCATCGGTGTCTATCTGCGCACCGAAGCGGCGTACACGCTGAAGTTCGGCAGCGACGGCACGCTCACCGACAGCACCGGCGCGAAGGCGCGCTGGTGGGTCGACGACCAGGCCCGCTACTGCCGCGAATGGCTCGACGGCAAGCTCAAGGGCAACACCGGCTGCATGAACGTGGAGTTCGAGGACGGCCAGGTCGCGCTCTATTCCGAAGGCAGGAAAGTGGTCGAGGGCATTGTCTCCGGAAAGTGAAGTGGCACGCCGGGCGGACTTCGGGACTTTTCATTCGGCAGGCTTCGACCACCGGCCACGGGAACAGTCGGGGGCGGTGCACGCCATGGAAGAGACTTCGCGCTGGGTACTGTGGCGGCTCGACGACAACGGCAACCGCTTCGTGGTGGCGGTGTTCGCACGCCGGGACGAGGCGGAGGCAGCGGCGCGCGCTATTGCGGCGCACGGGCACAAGCAGACGTATTGGGTGGAAGCCGCTGCCGACGGCGATACGGCGGCGGATCGAACGGGGGGCGTCTGAGCCCGCCCCCTGCCGCTGCAGCTCAGCCCAGCACCTGCCCGTGCTCGCGCGTGGCGTGGAAGCTCACCTTCGGCCACTTCTCTGCCGTCACTTCCAGGTTGTAGCGGCTGGTGGCGAGGTACACCGGGTTGCCGTCGATGTCCTTGCCCAGGCGCAGGGCCTGTTCGTACTCGAAGTTGCGCCGGGTGGTGTCGTCGGGGAAGGTGAGCCAGCGCGCGGTGTGGATGTCGGCGGACTCGAAGATCGCATCGACCTTGTACTCGTCCTTGAGGCGCTGGGCGACGATCTCGAACTGGAGCACGCCCACGGCGCCGAGCAGGAGCTGGCCGCCTTCGAGCTCGAAGACCTGGATCGCGCCTTCCTCGCCGAGCTCCTGCAGGCCTTTCTGCAACTGCTTGGATTTGAGCGGGTCGCGTAGCCGCGCGGCGCGGAACAGTTCCGGCGAAAAATAGGGAATGCCCTTGAAGCCGAGGGCCTCGCCTTCGGTCAGGGTGTCGCCGATCTGCAGCTGGCCATGGTTGTGGATGCCGATGATGTCGCCGGCGACGCCGTCCTCCATGATCACGCGCTCGTTGGCCATGAAGGTCAGCGCGTTGGCGAGCTTCATGTCGCGCCCGGCACGGACGTGGCGCACTTTCATGCCCGAACTGTAGCGCCCCGAGCAGATGCGGAAGAAGGCGATGCGATCGCGGTGCTTGGGGTCCATGTTGGCCTGGATCTTGAACACGAAACCGGTGAATGCCGGTTCGGCAGGCTGCACCATGCGCGTGCCGGTTGCGCCCGTCCCTGCGATGCGCGCCTGCGGCGGCGGTGCCCAGTCGATCAGCGCCTGCAGGATCTCCTGCACGCCGAAGTTGTTGATCCCCGAGCCGAAGAACACCGGGCTCTGGCGGCCGGCGAGGAAGTCGTCGAGGTCGAAGGGCGGCGAGGCGTCGTTGAGCAGTTCGACGTCGTCGCGCAGCTGGCCGATTTCGAGCGGGAAGCGCTCATCCAGCACGGCGTTGCCGATGCCCTTCAGCACCTCGGCGTCGCTGCGCCGCTCCTCGCCCGGGATGAAGGTCAGCACCTGGTCCTGGAGCAGGTGGTAGACGCCGCGGAAGGCCTTGCCCATGCCCAGCGGCCAGGTCACCGGCGCGCAGCCGATCTTGAGCACGTCCTCGATCTCGGCGAGGAGTTCGAAGGGTTCGCGCACTTCGCGGTCGAGCTTGTTGATGAAAGTGATGATCGGCGTGTTGCGCAGGCGGCAGACTTCGAGCAGCTTGATCGTCTGCACTTCCACCCCCTTGGCGGCGTCGATCACCATCACCGCGGCGTCGACCGCGGTCAGCACGCGGTAGGTGTCCTCGGAGAAGTCCTCGTGGCCCGGGGTGTCGAGGAGGTTGATGGTGTGCCCCTGGTACTCGAACTGCATCACCGAGCTGGTCACCGAGATGCCGCGCTGCTTTTCCACTTCCATCCAGTCGGAAGTGGCGTGGCGGGCGGATTTACGCGCCTTCACCGTGCCCGCGAGCTGGATCGCGCCGCCGAACAGCAGCAGCTTCTCGGTGAGCGTGGTCTTGCCCGCGTCGGGGTGGGAGATGATGGCGAAGGTGCGGCGCTTTTCGACGTCGCGCAGGAGTTCGGGCGGAAACGGAGTGGAAGACAAGGGAGACAACCAGGTTGGGTAAAAGGGGGACTGCGCGGCGGACGCGCGCGCTGGCGGACCTGCGGATTCTACCAAGTGTCGGGTGAGACAGGCTTTTCTGCCGCGCGGGCGGGCAGCTTCCGCCTCTACAATGCGGTCTCCGTCCTTTTTCCGGGAGCCCGCCCCGCCGTGTCCGACCGTTTCCTCGGCAGCCTGAAGCTGCTGCTGCCCAACTGGGCCGTCCCCTGGCTGGAGATCATCGAACTGGGCGCGCAGATCGTCGTCATCGTGTCCGGCGCCTGGCTGCTGGCCATGCTGCTGAGGCGCCTGATCCGCCGCCTCGGCGCGGTGTACAGCCTGCCGCCCGAACTGATGATGGGCGCGCGCCGTGGCCTCGCCTTCGTCATCTACGCCGGTGCGGTCCTGCTGATTCTCGACCGCTTCGGCGTCTCGGGCACGGTGCTGTGGACCGCCTTCACCGGCTTTGCCGCCGTTGCCGCGGTGGCTTTCTTCGCCGCCTGGAGCGTGCTGTCGAACATTTTCTGCACGCTGCTGATCTTCACTGCGCGCCCCTTCCGCCTGCACGACCACGTCGAGCTACTGGAGAACGGCGAGAAGCCCGGGCTCAAGGGCGAGGTGGTCGACATCAACCTGATCTACACCACGTTGCGCGAGGAGGGCGGCGGCCAGGTTCTGCAGGTGCCCAACAGCCTGTTCTTCCAGCGCGTGCTGCGGCGCTGGCGGGAAGAGCCCTCTCCGCGGCAATGAAGGCGGTGGCGCGGGCGAGTGCGCCCGGGTGCTGGCCGTATCGGTGATTCGATGTGCGCGCCGATCGATCGAATCGGCGCTGCGGCGCCGCTGGAGCCGCTCCGATCGACGATAATGCGCGATTCTCCGTTTCCCGCCCGCCCTCTTCGATGCGCCTCAAACCTCAACACATCCAGCCGGTGATCATGGCCGGCATCATGGCCTTCCTGATGACGGCGCTCGTCACCTGGATCAACCTCGGCCTGCGCCCGGACTTCATCGGCTTGTGGCTGAAGGCGTTCGCCATCGCCTGGCCGATGGCGGCGGTGGCGGCCTATATCGCGATCCCGATGGCGCAGCGGATGACCAAGGCGATCCTCGCCCGGCTCCACGCCGAATGAGAAAAGGGCACATCGGCCAAGGGTGGCCGCTGTGCCCGAAAGAGGAGAACAGGAAACACAGGGAAAACCGGGTTGCGACAGGGCTGGGGACGGCTTACTTCCTCTTGCCGACCTGGTCGCCGATGACACCGCCGATCGCGGCGCCGCCCACGGTGCCGAGGAGGCCGCCGTCGGTTACGACCGCACCGGCCACGCCGCCCACGCCGGCGCCGATCGCAGCGCTTTTTTCACGCGAGGACATCCCGTCCCAGGTGGCGCAGCCAGTGGCGGCGAGAACGACCAGCGCGGCAGAAATCAGGGTTCGGGTCTTCATGACAGCCTCCGTATCGTTGCCCGAGCGGAACACGGTGTGCGCCGTTTGTCCGCTCCATGTGCAAGTTTGAGTGCGCCGGCCGGCAAATGATTCTGCGGCGCGGTTTCATAATGTTGCGTGCCGCCCGCTGCCCCGCCCGCTGCCCCGCCTGCGAGCACGGCAGCGGTGCGGGGCGGCGGCCCCCTCCCGGGCGGCGGCTTCCGGATACATCCGGATGCAGCTTTCAGTCGCCGAGCATATGCTCGGGGCGCACCCAGGCGTCGAACTCTTCCGCCGTGGTGAAGCCGAGCGCGAGCGCCGCGGCGCGCAGCGTCGTGTCTTCGGCCCACGCCTTCTTGGCGATCTGCGCCGCCTTGTCGTAACCGATGTGCGGATTGAGCGCGGTCACCAGCATCAGGCTGCGCTCGAGATGTTCGGCCATGCGCCCCGCGTCCGCTTCAAGGCCGGCCACGCAGTGATGCTGGAAACTGCGGCAACCGTCGGTGAGCAGGCGGATCGACTGCAGCAGGTTGTGCGCGATCACCGGCTTGAACACGTTGAGCTGGAGCTGGCCCTGGCTGGCGGCGAAGGCGATCGCGGCGTCGTTGCCCAGCACCTGGCAGGCAAGCATCGACAGGGCTTCGCACTGGGTCGGATTGACCTTGCCGGGCATGATCGAGCTGCCCGGCTCGTTGGCCGGCAGCTTCACTTCGGCAAAGCCCGCGCGCGGGCCGGAACCGAGCAGGCGCAGGTCGTTGGCGAGCTTCATCAGCGCCACCGCGAGCGTTTTCAGCGCGCCGGAGAGCGCGACCAGCGCTTCGTGGCCGGCGAGCGCGGCGAACTTGTTCGGTGCGCTCGTCAGCGGCAGGCCGGTCAGCACAGCGAGCTCGGCGGCGATCGCGGCGGCGAAACCGGGTGGGGCGTTGAGCCCGGTGCCGACCGCGGTGCCGCCCTGGGCGAGCTCGCACACTGCCGGCAGGGTGGCGCGGATCGCGTGGGCGGCGGTGTTGAGCTGGGCGACGAAAGCCGACAGCTCCTGGCCGAACGTGATCGGGGTCGCATCCATCAGGTGGGTGCGCCCGGTCTTGAGCACGCCGGCATGGCGCTCGGCCTGCAGCGCGAGGCCGTTCGACAGCTCGGTGACCGCGGGCAGCAGATCTTCGTGCACGGCGCGGGCGGCGGCGATGTGCATCGCGGTGGGAAAGCAGTCGTTCGAGCTCTGGCCGCGATTGACGTGGTCGTTCGGATGTACCGGGGATTTTCCGCCACGGCCCTGCCCGGCGAGCTCGTTGGCACGCCCGGCGATGACTTCGTTGACGTTCATGTTGCTCTGCGTGCCGCTGCCGGTCTGCCACACCGCGAGCGGGAACTGGTCGTCGTGGCGGCCGGCGAGGATCTCGTCGGCGGCCTGCCCGATCAGCGCGGCAAGCTCGGCGGGCAGCGCCCCGCTGCGGGCGTGGAGGCGGGCGGCGGCCTTCTTGATCAGGGCCAGTGCGTGGATCAGGGCGAGCGGCATGCGCTCCTCGCCGATCGCAAAATGGGCTAGCGAGCGCTGGGTCTGCGCCCCCCAGTAGGCGGCGGCGGGGACGTCGACGGGGCCGAGGCTGTCGGTTTCGATGCGGGTCATGGAAGCTCCTTGCGCCGGAATAATGTTCATCTTGCACGATCGGGGTGGCCAGGCCAGGGTCGCCGGAGGCCGCTGCCGGGGATACCGGTGATTTCCCCGCGGCGCCGGGCCGTGTACCGGGAGTTGGACAGCTGCGCGCCGCCGCTGTTGCCGGGGGCAGGCGCTGCCACCCCCGCCGCATCGCCGGGTGCGCTCGCGGTGTCGCCGGTGCGGCCCGCAATCCGCGTTTTTCCGACTTGATGCGGTCTTGCGGCGGGACCATCATCTCCGACCCGGGCCGGCCGCCGGGCCCATTGACACGAAGCGCCGGCGGCGCGGGGGGCGTCTGCCCTCCGGCGCCGGCCGGAACGCGCAAGGAAACCGCAGTGGACATCATCTTCGGCATCATCCTGCCGGTGTTCGGCACCCTCGGCCTCGGCTACGCCGCGGCGCGCTGCGGTGTGTTCGACGACGCCGCCAATCGCGGGCTGTCGCTGTTCGTGTTCAACTTCGCGCTGCCGCTGATGCTGTTTCGCGCGATCGCCCAGGCCGAGCTGCCCGCGGCGATGCCCTGGGGCTACCTGCTGTCGTACTACCTGGGCGCGTTCGCGGTGTTCGCGCTGGCGATGCTCGGCGGGCGCTGGCTGTTCGCGCGCCGGCTCGACGAGCAGGCGGTGCTCGGCCTCGGCGGCGCCTTCTCCAATACCGGCATGCTCGGCATTCCGTTGGTGATGACCGCCTACGGGGACTCCGCCGCGCTGCCGCTGTTCGTGATGATCGCCTGCCACAGCCTGCTGATGCTGCCACCGACCACCGCGCTGATCGAAGGCGCCCGTGGCGGACAGGAGTCGGTCGGGGCGATGCTGGCGAAGCTGATGAAGAGCGTGCTCGCCACGCCGATCATCTGGGGGCTGTCGTGCGGGCTGCTGTTCGCTCTCGCCGGACTGCAGATTCCCGGGCCGCTGGATGCGGTGGCCAAGGGCCTGGGCAGCGCCGCCACGCCGTGCGCGCTGTTCGCCCTCGGCGCTTCGCTGACGCGCTACAGCCTGGGCGGCAACCTGAAGGAGCCGGCGCTGCTGGTGGCGCTGAAGACGGGGGTGCATCCGCTGCTGGTGTGGCTGCTGGCGACCCAGGTGTTCGACGTGCCGCCGCTGTGGGTGGTGACCGGGGTGGTGCTGGCGGCGCTGCCGGCGGGAATCACGCCCTATCTGTTTGCCCAGCGCTACGACGTCTGCCAGGCCACGGTGGCCTCGGCGGTGTTCCTGTCCACCGTGCTGTCGGTGGTGACCCTGTCGGCGCTGCTGTTCGTGTTGCGCCCCTGAGCGGTGAGGGGCACGGCGCCGCCCGGCGCCGGATTCCTCGCCGGTGCGCGCGGATCGCGGCGGTTCCGGGGGGCGGGATGGAGATTTCGGCCGGGAGCGGCGCGCGCGTTGCATTTGGGCGAAAATGCCCGCTTCCGCCGCGTGCCGCAAAACCGGCGAGCCGTCCCGCGGGTCCGGCGCGGCGGGCGGAATCTTTTGAACGCCGCGGGCTCTGACTCCGGCGATGCGGCGCAGCACGGCGGTGCACGTTATTTCAGGAAATGCTCATGTACAGGGATCCCCGATTTTCCGGCCTTTTCGACAAGCTCCAGCGCGGCGACGGTGCGCCTCCCTCGCTGCTGCAGAAGCTCGTCGCCGTCGTCGTCGCGGTGGCGGTGTTCAGCCTCGCGCTGATGTTCTCGGTGGTGCTGTTCGCCGTGGTGCTGACCGTCGGGGCGGCGGCGTGGGGTTACCTGTGGTGGAAGACGCGCGCGCTGCGCAAGACGATGCGCGCCCAGGGCGAGGCCCGGATGCGCGCGCAGGACCAGGCCGCGGGCGCCCATGGCAGCGCCCGCGGCCTGGTCATCGAAGGCGAGGTGATCCGCGAAGTGCGCACCGGGGAAGAGAGCGGGCGCCCGCCCGGGCCGGACGCCTGAGCCTCCTTTCCGGCATCACTGCCCGCTGCCCTCGCCCGCCGGTGGCGGCATCACCGTCTGCAGTTTCGCTTCCCTGCCGTCGGCGACGCTGCGGATGTGGACGTCCATCTGGTTGAAGGCGATCTCGATGCCGTGTTCGCGGAACAGGCGGTCGATGGCGCGGTTGATTTCGTCGATCGCGGCGTTGCGGTCGGCGAGTTCGCGCACATGGATGCGTAGTTCATGGTCGAGGGTGCTGGCGCCGAAGGCGAGGAAGAGCGCCAGCGGGGCAGGCTCCTCGAGCACGCGCGGATTGTCCTTGGCGATCTGCAGCAGCAGCCGGCGGGTCAGTTCCAGGTCCGCACCGTAGGCCACGCCGACCTTGACCGTGACCCGGGTGACGGTGTCGGTCAGCGACCAGTTGATCAGCTGCCCGGTGATGAAGGCCTTGTTGGGGACGATGATTTCCTTGCGGTCGAAGTCGGTGATCGTGGTGGCGCGGATCTGGATGCGGCTGACCGTGCCCGACACGTTGCCGATGGTGACCACGTCGCCGATCCGCACCGGGCGCTCGAACAGGATGATCAGGCCGGAGACGAAGTTGGCGAAGATCTCCTGCAGGCCGAAACCCAGCCCCACCGACAGCGCCGCCACCAGCCACTGGAGCTTGTCCCAGCTCACCCCGAGGGTGGCGAAGGTGGCGACGATGCCGACGCCGGCGATCACGTAGGACAGCAAGGTGGTGGCGGCGTAGGCGCTGCCCTGCGCCAGCTTCATGCGCGACAGCACCAGCACTTCGAGCAGGCCGGGCAGGTTGGCGGCGAGGATGAAGGCGATGCCGGCGATCAGCAGCGCGCCGAGGACGTCGCGCAGACTGATCGGGGTGCCGCTGCTGCCGTCTGCGGCGGTGAATTGGTAGAGGACGATGTTGTCGAGGTAGGCGAACACGGTGATCAGGTCGGCCCACACCCAGTACAGGGCGCCGAGCAGACCGCCGAGCAGGCCGAGGCGGAGCAGGCGCAGCGACTGCTGGTTGATCTTGTCGACGTCGAGGCTGGGGATGTCGGCGATGTCATCGCCGTCGGCGCCGGTCCGGCCTTCGCGTTCGGCGGCCTCGCGGCGCTCGACTGCGCGCTGGTAGACGAGGCGGCGGGCGGCGACTTCGAGCGCGCGGCGGAGCATTGCTTCGAGCAGGCGCCAGGCGATGAGCACGAACAGGGTGTCGATCAGGCGCCCGGTGAGCTTCAGTGCGGTGTAGTAGTAGCCGGTCAGGAGCGCGCCGATCAGCGCCAGCGGCATCAGCGCGAGGGCGACCGCGAGCGCGGCGCGCAGCGGCGAAGGGCGGGTGGCGCTCGACTTGTGCACCAGCAGGCGGCCCATCAGCCAGGCCATCGAGGCGTAGCCGGCGAGCAGGGTGAGCAGGCCGAGAACGTCGTCGGCGAGCCCCTCGGGCTGGCGTTCGGCGATGGTGACGATGGCGACCACGGCGAGCACGACCAGGCCGAGGTGGCGCATGTGCAGGTAGAGCTCGCGGGTCAGCGCCCCGGCGACGTGGAAATGGCGCTCGGCGACTCCGCCCGGTTCGAGCACGCGGTAGGCGGTGTAGAACACCAGCCAGGCTTCGGCCATCTGCACCAGCGCCGCACCCAGGCTGGCGTTCTGGCCGCGGGCGTCCATCTGCAGGGCGAGCCCGGCGAGGGCGAGCAGCAGGCTCACCGGCAGCGCCAGCAGGACGTTGAACAGGATCGCCAGCGGCGTGTGGAGCTGGCTGTCGCGGCGCACGTAGCCGATGTCGGCGTGCACGCCGTCGAGCCGGGCGCGCAGCCAGCGCCGCCGCCACAGCAGGATCAGGGTCAGCAGCAGCACCGGCAGGAACAGGAAGGGGCGCGCCTGCAGCCCGGTCCACAGCTCGGTGCTGGCGGACTGCCAGGGAATCGCGCCGAGCTGGGCGTGAAGTGCGCCGGGCAGGGCCTGCAGCCAGCCGAAGTCGAGCGGACGGTTGCTCGGAATCCAGAACATCTGCTCATCGAGGGTGGTGCGCAGGTTGTCGGTCGTGGTCTGGAGCTGGCGTTCGTTGAGCTGCAGCGTGATCGATTCGTTGAGCAGGGCGCTGAGTTCGCGATTGAGCCGTTCGAGCAGCTCCGCGCGTGCCGCGAGCAGGGCGCCGAGCTGTTCGCGCAGGGCGCCGTCGGCCTCTTCGGCGGGCGCCTGGGCGAGCAGGCGCTCGGCGTAGGCGGCGGGCTGGGCGAGCTGTTCGCGCTGCTTGTTGATCTCGAACTGGTAGAGGCGGATGTCGGCGATCTGCTCGGTGAGCTGCGCATCGACCGCGGGCTGCGGCAGCGCGCGCTTTTGCTCGAGCAGGATGCGCGACAGCAGGAGGCTGCCCTGGAGCACCTCGATCTGTTCGTCGATCAGGCTGCGGTTGCGGTTCAGGCTGTCGAGCTGCTGGCGGGTGGCGAGATTGCGCTGGGTCAGGGTGTTGAGGTGCTCGGTGGTGCGCAGCAGGTAGTCCGAGAGCTGCTGGTTGGCAGCGGCTTCGCGCGCGAGCAGGCCGCCGGCGCCGGCGTGCCGGCCTTCGCCGGCGGCCGCCTCCAGTGTTTCCACCGCTTCCACCGCATTGGCGCTGCGCCGGGCGTTGATCGCCGCCTGCAGCACCTGGATCTGCTGCCCCAGGCGCTGCACCTGCAGGCTGGCGAGGTCGTGGCGGGCCTGGCCGAGATCCTGCAGCAGGCTGTTGCCGGCGAGCTCCTCCCGGCGTAGCGCGGTCTGGGCCTCGAGTGCGTGCCATTCCGCGGCGAGCGCATCGCGCCGCTCACTGCCGAGCGGGCGGCTGTCGCGGTCAGGTTCGCGGCCGCTCTTGAGCGCGGCCTCGATCGCTGCCATCCGTGCCTGGTTGGCGCTGATCTCGGTCTGGGCGCGCTCCGGGCCGGTGCGCGAGTCCACCAGCAGGGTGTTGGCTTCGTCCAGGCGGCGCTGCCATCCGGCGAGCGCGGTGTTGCGCTCGGCGAGGCGTTCTTCGAGCTGTGCGGGCGAGGTGTCCGCGGCAAATTCAGGGAGGTGGCCGTTGCCGGCCTGCAGGGTGGCGAGCTGGCGCCGGGCGTCGGCGGTGCGCGGCAGTGCGCTGCCGAGCTTTTCCTTCAGGGCGGCGAGCTGCTGGCGGTAGTCGGCGGCGGCAGCGAGCTGCTCCAGGGCCTGCTCCAGTGCCTGCTGGGCGCTGCGGTGCTCGGCTTCGGCGAGCTTGCGTTCGGCGAGGGCGTCGAGCCGGGCGCCCACGTCCGCGGCGGCGGGCGGCACGGGTGCCTGGGCAGCGGCCTGCAGCGACAGCAGGGGAAGCAGGAGGAGGACGAGGAGGCGGAGCAGGTGCATAGAAGTGCCGCAGCGGAAAGCGGGGAGCGGAAGGCGGGTTCCGGGCTGCCGGGGCGGCAGGAAGGGCGGAGTTTACCCGCCCGGCCGCGGACTTCGGTGGAACCGGATCGTAAGCAATGTTCGCTGCCGTCACCGCCCCCGCATCTCCCCTGCCCGCCCCGGCGTTCGGCGGCTGGTCCGCAGGCTTGGTCCGTCTGCGGGTGTGGCGCTACGCCATGCGACATTCGCTGGCGAGGGGTTTGTGGGTCCTGCCGTCGAGCAGCACGCTCTTCCAGGGCAGATCGATCCATACCAGGCCGCTGGAACGGTCTTCGAAACGCGGCAGGCCGGAGTGGGAGGGGTCGCGCTCGAGCCGGTAGCGCCGCCCCTGCCAGTCGATTTCGATACGGTGGTTGACGGCGGCCTGGAGTTCACGGTGCACGCCGACGCGCTGCCCGTGCTCGCAGTCGTAGCGGCCGCTGGCAAGGTCGAAGTCGAGCTGGCCGTCGCGGTGCGCGGTGACGGCGGCGGGGGCCTGGGCGGCGGGCGCTTGCGGCGGGGTTGCGCAGGCCGACAGGATGAGCGGGGAGGCGATGAGCGCGAGCAGCGATAAACGGGTCATTTTCGAGTCCTCACCGGTGGGCGGGCGGCGGGGCCTGGAGCAGGTCGCGGCAGCCGATCGGGCTTCGATACCGAGCTTCGATATTAGTCCAGGGGCTGGGTCCAGGGTAAGGGGGTGGGCCGCGATCGGGGGCGGGCGCTACAGGCTGCGTGTCCATGGCGGGCGCAGGGGCGCCGCCTCGGGGTGTTCGAGGGCGCGGCCGACTTCGGCCAGCAGGCGCGCCTTGTCGGCGCCGAGGGTGCCCTTGAGCACCAGCGCATTGGAGATGTGGTCGGCACGAAACACGGTGCGTCGCAGTTCCAGCGTGGAGAGGAAGCGTTCCATCTCGCGGAACAGGCCGTGCTGCGCGAGGGGCCGCCATTGCGGCCAGGCCTGGCGGAAGCGGGTGCCGCCGCCGTGCAGGGTGAGCACCAGCGTCGACAGGTATTCGGGCTGGGTGGCGTTGGCCAGGCGGGCGGAGTGCTCGGCATGCCGGGCGCTGAGCGCTTCGCCGCCGAGGCCGTTGAGGATCATCACCGAGCGGCCGATGCCGGCCTCGCCGAGCTTGTCGAGGGCGGCGCGCGCCGAGTCGAAGGTTTCGCCCTTATTCACCCGGGCGAGGACTTCGTCGTCGCCGGATTCGGCGCCGAGGTAGGCGAGCTTGAGGCCGGCCTCGGCGAGTGCCCGCAGGTCGGTGACGGACTTGTTCTTGAGGTTGCGCGCGAGGCAGTAGCTCGACACCCGGTGCACTGCCGGCAGATGGGTGCGGATCGCCTCGAGAGTGGTGAGCAGGCGCCGCGTGGACAGCACCAGGGCGTCGCCGTCGGCGAGGAACACGCGGCGGATGCGGCTACCATAGCGTTCCGCACTGTGGCGGATGCTGTCCAGCACCTCGGCTTCGTCGCGGGCGCGAAAGCGCTTTTGCGGCGCGGTGTACATCTCGCAGAAGCTGCACCGGTTCCACGAGCAGCCGTCGGTGAGCGGCAGGATCAGCGAATCGGCCTCGCTCGGCGGGCGGAACACGGGTTCGACGTAGCGGATCGGTGAGCTGGGGGACAAGAGGGTCTCCGGGAAACAGGCGGACAATGATCGGCGCCGGGCCGCGGCCGTGCGAGGCGGTTCAGCGCATGAGGCGCGACGGCGCCAGGCGGCGCAGCTGGCGGCCGGCGACGGCCCGGAAGCGCGGGCTGTGCAGGCAGGCCGCGCCGGCCAGGCCGACGACGCAGCCGAGCACGGTGTCGATCAGGCGGGCCTCGATCAGCACCGCGGGCGTCGCCTGCCCGAGGGTGGCGGCTTCGGCAAGGAAGATCGTCAGCGGGGTGATGAAGATCACGGCGAAGCCGTAGTGGCGCACCACGGTGGTCTCGATGACGAAGACGAGCACGACCATCAGCAGGGCGATGCTCCACGGGTCCAGCGCCAGCAGCAGCAGGCCCCAGGACAGCAGCAGGCCGATCGCGGTGCCGAGGACGCGGTGCAGCTGCTTGTTCCACGCTGCGCGCAGGGACACGCCCTGGATCACCGCGAGGCAGCTCACCGGCACCCAGTAGGGGCGTTCGAGCTGCAGGGCCTGGGCCAGCGCCAGCGAAATGCCGACGAAGGCGCCGATCACGACGGCGTCGAAGACGACGAAGTCGAAGCTCGGCGGCGGGCGCGGGGGCACCGCTTCGGCCGCCCGCAGGCGCAGGCTGTAGAGGCTGTAGAAGAAGGCGATCAGCACCGCGAGGAGCGCGCCCATGGTCAGCAGACCGACCTTGAGCGGCACCTCCAGCACTTCGCCCGGCGAGAAGGCGCCGATCGCCGCGGCCATGATGAAGAACAGGCTGCCCGGCGGTCCGAGGCCGTAGTAGCGGCACACCATGGTGGCCAGGATGGCGATGAAGATCAGCACCCAGGTCATCAGCAGCGGAAAGAAGTGGCTCATCACCCCCAGCGTGAAGCAGGCCGCCATGCCGAAGCTGCAGGCCATCAGCCACACCATGCGGTGCGACAGCGGGGTGTTGGGCAGATACAGGAACACGAGCCCGCCGAGCATCGAGATCAGGCCGTGATCCATGCGCCCGAAATACACCCCGACGAGCAGCGGCAGGCCGGCGGCGAGCGCCGCCGCGACCGGCATCTGCCAGAGGCGGTCGCTCGGGTTGATCGCCGTCAGCTGCTGCAGCTCGCGCTGCAGCAGGCGCTTCAGGCGGTGCCAGTGGCGGGCCTGGGTCATTGGTGGGGCGGGTGAGTCGGCATGTTGGGGTCGGCATTCCTGATCCGCGCGCGCAGCGTGCGATTATCGCCGCTGCGCGGCAGCACGGCCAGGGCGGTGCGGCAGCCTACACCCGCAGCAGCAGCACTTTCAGCGGCGGATTGCCGTCGATGCTGGGAAAGTCCGCTTCGGGGACGATCCACTGCGCCTCACGCAGCGCCCGCCCGGCCTTGCGCGCGCTGCGTTCGAGCTGCTCGAGCCAGGCGTCGCGGTGCACCTGGGCGACGTTGTTGCAGCAGATCAGGGTGCCGCCTTCGGCGGTGGCGAGCAGGGCGGGCTTGAACAGGGCGGCGTAGTCGTTGATCAGGTCGACCACCCCGAACGGGCTTTTGGCGTAGCGCGGCGGATCGAGGAAGACGAGCTCGAAGCGCTGCGGTCCGAGCACGGGAAACGGCGGCAGGTGCTTGCCGCGCACCACCTTCGGCTGGCCGAGGCCGGCGTACTGGCGCAGGGCGGCGAAGGCGTCGGACTTGATGAAGCGCAGGCGGATCGGCAGCGCGTTGAGGCGGGCGTTGTCCTTGCCCACGGCGAGGCTGGATTCGGCGAAGTCGACATTGACGACGTGGCGCGCGCCGGCCTTCGCGGCGGCGACGCCGACGCCGCAGGTGTAGGCGAAGACGTTGAGCAGCGACTTGCCCGCCGCCTCCTCCATCACCCGCCGGCGCGCGGCGCGCAGGTCGAGGAACAGCCACGGGTCCTGCCCGCCGTGGCGCGCCTGGAAGCGGTAGCGCACGCCGAGTTCGCTGAATTCGCCGGGCGCTTCGGCCCGCGCCTGGTGCTCGGGCCGAAGCGCATTGGCGATGCGCGAGTGCCGGCCGCTGCGGTCGTTCCAGACCAGCGCCAGGCCGGGCAGCGCGGCGGCGTAGAACGCCTGCAGCTCGGCGAGGTGCCCGGGCTCGAGCGGGCGGTGGAAGGTCTGGACCAGCAGGGTGGCGCCGTAGCGGTCGACGGTGAGGCCGGGCGCGCCTTCGACGGTGCCGTGGAACAGGCGGTAGGCGTCGGTCCGCTCGGCGGCGAGCCGTTCGATCAGGGGCGCGCGGGCGGCGAGGGCGGCGGCGAGCAGGTCGGTGAGGGACGAGGACATGGGGCGCTCCGGCGCTGGGCGCGCCAGTATGCCCGAGTGCGTGCGCGTGCGCGCCGCTCTTCGGTGCCGCTGCCCGAACCGGCACACTGCGGTATCCTCCGCCTTTCGCGGGAAAAATCATGCATGAACTATTCTCACTTGCAGGGATCGTCGGCGTCCTCATCGTCGGCACGGTCAGTCCCGGGCCCAGCTTCGTCATGGTCGCGCGCACCGCGGTCGGCCGCGGCCGCGTGAACGGACTTGCGGCGGCGGTCGGCATGGGCATCGGCGGCGTCGTGTTCGCGGTCGCGGCCCTGGTCGGGCTGCAGGCGGTGCTGGTCTCCGTCCCCGCTCTGTACGTCGCCTTCAAGATCGGCGGCGGAATCTACCTGATCTATCTCGGCGTGCTGATCTGGCGCGGGGCGAAGCAGCCCCTGACCGCGCGGGCCGCGCCCGGGGAGGGCGACGACGGCGGCGGCGGCGCGCTGCGATCGCTGCTCCTGGGGCTGGGCACCCAGCTCAGCAACCCCAAGGCCGCGATCGTGTACGCGAGCGTTTTCGCCGCCTTCCTGCCGGATGGCGCCGCGCTCGCGGTCGGCATCGCGATCACCGCCCTGGTGTTCGTCATCGAGACGGCCTGGTATGCCCTGGTCGCGGTGATGCTTTCGGCGGCACAGCCGCGCCGCACCTACCTGCGCTGCAAGGCGTCGATCGACCGCGCCGCCGGTGGGCTGATGGCGGCGCTGGGTCTGAAGCTGGCGTCCTCGGCGCACGCGCTGTGAGGGCGAGCGGGTGAAAAAGAACCTCTGGCTGCTGGCGATCGCGCAGGGCCTGTTCCTGACCAACAACGTGGTCTTCATCGCCATCAACGGGCTGGTCGGGCTGCGCCTGGCGTCGGTCCCCTGGATGGCGACGCTGCCGGTGATGGGCTACGTCGTCGGCGGCGCGCTGTCGACCGGGCTGGTGGCGCGCAGCCAGCAGCGCTGGGGGCGCAAGGTCTCGTTCCAGCTCGGCCTGCTGGTCGCCTTCCTGAGCGTGCTGCTGTGCGCGTTCGCGCTCTCCATCGGGAGCTTCTGGCTGCTCGTCGCGGGCACCGTGGTCGCCGGCTATTACAGCGCCAACGGCCAGCTCTACCGCTTTGCCGCGGGCGAGCTGGCGCCGCCCGCGTTCCGCGAAAAAGCGGTCTCGCTGGTGCTGGCGGGCGGCCTGATCGGGGCGGTGGTCGGCCCCAACCTCGCCAACCATACCCGCGACACGCTGGGAATGCCCTTCCTCGGCTCCTATCTCGCGCTCGCCGCGGTGGCGCTGGCGTCGATGGCGGTGATGGCCGCGATCCGCTTCCCGCCCGAACCGGTGCGGGTGGGCAGTGCGGCGTCCGGGCGCACGCTGGGGGCGATCGCGCGCCAGCCCGAGTTCATCGTCGCCACCGCCGGGGCGGCGCTCGGCTACGGCGTCATGAACCTGCTGATGGCGGCGACGCCGCTGGCGATGGATGTGTGCGGGATGCCCTTCGCCGATGCCGCGCTGGTCCTCGAATGGCACGTCATCGGCATGTTCGCGCCGGGCTTCTTCACCGGCCACCTGATCAAGCGCTTCGGCGTCCTGAGCATCATGGGGGCGGGCGTCGTGCTCAATGCGGCGTGCATCGCGGTCGCGCTCTCCGGGCAGGACCTGCACCACTTCCTGGTCGGGCTGTTCCTCCTCGGGGTGGGCTGGAACTTCCTGTTCACCGGCAGTACGACGCTGGCGATGCAGGCCTACCGGCCGGAAGAAAAGGACAAGGCCCAGGCCGCGATCAACTTCGCCGTGTTCGCGACGATGGCGCTGACCTCGTTCGCTTCCGGCGCGCTGGTGACGACCCAGGGGTGGACGCTGCTCAACCTCGGCTCGCTGGTGCCGGTCCTGCTCACCGGCCTCGCCCTGCTCTGGCTCGGCGTGCGCCGGCGCCGGCAGGAACGCCCGGCGGCGTGAGCGGATGCGCGCGGCACCCGGCGGCGTTGCCGATCCGGAGCTATGATGCGGGCCGGGCCGGAGGTCCGTTTTCCCTCGTTTCGTTGGAGATCCTGCGATGCACGCTCATTCCCGTTTCACTTCGGTCCGCCGCCTGCTGGCGCTCGCCGCGTTCGGACTGGCGGCTTCCGCTGCCGGTGCCCAAGGCGTGCCGCCGTCCCCCACCGTCCAGGTGCCCGGATTCTTCCACCAGGCCGTCGGCGCACACACGGTCACCGCCCTTTATGACGGCTACGTCAAGCTCGCGCCGCAGCTGCTGCAAGGGCTCGAGGCGAAGGAAATCCAGACCCTGCTCGCGCGCACCTTCCAGGCCGGCGATGACGGCGTGCAGACCGCGGTCAACGCCTACCTGGTGCATGGCGGGAACAACCTGATCCTGGTGGACGCCGGTGCGGCGCGCTGCTTCGGCCCGACCATGGGCCATCTCGTCGACAACCTGCGGGCCGCGGGCTACCGCCCCGAGGAGGTCGATACGGTGCTGCTGACCCACATGCACCCCGACCATCTCTGCGGCCTGGTCTCGGCCGAAGGCCAGGCCGTGTTTCCGCGCGCGACGGTGTGGGGGGCGAAAGAGGATGCGGACTACTGGCTCGACCCCGGCGCCGCCGCAGCGGCGCCCGAAGCACGTCGGGCGTTCTTCGGCATGGCGCAGGCCGCGCTCGCGCCGTATGCGGCACAAGGCCGGTTCCGGACTTTCGCCAAAGGCGAGACCCTGCCGGGCGGCATCGGGGTCGTCCCCACGCCGGGGCACACGCCGGGGCATGCGTCGTACCTGCTGCAGTCGGGGGCCGAGCGCCTGCTGATCTGGGGCGACATCATCCACGCCCATGGGGTCCAGTTCGCCCGCCCCGTCGTGTCGATCGAATTCGACGTGGACCCGGCGCAGGCGGTCCGCTCCCGCCAAGCGGTTCTCGCCCGGGCGGCGGACGAGGGTTGGTGGGTCGCCGGCGCGCACCTGCCCTTTCCCGGGCTGGGCCGCGTGCGCCCGGAGGCGACGGGCTACGCCTGGGTGCCGGTGGAGTACGGCCCGCTCCGGGAAGGCGGAGCGCAGCAGGGCAAGTAGGCAGGAGAGCCGGGGCATGCGCGCTCAGCGCATTTCGAACAGTTCCTGGTGGAAACGTTCGGGGCCGAGGCCGCGGCCGGCGAAGGCGGTGCGCAGCGCCCGGCCGAAGCCCGCGGGGCCGCAGAACCACACTCCGGCGGCCTGCCAGTCCGGCACCTCGCGGCAGATCGCGTCGGCATCGAGGCGGCCGTCGCGGGCGGCGACGAGGACGTGCAGGCGCACCTTCGCCCGGGCCGCGAGCTCGCGCAGACGGGCGATGAAGCCTTCGTCCGGCGCGCTCGTGCTGTAGAACAGATCCACCGGCGTGGTGCCGGCTTCGCTGGCGAGCGTCTGCAGGCGGGCGACGAAGGGGGTGATGCCGATGCCGCCGGCGACCCAGATCTGGCGCGGCTGTGCGCCGCCGAAATCGAAGCGGCCGTACGGGCCTTCGACGCGTACCGGATCGCCGCTCTTCAGTGTTGCCGGCAGGCTGCGGGTGTAGTCGCCGAGAGCCTTGATCATGAAGCGCATCCGCCCGTCGCCGGTCCACGCCGAGGAGATGGTGAAGGGGTGCGGCCCTTCCTGCGGATCGAAGGTGACGAAGGCGAACTGCCCGGCCTGGTGGCCGCGCCACGGCGTGTTCAGGCGCAGGCCGACTTCGAGGACGTGATTGGTGCGGTGATGGACCAGGGTTTCGATCTCGCCCTCGGCGCGCCGCTTGCGCCCGATGCGCCCGGCGAGCGACATCGCTGCGGCGACGCTGCCGGCGGCCATCAGCGCGCCCATCAGCACGCCGAGCGGTGTCGGCCAGTAGGCGAAGGGCAGCAGGATCACGCCATGGGCGGTCAGCGCCAGGTAGACCGCCGCCATCACACGGTGGGTCTGGAGGAAGCGGCGGTAAGGGAAGCGCTTGATCAGCGCGATCGCGGCCAGGACGGCGAAGGCGTAGAACGCCCATTCGCCGATCGCCTCGGCGAGGCCGCGCTGTTCCTGGAAAAAGCGGAACAGCTCCACCGTCTGTTCGGGGCGCGGGCCGCGGGCGGGCTTTTCCAGCCAGCCCCAGCCCACCGCCCATTTCGGACCTTTGGCCCACAGCCAGTGGACGGTGCCAAGCGTCAGCCCGCCGATCCCCAGCCACTTGTGCAGCCGGTAAGCCTTGTCCATGCCGCCGAGCAGTGGCTCGAGCGCCACCGGACGCAGGGCGAGCAGCATGGCGACGCTCATCATGCCCATCGCCAGCACGCCGGTGTAATGGACCAGGATGCTGCGCACGGCGAAGAAGAGGTCGCCCTGCAGCAGCAGCGGATCGGCCAGCCACCACAGGAGGGTGAGGGTGGCAGGGATGAGGACGAATGCGGACTTGATCTTGTTCATGGGGGCTTCCTGCGAGGGCTCCGGTCCCGGAAAGTGAGGGCCCGGCGAGGAAGAGTGTGCACCACGGCATGGATCGGGCTTGTACCGGCGTGTACAGCGGCGCCAGCGGATCGGCGCCCGGGCGCCGTCCGCCGGGTGAGGGCCTGCCTTACTTGAGCGTGAGCAGGCTGTCGTCCCACTTCGGGTGCTTGTCGAAGCCGAGCAGGTTCGCCACCGTGGCGGCGATGTTCGACAGGCCGGCGTGCTCGGTCGGTTGCAGGCCGAGCCGGCCGCCGCTGACCTTGTCGTAGAGGATCAGCGGCACCGGGTTGAGGGTGTGCGCGGTCTTCGCCTTGGGCGAGCCGTCGGGGTTGAGCGCCGGCTGCTTCGTTTTCTTGTCGAGCTCGAACATCTCGTCGGCGTTGCCGTGGTCGGCGGTGATCAGCGCCACCCCGCCGGCGGCGTCGATCGCTGGCAACAGGCGCGCCAGCGCCAGGTCCACCGCCTCGATCGCCATCGTCGCGGCGCGGAAGTGGCCGGTATGGCCGACCATGTCGCCGTTGGCGTAGTTGCAGCGCAGCACCCGGTACTGGCCGGAGCGCAGCGCGGCGATCATGGCGTCGGTGATCTCGGCCGCCTTCATCCACGGCCGCTGCTCGAAAGGCACGACGTCGCTGGGGACTTCCTGCCAGGTCTCGCCCTCGAACTTGTTCGAGCGGTTGCCGTTCCAGAAGTAGGTGACGTGGCCGAACTTCTGCGTCTCGGAGCAGGCGAACTGGGCCAGCCCCGACTTGCTGAACCACTCGGCGGAGGTGTCGGTGATCGCCGGCGGGGCGACCAGGAAACGCTTCGGCAACTGCAGGTCGCCGTCGTACTGGAGCATGCCGGCGTAGGTGACCTTAGGGGTGCGCACACGGTCGAACGCGGTGAAATCCGCTTCGACGAAGGCGCGGGTGATCTCGATCGCGCGGTCGCCGCGGAAGTTGTAGAACACCACCGCGTCGCCGTCCTCGATGGTGCCGACCGGCTTGCCCTCGTCGGCAATGACGAACTCGGGCAGATCCTGGTCGATGGTGCCGGGGTGCTGCGCGCGCAGGCCATGCACCGCATCGCCGGCGCTGGCGAATTGCGGGCCTTCGCCGAGCACGTGGGTGCGCCAGCCGCGCGCGACCATCGCCCAGTTGGCCTCGTAGCGGTCCATGGTGATGGTCTGGCGCCCGCCGCCGGAGGCGATGCGGGCGTCGAAGCCGGCGCCGCTGACCTCCTGCAGGAAGGCCTCGAAGGGCAGCACGTAGTCGAGCGCGCTGGTCTCGGGTACGTCGCGGCCGTCGAGGAGAGCATGGATGCGCACGGTGGCCACGCCTTCTTCCTTTGCGCGCAGCACCATCGCCTTCAGGTGGTCGATGTGGCTGTGCACGTTGCCGTCGGAGAACAGGCCGATGAAGTGGAGCGTGCCTGCTTTGCCGTTCGCGCCGGCCTTGGCGCCGGCGACGATCTGCTGCCACGCCTCGCCCTGCCAGATCGCGCCCTCGGCGATCGCGTTGGCGACCAGCGCCGCGCCCTGCGCATAGACCTGGCCGGCGCCGAGCGCGTTGTGGCCGACTTCCGAGTTGCCCATGTCGTCGTCCGAGGGCATCCCCACCGCGGTGCCGTGGGCGCGCAGGGTGATGTTGGGACATTCGGCGAACAGGCGCTCGAGGGTGGGCTTGCGCGCGGCGTCGATCGCGCTGCCGACGTGGTGCTTCGGAATGCCGTAGCCGTCCAGCACGATGACGACGACGGGGCCGTTGACGCCGGCGAAGGCGGGGAATTTCTGCAGCATGGTCGCTTCCTGAAGGAGAAATCCGGGGCCGGTCCGGCAGGCAGGGTGCAGAACCGGCGAGGGCGGTATTTTCCTTCAAATCGGCGATGGAATTTCATGCATCGTTTTTATCCGGGTAATGGAATGTATCCGTGCCCCGCCTGCGCCCGCGCATCCTGCGGCGGAAAGACGGGCAGACGGCGGAGAGGGCGCATAGCCCCGCGCGATCATGCCGATTGCTTCAATGTTGTGTGATCTTTGCTACCCTGATCCTGCAGGCGGATCGCCCGGTTGACGTGGCGGCGGTCGCCCCTGGCGGGGGTTTCCTCGCGCAACGGATTCGTCATTTTCGATCACCGTCCAACGCAGCCAGAGAAGGAGAACCACATGAGCGAGAACAGCACGAACACTGCCGGCAAGTGCCCGGTGATGCATGGCGGCAACACCGCCGCGGCGAATTCGGTGATGGCGTGGTGGCCGAAGGCGCTGAACCTCGACATCCTCCACCAGCACGACCGCAAGACCAACCCGCTGGGCGCCGGCTTCGATTACCGCGAAGAGCTGAAGAAGCTCGACGTCGAGGCGCTCAAGAACGACCTGAAGGCGCTGATGACCGACAGCCAGGACTGGTGGCCGGCGGATTGGGGCCACTACGGCGGCCTGATGATCCGCATGGCCTGGCACGCGGCGGGCACCTACCGCGTCGCCGACGGCCGTGGCGGAGCCAACACCGGCAACCAGCGCTTCGCTCCGCTCAATTCCTGGCCCGACAACGGCAACCTCGACAAGGCGCGCCGCCTGCTGTGGCCGATCAAGAAGAAGTACGGCAACAAGCTGAGCTGGGCCGACCTGATGATCCTCGCCGGCAACATGGCCTACGAGTCGATGGGCTTCAAGACCTTCGGCTTCGCGTTCGGCCGCGAGGACATCTGGCATCCCGAGAAGGACACCTACTGGGGCTCGGAGCGCGAATGGCTCGCCCCCAGCGGCAGCGAAGGCTCGCGCTACTCCGGCGAGCGCGACCTCGAGAACCCGCTCGCCGCGGTGATGATGGGCCTGATCTACGTGAACCCGGAAGGCGTCGACGGTCAGCCCGACCCGCTCAAGACCGCGCGTGACGTGCGCGTGACCTTCGCCCGGATGGCGATGAACGACGAGGAGACGGTGGCGCTCACCGCCGGCGGCCACACCGTGGGCAAGGCCCACGGCAACGGCAGCGCGGCCAACCTCGGCCCGGCGCCGGAAGCTGCCGATGTGGAAGAACAGGGCCTGGGCTGGATCAACCACGCCACCCGCGGCATCGGCCGCGACACCGTGACCAGCGGCATCGAGGGGGCGTGGACCACGCATCCGACGAAATGGGACAACGGCTACTTCGACATGCTGTTCAAACACGACTGGTGGCCGCAGAAGTCGCCCGCCGGCGCCTGGCAGTGGGAGCCGGTGAACATCGCCGAAGAAGACATGCCGGTGGATGTGGAAGACCCGTCCATCCGCAAGAAGCCGATGATGACCGACGCCGACATGGCGATGCGCTTCGACCCCGCCTATCGCAAGATCGCCGAGCGCTTCCGCAACGACCAGGCCTACTTCGAGGAGGTCTTCGCCCGCGCCTGGTTCAAGCTCACCCACCGCGACATGGGTCCGAAGGCGCGCTACATCGGCCCCGACGTGCCCGCCGAAGATCTGATCTGGCAGGACCCGGTGCCTGCCGGCCGGACCGACTACGACGTCGCCGCAGTGAAGGCGAAGATCGCCGCCGCCGGCCTGTCGGTGGGCGATCTGGTGGCCACCGCGTGGGACAGCGCGCGCACCTTCCGCGGCTCGGACTACCGTGGCGGCGCCAATGGCGCGCGCATCCGCCTCGCCCCGCAGAAGGACTGGGAAGGCAACGAGCCGGCGCGGCTGGCGAAGGCGCTCGCGGTCTACCAGAAGATCGCTTCTGATACCGGCGCCAGCGTCGCCGACGTCATCGTGCTCGGTGGCAACGTCGGCCTCGAGCGGGCGATCCGGGCCGCCGGCTTCGACATCGAGGTGCCGTTCGCGCCGGGCCGCGGCGATGCCAGCCAGGCACAGACCGACGTCGACTCCTTCGCGGTGCTGGAGCCGGTGCATGACGGCTTCCGCAACTGGCAGAAGAAGGATTACGTAGTCCAGCCCGAGGAGATGCTGCTCGACCGTGCCCAGCTGCTCGGCCTCACCGCGCCCGAGATGACCGTGCTGGTCGGCGGCCTGCGCGTGCTCGGCACCAACCACGGTGGCAGCCGGCATGGCGTGTTCACCGAGCGCGTCGGCGTGCTGAGCAACGACTTCTTCGTCAACCTGACCGACATGGCCTATAGCTGGAAGCCCACCGGGCGCAACAGCTACGACATCGTCGAGCGCAAGAGCGGGGCGAAGAAGTGGACCGCGACCCGCGTCGATCTGGTGTTCGGCTCCAACTCGATCCTGCGCGCCTACGCCGAGGTCTATGCCCAGGACGACAACCAGGAGAAGTTCGTGCGCGACTTCGTCGCCGCGTGGACCAAGGTCATGAACGCCGACCGCTTCGATCTGCGCTGATCCGGGCCGCGCTCACACCGTCCTTCCGCCCACGCCGTGCGCCGCGCGGCGTGGGCGGTTTCTTTGGGTCCCTTTCCCTACGTTCCCCACAGCGCCTTGCCACCCGCCTCGCGGTAGGCGAGGTAGGCGCGCAGGTCGAACTCGTACTGGTGGTAGTCCGGCGCCATGTGCAGGCAGAGCTGGTAGAAGGCCTTGTCGTGATCGCGCACGCGCAGGTGGGCGAGCTCGTGCACGACGATCATGCGCAGGAAGGCTTCCGGCGCCTCGCGGAACAGCGTGGCGATGCGGATCTCGCGCTTGGCCTGGAGCCGCGCCCCCTGCACGCGCGAGATCGCGGTGTGGGTGCCGAGCGCGTTGCGGATCACGTGCAGGGTGTTGTCGAAGCGCACTTTGGCGAGCGGCGGTGCGCTGCGCAGGTGGGCGGCCTTGAGCGCCTGCACGTAGTCATGGAGGGCGCGGTCGGAACGCACGTCGTGCGCCTGCGGATAGCGCCGGCGCAGGGCGTCGGCGAGGCTGCCCTGCGCGATCGCAGCCTCCACCTGATGCACCAGCGCGGGCGGGTAGCCGGCCAGATAAGCGGGGCTGCGCCGCTCCGCGGCGGCGGGCAGGGCGGCGGTTTTCGTGCGGGCGGTGGTCATTTCGCGCATCGGGTGGCCGGGGACGGATTCAGAACGATACTCTGATACCGATGCTGAGGTTGCGCCCTGCGAGCGGGGCGGCGCGCTTGATGAAGGAGCTGTGTGCGTAGGCCAGTTCATCGGTCAGGTTGCTGCCCTTCAGATAGATCTGCCACGGAATGCCGTGGTGACGGCCGCGGTAGCTCAGGTCGAGGTTGAGCATGTCGTAGCCCGGGGTGTTCGTCTCGAACTCCGCCACCTCGTCCTGCCGGCCGACGCGCAACAGCTCCGCCTCGGCCTCCCAGGCATTCCACTTCGCATCGAGCCGCAGACCGACGCGGTGCGCCGGGATGCGCGGCAGGTCGCGGTCGCCTGCGCCGGCGTCGAAGCGGGCGCGGACGTAGTCGCCGAACAGGGTGAGGCCGAAGATGGTATCGAGCTGGCGGCGGAGGGCGCCCTCGACCCCGGTGAAGCGGGCGTCGCGCTGGGCGTACTCGATGAGGCGGAAGTCTTCATGGGCGTCGAGGGTGCGGGCGTGGATGTAGTCGTCGACGCGGTTGTGGAAGACGCTGATCGAGAAGGTGGTGGGGCCTGCCCTCCGCTGCAGGGTGAGGTCGATGTTGTGGGCGGTTTCGGCCTTCAGGTCCGGGTTGCCGCGCTCCCAGGTGAGGGTCGCTGTGTGTGGGCCGTCGGCGTACAACTCCTCGGCGGTCGGCAGCCGCCGGGTGCGCGACAGCGTCGTGCTCAGGCTGTGCTGCGGGGCGAAATCCCACACCGCTCCCACCGACACCGAGCTGCCGCGGTGGCTGCGGTCGCGCTGGGGGCCGTCGACGTCGATGCGCTGCCATTCGTGGCGCAGGCCGGCTTCGAAGCGCCAGTCGGCGAGGGTGTATTCCTCGATCAGGAAGGCGGCGTGCTTGGCGGTGATCGTCGGCGGCACGTAGGCTTCGTCGCCGTCGGCGCGGAAGTCGCGGCGGCCGGCCTGCAGCCCGATCACGCCGCGCCAGCCGCCGAGCGGGACGTGCTCGAGCTCGAGGCGGGCGTCGCCGGCCTTGCTGCGGAAGCGGGTGCCGACGCTGGCGATGCCGTCCTCGCGCTCGATTTCGTCGTGGCCGTAGTCGGTGTGGGAGGCGCGCAGACGGGCGTGGCTGAAGCCGGCGAAAGGTTCGAGCAGTTCGCCGCGCAGGTCCCAGCGCTCGCTGTCGAGGTCGACGTAGGGTGTGCCGGCGAGCGCGGCGTCGTGATCGTGCTCATCGCCGCCCTCATCGTCGTCCTCGTCGCCGTCCTCGCCGCAGTGCAGGCGCCCACCGTGCAGGTGGCAGGCTTCGTATTCGTGGCTGTGGCCGGGGAGGCCGTATTCGTTCTGCTGGCGGGTGAAGGCGAGGCCGAGATAGCCGCGCTCGCCCACCCAGGACAGGCCGAAACTGCCGGTTTCGGTCTGGTTGTAGCTGCCTGCCACCCGGCTGCCCGCGGCCCACCCGCTGCCGACACGGTAGTCACGCGCGTCGCGCGCGAGGCCTTCGGCATGGACGGCGACGTTGCCGCTGCCGGCGGTGAGCTCGAAGGCGCCGGCGACGCCGCGTGCGGCGTGGTCGGCGGTCAGTTCGACGCTGCCTTCCACGCCGTGCGCGGGCAGCACCGTGGGGATGCGGTAGTCGAGCACGTTGACGACGCCGCCGAGCGCGCCGCCGCCGTAGGCCAGCGCGGAGGGGCCGCGCAGCACTTCGATCTGCCGGCTCAGCATCGGCTCGAGCGCGACTGCGTGGTCGGGGCTGATGGTGGAGGCGTCCATGATCTCGCTGCCGTCGGACAGCAGCTTGACGCGCGGGCCGTCCATGCCGCGGATGATCGGCCGGTTGGCGCCAGCGCCGAAATGGCTGGCGGCCATGCCGGGTTCGCCGGCCAGCGTTTCTCCCAGCGTGGCGCTGCGGCGGCGGACGAGCTCGTCGCCGGCGAGCACGCTGACCGGAGTGCTCATCTGCGCGCTGCCGAGCGTGAGCGCACTGGCGGAAACGGTGACGGGGGTGAGCGCGGTGTCATCGGCCCGGGCAAGACACGGACCAAACGCAAGGACAAGACCCAGCATGAGCGGGGTCGGAACGGGATAGCGGCGGGACATCGGTGTTTTCCTTCGTGCTGTGTGCGGGCGCGGCAAGACACGCCCGCCGTCCGCGCGGGGGCGGCGGATGGGCAGGGGGATGGGCGTCGGGCGGGCGGCCCGGCGCGCTCAGATGAGGGTTTGGCGCAACGGCGAAGGAGGCGGGGCCCGGCAGTGCGGTCTCAGCCTGCGGCAGGCGAAGGGGGCCGCGTCCGCTGCAGCGGGCGGGGGGGACGCTCCGCCATCGGCGACCGGGGTGGTCGCGCGTGGGAGCAGGGGGAGGTCGAGCGCAGCGAGCGCGAGGCATTCCAGACAGGGCGTTGCGACGTCGCCGCCGCTGTCCTCGCCCCGGGCCTGCCCGGTGCCCGGTAGCCCCTCGGCGAGCCGCGCCGGGGCCGCCAGGTGGGACAGGGCGTGGGCGAATTGCTCGACCTGGAGGCTGGGCAGGGCGATGGCGATGGCAAGCAGGAGCGCCCAGACCGCGTCCGTGCAGCGGCCGCCCACGCGTCGTGCGAGGCGAGGGAAGAACGGCGGCGCGGGGAGGAAAGCGCGCAGCCCGGCGCGGAGCCGGGCTGCGGGGACGGTGGGGAGCATCGGCGCATTCTAGGCGGACAAGCGCTTTAAGGCAACGGAGTTGCAATAACGCAGAATCGGAAGAGCACGGAGCTGGAAGAGCATGGAGCCGTAATGGCGCCCCGTCCCGGACTTCAGCCCTTAATCCGGACCCGGTGCCCGCGCCGGCCTGATTTGCCGAAGGAGGCGGTGTCCATGTGGATCTCCGCACGCAAGAGTGCCGGTGAAGGCGGACGGGTGTGAAGCCGGAGGGGCGGACAGATTGTCCGTCCTGGCCTACAATCCGCCCTTTCCCACCGATTGAGCACCGCGTGACCCTGCCCGCTCGCCTCCGCTCCGCCCTTTGCCGCGCTTCGCTGCGCGCGGGTGCCGGTTTGCGCGCGCGCGGCATCCTGTCGCCGCTGCGCGATCTCGCGACCCAGCTCGCATTCAAGGTCACAGGGTCTCCCGCCGTGCTTTTCCAGGCCGTGCGGGGATACCACAGGGGCTGAGCCCCACCCCCCGCACGGCACCTTGCCCGGGACGCGCACACCGCGCCTCCCGTTCAACGTGCAGCTGCCGCGGGGCTTTCTCCAGCTTCCCGCCCATCGACCGTCGAGGCGGTCCGGCCCCGGTCCATCCCGACCTTCCCGGCCATCGGCATTGCCCCGCAGGGCTGCACCCGGAACGCCACGCCCGGCACGTGGCGGCGCAATGCACGAGGGGAATGCGATGGTTCTCACCAGAAGTTTCGTCAGGGCGAAGCGGCCCTGCACCGATGGATTCCGCTGGTTCGTCCGCCAGTTCGGCGAAGGCGGCAACTACCAGGCCATGCTCGACGAGATGGTCGCCGCCGGCCGCGTCGGCGACGCCTGCTGGCTGCTCGAGCAGTTCGGCCCCACCGACGAGGTGCGTGTGGTCGATGCGATCGAGGCCGACGCGATCGTGTTCGCCGGCACGCTCGAAGTGCGCGGCGGGGTGGACGTCGATGGCGTGCTCCGCGTCGGCCGTTCGCTGCAGGCCGGAGGTGGGGTGCGCGCAGGCGGTGAAGTCCGGATCGGCGCCGACCTGCGGGCGGGCGGCGGCGTGCGTGGCGAAGCCGGCGTGCACGTCGGTGGCGACCTGCGCGCGGACTGGGGCGTGGACTGCGCGGGCGAGCTGCGCTGCGACGGCGGTCTGCGCACCGGCTGGGACCTGCGCTGCGGCGCCCGCCTGCTTGTGGCCGGCAACGTCTGCGTCGGTCTCGATCTGCTCGCCGACGAAGGCGTGCGTTGCGCCAGGGGGCTGCAGGCGGGCGCTGACATTCGGGTGGCGGACACGCTGCGTGCCGGGCAGGGGATCGCCGCGGGCGGCTCGATCCATGCCGGCCTGCACCTCGAAGCCGGCTGGGGGATCAAGGCCGGTGGCGTGATCGCCGCCGCGGGCGCGATTCGCGCCGGCGAGAGCCTGGTCGCCGGGGAGGCGATCCGCGCCGGTGCGGGCTATGGCGTGTTCGCCGGTCTCGACGTGCAGATGGCAGCCTGGGAAGCGAGCGCGCGAGTGAGCGCGCCGCAGCGCCCCGCAGGCCTGATGAGCGGCTGGTGGGCCGGCCCGGCGGCGTACTGAGCGGAGGTCGTGCCATGAACACCCTCGCCCTGCACCGGCGCGGCCTGCCCGCCCGCCCTACCCTGCGCTCCCACCGTTCCAGCTTCTCCCCGCGCTCGGCGCTCGCCTTTCCGCAGCCGCCGCCGAGTGGTGCCGCACGGGCGGTGGGGTGTGCCGCCTGGCCCGCGGCCTTTCACTCCGCGCTCGGCACTGCAGTCGCCGCCGTCCTCCGCCGCGTGCTGCCGCCGCCGCGGATGGAATTGCGTATCGACGTCAATCGGCCCGACGCCGGCATCGAAGCCGAACTCGACACCCTGTACGGCCGGCTGCACAGCCCGGGCGACCCGATCCACCGCTGCACCCGCCTGCCTGCGCTGCTCCCCGGCCTGGTCTTTCACCATCGAGAGGCCGACGGCGAACACTATGTTTACGTCGAAGACCCGGCCCGCGCGCGGCTCGCGGGCTATACCGTGTTCAATCGCCTGATCGAGGTCGATCGCCGCACCGATCGTCACGTGCGCTCGCCGCACTCCAAATACGCGCCGGCCTACCAGGGGCGCGGCATCGCCAGCGCGGTGTACGGCTGGGGGCTCGACCGCGGCTTCTGCCTGGTCAGCGGTGCGCGCCAGTCGGAGGGGGCGCATGCGCTGTGGCGCGCCCTCGCCCGCCGCCGCCCGCTGCGCTGGGTCGCCCTGCGCGCCAGGCGCATGCACGATCTCGGCGTCTCCATTCCGCCCGCACGCGCGGCCGAACTCGACACCCGCATGATCCTGCTCGGCGCAGGCTGGAGCGTCGCGCGCCTGCACGCGCAAGGCTTGCTCCATCCGCCGGCCGACGCGGCCAACGACGCGATACGGAAGCGTGCTTGAGCGGGACGGGCGGCGTCGAAGAACTCCACGTTGGCCTTCACCCCCGGAGCGCAGCAGGCGCCAGGCGGGGTGGTGGCTGCGCAGGGCGTCGAGGGTGGCGAAGTCGAGGGGCATGGGTCAGGCACGGTCCTCTCGGGTGTGCCACAGCCGCAGGACGTAGATGACCGAGTCCCGGATCTCGTAGCGCACCTCGTACTGCGCGACCAGGATCCGCCGTACCTCGCGCGGCGCGAACTGGAAAAGCTGTTCGCCGATGCGCGGGTTGCTCAGCAGGATGATCGGGGCCTTGGTCAGCGCCTGTACCGTCTTTGCAGCGGCCTGCCTGTTCACCGGCGCCAGTAACTCATGAAGGCGCGCCAGATCGGCAAGCGCCTTGCTGGTCCATTTCAGCTCCATCAGCGCGGCAGCGGCAGGGGCTGGTCGGTGCCCAGGCTGTCGGCCCAGGTCTGCACCGCGAGATGGTCGACGACGAGACCGGCGTCCACATCGGCGAGCGCCTCCTGGGTCAGGCGATCGCGCTCTTCCTCCTGGGCGATCCAGGCGGAGAGCGCTTGCTTCATGATCCAGCCGCGCGAGCGCTCCAGCCTCGCGGCCATCTGATCGACCTTCTCGGCGAGCGGGAGCGGCACATGGGCGGTGAGCACTTTGGTTGCGGCTTGCGTCATCTGGAGACTCGTCGGTTGGGAGCGGGTGCCGGGAAGCGGTCCTGAGGAGCCGCTTCATGCGTTCAGTGCGATGCTGAAAAAATCATAGTGATTGAAAATGAATCAATCAAGGACGCGATGTCGAACGCCGCAATACAGCCCGCCTTCCTACTCGTAATGCGACCACATCCTCAGCACGCGAACCACGCGCTCCTCGGCGAAGACCTCATAGACCAGGCGGTGCTGGATGTTGATCCGGCGCGAGTAGGCCCCGGCAAGGTCGCCCACGAGCTTCTCGTAGGGCGGGGGCGTCTGGAAGGGATCATTCGCCAGGATCGCGAGCAAGTCCTGGGCCTTCGACTTCAGGCCGGCGGCCGCCAGCTTCTTCGCGTCCTTCTGGGCGTGGTTCGAGAACACGAGCTGCCAGCTCACCAGTCGAGCTCCCGGGCGCTCTCGTCAAGCGGCTCGGCCATGCCCTCCTTGATGGACTCGCGCATCCCCGGGATGGAAAGCAGGTGAAGCGTTTCCTGGATGGCCTGCCAGTCTTCCGCGGAGAGCAAGACGGCGCTCGTGCGCTTGCCCGCGATGTGGATGGGCTGATGGGACTCTGCGGCCTGATCGATGAGGCGGTACAGGTTGGCCCGTGCCTCGGAAGCGGTGAGCGTGGTCATTGCGGGTCTCCGTTGGTGCGGATAACGTACGCGTTAGCGTACGTTGTGTCAATCCTGGCGTTTGTTCCTGGCGTTTGTTTTGGGGCAGCAAGTTCCTGTTCGCGGATGCTGCCGAAACCGGACGCTGTGACAGCCGGAGCGCAGTAGTCGTTTGGATAGCGAGTACAGCAGGGAAACGGTCGACCGGTACAGCCCCTTCCAGACCAAGGTCCTTAGATCTGCCGCTTGATCCGCATCGCCAGGGTGCTGACGCCGATGAAGGCGACGCCCATGAGGACCAGCGAGATCGGCCAGCCGAGCGAATCCACGAAGTGTCGGGCGGTGAAGTAGCCGATGAAACCGAGCATCGCGAGCACCGTGGTCAGGAGCAGCGCGCGACTCTGCAGCCGCACGCAGGCGTAGAGCATCGCGGCGGTGACGGCGAAATAGAGCAGCTCGACCGGGGTCTGGCGCAGCAGGTCGAAGAGGCCGCTGTAGGCGAGCGCCGAGCCGATCAGGTAGCCGAGGCCGGCTAGCCGGAGCTGCCGCCCGTCCTTGTGCAGGCCGTAGGCGGCCGACATGACCGAGGCGCCGGTCAGCAGCGCGGCCCAGTCGGCCGCGGCGGCGATGGCGACGCGGTCGAACAAGCCGGCGTTGAGCCAGCACAGCGCGATCAGGTAGGCAAACTCGGCGAGGCTGCGCTGCGGCGACTTTTCAAGCCCGCTGGCGACCACGAACAGCGAGGCGCCGAGGACGAGCGCGCTGAAGCCCGCCGGCACGTCGAGCAGGTCGAGGCCGACCGACAGAAAGGCGTAGACGAAGCACAGGGCGGTGAAGGCGAGCACGCTCAGCGCGTACTGGCGAAACAGCAGGCCCTGATGAATCGCCATCGTGCCGAACACGGCGAGCGCAGCCAGCCGCCAGTCGTCGCCGCGCGGAAAGACCTCGTGGATGAAGACGAACCAGCCGCTCGTCAGCATGAACGCCGTCGCCAGCGTCAGCGGCAGGACGAGCTTGGGAAACTTCTTCTCGTGCAGCGCCGAGACCAGCACGACCAGCAGCGCATAACCGACGCCGAGGGTGACGACGATGCGCATGACGCTGCCCATGCGGTTCCAGAACATGCCGATGTAGGTGCCGATGCCGGCGAGGATGAAGATCGCGCCGAGGTAGATGAAGAGCGTTCGTGCAATCTCGCCGCTGCTGCGTGTGGGTGCTGCGGTCGAGATCAGTGTCGGATCGCGGTATACCGCAGCGACTTCAGCCGGCGAGATGTCATGGGCACGCATCAACTCGGCGATCTTGCCGAGCGCGCTGGTCTTGTCGTTGATCGCGCGGCTGCCGAACAGCGCCGCGGCCAGCGGCCAGCCCCACCAGCCGCCGGCGAGGACGATCAGCACGATCAGCAGCAGGAGCCAGATCACGGCAGCACCCAGCCGACGAAGCGGACCGTGTTGCCGTAGTAGGCGCCTTCGGTGTTGGGCAGCCGGATGCTGCGCCCGTCCTTGATGAGTTCGGCCTGGATCCGGTAGCGCGAAGAACCGAAGAACAGGCCGTCGAAGACGTTTCCGCCGTAGCCGTCGGCGCCGCTGCGGAACGTGTAGCCGTCGGGCGCCAGGCTCGACGAATCGACCTTGAGCTCGGCGAGGTCGGGGACGTCGATGGGGGTCACGCGCGGTGTCTTCTCCGCCTCGACCGGGCGCCCGCTGTTGGGGGCGAGGCCGGGCGGCAACGGCAGCGCGATTTCCCTCACCGCGCCGGTTTTCGGGTTGAAGCGCCACAGCCGCGGGGTCTGGTAGGGCTGCATATTGCCGACGTAGCTGACCTGCACGCGATCACCGACGACCGCGATCTGGATCGCGTTGTGCGCGTTGTTGTAGAAGTTGTAGTTGGTCGCGTACAGCACCTCGTACTGCGGCGGTGCGACCAGCAGGGCGGGAATGCCCGAGATGGCGAGGAATACGGCGACGAGCAGCAGCGGCAGGCCGAGCCCGAAGGCGATGGTCGGGTTGTCGCGGATGAATTTTTTCATGCGGGTCGCTCCGGTCCCGGTGGCTTGGGGGCATGGCAGTCCGAGCGCGTGAGCATAGCAGCGGGATCGTGGGGGCGTTCGGTGCCGCGGAAAGACGTGGGGTTGATGATCCTGCTGGTGGGGCTGCCAACAGTCGAGGGACATTTCTCGGGAGGGATCGATGGTGGTCGCAGACGGACGGATTGTAGCGTTCGCGGGGCACGTGCATGTCATCGAGGCGGTCGCGCGCACGCTCGGGGCCCTGTCGCGGCCGGCTTTCCCGTCGGTAACAGTCAAAGGAAAAGGGCGGGGAACCCTACCGGATTCGCCCGCCCTTTCTGGCCGTCCGCCAATAATTGGCTAGCCATTTGCCAGTTTGTGGTCGCTGCTACAAGAACTCACACATCGATGTTCTGCGCATACAGCGCATTGCCCTCGATGAAGGCCCGGCGCGGCTCGACGTTGTCTCCCATTAGCGTGGTGAAGATCTCGTCCGCGGCGATGGCGTCGTCGATCTGCACGCGCAGCAGGCGGCGCACCGCCGGATCCATGGTAGTTTCCCACAGCTGCTCGGGGTTCATCTCGCCGAGGCCCTTGTAGCGTTGCTTGCTGAGGCCGCGTTCGACTTCGGCCAGCAGCCACTTGATGGCGTCGGCGAAGCGGGTGACGGGCTGGCGCTTCTCGCCGCGGCGGATCTCGGCGCCGGGGCCGATGAGGCCGGCGATGGCCTGGGCGGCGTTGCGGATGCTGCGGTAGTCGCCGGAGACGAGGAAGTCGTGCTCGACCCAGCCGAACTTGCGGTTTCCGTGGTGCAGGCGCTCGATGGTGAGGCGCCAGGCTTCGGATTCGTCGTGGTATTCGGCGTAGATCTGCAGGCCTTCGGGCAGGTGGGGGCGGATGCGTTCGGCCGAGGTGTGCGCAGCGGCTTCGTCGTCGAGACTGACTTCGATGTCGTGGGCGAGCATGACCTGCAGCACTTCGGGGTCGATGTAGCTCGCCAGGCGGCGGACGACGGCTTCGGCGAGCAGGTAGCTGCGCGCCAGGCCGCCGAGGGCCTCGTCGGCGATCGGCGCGGCGCCTTCGCGCGGCAGCAGGCTGGCGCCGTCGAGGGCGAGCCTGAGCAGGTGGCCGTTGAGCTCGTGGTCGTCCTTGATGTAGAGCTCGGTCTTGCCGTGCTTGATCTTGTACAGCGGCGGCTGGGCGATGTAGATGTGGCCGCGCTCGACCAACTCGGGCATCTGGCGGTAGAAGAAGGTGAGCAGCAGGGTGCGGATGTGGGCGCCGTCGACGTCGGCGTCGGTCATCAGGATGATGCGGTGGTAGCGCAGCTTCTCGGGCTTGTAGTCGTCCTTGCCGATGCTCGTTCCCAGCGCGGTGATCAGGGTGGCGATCTCCTGGCTCTGCAGCAGCTTGTCGAAGCGCGCCTTCTCGACGTTGAGGATCTTGCCCTTCAACGGCAGGATCGCCTGGAACTTGCGGTCGCGGCCCTGCTTGGCGGAGCCGCCGGCGGAGTCGCCCTCGACGAGGTAGAGCTCGCACAGCGCGGGGTCCTTCTCCTGGCAGTCGGCGAGCTTGCCGGGCAGCCCGACGCCGTCGAGCACGCCCTTGCGCCGGGTCATCTCGCGCGCCTTGCGCGCGGCGTCGCGCGCGCGCGCGGCTTCGACGATCTTGTTGCAGATGGTCTTGGCGTCGAGCGGGTTCTCGAGGAGGAAGTCGGCGAGCTTGCTGGCGACGACTTCCTCCACCGCCGGGCGCGCTTCCGACGACACCAGCTTCATCTTGGTCTGGCTGGCGAACTTGGGGTCGGGCATCTTCACCGACAGCACGCAGGCCAGCCCCTCGCGCATGTCGTCGCCGGTGATGTCGACCTTGGCCTTCTTGGCGATCTCATTTTCTTCGATGTACTTGTTGATGACGCGCGTCATCGCCGCGCGCAGCCCGGTGAGGTGGGTGCCGCCGTCGGCCTGGGGGATGTTGTTGGTGTAGCACAGCACCTGTTCGGCGTAGCTGTCGTTCCACTGCATCGCCACTTCGACCGCCAGTTCGGCGTCGTGGCCGTGGCCGGTGGGGATGCGGGTGGTGCCGGTGGCGTAGAACACGGTGGGGTGGAGCACGGTCTTGCTGCGGTTGATGTACTCGACGAAGCCCTTCACGCCGCCGGCGAAGGCGAAGTCCTCTTCCTTGCCGGTGCGCTGGTCGACGAGGCGGATCTTGACCCCGTTGTTGAGGAAGGAGAGTTCGCGCAGGCGCTTGGCGAGAATGTCGTAGTGGTACTCGACGGTGCCGAAGATTTCTTCGTCGGCGAGGTAATGGACCTTGGTGCCGCGCTTGGTGGTTTCGCCGATGACGCGCGCCGGGCTGACCTCGATGCCGTCGACGACTTCGATGACGCGGTTCTGCGGCTTGCCGCGCTCGAATTCGAGCAGGTGGCGCTTGCCGTCGCGGGCGACGGTGACGTGCATCCACTTCGACAGCGCGTTGACGCAGGACACGCCGACACCGTGCAGGCCGCCGGAGACCTTGTAGCTGTTCTGGTTGAACTTGCCGCCGGCGTGGAGCACGCACATGACGATTTCGGCCGCGCTGCGCTTCGGTTCGTGCTTGTCGTCCATCTTGACGCCGACCGGAATGCCGCGGCCGTTGTCGGTGACCGAGATCGAGTTGTCGGCGTGAATGGTGATGACGATGTCGTCGCAATGGCCGGCCAGGGCCTCGTCGATGGAGTTGTCGACGACTTCGAACACCATGTGGTGCAGGCCGGTGCCGTCGGACGTGTCGCCGATGTACATGCCGGGACGCTTCCTGACCGCTTCCAGCCCTTCGAGCTGCTGGATGCTGGTTTCGTCGTAGTCTTCGTGAGCCTTGGCGGACGCGGTGGGCAGGTCTTGCGGTTCGGACATGGTCATCTCGGTGATTCGTAAAGAACGGGGGCTGCGCTGAAGCTGCGGCTCAGATCCGCATCGGCATCACGACATACTTGAACTGGTCGTTGCCCGGCAGGGTGATCAGGACGCTGGAGTTGCCGTCGTTGAAATGCCAGTCGATGGTGTCGGAGGAGAGGTTGTTGAGCACGTCGAGCAGGTAGGTGACGTTGAAGCCGATGTCGAGCTTGTCGCCGTGGTAGTCGATTTCCAGTTCGTCATGGGCTTCTTCCTGCTCGGCGTTGGTGCTGACGATTTTCAGCACGCCGTCCTCGAGCACCATGCGCACGCCGCGGAACTTGTCGGTGGTCAGGATCGCGGCACGCTGCAGCGCGGCCAGCAGCGGCTGGCGGGCGAAGCCGACCAGATTGGGATGGGCCTGCGGGATGACGCGCTCGTAGTCGGGGAACTTGCCGTCGATCAGCTTGGTGACGAGCTCGATCGAGCCGAAGCGGAACACCGCCTGGTTGCCGGCGAGCAGGATCTCGAGGGGGTCGTCACTGTCGGTGAGCTGGCGGGCGAGTTCGAGCACGGTCTTGCGCGGCAGGATCGCTTCGGTGCGCGTGCCGTCCTGCGCGCCAAAGGGAGCTTCGAGCGCAGCAGCGGCGTAGGCCAGGCGGTGGCCGTCGGTGGCGACCATGCGCAGTTCGCCGCCGTCGGCGATCAGCAGCAGGCCGTTGAGGTAGTAGCGGATGTCCTGCTGCGCCATCGCGTAGGACACCTGGGCGAGCTGGCGCTTGAACGCGCGCTGGCCGATGGTCAGGCGGGCGCTGTCGCCGTCGGGCGGGGACAGGCGCGGGTAATCGGCCGCAGGCAGGGTCTGGAGCTGGAAGCGGCTGCGACCGGCCTTGAGCGTGAGGCGCTTGTCGTCGAGCGTCAGGCTGACTTCGGCGCTGTCGGGCAGGGCGCGCAGGATGTCCTGCAGCTTGCGCGCGCCGACGGTGATCGCGGCGTCCTCGCCGCCGATGTGGCCGCCGGTGGTGGTGCGGATCTGGATCTCGATGTCGGTGGCGAGCATCGTCAGCTGGTCGCCGTGCTTTTCGATCAGCACGTTCGACAGGATCGGCAGGGTGTGGCGTTTTTCGACGATGCCGGCAACCGACTGCAGCGGAGCGAGGAGCGCATCGCGGGTGGTGGTGAGCAGGAGCATGGCGTCAGACCGGGTCAGTGGGTTGATCGGGAAAACGGTGGAAGGCGAAAGGCATGGGTTCGGGCTCAACCGCGCAGGACCTGGGTGAGCACGTGAACGTCATGGTTGAGCTGGTGGTCGCCAAGGCGCAGTTCGGTGATCGTGCGGCAGGCGTGAAGGACCGTGGTGTGGTCGCGGCCGCCGAAGGCTTCGCCGATCGCCGGCAGCGACATCGGCGTGAGTTCCTTCGCCAGCCACATCGCCACCTGGCGCGGGCGGGCGATCACGCGGGTGCGCTTTTTCGAGTGCATGTCGGCGACCTTGATCTTGTAGTAGTCGGCGACGGTCTTCTGGATGTGCTCGATCGATAGCTGGCGGTTGTGCGCGTGGAGCAGATCCTTGAGCGCTTCCTTGGCCACTTCGAGGCCGATCTGGCGGCCGTGGAAGCGGGCGTAGGCGACGACCTTGTTGAGCGCGCCTTCGAGCTCGCGCACGTTCGAGCGCAGGTTCTTGGCGATGAGGAAGGCGACGTCGTCGTCCACGATCACGCGCAGGGCCTCGGCCTTCTTCTTCAGGATGGCGACGCGCATCTCGAGCTCGGGCGGCTCGATCTGCACCGTCAGGCCCCAGTCGAAGCGGGAAATGAGGCGGTCTTCCAGGCCCTGGATGTCCTTCGGGTAGGTGTCGCAGGTGATGACGATCTGCTTCCTCGCCTCGGTGAGGGCGTTGAAGGCGTGGAAGAACTCTTCCTGCGTCCGGTTCTTGTTGTTGAAGAACTGGATGTCGTCGATGATCAGCATGTCGAGCGAGCGGTAATAGCGCTTGAACGCGTCGAAGCTCTTTTGCTGGTAGGCGCGCACGACGTCGGCGTAGTAGTCCTCGACGTGCACGTAGCGGATCACCGCGCGCGGATTGTGCTTGAACACCGCGTTGCCGATCGCGTGCACGAGGTGGGTCTTGCCCAGGCCGACGCCGCCGTAGACGAACAGCGGGTTGTAGGAGGTGCCGGGATTCTGCGCCACCTGCATCGCTGCGGCGCGGGCGAGGTCGTTGGCGCGGCCGGTCACCAGGGTGTCGAAGGTGAAGTCCGGGTTGAGGCGGGTCTTCTCGTAGGCGAGCTCGAGGCCGGAGGACGGTTCGGCGTCCCGGCCGCCGGCCCCCGGCGCGGCGCTGCGCCGGGGGCGCGCGGGAGCGGGCGGAACGGGGTCGTCGACCGCGGCGTCGGCCGCCATCGGGGCGCTGTCGGCGCGGGTCGGCGGGATGGCGTCGGGGGACGGCCCGGGCGCAGGCAGCGGCCCGGCGGTGGCCGCGGAGCGTGCGCTGCGCGCGGTTCCGGCGGCGGGTAGCTGCAGGTCGACCGGCAGCGGCACGCCGGCGAATTCTTCTCCCAGTTCGAGGATGCGGCGCAGGTAACGCTCGCGCACCCACTGCAGCACGAAACGGTTGGGCGCGAGCAGCACCCACGCGCCGGCTTCGCCGGCTTCGGCCCGCAAGGTCTTGATCCAGGTGTTGAACTGCTGCTGGGGCAGTTCCTGTTCAAGGCGCGACAGGCAGAAGGACCAGAAATCTTGAGTCACGGCGATGTCGTTTCGGATGGCGGGTAGGTTCATTCGGCATGGACGGATCGCTGCGCATGCGCACGCAACGCTGCCTTGCGGCGGGTCTGTCGGGGGCTGGATGCCTGCGCTGCGCTCGGACGGCGGCATTCATGAGCGCGGGGCGCTGTGGCTCGCGCTTGCGGCAAGGCATGGAAAGGCGACATTCTAACCTTCCGGGCGCAGACTTATCCACAGGCTGACCCAAAAATTGTTCTTGACAAACATGACATTATGTATTTAACTCCTCGGTTTGACCCAACACTGGCAGTCCGATCATGAAACGCACTTATCAGCCTTCCGTCGTCCGTCGCAAGCGCACTCACGGCTTCCTGGTCCGCATGAAGACCCGTGGCGGCCGTGCGGTCATCCGCGCACGCCGTGCCAAGGGCCGTCATCGCCTCGCTGTCTGAGGTGAGCCTGCCCTCGGGCGCTGATCAGGGTTTCCGCAGCGCTCACAGATTGCACAAAACGGATGAGTACTCATCCGTTTTTGCTTTTCGGCGGGCTTTGCGCGGACGCTTCTACATGGCGCATTACCGTCCGAACGGCCTCGACAGCGCCCGTCTCGGCGTCGTCGTGGCGAAGAAGCTGGCGAAGCGGGCGAACGTGCGCAACCTGGTCAAGCGGATCGCGCGCGAGATCTTCCGCCGTCATCGCGAATTCCTGCCGGCGGTGGATCTCGTCGTCCGGCTGCATGCGCCGGTGGCGAAAGCCACGCGTGCCGAACTCAACCTCGACCTGCTGCAGTTGCTGCAAAGGCTGCCCCGGCAATGAAGAGCCTGATGATCGCGCCGCTGCGCGCCTACCGCTACGCGATCAGTCCCCTGCTGGGGCGCAATTGCCGTTTTTACCCGACCTGCTCCGAGTACGCCATCGAAGCGATCCAGCGCCATGGTGCCTTGCGCGGCGGCTGGATGGCGGCCAGGCGGGTGGGGCGCTGCCACCCTTTCAATCCGGGCGGGTATGATCCCGTTCCCTGACCTGAGAAGAACGAATCCGATGGATCAACGCCGCCTCATCCTCTTCCTGGTTTTCTCCTTTGCCCTGGTCATGCTGTGGGATGGCTGGATCAAGCAGAACCAGCCCGCGCCCGTGGCGCAGCCGGCGGCGGGTGCCGTCGCCGACGGTTCCGTCCCCACTCCTTCGGCGAGCCTGGCGCCCGGCCAGGCCGTCGTGCCGGGTGAGCAGGGCGGCGCCGCGTCCACCGCGCCGCGCGTTGTCGTCGAGACCGACATGCTGCGCGCGGAAGTCTCGGCCGAAGGGGGGGACATCGTCCGCCTCGAGCTCAAGCAGCATCGTGCCAGTGGCGACAACGGCGGCGATTTCGTCCTGCTGGACGACGGCTCGCGCCACCAGTACGCGGCTCAGTCGGGGCTGATCGGCGACGGCCTGCCGACACACAAGACCGTGTTCGCGCTGCCGGCGGGCGAACAGCGCCTGAAGGACGGCGAGGACAGCGTGGTGCTGCGTCTCCAGGCTCCGGAGCAGAACGGCGTCCAGGTGACCAAGGTCATGCGCTTCGAGCGCGGCAGCTATCTGGTCGATGTCGGCTACGAAATCCGCAACGGCAGCGCCCAGGCGCTCGCTCCGCACGCGTACTTCCAACTCACCCGCGACGGCAACCCGGCCGAGCAGGTCGAAGCGTTCGGCGTCAATACCTTCACCGGCCCGGCGTTCTACACCGAAGGCGGCAAGTTCCAGAAGGTGCAGTTCGAGGACATCACCGACGGCAGCGCCAAGTTCGCCAAGAACGCCAGCGATGGCTGGGTGGCGATGGTGCAGCACTACTTCGTCAGCGCCTGGCTGCCGGAGCAGGGTGCGCAGCGCGAATACTTCGCGCGCGCGCTGGGCAGCAACCTGTTCTCCGCCGGAGTGATCCTGCCGGTGGCGGCGATCGAGCCGGGTGCCGAAAGCCGGGTCGCGACCCGCTTGTACGCCGGTCCGCAGGAGCAGGACAAGCTCGAAGGGATCGCGCCCGGGCTCGACCTGGTGGTCGACTACGGCTGGCTCACGGTGATCGCCGCGCCGCTGTTTTGGGTCCTGTCGTGGCTCCACAGTCTGACCGGCAACTGGGGCTGGGCGATCATCCTGGTGACGGTGGCGATCAAGGCGGTGTTCTTCCCGCTGTCGGCGGCGAGCTACAAGTCGATGGCCAAGATGCGCGTGCTCGGTCCGCGCCTGCAGCGCATGAAGGAGCTGTACGGCAACGACAAGGCGAAGATGCAGCAGGAGATGATGAATCTCTACCGCACCGAGAAGATCAACCCGCTCGGCGGCTGCCTGCCGATCCTGGTGCAGATTCCGGTGTTCATCGCCCTCTACTGGGTGCTGCTCGGCAGCGTCGAGATGCGCCATGCGCCGTGGCTGGGCTGGATCCAGGACCTGTCGGCGAAGGACCCGTACTTCATCCTGCCGGTGATCATGGGCGTGTCGATGCTGGTGCAGATGAAGCTCAACCCGACCCCGCCCGACCCGATCCAGGCCAAGGTCATGATGGCGATGCCGATCGTGTTCACCTTCATGTTCCTGTGGTTCCCCTCCGGCCTGGTGCTGTACTGGGTGGTGAACAACATCCTGTCGATTGCCCAGCAGTGGCAGATCACGCGGATGATCGAGAGTGCAAAGCCCGGCAGCAAGAGCGCCTGACACCATCGCCGCGGTCGCGACCGCGCCGGGGCGCGGCGGCATCGGTGTCGTTCGCGTTTCCGGCGCCGCCCTGAGCGCATTCGCACAGAGCTTGTGCGGGCGTGAGCCGCAGCCTCGCCGGGCGCATTTCACCCGCTTCGCGGATGCGGCGGGGCGGGCGATCGACGAAGGCATCCTGCTGTATTTTCCGGCGCCGGCGTCGTTCACCGGCGAGGACGTGCTCGAGCTCCAGGGTCATGGCGGCCCGGTGGTCATGCAGCTGCTGCTCGAGCGCTGCCTCGAGCTGGGTGCGCGCCTGGCCGAGCCCGGTGAATTCACCCGGCGCGCCTTCCTCAACGGCAAACTCGACCTCGCCCAGGCGGAAGGCGTTGCCGACCTGATCGAAGCCTCCACCGCGGCCGCGGCGCGCTCGGCGCTGCGCTCGCTGTCGGGAAAATTCTCTGAAGAAGTACGGCGCATCGTCGATGCCCTGATCGACCTGCGGATGCTGGTCGAAGCGACTCTCGACTTTCCCGAAGAGGAAATCGAGTTTCTTGAACGCGCCCGTGCACTGCCGCGCCTGGACGGGATCCGCGCCGACCTCGAAGGCCTGCTCGACCGTGCCCGCCAGGGCGCCCTGCTGCGCAGCGGCCTCAACGTGGTGCTGGTGGGAGCGCCCAATGTCGGCAAGTCCAGCCTGCTCAACCGCCTCGCCGGCGAAGAACGCGCGATCGTCACCGACATCGCTGGCACCACCCGCGACGCGCTGCGCGAAACGATCCAGATCGAAGGCATCCCGCTGCACATCATCGACACCGCCGGCCTGCGCGACACCGCCGACACCGTCGAGCGCATCGGCATCGAGCGTGCCTGGCGCGAGATCGAGCGTGCCGATGTGATCCTGCGCCTGGTGGAGGCCGGCGACAGCGGCGAGGAGAGCAGCGACACGATCGACGCCCGCCTGCCTGCCGGGGCGATGCGCGTCACCGTGGTGAACAAGATCGACCTCGCCGGCGGCGAGGCTGCCCGCGAGGATCAAGCGGGGTGCGTGCGTCTACGGCTGTCGGCCAAGACCGGGGTGGGTATCGAACTACTGCGCGAAGAGCTGCTGCGCATCGCCGGCTGGCATGCGCACGGTGAGGACGTGATCCTGGCCCGCGAACGCCACCTTCAGGCCTTGCGCGAGGCGCTGACGCACGTCGTCGTCGCCGGGGAGCAGTGCGCGGCGCTCGAGTTGTTTGCCGAAGAGCTGCGCCTGGCGCAGGAAAGCCTGGCCGAGATCACCGGGGAGTTCACCGCCGACGACCTGCTCGGGGTCATTTTCTCGCGTTTCTGCATCGGCAAGTAGCGACGCTTCCGGCATAGTCCGAAGCCTTCCGCAAAACACCATGAAACCCGCGTCACTGCGGGTTTTTTGTTATGCGCAGGGCTTGAGTGTTCCGCAGCAATCCGCAAGAATGTGTGCCCACGGGTGTGCCCACGGCGGAAATGGTGTGCCCACGGCCATCCGGGCGTGTGCCAATACTGAATTTTCGTACAGCACGAAATGCATAACAGCCGTGGGCACACGGGGCGGAAGTATTGGCCGGATTACCACGAACGGCACGGGGTTCGCTCCGTTAATGAGTCGTTCGTCATCATGCAAGGACAAAGGCAAGATAGAGGCGGGCTTACGGCAGGCCGTGGGCACACGCCAGACAGAGGGGGGAGTCATGACGCTATCGGATGCCAAGCTACGGAACCTGAAACCGCGCAGCGAGCGATACCAGGAGGCCGACGAAGGCGGGCTGTTCGTGGAAGTGATGCCCGGCGGGGCGAAGGTCTGGCGGCTGCGCTACCGGCTGGCAGGCAAACAGGAAAAGGTGACGCTGGGCGACTACCCCGCCTATTCCCTGAGTGAAGCCCGCACCTGGCGGGACGACTGCAAGGCGCTGTCCGGGCGCGGCCTGTCCCCGATGGCGCTGAAGCGCGGGGATGCGATCCCGGACGACCTGTCCGTGACCGTGAAGGAGCGGGCGCAGAAGTTCATCGACGACTGGTGCACCGCCCAGCGCAGGAAGATCGACGCGAAGGAAGCAGAAGCCCGCGCAGCCAGCACGGTAGAGGCGTTCGCCTGGCGCTGGTTTGCCGAGGTGGCCGAGCCGGGCAACAGCAATCCAAGGAACATCCGGCGCGTACTCGAAAAGGACGTGATCCCCGCCATCGGCGCGAAGCAGATCGCCGACGTGACCGTTTCCGACGTGCTGGCGATCACGGACAAGATCAAGGCGCGAGGGGCCGACCAGATGGCGCTGCAAACTCGCAACGTGATGAAGCGCTTGTTCGCCTACGCCATCGCCCGCGAGCTGACCAAGTTCAACCCGGCTGCCGCAGTGGAGGCGCAGTTCATCGCTACGACGAAGAGCCGGGACGTGGCGTTGTCGTCGGACGAGGTGGGCAGGCTGCTGCGGTCGATCTACCAATCCTCGATGAAGCGGGCGAACAAGCTGGCGCTGCATCTGCTGATCCTGTGCATGGTGCGCAAGTCCGAGCTGATCGAAGCGCGGTGGGATGAAGTCGACTTCGATGAGGCCGTGTGGTCGATCCCCGGCGAGCGCATGAAGAAGGACCGCCCGCACATCGTTCCGCTGTCCCGGCAGGCGGTGGCGATGTTCGAGGAGCTGAAGGGGCTTTCGAGCGGCTCCGACTTCATCTTTCCGAGCCGCAGCAGTCTGAACAAGCCCATCGCCCACAGTACGCTGAACGTCGCTGTCCGCACGCTCGACCTCGACGTGCGGGACTTCGTGCTGCACGACTTCCGGCGCACGGCATCCACGCTGCTGCACGAGGCCGGGTTCAACTCCGACTGGATTGAGAAGTGCTTGGCGCACGAGACCAAGGGCATCCGTGGCGTCTACAACCGGGCGCAGTACGCCGACCAGCGGCGCGAGATGCTGCAATGGTGGGCGGACTTCGTCGACAGCCAGATCGAGGAGGGCCGAAAGGTCATCATCGGGCGCTTCGGGAAGGCGTACCGGGCCGCGTGAACCGAGTTTGCCGCGCCTGCTCCGACGGGAGGAAAACCGGGTTCCCTTGCCCGGCCGGCGCGGCACCTATTTCAAGGGCTGTGCCGAAGGGGGGCGTAGATGACAGGGCGGACACTGAGAGATACGGCGATGATGATAATTGCCGACTTCGGGGCGCGTCGTGAGCAAGCCTTTGAACTTGAAATGGCGCGTCTGTTTCCTGGCGAACCCACTAAATTTGACCCCGGAGACCACGAGCGCGCCGAGAAAGGAGACGCCGCGGCCATGCTTAGATGCTTCAGGATCGGCCTGAGCGCAGAAAAGTCCGACCTAGAGAAAATGGGCGAGAGCAAGCTTGCCGGGGCGCTTCTCGCGGCGGAGATGGCAGCTAAGTCAGTGAACATGATCTTCGGTGTTGGCGCCGGTCCAATACTGACCAGGTGTTCCGTTTGAATTCTGACCAGGGACGATAGCCGCCTGTCATTACGGCGACTGTGGATAAGTGTAGCGGTTTTTAGGGTGAGATTTCCTCCGTTGGTGTGGTGAATGTGGCGCGGGGGAATCTGCGAAGGGCGTAGCCCGAAGCAGACTCCCCCGCGCGG